>JAYKHV010000167.1:0-7713 GCA_035285085.1 Lyngbya sp. | reverse complement strand
ATGAGCCACATCTTCCCGGTCTTATAGGCACCTTCGACTCGGCCTGCGCTCAGGAGAACTCGCAGTCGAGCGGTAGAGATTTTTAGAATACGGGCAGCTTCTGTAGTACCGACTATCATTGGACTATAAGGGAATCGCAATAGTTTTTCAAGCTCTATAACTAAATGATAAATGATCTGCGGATCAATAATCAATGATCTGGCTATTCGGTGTTGGGAGTAGCGCGGTTGAACCGAAACCTGTTCAGGGTCTGCGGTACTGCGAAGGTGTCTGTTATTCGTTGAATATACAACCGGATTTGATATAATTTTTCCCCTCGTAGGGGCGCAAGGCTTGCGCCCAAAATCTAACACTTGCGCCCAAAATCTAACAGAAGGGAACATATTTTTCCCTAATCTTGGAAGAACGGAATTAATTTACTCAATCGGTTTTATCCCCCGCAACAAACCAAACTTAATCAATCCCCGTTCATAACCTTGACTCATCAAACCCAAAGATAAAGCCGCTTGAATTGTCGTCCAACCGGAAGATAATAAACCCAGAATTGATTTTAAATCAAAAGCCGAATCAATAACAAGATTCCAAAACGGTGCCACCGCTTTAGACCAATCATCCGTTTGAATCAAATCAAAGCCGATTTTTGTAGCAATCGCCTCATATTCGGGCAAAGAAATCACATAAGGTAAAGCATAAACGCGATAAATTTCCGCCAAATGTTTCCGTTCATCATCAGTCAGTTCGGGAGCCGTCGGCCAGACCGGACGGTGACACCAAGTCGCCATCAAAAATAATCCACCCGGCTTTAAAACGCGATAACATTCTTGCAGAAATTGAATTTTATTCGGCATATGTTCGCCGCTTTCGAGAGACCAAACCAAATCAAAAGAATCATCCTCAAAAGGCATTTCTAGGGCATTGGCGACGCGAAAATTAACGTTTTGACTCAACTGAGCGGCTTGGGCGCGTTCAGTGGCTCTATTGGCCTGTACGGGGCTGAGAGTAATGCCGGTAGCGTTGGCTTGAAACTTCTCAGCCAAGTATAACGTGCTACCCCCAATCCCACAACCCACGTCTAAAATTTGGGAAAAATTTGATTTTTCAGCCAGGGATTGAACATTTGGGCAATTCATTCCCCAGGCGAGAAATTCTTCAATCAAATCAATTTGGGCTTGACGTCGCTCTTTGGTGAGGGTTCCCTCCGGACCATAATAGCCGTGGTGCATATGTTCCCCCCAAACCTCCTCCCACAGAGTCGAGGAAGCATCGTAGAATTGTTGAATCTGTTGATAAAGTGTTGAGGTCATCGCCCAATGTACGTGTTTTGCTAAAAATCTATTATTAGCCTATAGGTAGTTGCTTGTCAGTCTTGCAACCCCAAATAATCCTAAGTATGAGGCATGATTATACAAAAGTCCTCACCGGGTGCGTGAGATTGAGTTTTTAAAATCCTCATAGGAGTCAATTCTTCAATTCTTCATTCTAGACCTGAAAATCGAATGACTATATCTAGAACAATTTGCTTGGGCTTCTTGACTGTAATTGCAGCCGGGACTGTTTTGCTGTTGATGCCTTTTTCTTTGGGTGAAGAAGCCCTTTTACAAAGCCCACTAACCACCTTTGTCACCGCTTTATTTACGGCAACATCGGCGGTTTGTGTGACGGGTTTATCGGTGGTGAATGTGGGAGAATACTATTCGTTTTGGGGACAGTTTGTTCTGATTATTCTTGTCGAAGTCGGTGCCTTGGGTTATATGACAGCAACCACGATTTTGTTGCTGATTATTGGCCGGAAATTTGGCTTGAGAGATAAACTCGCTTTGCAACAAACTTTAGATACAACCGGATTGGGTGGCGTGGTTTCCCTGGTTAAATCGGTGATTGCCACGATGATTTTATTTCAGTTAACGGGGGTATTCCTCTTATTAACCGTTTTTGCACAGGACTACGAATTTGAGGAAGCACTCTGGCTATCTATTTTTCATAGTATTAATGGATTTAATAATGCTGGATTTAGTTTGTTTGCCGATAGTTTAATCCGATATGTAACCTCTCCGATGCTGAATCTAACCCTGACGACCTTGATCATCTTTGGCGGTTTAGGATATCAGGTGATTATTGAGTTGTATTTGTGGCTGCGAGAACGGATAGGGCGCAACCCTTCTCACCGGGAGTTTTCCCTACATTTTAAAGTCGTGACCAACACCACAATTTTTCTGTTAATCTTGGGAACGATTTTGATTTTTAGTGTAGAATACAGTAATTCTGAAACCTTAGAAACCCTAAGTTTATCCGAAAAAATTATGGCGGCCTGGTTTCAATCTGTCACCAGTCGCACGGCAGGTTTTAATACCATTGATATAGGGGGAATGACAACAGCCGGATTATTTATCACCACCATTTTAATGTTTATTGGTGCAAGTCCAGGAAGTACGGGAGGTGGGATTAAAACCACAACGGCGAGAGTGTTACTTCGATGTACAAGAGCGACGCTGCAAGGTCGCGATCAAGTGCTGTGTTATCAACGTCACATTCCGGCAACTTTAATTTTAAAAGCGATTTCTGTCTTGGTCGGTTCGAGTATTGTCGTGTTTATTTCCACCCTTTTAGTCAGTTTGCTGCAATCCAATTTAGAATTTACTCAAGTCTTTTTTGAGATTGTTTCGGCATTTGCAACCGTCGGATTATCAACCGGAATCACAGGAAGTTTATCCGTTCCTTCTCAATTAGTTGTCATTGCCACAATGTATATTGGTCGAGTGGGTGTATTGTTATTAATGGTTGCGATTGTCGGAGATCCCCAACCCACTTCAGTTGACTATCCCGAGGAAAATCTATTAGTAGGTTAGAACCATGAGTTTATCATCGTTAAACTTTTTACGAAATTTCCGCACTGAAAAACAACAGTTTGCAGTGATTGGTATGGGTCGTTTTGGTCGGGCTGTTGCTTTAACCCTTCATAATGCAGGTTATGAAGTTCTGGCGGTTGATCGCGACGAAAAAAGGGTCAGTCAAGCCTTAAGCAGTCGGATCGCCGCCCATGCCATTCAACTCGATTCTACTGAAATTACAGCCTTAAAAGAAGCCGGAATTCTTGAGTTTAATACCGTGATTGTCGCGATTGGAAATTATTTGGCAGAAAGTGTAACCACAACCCTCAATCTTAAAGAAGGCGGGATTGATTTTGTCGTTGCCAAAGCCTCCTCTGAAACTCACATGAAAATCCTCAAAAAAGTCGGTGCCGATCATGTGGTTTTTCCCGAACGAGAAATGGGATGCGAACTGGCTCGATTATTAACCAAACCCCGGATTTTAGACCAGTTTGAACTCGATTCCGATTACAGTATTGTCGAGATGGTCGTTCCCAAAGAATTTGATAGCAAAACAATTGCCGAGTTAGAATTGCGGAGTAAATATGGTTTAACCTTGCTCGTGATTCGGGATGAAAATGATAAATTAGAAATCAATCCCCTCCCCAATCGACGCTTGAAAAAGGGTGCGGTTATTGTGGTACTGGGATCGAATGATGATATTAATCGCTTGATTGATAAAACCTAGCGATCGCATTTTCGGCTGAAATTTTCGCCCTCAAGCCCGTTAAGTTTGCTCAGAATAAAGGGATTGATAACATTCATCCGACATCTCGAAATTTGCAGTCACATTCTGCACATCATCGAGATCATCTAACGCATCCATTAATTTCATTAACGATCGCGCTTGATCGACATCATTAACTTCTATCGTATTATTCGGAATCCAACGCAATTCCGCCTGAACAATGTTAAACCCTTTCTCTTGCAAAACCTGATTGAGCGTTTCTAAAGTCTGCGTTTCTGTAAACACCTCCGCCCCGTCTGTTTCATCGACTGGGGTTAACTCATAGGATTGGGCTTCTCCCTCGACAGAAGCTTCCAGGAGTTTTTCTTCGTCGATAGGGCCTAGCAGAGTCACAACCCCCTTTTGATCGAACATCCAACTGACACACCCGGTCTCCCCCAAGTTGCCACCATTTTTGTTAAAAGCAGCCCGCAGATCCGCCGCTGTCCGATTGCGGTTGTCGGTGAGTCCTTCAATTAAAATCGCCACACCGCCGACACCATAGCCTTCGTAGCGAATCGCTTCCAATTCCGAACCGGCTTCAAAGGTACCGCTCCCCTTGGCGATCGCCCGTTCAATATTGTCGTTGGGAATTCCTGCGGCCTTCCCCTTCTCAATTGCGGTTCTCAGTTGAAAATTCGCCGCCGGGTCGGGGCCGCCTGTACGAGCCGCAACAATGATTTCCCGTGACACTTTCGTAAAAACTTTACCTTTTACCGCATCAACTCGGGCTTTTTGACGTTTGATATTTGCCCACTTACTATGTCCAGCCATACCCTCAGACAAACACAGCAACCTACTATTATAACACAGAAATTTTAAAAAATCTAGATTTTAGGCGGCTATTTTGAAAAACTGCACCGATCCATCATTCCTCCTGACTTGAGGTTACTGACTGTGATTATACAAAGAGGGAATTCTAATGACAAATTCCGTCCCTCGTTCTAAATCCGAAAAACACTCTAATTTGCCTCGATGTTGCTCAACCACCAAATGATAAGCAATGGATAAACCCAAACGAGTTTCTTGGTCATTTTTAACGTTCAATAAAGGTTGAAAAACCCGCTGACATTCTTCTAAACTCATCCCCGGACTGTTCTCATAAATTGAAATCGAAACCTGGTCATCTTCTAACCATTGAGTCCGCACTCTAATTAGAGGATTTTCGCCCATCTTTCTTTGCATTAAAGCCGTTTCTATGCGTTCAATCCCAAAGGTAATTAAATTCATAAAAACCTGATTCAACTGTCCCGCATAACATTGAATTTGGGGTAAATCACCATAGTCTTTAACCAAGGTAATACTCGAACGTCCGCCTTTAGCTTGTAAGCGATTTTGTAAAATCATTAAAACGCTGTTGAGTCCTTCATGGAGATCAACAGTTTTCACTTCCGCCTCATTGACATGAGTAAATAAACGCAGCGATCGCACCACATCTCGAATGCGTTCTGTACCCAACTTCATCGATTGTAATAACTGGGGTAGATCTTGCTTAATAAAGCCGAGATCCATTTCTTCTAAAATCTCTTCAATTTCGGGTAGAGGTTGGGGATAACTGGTTTGATAAAGTTCCAACAAGCTCATCACATCTTGTAGATAGTTTTGAGCATGAGACAGATTCCCAAAAATAAAATTAACGGGATTATTAATCTCATGGGCGACACCCGCAACGAGCTGACTCAAAGATAACATTTTCTCCGTTTGCACCAGTTGAGCTTGAGTTCGCTGTAATTGTGCTAATGCTTCCTCTAATTCCACTCGCCGACGGGCTTCTCGTTCCTCACTTTGACGCAGCGCCGCTTCCATTTGTTGACGTTGGGTAATATCCAACCCCACAAAAACCGCCGCTTTTCCCCGTTGATACTTTTGAGCAACAATCAGGTAAGTTCGCGGTAAACCTTGAACATTGGCGGTGATTTCGTGAGAGTCAATCCATTTTTGATTGGCAAAAAATTGATAAACAAATTGATTAAATTCCGGGCTAGTTTGTAAAAAACCGACTTCTCGACCAATAAATTCTTCCGCCGGAACATTATAGGCTTGAGCGAGATGTTTATTAACTCCTAAATACCGTAAATCTGAACTAATCCAAGACACCAATCCCGGTACGGCATTTAAAACCGCTTCCAGTTGATCGCGAGAAGCGGTAATCGCCGAATGCGCGGCGTGATGATTACTAATATCACGAACCAACCAACAAATTAGCGGTAAATCTAAATTTTTCACACGGTTAATTTCTCCCGAAGATTGAGTTTCTAAATAACTCGCACTCACTTCAACGGGGATAATTTTACCCTTTTTTTTCTGATGACAAGACTGGAAGCTTAAATGCCCTTTTTTCTGAACTTGATGGTAATGTTCTTGCCAGACTAATGCGGAGAGATCCGGATCGATATCGTTAATTTTGAGTTGTAAAAGTTCCGCTTCCGAGTAACCCAGTAAACGACAAGTCGCCGGATTTGCATAACAAACTTGACCCTCGGGGGTCAGGCAATAAATGGCATCACCCGCTTGATGAATGGTTTGTTGAGCTTGTTGGTTATCCCGTTCTAATTGTTTGTGTTTGCTGATCTCTTCAACGTGAACAATCAAACCCCCAATACTTCCCCCATCCGTTAGCCAAGATTGAACGTTAAATTTCAGCCATCGACTCGAATGATCGGTTAATGGAATTGAGCATTCTAATTCCCACTGTTCGAGGGTTCCTGCTAAACAATGCTGAACGTTTTTGTACCAGATCTGCGGTAAGTTGGGGAAGAGTTCATCGTGAGAGCATCCGATTAAATTAATACCCTCTTGACCAAAATCAGTTTCCCATTGTTTGGAGACAACAACATATCGCATCTGCCGATCTAGCATGGCGACGGCGGTAGGCATATATTCTATGAACTTGCGATAATTGCCTTGTTGGGAGGAAGAAGGTCTAAAAGAGGGATTCGGTACTCGCGAAGAGGTATGGGCGCGGTTTGCCTTGTTTTTCGGGGTCATGGACTAAAGCCTCATGTCTGTATTTTCGGATAGATCAAGTGAGAATTTGGGTTGGTCGAGAAATACATAATCGATTACAGGGTGATGGATGGCGTTTTCGGAATGTTTATCATTGGCAAATGCCCCTCAACTTGAGGGGGTGTTACCCTTTATTGTAGAATTTAATACTTTGATTAGTCTAGAGATATTTCGGAATTTGTTGGAATTTTTAATTAAAAAATTGCCAAGTACCGTAACAAACGGTATACAAGCCTCCATTCATTGTTCCCGGAGTTTGTAAAAAATGTTACTAAACAATCTCGACAAATTTTTTTGATCCGCTTGGACAGACCACCCGATCGCTACTTTTATAGTGCTGTTGCGATTAGGTACATTCCAAAAACCAGGTTTCTCATAAAAAACCGGGTTTTTAATCGAACGGTGTCTCGAAAAATTGAAAACCGCTATAGATTGGCAAGCAGTATAGGAAGCTAACTATTGCAGTTCCGCCTAAAAATACAAACCAAACAAAACACATCCGTTTTTCAAAATTGTTCTAATTGTGGCGAGAACGTTCAGAAATCTCGCTTCAACTCGAAGCAGAAAAAGCAAAAGGCAGTTTACAGTTTACAGTTACCAGTTATCAGTTATCAGGAAAGGGGAAAGGGAAAAGGGAAAAGGGAAAAGGGAAAAGGGAAAAGGGGAAAGGGAAAAGGGGAAAGGGGAAAGGGGAAAGGGAAAAGGGGAAAGGGGAAAGGGGAAAGGGAAAAGGGGAAAGGGAAAAGGGAAAAGGGAAAAGGGGAAAGGGGAAAGGGAAAAGGGAAAAGGGAAAAGGGAAAAGGGAAAAGGGAAAAGGGGAAAGGGGAAAGGCAATCTTGCTATAGGAAATAATCGGGCTGTTTAGGAGGGCGCATGGCAATGCGCCCCTACGCAAAAATCTGTTTCCCACCTCCCCACCTCCCCACCGATAACCCATCCGTTTCCATGCATCATTAACCCAAAAAACCCACCGATAACTCATCCGTTACCCATCTTCCCACCTCCCCACCTCCCCACCTCCCCACCTCCCCACCTCCCCACCTCCCCCATCACCCCACCTCCCCACCTCCCCACCTCCCCACCTCCGGTCTTCCCCCAACAATTTGTTCCGAG
>JAYKHV010000166.1:0-100312 GCA_035285085.1 Lyngbya sp. | reverse complement strand
GGGGGGGATGGGGTGATGGGGGGATGGGGAGGTGGGGAGAGGACTTTTTTCTAATTAAAAATACCTTTTTGTTAATAAAAATCCTCTCTATCTCCCTACCTCCCTACCTCCCCACCTCCCCACCAATAAAGTTTTAGGGCTAGAACGAAACGGCCCTGCCCTTAGAAAGGGGGGAATTAGCCTCCTCCTTTTAGGGGGAGGTTGGTGGGGGTCAGCCCAAACAAGCGGCCAAATCTTCATCGGGGGTGGTAATGGGTTTGAGGTTGTATTTCTCCGATAATAAATTCAACACGTTGGTCGAAAGAAAGGCGGGAATTGTCGGCCCCAACCGAATATCTTTTATTCCCAAATACAACAGGGTTAACAACACCGCAACGGCTTTTTGTTCGTACCAAGACAGAATCATCGATAGCGGCAATTCATTTACATCCATCTCAAACGCTTGGGCTAATCCCAACGCAATTTGAATGGCAGAATAGGCATCGTTACACTGTCCGACATCCATCAACCGGGGCAGATTTCCTATTTCTCCTAACTGTTTATCGAAGAAGCGGAATTTACCACAAGCTAAGGTTAAAACAATACAATCTTTGGGAACTTTTTCCACAAATTCGGTGTAATAATTCCGATCCGGTTTCGCGCCGTCACAACCGCCAACCAGGAAGAAATGACGAATTTTGCCTTCTTTTACAGCCGAAATCACCTGATCCGCTACATTTAAAACGCTGTTTCGGGCAAAACCTACTGTTACTTGACGGGGTTCTTTTTCTTCTGTAAATCCCGGCAAACTGAGGGCTTTTTGAATGGCTGCGGTAAAGTTAGGCGTATTGTCTTCGGTATCCGGTAAATAGCTAATTCCCGGATAGCCAACCGGCCCCAACGTAAACAGTTTATCTTCGTAGGTTTCTTGGGTGGGCATTAAACAGTTAGTCGTGACAATAATCGCCCCCGGAAACTTCGCAAAATCTTTGGTTTGATTCTGCCAAGCCGTGCCATAATGCCCGTACAAATGGGGATATTTTTGCTTCAAAAGCGGATAACCGTGTGCGGGTAATAATTCGCCGTGTGTGTAAACGTTAATTCCGGTATTTTCGGTTTGTTTGAGAATCGCTTCGAGTTGTTTAATGTCGTGTCCCGACACTAATATTGCTTTGCCCAATTTCGGGTTTAACGGGACAACCGTTGGCGTCGGATGACCGTAGGTTTGAGTATGACCCGCATCCAACAATTCCATTGCTAAATAGTTGATTTCTCCGACTTTTAACGCCAAATTCACCCAATCTTCTAAACTGAGGTTATTTTGGTCTAAAGCGGCTAAAGCTTCATAACAAAATTGGTAAATGCGGTCATCTTCCTGACCCAATTCTTGGGCGTGAAAGCTGTAGGATGCCAACCCTTTCACCCCGTAAAGCACCGTTAATTTTAGCGAGAAAATATCAACGTCTGTTTTCGACTGGGTGATAAATTTTAGGGCGATATCTTGACCCTGTTGTGCCAAACTTTCGGTGTAGTCGGGTTCGTAACAACTCACCTCCGACCACTCAACTGAAGCTTCATGTTTTGCGACTTCAGCTTTTAAATTTTCCCGCAATTGAATCGCGTGTTGAATGGCTTCCCCGAAGCGTTTTTTATTAAAGTTAACGTTGGTCATTGTGGAAAACAACGACTCGCAGGTAAACACATCAACCTCGCGGGTTGCTATTCCCAATTCCTTCGCTTTTAACGCAATAGGGGCAATTCCTCGCAAGCAATACACGAGTAAATCTTGAACGGCATTGACTTCTGGACTTTTCCCACAAGCGCCCCACTGATGGCAGCCTTGTCCGCTTGCGGTTTGTTCACATTGTTCACAAAACATGGCTAATTCTTTATTGAAACTTCAACGGATTAATTAAACCAAAACCTTATGATTGGAAACCTCTTGAGACACCAACAATTCGGTGTATTCCTGTTCAAAATAATGTAGGGTACTCACAATTGGATTCGGTGCCGTTTGCCCTAACCCACACAAACTTGTAGCTTTTACCATGCTACACAATTCTTTGAGTTTTTCCAAATCGGCTGCGGTGGCTTGTTTTTTAATCAGTTTGGTTAAAAGCTGATACATTTGTACGGTTCCGGCGCGGCAGGGAATACATTTTCCACAACTTTCTTCGCGGCAAAAATCCATATAAAATTGCGCGACTTGTACCATGCTGGTCCCTTGATCCATCACCACCATACCACCCGAACCCATCATCGAACCCAACTTAGTTAAAGATTCGTAATCAACGGGCGTATCCAACAAATGAACCGGAATACAACCGCCAGACGGCCCTCCTGTTTGTACGGCTTTTACTTCTCCGTCGGGAACTCCTCCGCCCATTTCTTCTACAATTTCTCGGAGAGTAATTCCCATCGGGACTTCAATTAATCCCGTATTTCTTATTTTACCAGTTAGAGAGAAAATTTTGGTGCCTTTGCTTTTTTCTGTGCCGATACTGGCAAACCAATCGGCCCCTTTGCGGATAATGGGGGCAATATTTCCAAAGGTTTCAACGTTGTTAATTAACGTCGGATCTCCCCACAAACCAGACACAGCCGGATAGGGCGGACGGGGACGGGGAACGCCTCGATTTCCGTCAATAGATGCAATTAAAGCGGTTTCTTCCCCGCAAACAAATGCACCCGCACCCACTCGAATATCGACGGTAAAATCGACGGCTGATCCGAAAATTTGCGTTCCTAAAATGCCCTGACGTTTGGCTTGTTGGATGGCTTTTTGTAAACGAGAAATGGCGAGGGGATATTCCGCCCGAACATAAATATATCCCTGAGTTGCACCCACTGCATAGCCTGCGATCGCCATGCCTTCTAAAATTCGGTGGGGGTCACTTTCTAACACGCTGCGATCCATAAAAGCGCCCGGATCGCCTTCGTCAGCATTACAAATTACATACTTTTGTCCGGGAGGCATTTTGGCAACGGTTGCCCATTTTAAACCTGTGGGATAACCGGCGCCGCCCCTTCCTCTCAAACCGGATTTTGTGATTTCTGCAACGACGTCTTCCGGGGTCATTTCATAGATGGCGTGATGCAGGGCTTGATAACCCCCAACTGCTAAATATTCGCCTATTTTTTCGGGGTCAATTTTGCCGCTATGTTCGCGAACCACTAACAGTTGACGGCTGAAAAAGGGATGTTTCGGATCGCCGGGTGTCGCTTTAACTTCTCCCCCGTTTAACCCTTCTACAATTGAAGCGGCAACTTCGGGTTTAACAACTTCATATTGTAATCCTTGGGGTTCGACTTCAACAATCGGGCCTTTGCCACAAAACCCCATACAACCGACGCCAACCACCTGCACTTTATCTTGAAGTCCGGCTTTTTTAACGGCCTGTTCCATTTCTTTTTTAACCGCCAAAGAATTCGCCGCCTGACATCCGGTAGATGTACAACAATGAATGCGAATACTTTTGAGGGATTGACGTTCTTGTTCGGATAATTCTAATAATTCATTAAGTTCCATAGTGTTCTCTTCTCTCAACGGTAACTCGGGTTAAACTTTAAAAACCCAACTATTTTTTATTGGAAGTTCGGGAGGAAACAAGTAACTCTGAGTCGGGGCGGGTTTAGCAAGGTTATTGCTGAGAAACATAGATTTTTTCTGAACCCACCCAGAGTCAGAAGAAGTCGTGATGTCAGTCGTCAGAAGTCAGAAGTTCAGGAGTTCAGAATTCCCTATTACCCATTCCCTATTACCCATTCCCTCTTGCCTCTTACCTGTTCCCTGTTCCCTGTTCCCTGTTCCCTATTCTTCTTGCCATTGTTTGATTTTTTCAACAGAAGATTCTGCGGTTTGTTGGGGTGCCATTTTGCCATCGTAGACAACGACGGGGGCGATACCACAAGCGCCAACACAACGGGCTGTAACGAGGGAAACTAAACCGTCTGGGGTGGTTTCTCCCGAATGAACTCCCGTGTGTTCTTCGAGGGCTGCTAACACTTTGTCGCCGCCTTTGACGTAACAGGCGGTTCCCATACAGATGACGCAGTTATGACGGCCTGCGGGTTTGAGGGAAAATAAATGGTAAAAGGTGGCGACGCCGTAGACTTTGCTGAGGGGGAGTTTCAGGTTACGGGCGATGTACATTAAAACGTCGTCTTCGAGATATCCGAAGGCTTCTTGGGCTTTGTGTAGCACTTCGATGAGGGCATCTTGACGGTATTGGCTGCGTTTCATGGTGACATCCAATACCTTAAAGCGCTTATCGCCACTGGGATGAGTTGATGAATCTTGGGTTTGCCCCGATGGAGGGGCTTTTGTTGATTGCATAGTTCTTTGGGTAACAATTTCAGTTGCTTTTCGGTGTCGAATGCCATTGTTTCTTTAACGACACCGTTGAAGGGAGTTTCACGACTAACGACCAAATTCAAACTTGTTCAAAACAACAAGAGCGTTGTTTATCTAAATTTGTTAACCAACCTCTAGTTAGGGTTCAATTTCTAATTGTAAGTATATCGGAATGATTTGTCTGCAATTGTTAAATTTATTCTAAAATTTCCCCAGCCACTCTGTTAAGAATTGCTGCTAAATTGACATCCAACCCCCAATGGATTGGGCAGAGTGGTAGAATTATTGTTTATTTACAAAAACACCGGGCTGTTTATTAAGAAATATTTTGAAAACCGCCCCAAATCAAATCCTTGGCTCAATTTCTCTGTCGGCAAAAAGCAACAGAGCATCACAAACCATTAAAAAACATTAAGACTCGACCCTGTTTCCGAGAATCTATTAGAAGATCAAAGAGAGGAGACTTTAGGAGATGATTCCCGTGTTCGCTTGCCAACTGTCCCCAACAATCAAGCTTTAGCGCAACGCGCAGGGAACAGGGAACAGCGCTTGCCTCGCGACTTGGCGGTTTCCGTCGAGAGCGAAGTTCGCGCATAGAGGGAACAGGCAACAGCAAGTTAAAAACCTCTCTCAGTAATAGGAGAGTAAAGGCTTGAGTGTAAAAATAGAGACAGAGAAAACTTCGTCTTCTCCATTCCCTCCGTAGAAACGCCAACCCAGAATTCACGACTGTTTATGTTTAATTGAGGAAGTCAACACAAAAAAAACACAGCAATTCTTGCCGTGAACAGAGAAATTTTATGGATTTTTTTGCGGGTTAAACAACACAAAAAGTAAAGTCTTTCCCCAACAGACTCAACCTCACAGATGAGTAGAGTCCCATCAAACCGAGTCATTTTTATCTGTCGTCAATTGCCCGATAACCGCAACATTGAGAGGAAATCAAAATGAACGCAAAAACCTATGCCACCCTCGATGGAAACGAAGCCGTCGCCCGTGTTGCTTATCGTCTCAACGAAGTGATCGCCATTTACCCGATCACCCCCTCATCGCCGATGGGAGAATGGGCGGATGCGTGGATGTCCGAAGAAAAACCCAACCTCTGGGGAAGCATTCCCTCGGTGGTGGAAATGCAAAGCGAAGGGGGTGCAGCCGGGGCGGTTCACGGGGCGTTACAGGCCGGTTCGCTGACCACCACCTTCACCGCATCTCAGGGATTATTGCTGATGATCCCCAATATGTATAAAATCGCAGGTGAACTGACAAGCTGTGTCATCCACGTCGCCGCCCGCAGTTTGGCCGCCCAAGGACTCTCCATTTTCGGCGATCACAGCGACGTCATGGCCGCCCGTGCGACGGGGTTTGCGATGTTGTGTTCCGCCTCGGTTCAAGAAGCCCATGACTTCGCGTTAATTTCTCAAGCCGCAACCCTAGAGTCCCGGATACCCTTTATCCACTTTTTCGACGGGTTCCGCACCTCCCACGAAGTCCAAAAAATCGAAACCCTCGACGAGTCGGTATTGCGTGCGGTCATTGACGATAAATACGTCTACGAACATCGCGCCCGGGCCTTGACTCCCGACGCCCCCGTACTGCGAGGAACCGCCCAAAACCCCGACGTCTACTTCCAAGCCCGAGAAACGGTTAACTCATTTTACACCGCTTGTCCGGCAATGGTTCAAAACGCAATGGACAAATTTGGAGAACTCACCGGACGTCATTACAAACTGTTTGAATATCACGGCGCACCCGATGCCGAACGCCTAATTATTCTCATGGGTTCCGGTTGCGAAACCGTTCACGAAACCGTTGATTTCCTAACAGCCCAAGGCGAAAAAGTTGGGGTGTTAAAAGTGCGGTTATATCGCCCCTGGAATAACCAATCTTTCCTCGAAGCTATTCCCAAAACCGTTAAAACGATTGCCGTTTTAGACCGCACCAAAGAACCCGGCGCCGGCGGTGAACCGCTTTATTTAGATGTTGTTACCGCTTTTATGGAAGCTTGGGAAGAACAACTTCCAAAACTCATTGGCGGACGCTACGGTTTATCGTCTAAAGAGTTTACTCCGGCAATGATAAAAGGGGTGTTCGATCACCTGGCTGAAGGAAAACTAAAAAATCACTTCACCGTTGGTATTAACGATGATGTTAGTTTAACTTCTCTGCCTTTTGATCCCGAATATTCTATCGAACCCGATAACGTCGTTCGGGCGATGTTTTACGGGTTGGGTTCTGATGGAACCGTTGGCGCGAACAAAAACTCCATTAAAATTATTGGCGACGAGACAGAGAATTACGCCCAAGGTTATTTCGTTTATGACTCTAAAAAATCCGGGGCGGTTACGGTGTCTCACCTGCGTTTCGGTCCGAACCCCATTCGTTCCACTTATTTGATTTCTCAAGCCAACTTTATCGGCTGTCATCAGTGGACGTTTGTCGAAAAATTAGAGGTTCTAAAATCAGCCGCCAACGGTTCAACCTTCCTGTTAAATAGTCCCTACAGTCGCGAGGAAGTTTGGGGTCAATTGCCCCTAGAAATGCAGGAAGAAATCGTTCGCAAAGGGCTAAAATTATATGTAATTGATGCCGATACCGTCGCCCGAGAAAGCGGCATGGGACGGCGCATCAATACCATCATGCAAACCTGTTTCTTTGCCCTGGCGGGTGTGTTACCCCGAGAAGAAGCGATCGCCAAAATCAAGAAAACCATTGAAAAAACCTACGGTAAAAAAGGTGCGGAAATTGTTCGCATGAATATTCAAGCCGTAGAAAATACGTTAGCAAATCTGCACGAAGTTAACGTTACCGAAGCCAATAGCGATCTCCATCGTTTGCCCCCAATTCCTGTTAATGCGCCCTCATTTGTTAAAGAAGTGGAAGGGGCAATTATTGCCGGAAAAGGAGATGAATTACCCGTCAGCGCTTTACCCTGTGACGGCACTTATCCAACCGGAACAGCCAAATGGGAAAAACGCAACGTCGCCCAAGAAATTCCCGTTTGGGACCCCGATGTTTGCGTGCAGTGCGGCAAGTGTATTATGGTTTGTCCCCATGCGGTCATTCGGGGTAAAGTTTACGAGGAACAAGAATTAGAAAAAGCGCCGGAAACCTTTAAGTCTACCAACGTTAAAGATAAGGAATATTCCGGTCAAAAATTCACCATTCAAGTCGCCCCAGAAGACTGTACCGGATGCGGAATTTGTGTCGATATTTGTCCGGCGAAAAACAAATCAATGGCATCCCGGAAAGCGATTAATATGGAACCCCAACTTCCCCTGCGGGAACAAGAACGAGAAAATTGGGATTTCTTCCTCAATTTACCCAACCCAGATCGCCGTTTACTGCACGTCGATCGCATTCGTCAACAACAATGGCAAGAACCGTTATTTGAGTTTTCTGGCGCCTGTGCGGGATGCGGTGAAACGCCCTATATTAAGTTAGCAACTCAGCTATTTGGCGATCGCATGGTGATTGCAAATGCGACGGGTTGTTCGTCAATTTACGGCGGAAATTTACCCACCACACCCTACACGACAAACGCCGAAGGACGGGGGCCGGCTTGGTCGAATAGTTTGTTTGAAGATAACGCCGAATTTGGTTTAGGGTTCCGTCTTTCTATCGACAAACACAACGCCTTTGCAACCGAATTATTGCAAAAATTGGGCGGAGTAGTCGGAGATAATTTAGTCTCGAAAATTATCAGCAACCCGCAAAAATCAGAAGCCGATATTTGGGAACAACGGGAACTCGTCGCCCAACTCAAACAAAACCTCCGAGGTGTTGATAATCCTGACGCCCAACAGTTAGTGAGTGTGGCGGATTATTTAGTGAAAAAATCCGTTTGGATTGTAGGCGGTGATGGTTGGGCTTATGATATTGGTTATGGCGGTTTAGATCATGTGATTGCTAGCGGTCGCAACGTCAATATTTTGGTGATGGATACCGAAGTTTATTCTAATACCGGAGGTCAATCTTCTAAGGCGACTCCTCGGGCTGCGGTGGCGAAATTTGCCGCAGGAGGTAAACCCGCACCGAAGAAAGATTTAGGGTTAATTGCCATGACTTACGGCAATGTTTATGTCGCGAGTGTGGCGATGGGGGCGCGAGATGAACACACGTTAAAAGCCTTCTTAGAAGCCGAAGCTTATGACGGACCGTCGTTAATTATTGCCTACTCTCATTGTATTGCTCACGGCATTAATATGATGACGGCAATGAACCATCAAAAAGACATCGTTGAAAGCGGTCGTTGGTTGTTGTATCGTTATCATCCAGAACTCGCAGAACAGGGTAAAAATCCCTTACAACTTGATTCGCGATCGCCGAAGAAACCGGTTGATGTTTCGATGTATCAAGAAAACCGTTTCAAGATGTTAACCAAGAGCAAACCGGCCGATGCTAAACGGTTGATGCAAGAAGCCCAAAAAGATGTAAATACTCGTTGGGAAATGTATCAATATTTGGCAAGTCGTTCGCTGGACAAAAACGGTCATTCTGACGAAAGTAGCGAAACTGAATAAAGTCAATTCTACCCCCATCTAAAAATTATCCCCTCGCCTTTTAGGAGAGGGGTTGGGGGAGAGGTTCTAACAAATGTAAGATCAATTCCCCATCGCTTTCTGATTTTTGGAGAACAAAAACAATGGATATAACGACAACTTACTTAGGCTTAAATTTGCGATCGCCTCTGGTTCCTTCTGCTGCGGCACCCCTATCAGAAGACCTCGATAATATTAAACGCCTCGAAGACGCCGGGGCGGGTGCGGTGGTGCTGCATTCGCTATTTGAAGAACAATTACTGCGCGAAAAATTTGAACTGCAACATCATTTAGAATACGGTACCGAAAGCTTTGCAGAAGCGTTAACCTACTTTCCCGAACCCGATCAATTTCATGTCGGCCCGGAACTTTATTTAGACCATATTCGCCAAGCAAAACAAGCGGTTCAAATACCAATTATTGCCAGTTTAAACGGCTTTTCTTCGGGCGGTTGGGTGGAATATGCCAAACTCATGCAAGACGCCGGTGCCGATGCCATTGAACTGAATATTTACTACGTTCCCACCGATTTTAACATGAGTGGGGCGCAAGTTGAACAGAATTATATTGATACTTTGCGAGAAGTCAAAGCGGAAGTTAATATTCCCGTTGCGGTGAAATTAAGTCCGTTTTTTAGCAACATGGCAAACATGGCAAAACAGTTGGATGAAGCCGGGGCGAACGGGTTAGTTTTGTTTAATCGTTTCCTGCAACCGGATATTAATCCCGAGGAATTGGAAGCCGAAACCGGTTCGGTATTAAGCCATGCTCAAGATATGCGTTTACCGATGCGCTGGATCGCGATTTTATACGGTCGAATTAATGCAGATTTGGCTTCAACAAGCGGTATTCAACGGGGTCGAGATGCGATAAAATTGTTAATGGCGGGTGCAAAAGTAACTCAGGTTTGTTCGGCGTTATTGCGACATGGAATTCCCTACCTTCAAGTGATGGAAGAAGAGATCAAACACTGGATGGAAGAACATGAATATGAGTCCGTTAAACAGATGCAAGGGTCGATGTGTCAACTCCATTGTGAAGATAAATCTGCCTACGAACGCGCTCAATACATGAAAGCCATTACTTCTTATCAACCCGAACGCAGTTTAATCTAGTCTTAAAGATTGTTTCCCTGGCTTTCTCAGCTAGGGAACAATTTTGATTAGGTTTTATACCCTGTGCGGTTAATTAATCGGAGATAATATAATCCATCAAAACCCAAAAAATATGTATTAATTTTGCTTGAAACCGATAGAACCCTATTCTCTAGCATTATGGCATAATCAGTAACATCGACTCCGTGAATCAAATGTTATGGCTAATTACCAAGAGATCCGTCATCAAGTTGAAAGTCTGACACCCGATGAGCAACTTCAATTGTTAGAGGAATTAGTTGTTCTTGTACGTCGGCGTATCAGCCTTACACCTCAACGTAGTATTATGGAACTGGAGGGACTCGGAAAGGAAATTTGGCAAAGTATTGATGCTCAAGATTATGTAAATCAGGAACGAGATTCATGGAATGGCTAACCCGGCTGAACAGTCAATTAATAGGTTTGGATACGTCACTGAGAGCAACATACAATTTACGAACTCCAGATGCGATCCAGATAGCAACAGCACTTCAAGAAGGTGCCACCTTTTTTATAACAAATGATACCCGCTTACCCGAGATTCAGAAATTAGAATTATTAATTTTAGATCGTCTAATCACTTAAAAAAATTAATAACTTCCGTAAATTTACTGAATTCAAATGGTATAAAAAAGGGGTGATAATCCGGATTTAAACCCTTTTTATCTTTCTATCTTTAGACAGAGTAATTGAGTAAAAATTATCGCTAATGTTAAAAACCCAGATCGGGTAAGCTACTCTCCCCTTAGCAGTATTTCCTTCACACTTCTTCACTTGTTGCGTAGAATGGGAAAAGTGCGAACGAGAGGTAAGTAGATATGCTTAAATTAGCGGACATCCGCATCGGAGTTATCCGAACCCTAGAAGCGATTAGCAGCCACTTACAAAGCCGACTTCGCAAACCCATGCGGTTTCTGTCAGTTTCGTTGCTAACCTTCGTTTTAATTGTCACCGGGATACCGACAGCAACAGCACAATTTCCGATTCCCATTTCTGTAGAATCTACACGCAGTAGCGGGACACCCATTTTCAATGCGCTGAACAAACCCTTCAACTGTGTAAACCTTCAGTTGTGTAGTAACGTCTGGATGACGGGAAGCACAGAGCCAGTTCTGACCATTGCTTCCCCCCCCGCCACCGAAACTGAAGACAACATTAGTGTTCCCGTTGAATTACGAGCCAGAAGAATTCAGCGACAACTTAATCTCATACAAGAAGAAGCCCAACGTCGTGCTAAATCCGATCAATCTAGTCAAGGAATCTCATTAAATAAGAGTACGGCCAAGAAGATTATCCTTCAACAAAGTCTAGGCACTCCCATCGGAAGAAAACTCACACGCCCATCTGAAAATACCGATGATAGTCTTCACCCTAATACTCCTAAATTAGAAGTTGCTCTCGAAAATAATATACCCGTTATTTATCTACCCGCTCAAGAGGGATTTTTGAAGCAAACCCTGCTGAGTGTTCGTCAATGGGATCTGATTCCCAACCAAGATTTGTTGGTGCCGAGCGATCCTCAAATGCTCGAAAAAATTAAACAATGGCGTCAGCAAATTGTCGATAATTTTCCAGACTTCTCCTACGAGAAAACCGAATCATTTGTTTTGGCGAGAATTTGGGAATATAGAATTGAACAACAGTTAAGTAATTCTTTGAAAAGACAAGAAATTGTCGGCGATAATACTTTTGGTTTTGTCACCGTTATATTTATTGTCACCATCTTGGGGATTTTACTCCTGAGTTTCTTCTTCTTTTGGATTAAAAAGCAAGTTAAAGCCAGACGCCGTAAACTTCGCAAACAGTTAGAAGATTTAGAAAAAGCAATTGCCGTCGAACCGGATACAACTTCTGAGGAGTTAGCCGCCAAAGCTGCCGAAGCAGAAGAAGCAATCAATGCGGCGAAAAATCAAGATTCAAACCAGAGCGAGCCAAAATCTTCACGTTCTTCTAGCCGCAATAATAGTAGTGGTGATTTAGCCGATATTCCTTTTGAGTTAGTTTCCTCAAGTATGGAGTCGTTCTGGCAGTACATCACTCAAAATTCCCTCAAGCAACAAAGTATTTTAAAACAGCAAATCAACTTAATGTTGTTGCTGGAAAATGTTTTATTCTGGGTGCAAATTATCGTTTTAGTTTTGGGAATAGCAGCACTTCTGTTTTTCTATCCTCCCACTCGGGTTTATGCAGTCTTACTCGCAAAAAGTCCGATTTGGATCGCTTTAATTTGGATTTTCTTGAGTATTGCGGATAAAGTTGTTGATTTCTTTATTGATTCCCTTCTCAACCGTTGGGCGACAGAAGCACAACAAACTTCATCCACTCCTCAACGCTATACAATGCGGGTAAAAACCTATTCGGCTGCTTTGTCTCAATTAACATCTGTAATTGCTTATGGATTAGCAACAATTCTCTCTTTATCGGTGTTAGGACTTTCTACAGAAGGACTCGCCAGTGCGGGTGTTATTACCCTGATTGTTACCTATATTTTGCAACCTCATATTGCCAATGTAATTCGCGGTTGTTTAATTCTTTTAACCGATCAATTTGCAGTGGGCGATGTGATTGTTGTCGGAAGTGTTGCGGGTTTTGTCGAAAAAATGAACTTGTACATGACTCACCTTCGAGGCGAAGAAGGACGTTTAATTTCTATTCCCAATGGCAACATTGATGTTGTTCAAAACTTGACTAAAGAATGGTCACGGGTTGACTTCAAAATTGAGATTGCTTACGATGCCGATGTCAAACGGGCTTTAGAAGTGATTCATCAAGTCGCCGAAGAAATGCGAAGTGAACCCCACTGGCAAGATTTAATGATAGAACCTGCCTCAATTTTAGGGGTAGATGGCATTACTCACAATGGTGTTTTAATTCAAGTTTGGATTAAAACTCAACCCATCCAACAATGGGCGGTTGGCCGAGAATTTCGCCTGCGAATTAAGTTGGCTTTTGATCGCGAAGGAATTGCCATTGGAATGCCCCAACGTCTTCTTTGGCGTCACGAGGAAGAAAGTTCCAATCAAGCCAGTAACGGTCATCACTCCCAACTGCAAAGTTCCTCTAAAAGTAACGACAATTAAAAGGCAGTTTACAGTAGACAGTGACCCTTACGGGTTCGGCAGTCGCTCCATCTCAGTAGCGGAGACGCTTCGCGAACGACGGAAACCGCCAAGTCCGCGCTGCCTCACCAGTGACCAGTGAAAATTCATAATTCATAATTGATAATTTCTAATTCATCACTGGTGACTGGTTAGGGGCGGGTTTATTTAAGTTGTTTCTGGGAAAACATAAATTAGGTCGGAACCCGCCCCTACAAAATTGTTTACTGTTCCCTCTATTTTTTAACCGTTTCCAGAAAATTAAATAAGAGGGCAAGAGGGCGCATTGCCATGCGCCCCGACAAAATTGTTTATTGTTTACCCATCTCGATAAAATTAAACAAATGGTGAGCAAGAGTTAACTTACTACATCCTTCGATATTAACTTGTTTTCCGATATTATTAATCAATATCGCCGTATTCGTATCACTGCCAAACCCCGCATTGGGTTTATCGACAGGATTCGCAACAATAACATCCAAATTCTTCGCTTCCAATTTACCCAAAGCAGGCGTTAAAATATCCCCAGTTTGTGCTGCAAATCCGACTAAAAATTGAGGGGGTTGCTTTATTTTACCCAATTCTGCTAAAATATCAGCACAATGCTTTAATGGGAGAACTGTAGGTAAATCCGCTTTGGACAGCTTGCGATCGCAGTAATCAACCGGTTGAACGTCTCCCACCGCCGCCGCCATCACCGTAAGATCGGCTTGCGCGAACCGTTCCAACATCGCCCGACGCATCTGTTCGGCAGTGGTAACATAGACAACTTCCACCTCATCGGGCAACAGCGCCAACAACTCCGCAGATATCGCCGCCTGTACCAACGTTACCCTCGCCCCCCGATGGACAGCCGCCTGAGCAACAGCCAGCCCCATTTTCCCCGTTGACGGGTTGCCAATGAACCGCACCGGATCGAGATGTTCTCGGGTGCCTCCCGCACTCACCAACACCTGCTTTCCAACTAAATCGCGTTTTCCGCCCGTCCGCACCAACGACTCGATATAAGCCAAAATTTGCTGAGGTTCGGCCATGCGCCCCGATCCAACTTGCCAACCCTCGCTTTTTTCCTGGGGAAGATCGCAAGCGAGAACCCCCGCAACCGGAGCGATACCGTGAAACCGTCCATCATTTAAAACCCGTTGCCAATTTTGCTGAACAATATTCTGCTGCCACATCTGACGGTTCATCGCCGGCACCAACAGCACCGGACAACTCGAAGCCAGCAAAGTATTTGTCAACAAATTATCCGCCATTCCGACAGAAATCTTCGCCAAAGTATTAGCAGTCAAAGGCGCAATCACAAACAATTCCGCCCATTCTCCCAACTGAATATGCAGCGGACGCCCGTGAGTCGGTTGCCAAAAATCAGCATCGGTATAAACTTGATGACGGCAAAGCGTTGCTATTGTTAAAGGTGTAATAAACTGTTGCGCCGAGTCCGTTAAAATCGCCCGAACTTCCCCTCCCGCTTTGGCTAAAGTAGAAATAACCTCACAAATTTTATAAGCCGCAATTCCCCCGCTAACCGCGATTAAGATTCGTTTTTGAAAGGGAAAAGCTAAAACCGGTTTCATCTTTGTATTTGAAAAACATAAAAGGTAAAATACTTCTATAAATTCAGGAGACAGGAGTCAGGAGTCAGGAGTCAGGAGTTCAGGAGTTCAGGAGTCAGAAGTCAGGAGACAGGAGACAGGAGACAGGAGACAGGAGACAGGAAAAACTGTTCACTGTAAACTGCAAAAACTGTTAACTGACAACTGAAAAAACTGGTGACTGGTGACTGGTGACTGGTGACTGTAAAACTGGTCACTGTTCACTGTTCACTGTTCACTGTAAAAGGGGGTCAGCCCATGCTGTGAACCCCCCAATGATGAATCTAGGCCGATCTAAAAACGATTAAGCCTCGTCGTAAGTCTCGATATCGAGTAAATACAGATAAGGTTCAACTAGCTCTGGACGCTGAAATGCGATCGCTCGTAGCAAATGCCAATCGTTAAGACCTTCAAATGGATTACTATAGTCATCAGTCTCCAAACGTGCAGCTAATTCAGCCACATCATCTACAGTCAATGTAGAAATTTGGGGTGAGGATCGAGTCAACGTTTCCATCTGTAGCCACCTCCGGTAAGTCGCATTTGCTTTGAGCCTTTGCTTCGGTAAATCTTACATCAGACTCCCTGCTTATAGTGTAAGCTTTTAAGTTGATTTCGACATCACCTCTACAACAAAACTTCGTATTAAAGTTAAGACTTCTGGACGGATTTCGTGCGCCATATCAAATTCGTGATATTGTACATTTGCACCCAATTCTTGAAAGCGATCTCTTGCTTGTATAGCCGCACTCAACGGCACAACCCGATCCATACGACCGTGTACAATTAACATCGGAGGTAAACCATCCTCTACCGGTTCAGGAGAAAAGTGCAGATAACCACTCAACACAATTAACCCCGCCAAGCCCAATTTTCGCCCCACATCCATTGTCATCGCCCCCCCCTGAGAAAAACCCCCTAAAATGGTTCGACTCGCAGGAATACCTGTAGAATCTTCTAAAGAAGCTAACCAATTTTGTAGGGTTTGACGACTTTCATCAAGTCCTTTGTATTCGGAGGTTTCTAAACTGTACCACGCCCGTCCTAAAGGAACTTGAGGATGGGGAAAAGGGCCGTCGGGGAAGATAAACTGATATTGGGGTAGCCTCAGCAACGGCGTTAACGAAGCTAAATCTTCAGCGTTGGCACCCCAACCGTGCAGAAAAACAATTAACCCTTCGGGACTGTCGGTTTCTGCGGAAATGGTAATTGTATTTAAGTCCATGAACCGTTATTATACTCTAGGCGTTCAGGCTCTATTGTTGACGGTTTTATCGCAATTGGCAAAGTCAGCGATCGCAGACTATATTAACCCATCGCGTTGTAACTCCTCAATAATCTGTAACCCACGCGGATCGCCAACTCGCAATAACGAAGACTTTGCATCCTCTCGCACGCCCATATCCTTGTCTTCTTCCAAAGCTTCAATTAAGCCATCAATAGCGCCAGCATACACCGCATTAGAAGGCATTTCCCGACACAACTGACCCAACGCCCAAGCACAATTACTGCGAACCGCTGCCACGTCATCCCGCATCAGCCCTTCAATCACAGGCGGAATCGCCCGAACGATCACATCATACCCCACTTTTGCCATTTGACCGAGCGAACTAGCCGCCCACAACCGCACTGCGGGAATATCCGTTTTTAACGCATCCACCAACGGACCTAAAGCCCGCTGATCGCAACAATTTCCCAGCGCCCAAACTACACCTTTGCGAACATAACCATTCCAGTCTTGTTGGAGTTGTTCGATCAACGGTTCGACTGCATCGGGGCTAGGGTTTCGCCCCAAAGCATAAGCCGCACTCACCCGAATTAACGGACAAGCTTCTCCCAACAACTTAATTAAAGGAATCACCGCCCGTGAATCTTGAATCTCACAAAATGCCCTCGCTGCAATCATCCGGCGCTGCGGTTCCGGTGAAGTCAGCAACTGCAACATCTCCTCCGGATCGGGCTTAGGAGTTTCGGATTCCTCCAGGTGATCCAGGGGACTTTCAAATGCTTCGGGGCTATGAATTAAACTTAACTCATTATCGTCCATATCATTAATTTACCGCACGACGGTAACATCTCAACGGGCGATCGCAAATTCCTTTCAGACTTCCTCATCAAAGAGCGACTTCAACATCGAAAGCGACTGAGTTTGATAACCGAGTTTCCGGTAAAGATTCAGTGCCGGTTGATTGTGGGAGAAAACTTGTAAGCTAATTTGTTGATCTCCCCGTTGTTTGGCCCAATTTTCTGCATGAGTCATTAAAGCCGAACCAATTCCCCGACGACGGTGATCGCGATGAACGTACACCAAAAAAATATGAGCAATACGCACACCTTGCACCTGATCGACTGCGTTTCCCATCCACAAACAAGCAACGGGCGAAAGGGTTCGCAAAGGCGAAAAATAAGCTGTTGCTTGGGAAGAACTTTCTTGGCCTGCAACTTCCACCCACCACAAAGGAGTTTGGTTGCTAAAATACTGCTCAATCGTATCAGCTAAATGGTTAAAGTTGCGGTTTGGATATAATTCTTGATAAGTCCGGTGCATAAACTTTAACAGCAATGCCCGATCCAAACGAGAACCCGCACGCAATCGATAACCCGGTATTAACCAATCAGACACGAATCGAATTGATAGTCGGCTGGAAAACTTGAGCTTGTTCTCCCGTTGAATTCATTTCTCCCATCGGTGCGGGTTCCGCCAAATCACCCGGTAAAAAGATCCGGGCGCTAACTGCAACCAAAGCCAATAAAAAGATCAAAACCACAATCAAAGGCGCAATATATTGACGAAAAATAGCCATAGGATTTTTAACTTCAGCCCGAGATTTCCATTCTAATTGTAATCTATAATCAAGAAAGCAAAAAGCCCCAACCCCCCACCCAAGCCCATCCGTTACCAAAAAGCCCCAACTACCCCACCCAAAGCCATCCGTTTCCAAAAAGCCCCAACTACCCCACCCAAGCCCATCCGTTAAAAAAGCATAAATCTCAAAAACCCAACCCAAGCCCATCCGTTACCAAAAAGCCCATACAACCCTACAACAGATCCTCGTCATCAAGTCCCGGTCTGGGCATAGGCAAAACTCGGGTTTTACTCAACTGACGCAAAGCCACGCCCCCGCCAACCGCCAAAACCAGACAAACCCAAGCGAGGGTTTCTTGCAACAGTAAAAAGCCGCCCACGCTTAACAGCGTCCCCAACAATAATACAATAGCAGCGATCGCTTTTTGTAAATCCAAGCCCAAATCTTGAGCGGGAAGTAAACCGGTTTTCAGGCGTTGTTTTGTCCATCCCGGTCCGCCCGGTCGAACGTGGCGATAAAACGCTTCTAAAGTTTCCTCAGATTCCGGTGAAGTCAACAACAAAACCATCACCCATAAAACCGTCACCGAAGCGGTAATAAATAAAATTCGCAAGCCAAAATCTTCAATCTTAAAAAACGGCACCAAACTTGTTACCATTCCCACAAAAAAACTCGCGATAATTGCCGTTAATTCGGCTGCGGCATTAATTCGCCACCAAAACCAGCGTAAAATTAAAATTAATCCCGAACCCGTACCAATAGCAATAACCAACCGAAAAACCGTTGCAACATCCGTCGCCAAAAACGCAGCCGCACCCCCCAAAGCCGTTACTAAAATAGAAGATAATCGCCCGATCAAAACCAATTGAGTTTGAGACGCATTCGGTTGAATAAACCGCAAATAAAGGTCATTGGTAATAAAAGAAGCCCCCCAGTTAATCGAAGTCGAAACCGTACTCATAAACGCCGCCAACAACGAAGCCACAACCAAGCCCAAAATTCCGGGAGGAAGAAAATCAAGCATTAACTGCGGATAACCCAACTCTTTATCTTCTAAATTCGGATAAAGCACTATCGAAGCCAACGCCACCAAAATCCAGGGCCAAGTTCTAATAACATAGTGCATAATATTAAACGTCCAGGCTGCTTTTTCCGCTTCAGATTCGGTTTTTGCGGCTGCAAATCTCTGTACAAATTCGCCGCCCCCGTCGCTTCTTCGCCAAGACCACCACTGAATAAAAATATAAGCAAAAAAGGTACTCGCCGTAATTCCAGCCGTTTCGCTAAACGTTATAAATCCATTGTTACCACCGACAGAAACCGGAAGTAAAGATAAAATATCTTTATCCGGAGAAGCCAACGGAACTTTTGCCACTAATTCCGTAATTCCGCCCACACTTCCCAAAGCAAAATAAGCAACAATAATCGCCCCGAATAAAGCCAGAAAAAACTGAAAAAAGTCCGTAGTAACCACACCCCAAAGTCCGGCTAAACCCGCATAAAATAATACAAAAATACTCACCCCAATCACACTAAAAAGCTTGAGATTATTTTCGGTGGCTTCAATTCCCAAACCCTGCCAAATCTTTAACGCATCTACCACTTTTACCATCGCCAACATTGCGTAACCAATGGCAATACAATTCATGGGAACCGCAAAAATAAACGCCTTTACCCCCCGCAAAATCGCCCCCATTTTGCCACCGTAACGCAATTCCGTTAATTCCGCATCCGTGAGAACTTCCGAACGTCTCCACATACGCGCAAAAACGTAAACCATGATAATATGAGAAATACCGAACGTCCACCATTCCCAATTTCCGGCAATTCCTCGGTTAGCAACCACCCCGGTAATATACAGGGGAGTATCGATCGAAAATGTCGTCGCCGCCATGCTAATTCCCGCCAACCACCAAGGAAGCGATCGCCCGGAAACGAAAAAATCAGCAAGGCTTTTTGAACCTTGACGAGATAAATACAACCCCATCGCCATCGTTACGATGAGATACAGCAAAACAATTAACCAGTCAATCAGTTGCATGAGTTTTGAGAATAAAACACCGAAACAGCAGAATGAATCTAAGCTTTCCAGTCTACCTCTGAATGTCTCTTTTGTAAAAGCCTGATTGAGATTGGGGGTTAGAAATTGGGAGTTAGGGGTTATAAATGTTACTGATTCTTGATTCTTAATACTCGGATCATTGAAAATTTAAAAGGGTAGAAAGAAGATTCTCTCTACCCATCCTGTATTTGACGTGGATTTTAACTTGTTGTTGAGATTCAAAACAATTTCAGTTTGAAAACATTAAGCTTTTTTTTGCTGACGCAGTTTGCTTCCGGCTAACGCCAAACCGACTAAGGCTAAACTGGTGACTGTTGTGGGTTCAGGAACGCTTGCAGGTGTAGTTTGATTCGGTTCAAAGTTCATCGCCATCACCATACCATCGTTTACACATTCGGCTAAAAGGCTAATTAAAGCTTCACCATCAGGAAGTAAATTTTATGAAGATTTCAACCGGAATACCAACAAAAAAAATAAAGATTTTGTATATCTGTAGTTTCTCGTAATTGGTGAATTTATTGGTTTTTAGTTTCTCCGTATATTCTCGGATGCAGTGAGTTAAATTGATTGAATAGAACAGGATGCTATTCCCTGAGTACATCCAAAAAGCCCGGTTTATCAATTAGAAAAACCGGGTTATTAATTCGTCCTTTGCTTCATCCAATTGAAAACCATATAAATATTAGAGGCGGGTTCATTCTGGTTTTTTATAGAAATTCCCAAGAAATTTGAACCAACCCCACACAATTCATTAATTATTTTAAATTTCCTCAAGGTCAATATAATTAATTTTTCCCCGTTCTATTTTTTCGGGAAGATTAACAACTTTATATCGAGTTCCTTTGGGAACTAACACCTCACATTCAGCATACATCGTCGAAAAATTACAAATTGCCACACCCGAACGATTCCCTTTCACTCTCAATACAACTGAATAACAAGAACCCGAATAATTTTCAGCAACATTCAGACTATAAGTAAAGCTAGCCATTGCCTCCAAAGTATACCCGTCGGGGTTTTTCAGTTTTTCAATAAAACCTTTAATCGACTTTTCACCAAAAGACAACCCCCGATAAATCTCGCCCTGATAGCCGGACATTTTATTCATAAAAGTATTGAGAAGTTCAATTCTCGTGTCTTTTATTCCTTCTTGTTCAGCCCGTCGAATTTTGCGATAATCTCCCGTTGTAAAATCGGCGATCGCATTAAAAATATTTTCAACTAGAGGAGTATCAATTCCAGTTAAGCGAGTGATATCTTCTGCTGTCAAGGGGTCCAACGTTGATGTCAGTGTATTCATGGTTAAGTAAAAAATTATATAAACCTGAAAAGAGCGAAGTGGGAACTTTTCGTCTTAGAGGTATAGGTTTGGCGGTGCTTATGGACTCAAACTTCAATGAATTCCGGGGGAACAGTCCAGTATCCAATGGGACTTACAGGTTTGCATCTGGTGTTTTTTGTAGTCCCTATTACAATTTAAGCACTTTTTTCTGAGATTGCTCGGACAGAGTTACAGAAATTAAAATGATCCTGTGATAGACTAGGACTCCGGCTTCACGAAGTAAGCCGGAGTAGTTCACGCTTCTACGCCTCGGTTAGTGCAGGTAAACGAATTGACCGAACACAGCGGTAGCGATCACGATCGCAACTTTCGAGCTTCATCCCTGCTCAAGTCGCAAACCTCCTCTTACAATAAACAGTGAGGGTATATACAAAAGGTGAATACGAGCAATGAGACTGTTACATACCATGTTGCGAGTCGGCAACCTAGAAGAATCTAAAAAGTTTTACTGTGATATTCTCAAAATGAAGCTCCTGCGCCAGAAAGATTATCCCGGCGGAGAATTCACACTAGCCTTCGTTGGTTATGGCGATGAAGCCGATCACGCCGTCATTGAGTTAACCTACAATTGGGGAACCGATCATTACGATCTCGGGAATGGATACGGTCACATTGCATTAGGCGTAGACGATATCTACGGCACCTGTGAGCAAATTAAAGCCGCAGGTGGTAAAGTAACCCGTGAACCCGGCCCGATGAAACATGGTTCTACCGTGATTGCCTTCGTAGAAGACCCCGATGGGTATAAGATAGAACTGATTCAACTCGGCACCCAAGGAAACAGCAGCGAAAAAGAAACCGCGACTGCTGCCAGCTAACAAAAAAAAGGTAGAAGTAGGAGAACCAACAATACTTGCCCGAGAACAATCTAATTACCCAGTAATTTTCGATTTCTCCTGCTTCTCCCGCGTGAAAATCCCCTTTTCAATTCCAAACCCCCAATTAAAAATCGCAAGATGCAACCGACTGATCCGAGCAAATTTACAGATAAAGCCTGGGAAGCTATCGTTAAATCTCAGGATGTGGCTCGTCGTTTTCAAAATCAGCAACTCGAAGTTGAACATTTAATTATTGCTCTACTCGAACAAAATGGACTCGCTACAACGATAGTGGGGCGGGCCGGAATAGATCCTGAAGCTTTAACCCAACAACTCGAAGCCTATACCAAGCGTCAGCCCAGAGTCGGAAAAATCGATCATCTCTACCTGGGTCGTGGGTTAGATGTATTACTCGATCTCGCCGAACAAACCCGAGAAACCTGGCAAGATGAATACATCTCCGTCGAACATATTTTGCTAGCCTTCTCCGAAGATGAACGAGTTGGGCGGCGGCTTCTCGGTGGCGGAGGTCAACAGCAACAACCAACTCGCCCCGGACGTCCCGGAATGGAACAACGCCCATCAGCAGCCAGCCGTCCTGCGGGTGTCCCCGTTCGTAAAAAGCTAGAAGACGCCATCAAAGCCACTCGCGGCAGTGCCAAAGTCGAAACCCAGAACCCCGAAACGGGTTATGATGCCCTAAAACGCTATGGTCGCGACCTCACCGAACAGGCCAAAGCCGGAAAACTTGACCCCGTTATTGGTCGGGATGAAGAAATTCGTCGCGTGGTGAGTTGTCTGTCCCGTCGGACGAAAAACAACCCCGTATTAATTGGCGAACCGGGTGTAGGAAAAACCGCCATTGCAGAAGGACTCGCCCAACGCATCGTTAATGGAGATGTTCCGGAATCTCTCAAAAACCGTCAACTCATTTCCCTGGATATGGGCAGTTTAATCGCCGGTGCCAAATATCGGGGTGAATTTGAAGAACGGTTACGTTCTGTATTACGAGAAGTGACCCACTCCGACGGCCAAATTGTCCTATTCATCGATGAACTGCATACCGTGGTCGGTGCAGGCGCCGGAGGCAGTACCGGAGGCTCGGGGATGGATGCCGGAAATTTACTCAAACCGATGTTAGCACGGGGGGAATTGCGCTGTATTGGGGCAACCACCCTCGATGAGTACCGCAAACACATCGAAAAAGACGCCGCCCTAGAACGCCGTTTCCAACAAATTTACGTCGATCAACCCTCTCCCGAAGATACGATTTCCATTTTACGAGGCCTCAAAGACCGTTACGAACGTCATCACGGCGTTAAAATCACAGATTCAGCTTTAGTGGCGGCGGCGATGCTTTCCAGTCGTTATATTAGCGATCGCTTTTTACCCGACAAAGCCATAGATTTAGTCGATGAAGCCGCAGCCCAATTAAAAATGGAAATTACTTCCAAACCCGTAGAATTAGAACAAATTGATCGGCGGGTGATGCAGTTGGAAATGGAGAAACTTTCCATTGAAGGCGAAAGTGATATTAGTAATGGAGATGGACTGCATAAAAAAGATGTGGCGGTGAGTGTGCGACTCGAACGCATCAAGCAAGAAATAGAAACCTTGAAACTCAAGCAAGAAAAATTATCCTCTCAATGGAAGTCGGAAAAAGAGTTACTTGATGGGATTAATACCCTCAAAGAAGAAGAAGAAAAGTTGCGGGTTCAAATCGAACAAGCCGAACGAGATTATGATTTGAATAAAGCCGCACAGTTAAAATATGGTAGGTTAGAAGCCGTTCATCGCGATCGCGAAGCCAAAGAAGCCGAACTGCTGAAATTGCAGTCTCAAGGGTCAACCCTGCTGCGAGAACAAGTCACCGAAGCCGACATCGCCGCAATTGTGGCAAAATGGACGGGAATCCCCGTTAATCGGTTGTTAGAGTCCGAACGGCAAAAACTCCTGCAACTCGAAAGCCATCTCCATCAACGGGTCATCGGACAACAAGAAGCCGTAGCCGCCGTTTCTGCCGCCATACGCCGTGCAAGAGCCGGAATGAAAGATCCTGCTCGACCCATCGGTTCCTTCCTGTTTATGGGGCCGACAGGGGTCGGAAAAACCGAGTTAGCCCGAGCCTTGGCAGAGTTTTTGTTTGACAGCGAAGATTCTCTGATTCGGATTGATATGTCCGAATACATGGAAAAACACGCCGTTTCCCGGTTGGTCGGGGCGCCTCCGGGGTATATTGGCTACGATGAAGGCGGCCAACTGTCGGAAGCCGTTCGCCGTCATCCCTACTCGGTGATTCTGTTTGATGAGGTAGAAAAAGCTCATCCCGATGTGTTTAATATTCTCTTACAAGTGTTAGATGATGGACGAATTACCGACTCACAAGGACGGAAAGTAGATTTCCGCAATACGGTAATTGTAATGACGAGTAATATTGGCGGGGAATATATTCTCGATGTCGCCGGAGATGATTCTCGTTATGAGGAAATGTACCGTCGGGTGATGTCCGCTTTGCGATCGCATTTCCGCCCCGAATTTCTCAATCGAGTCGATGAAACAATTCTATTCCATGCTTTAAATAAATCAGAATTGGGTCATATTGTCGCCATTCAAGTCAAGCGACTGATGCGGTTATTAGTCGATCAAAAAATTAGTTTGGTGTTGTCTCAAGAAGCAATGAATTATGTTGCTGAAGTGGGTTATGATCCGGTTTATGGGGCCAGACCGTTAAAGCGAGCCATTCAGCGGGAGTTAGAAAATCCGATCGCCAATTTCTTGTTAGAACAAAAGTTCGTGGCGGGAGATACGATTTATATTGATCGTTCAGAGGAGGGTTTATCTTTCACCAGCCAACCCCCAGTTTCGGAAACCCAAAAGCTATCCTCTGCGGTAACAGCCATTACCACAACCGTTCAACCGGAAGCGTGAGTTGTTGAAATCCACCTGGAACTGATAGGAACATATGAGTCAGAGGGTAGTAGAATTAAGTTATATTGGGGGTGCTGTTTGATCCGATGCTGTTCTCTATCGATAGAAAGCGAATCGGAGCAAAGCGCATCACTAAAACCCTAACAAATCAGCGGTTATGGTGGATTTCACAGTCGCGATCCCAACCTACAACGGTGCCAAACGATTACCCCAGGTACTCGACAAATTGCGATCGCAAACCGATGTCGAAGAGATTTCCTGGGAAATAATTGTTGTTGACAACAACAGCAACGATAACACGGCGGAAGTCGTTAAACAGTATCAGCAAAATTGGCTCTCAAACGTTCCCCTGCGATACTCTTTTGAACCCCAACAGGGAGCAGCTTTTGCTCGAAAACGAGCAATTGGGGAATCCGTTGCACCGCTTGTAGGATTTTTAGATGATGATAACATACCCGAACTCAACTGGGTGGCTGAAGCCTGCAAATTTGCCCGAGAACACCCCCAAGCCGGCGCCTACGGTTCACAAATTCATGGAGATTTTGAAGTCGAACCGCCTCCAAACTTTGAGAGAATTAAGGCATTTTTAGCCATTACAGAAAGAGGTTCAAAACCCCTTTTATACAACCCAAAAATTAAGTTATTACCGCCTTCGGCTGGATTAGTTGTTCGTCGAGAAGTCTGGTTGTCTAGTGTACCCCATCAGTGTATTTTGAGTGGTCGAGTTCCGGGGAGTATGTTAACCAGTGAAGACTTAGAAGTTTTATCTCATATTCAACAATCGGGATGGGAAATTTGGTATAATCCGCAAATGCAGATCGATCATAAAATTCCTCGTCATCGTTTGGAACGAGAGTATTTAATTCCTTTTATGCGAGGGATTGGTTTAAGTCGTTATGTGACTCGGATGATCGGGATAAAACCCGGATTTAGACCGATTTTATCGTTAGCTTATATGGTTAATGATCTCCGAAAAATTGGATTACATTTCATCAAACATGGCAAAGTGATTCAAACCGATTTGGTGGCGGCTTGTGAGATGGAACTTTTTATCAGTAGCTTTAAAAGTCCTTTTTACTTCTGGAAAAAAGGATATTTCAATCGTTAGTTTTCATGATAAATTTTAGGTTCTATTTAAAAAATGAAAGTGATTGCGTGGCCAGCGTTTAAAACCAAATACAAAAATCCCTACAACTGGCTACTTTATACTCAGATGAGTCAGCAGGGAGCAGAAGTCACGGAATTTTCATTTCAAAAAATATTACAACAAAAATACGACATTTTTCACCTTCACTGGCCTGTGGAAACGATAGTTCGTCATCCTAATGTATTAGTCGCTTGGAGTAGAGCTAGATTAATGCTAACGTTCATTGATTGGGTTCGATACAGAGGAACTCGCATCATCTGGACAATTCACGATCAAAAACCTCACTTACTTTTACATCCTAAATTAGCAGATTGGTTTGAGTCTGAGTTGATCAAGAGAGTGGATGGATATATTAATTTATGTCAATCTAGTCAAGATTTAACAAGCAAATCATTTCCGCTTTTACAAAATTGTCCAAATACGATTATTCCTCATGGTCATTATCGAGAAGTTTATCCCAATAAAATGAGTAAAACTCAAGCCAGGGAAAGTTTAAAGATTCCCGAAAATCATCGAACTTTGATATTTTTAGGATATATTGATCGCTATAAAAATGTTCCTAAGCTGATTCAAGTTTTTAGAGAATTACAGCCACAAAACTGGACACTTGTTGTTGCTGGAAAACCTGAGATTTCAGAATTAGCTCAAGACGTGACTGAAGCTGCGGCTAATGTTCCAAATATTCAATTACACTTAAAGTTTATTCCCGATGAACAGGTACAAATTTATCTGAAAGCTGCGGATTTAGTTGTTTTACCTTTTCAAAAAATTTTAAATTCGGGGAGTGCAATTTTAGCACTTTCGTTTGATAGTCCTGTGCTGCTTCCCAACCAAGGCGCACTCAACGAACTTCAAACTCAGGTTGGAAAAGATTGGGTAAAACTTTATGATGGAGAATTCACCAAAACTGTGCTTGAGGAGGGTTTAAACTGGGCAATGAATACAGTTCGTTCACAACAAGCTTCCCTAGAAGCATTAAACTGGTTGAAACTGAGTCAAGAAACACTTAATTTCTATGAAAAAGTGATTGCTGATTCATCTAGCTAACACCTCTATTTATAAACTGTATTATCTCATTTTTTTGGATGATGACCAATCAAAATTTTGGTTAGAGTTACCACTTTATTTGACAAAAAAATATCAAAAAACCTTAAGCTTTATGCACATTATTACAGTTACAACTGAACCGAGTTCTCGCCGTGGAGGAATTGAAAAATCCACGCTAGATATTTGTCATAGTCTGGCTAATCGCGGACATCAAATTAGTTTAATTTATTTTAAAGCTGGAGACTTATTAGAGCAGTATCAACAATTTTGTCAAAAACTGATCGAAGTTGACGACCTAGACATTAATAAATACAGACCATTAACTTCTACTATACAATTTTTAAGAAGTATATCATCGGCTAGAAAACAATTAGAAATAAGCGATGAGAAAAATACAATTATTTATACAGATGATTATCTTCATTGCTTATTTGCTTCGCTCTTGGCTTGGCAACAAAAATTGCCCTCTGTATTTCATCTTAGATTACCTCTATTGAATAAAATACCCCGAAAATACTTATTTTCCTTTAAATTGATTAAACATTTTATTGCGGTTTCAAATCAAACTAAATTAGATTGGATTGAGGCGGGAATAAAAGGGTCAAAAATTAGCGTTGTTTATAACGGAATCAATCCAACCATTTTCCAGCCGACCCCCAATTTATCTGAAGTGAGAAATCAATTTAATCTGTCCCCAGAACAAAAAGTTATCTCTTATGTTGGCCGAATAGATCGGCCTAAAGGAATCGAAACTTTAATTAAAGCCTGTGGTCTGTTATGTCAAAAAAATGGCAATTCTATAAAGTTATTAATAGTGGGTCTTCCAGTCAATCATCCTAGTCGTGAAGCTGGGGAGCAATATAAACGATCGCTTGAAAATTTAGCCATTAGTTTAGGTCTAGAAAATCGAGTCGAATTTTTAGGTCATGTTGCCGATATTCCGTCTATTTATCAAGCCAGCGATTTAACTGTTTTACCGAGTTTATACTCAGAACCTTTTGGTAGAACTATAATTGAATCAATGTCCTGTGGTGTGCCAGTTTTAGGGAGTAAGGTGGGTGGAATTCCAGAAATTTTAACTGGAGAATTTGCCGAGGGATTATTTACCGCAGGAAAAGAAGAAGAATTATGCGCTAATTTACAAAAAATGATAGACTGGCGAGAAAAAAATCCATTGTTGGGAGCAAGATGTCGGCATCATATCTTCAGTAATTTTAGTTTAGATACAACTGTAGATGGAGTGGAAAAAGTTTTTTTACAGGTGATTAATAATTAAGATATAACTATTATGAAAAATGCTCAAAAAATTCAAGTTTTAATGGTGCCGAGTGACTGTAGCAAGGATTCGATGAATCCTTATCAAACCTTACTCAGTCAAAGTTTAATAGCTCAGGAAACAATTGTAGAAAATTGGCCTTATTATGAAGGTAAGTTTCCCATATATAAAGCGGCTGTAGCTCGAAAAAAATTTTTTAATGTTGTTCATATTCATTGGATTTATTTTTATCTGTCAGGCAAAAACAAATCTCTCTATTTTATTTCTTGTCTGGGCTTTTTGCTGGATGTTCTAGTAACTAAATGGTCGGGTTTAAAAATTGTGTGGACGGTACATAATTCGATTTCTCACGATAGCCAATTTCCCCGTCTAGAATTGTGGACTCGCCGACAGTTAGTTAAGTTAGTTGATCGGGTGATTTGTTTAAATAAAATGACCTTGGAAATGATTGCAGATGAATATCAATTTAATCCCGCTAAAGCTGCGGTTATACCTCACGGTCATTACCGGGATGTTTATCAAAAACCCATTGATTTGATCGAAGCCAGAAAGGAGTTAAGCTTACCTGAAACTGGAAGATTATATTTGAATCTGGGTTTATTAAGACCCTATAAAGGAATTGAAAGTTTATTACAAGTTTGGGGAGAAAATCAGGATATTTTTGCCGGAGATACTTTATTAATTGCTGGCAAACCTTGGGATGAGACTTATGCAAAAAAGCTACAGGAGTTGGCTGAGGGGATGGAGAGGGTGATGATTTATCCTCAGTTTGTCGATCAGAGTAAATTGCATCTATACTTTAGTGCAGCAAATGTCGTTGTTTTGCCATTTAAAAAAATATTGAATTCGGGGAGTTTAATTTTAGCAATGTCTTTTGGTAAGGCATTTATTGCACCTCGCTTGGGTGGGTTGATAGAAGTGGTGGGAGATGCGGATGATTTGTTATACGATCCAGAAGATGATGCAGGTTTGCTGAAGGCAATGCGAAAAAGCACCCAAGTAGATTTGGAACAGTTGAGTCAGTTAGTGGTTAAAGAATGCGATCGCTTAGATTGGGATTCAATTGCTCAGAAAACTGTAGATGTTTATCGCTCTATTCTCTAGCTTTATTTTCAGAATTTAGATCTGAAAATAACTGTTCAATCAGCGGCTCAACTTTGCGACTAACTGCTTCCCAAGAATATTCTGCACAAACTAAATTATAAGCGTTTTCAGTGAGTTTTTGGTACAAATCTTGATTAGACCAAAGTTCGCATATCCCCGCAACGATACTATCAACTTCATCCCGAATCAGGAGATGTTCGCCATCAACAACCCTCAATCCTTCTGCTCCTTTTGTGGTACTGACGACAGGACGCTTTGCTGCAAACGCTTCTAATATTTTTAAACGAGTTCCTCCACCTTGAAATAATGGAGTTACCACAACGCTAGCCCCCGCTAAATAGGGTTTGACATCATCAACAGTACCCGTACAGATAACGCAGCTATGACGTTCTGCTGCCGCTTTCAGTTCTGGAGTCGGATTTTTACCGACAATTAACAGTTTAAAATCTGGATAAATCGCTTTGAGTGGAGGATAAATTGAATTGATTAAAAATTTTGCAGCTTCTGCATTTGGGGAGTATGAAAAACAACCAATAAAAATTAGAGTGTGATCGTTGTGAGTCCAGTTTTCTGGTAGAGAACAACGATTTGAGCGTACTGCATCGTATTCTGAAACATCAATACCATTGGGAACAACGCTCGGATTTAAGTATTTTCCATACAAATCTTTGATCAGTTTAGCATCACTTTCACTACAAACCCAAACCCGATCTACACTCCTAACCGCTTGTCTTTCCATATATTTAATATATGCGGCATACATTTGATTTTGTAAGTTTGAGTGAAGGCTTGAAGCGGGTAGATTTCTCTGTTTAAATAAATCGGATTCCACGTTATGTTCATCAATAATAATCGGACAAGAATACTGTTTAACGAACGGAATATAACGACAGACCCATAAATGTTCGAGTACAATTAAACTCGGCTTAAATTGCTCCAATGTTTTTCCTAATTCAACCACAGCACCATGAGGATAAAAGGCATCAAAATTAGTATACCGCCAGGGCGTTAAGAAGGACAGACGCGATCTAATTCTTTCTCGGAGTAATCGCTTTTGACTAAGGTTGTGATGATTCCATAAACTAATTTCAGGCAGTGATCTATTCGGAGGTTTGCCTAGAAACACAGAAAAAATAGCCACTTCTCCATATTGCCTGAGAATGTTCATATTCTGCCAATTGCGTAACGGAGCGCCCGCCATCGGTGGATAGGGTAAATCCATCGTGATGAAGAGTGTTCGAGTTGAGAAATTGACCATAAAATTTTCGGCTTGACAGGACGATGAGTGTATAGAATTTGTATAATATTAAAGTACCATAAAGCTAAACCTGGATACCAATCATTGTGAATCGGTCGGTAAAACCCAAAGTGCGAATTTTCCTCGTTGGCTGTCCGCGATCGGGAACTACACTACTACAAAGCTTGTTAGCCGCTCATCCGCAAATTGCATCTTTTCCAGAAGCTCACTTTTTCCGCCATTTACTCGGAGGACGAAAACCCTGGCAGTCCCGCCTGAGAATGGCTTCACCCACAGCCCGCGATCGCTTTTTGCAATTTTTAGAGGAAGTGGGTCATCCGGAAATGAAGCACTATTTACCTCCCTATGCTATCTTCACCTTACAATATGTGTGGGCTTTTCTAAACGTTTTAGATGATTTAACATTACAGGAAGGAAAAAATATTTGGCTGGAAAAAACACCGAGCAATCTACACTACATTAGCTATATTGAAAAACGAGTTCCCAATGCTAAATTCATTCATATTATTCGGAATGGCTCAGATGTGGTTGCTTCACTCTACGAAGTCACCCATAAGTATCCTGAGATTTGGTCTGGAGCTTGGGATATTGATCGCTGTATTCAACAATGGGTTAAAGATGTGAAATTAAGTCGCAAGTATGTTAACCAACCCAATCATATTTTAGTCAGCTATGAAGACTTAGTGAATCAAACTCAAGAAAATCTGGAAAAACTCTGTGATTTCATTGGTATTTCATTCAACCTCATTATGATCCAAAATCACGGTGAAGCCGCCCAAAAATTAATTACAGAGTACGAACCCTGGAAAGCATCCGTTAATCAAAAGGTTGATGCAAATCGTGAGTCTAAGTTTAATAAAATATTTAACGAGAATCAACAGGATTATATTCTCAAACAACTTTCAAACTGTTAAAATTTTATGAATTTAATCAACAAGAATAAGACCGTTATCAAAGAATTTTTGTCCGGTGGAAAGTATTTGTTAAATCGTCCGGCTCTCCCTTCAAAACGATTTGTTATCTTCGGTCGAGGTCGCTCGGGTAGTACATTGTTAGTTAGTTTACTTAATTCACACGAGGAAATTTGTTGTGATGGGGAAATTTTACACGATCGCGTTTCTTGGCCCCGCTTGTACGTTGATCTTTGTTCATCCCGTTGTCAGCTTCCCATTTATGGATTCAAATTACTCAGCTATCAATTAAGAGATATTCAGCCAATTATCAACCCCAAAAAATTTTTGTTCGACCTGCATTTGAATGGATACAAAATTATCTATCTGAGTCGCCAAAACCTATTGGATCATGCTCTTTCTAATATTAACGCCCGACGACAAAACAAATTTCATCACCGAGCGGGTGAAAAGAAACAAAAATCTCAACCCATTTCTGTGAGTCTTGAAGAAGTTATACATTGGATTGAACACAGTCAGTCCTTGGAAAAATACGAGAAAAGCATTCTCAAAGACCTACCTCACTTAAGCTTAACATACGAAGACCATCTGCTCGATTCTAACTCTCACCAACAAACGGCTAACATAATTTTTGATTTTTTAGAAATTCCACCTCAACAAATTTCAACGAATTTAGTGAAAATAGTTCCTCGAAATTTACAAAAATTAGTAGAAAACTATGAGAGTTTAACCGAAAAACTAAAAACAACAAAATACAGCCCCTATTTAATTTGAACTCAACATAGACAACTCTACCGACAAAAATGCTAAGTATAACAACTCAAAAACTATCTCACTCAAGTATTCTAAACTCACAGAAGTGAACGAATACGGAAATCCGAATTCCCCCTTGGGGGTTCACCCATTTCCCAAAAGGGATCGCGATCGCACACAATAGTCCCAGAATACCGTATTTCTAGAGCATTAACCGTATAACCTATGACCGTACTCGAACAGGGAACGATTACCATCCACACCGAGAACATCTTCCCGATCATCAAAAAATCCCTTTACACCGATCACGAAGTCTTCTTTCGGGAACTCGTCTCTAACGGCGTTGACGCCATCTCCAAACTCAAAACCATCGCCCGTTCTGGGGAATACTCCGGGGAAATGGGCGAACCCGAAATTACCGTAGAAGTTGACAAAGAGAACAAAACCCTATCCATCACCGATAACGGCATTGGCTTAACCGCAGACGAGGTAAAAAAATACATCAACCAAGTTGCCTTCTCCAGCGCCGAAGAATTTATCCAAAAATATCAATCCAACGCCGATAACGCCATTATCGGACATTTCGGCTTAGGCTTTTATTCCTCCTTCATGGTCGCCCGACAAGTCGAAATCGATACATTATCATACCAAGAAGGCGCCGAAGCGGTACACTGGACCTGTGATGGTTCGCCCCAATTTAAACTCGAAGACTCCAACCGCACCCAACGGGGAACCACCGTCACCCTCACCCTGATGGATGATGAACTCGAATACCTCGAAGACAGTCGCATTCGTCAACTGGTGAAAACCTATTGCGACTTTATGCCGGTTTCCATCAAAATGGGCGGCGAAACCCTCAACCGTCAAAAAGCGCCCTGGAGAGAGTCACCCAGTAACCTCACAGACGAAGATTATTTAGATCTGTACCGTTATCTCTATCCTTTCCAAGAAGATCCCCTGCTGTGGGTTCATCTCAACACCGACTATCCCTTTATTGTCAACGGTATTCTCTACTTCCCCAAACTGAAGCCGGATGTTGATGTTACCCAAGGCAATATTAAACTGTTTTGTAACCAAGTCTTTGTTAGCGATCACTGCGAAGAAATCATTCCCAAATTCTTGTTACCGTTGCGGGGGGTAATTGACAGCACCGACATTCCTTTAAATATTTCTCGGAGTGCTTTACAAACAAACCGCACCGTTCGTAAAATTGCCGATTATGTGGCGAAAAAAGTCGGCGATCGCCTAAAAGAACTTTATCGAGACGATCAAAAAGAATACATCCGCTGTTGGCAAGATATCGGAACTTTCGTTAAATTTGGTTCTCTCAACGACGAGAAATTTAAAAAGCAAGTAGAAGATATTCTCGTTTTTAGAACCACGTACAAACCCGAAACAACAGACGCACAAAAACCCGAACAAGCAGATGACGCTTGGGAATCTTCCGAGGATAAGACTGGTAGTTTCGATGCCCAAGGCAACTACTACACCACCTTAAAAGAATATCTGGAACGCAACAAAGAACGCCATGAAAATAGTGTTTTTTACTGCACCGAAGAAGCAGCCCAAGCCACCTATATTGAACTGCACAAGAGTCAGGGTTTAGAAGTCTTATTCCTGGATTCTTTCATCGATACCCACTTTATTAGCTTCCTGGAACGGGAACACAGCGATGTTAAATTCCTGCGGGTAGACTCGGAAATTAACGACGAGTTGATTGACAAAGACAGTAATAAAACTGAAATTGTCGATCCGAAAACCAACAAAACTCGCAGCGAACAAATTAAAGAGCTGTTTGAGAAGTCGCTCAATAAACCCAGAGTTAATATTCGCACCGAAGCCTTGAAATCAGAAGATACACCTCCGGCGATGGTGTTACTTCCTGAAGCGATGCGACGGTTGCAGGATATGACCGCATTATTGCAGCAACAAAAAGCCGAATTTCCTGAAGATCATGTTCTGCTAATTAATACTTCTCACCCCTTAATTCAAAATCTCGCGAACTTGAGTCAGGGAAGTATTGAAGGGGCGGAATCTCCTTCTGCGGAATTGGCAAATATGATTTGTCATCACGTTTATGATTTGGCTTTAATGGCACAAAAAGGCTTTGATGCGAACGGAATGAAATCTTTTGTTGAACGTTCAAATCATGTGTTAACTCAGTTAACCCAACGGGCGGTTTAATTAACCTCTCCCCCGCCCCTCTCGACCCCCACCAACCTCCCCAATCCCTCCGCCTGCGGCACCTCCCTTAGAAAGGGAGGAAGGGGGAGGCCAATCGTTCCCTCTCGATTAATAAATAGTCCCATTAGGGACACAATTTCCCTCTCCTCGTAGGAGAGGGTTAGGGAGAGGTAGGAGAGGGTTAGGGAGAGGTAGGAGAGGGTTAGGGAGAGGTCGTTGGGGAGTGAGAGGTGGCGATCGCAGGCGTTGCAGATTTACATTCATCTCAGGAATTTCTAAAACCAGACAGAGGCGGAGATTTCGCGGTTCTACAGGTGAAGCAATATAATAAAGGTTTGGACTGTAAGTAAAATGTTAATTTGGAGGTTTTATGTCTCGTAGATGTCAGATTACTGGGAAAAAGGCAAATAACGCGATGGCGGTGTCTCACTCCCACCGTCGCACCCACAAGTTACAACAACCCAATTTGCAATGGAAACGGGTTTGGTGGCCTCAAGGAAACCGTTGGGTGAGATTGAAACTTTCCACTAAGGCGATTAAAACCCTCGAAACTAAGGGTATTCACGCAATGGCAAAAGAAGCAGGACTCGATCTTAATAAATTCTAGATCTAAAACCGGGGAATAAATTCCCCGTCTAAAAACCCAAGTCCTCTTCAGAGGACTTTATGTATTAGACAGAGATTTGAATCTCTGGTCTAAAACTTTTGTGTTTATCCCCCCTTGCCCCCTTGATCCCCCCGGCTTCGCCACCCCCCTTTTTAAGGGAATCCCCCCGGCTTTGCCACCCCCCTTTTTAAGGGGGGCTAGGGGGGATCAAGGGGGATTTTTGGGGAGATGGAGATCTAAAGCGAACAAACGATCGCAATGCGATCGCAGAGGTTAACACCCCTCAATAAATTTAACCAGTGGCGATCGCTTTTTTGTTTGTTTTGGGAAGAATAACAATAAATTCTGTATACGTGGCAAATTGAACGGGACTGTGATCCATCACACAGCGTTGATGTGACAGGGGGAACGCCCCAATCTCCAAAAGATTTGCTATTTATCTCAATTTGCCAGAAGACCCTCACTTTCAGTGACGGTCGGGAATGGCGCGATCACCTGATATCATAGCAGAAGTAGTTTGGTAAGAAATGTGCTAAAGGCGTATAAATACCGAATATATCCCACCAACAAGCAGAAAGACCAGTTAATTCGGTCAATGGGTTCTGCTCGTTGGTTCTATAACTACGCCCTTAACTTAACTTCTCAAACCTATAAAGAAACGGGTAAAGGTTTGAGTCGCAATGACATCATCAAGCTTTTACCCGGCTTAAAAAAAGAGCATGAGTGGTTAAGCGAACCGCCCTCTCAGTGCTTGCAGCAAGTTGCCCTAGATTTGTCGAGTGCATTTTTAAATTTCTTTGAGAAACGGGCTAAATATCCCAACTTTAAAAAGAAACACAACAAGCAGTCGATTAGGTTTCCTCAAAGGGTTAAATTGCAAGGTGACTATTTGAAATTACCGAAGTTAGGAAAAGTTTACTGTAAAGTCTCTCGACTACCAGAAGGGACAATTAAATCAGTAACAGTTTCACTAACTCCATCGGGTCAATTTTATGCCTCATGCCTGTATGACAATGGCAAAGAAAAACTCACAATCAACGTTGACGGAAAAGCGATTGGAATTGACTGTGGGTTATCGCATTTTGTAATTACTTCTGATGGAAGTAAGCATGGTAATCCTAAGTATTATCGAAAATATGAGACTAAGTTAGCCAAGAAACAAAAGCAACTGAGCCGTAAGGTGAAAGGTTCCAAGAACCGGAACAAAGCTCGAATTAAAATTGCCAAGGTTCACGCTAAAATAACTCGTTGTCGAGAAGATTTTCTACACAAACTAAGTCGTAAATTAGTTGACGAAAACCAAGTCATTGCGGTAGAAAATCTAGCGGTCAAAAACATGGTCAAAAACCATAAACTCGCCAAGTCAATTAGCGATGCAGGTTGGGGACAATTTTGTACCCTGCTCAAATACAAAGCGGAATGGGAAGGAAAAGTCTACATCGAGGTTGATAGATTCTTTCCCAGTTCAAAAACTTGTCATGTTTGCCTGAATCAAGTAGGTAGTCTACCTCTTGAAATTAGAGAGTGGACTTGCTTGAATTGTCAGACTGAACATGACAGGGATATCAACGCCGCGATAAATATCAGAGAAGAAGGTTTACGACTTTTGAGCCAGTGCGGTCTTGACGGTCTCCGTCGAAGAGCAACTGGCGTGGCGGGAGGGCCGGAGCGCGACCGCTTCTGGAGTTCGAGTAAGACCAAGCAAAGGCACTGCTTTTGCAAGGCGTTAAACTGTGAAGGAAGAATCCCTCGCTAAAAGCGATGGGAGTTGTCAAAAGAGGTGTATCCGACTGGATGTTTTCTGGTCGATTCTGTCCCCCGAACCGGAACTTAATCTAATTTTCCCTCCTGGGAAACGGCAAGGGGCAAATGTGTAAACGGATAATAACAGATCTAGATTAAAAATTAAACCGTTAAGCTAGAAATAAGCTAACCGTGCCTTATCCCCTCGTAGTAAAACCTTAAATTCGGGTTGGGGTTTTGTCCTCATCCCACCACCAGCAAACCCAACGTGACTGAGAGTCAGGACACATCTATGTCTAAGCACAAGAAGTCAAAATTGTCAATATTATCTTTATTACAGAATGTGTATCGGTCTATCCGGAAAATGATTCAAAGACTGATGCGATCGCTGTTGAGAACTTGGATAAGGATGAACCGTCGCGATCGCTATGGTCGGGCGGGGTTTGTCTTGCCAACCGTAACGATGGTAATAATGGTGGTGGTGTTGCTATCACTGGCGATTACATTTCGGGCGTTTGATCGGGCTAAAGATGCTCAGTATACGAGGGTGAGTCAACAGACTCTAAATGCTGTCGCTCCCGCAATTGACCGAGCCAAAGCCAAAGTCACTCAAGCTTTACAAGAAGTTACAGAGATTTCTGATGAGGAAATCTACAAAATTTTAACAACTAATCGATTCAAATTTGGTGACGAAGAGGTTGTACAGGTTCAGTATAATATTGACGAGCAGGGGGGGATTGACCCCGAGGGAAAAACAGAGAAGATTAATGATAACGAGCGGGTAGAGACAGCATGGCGATTTCCCTTTGATACCGATAATAACGGGAAATACGATAGCTATATCCTGTATGGAATTTTCTCGACGACTCCTGCACAGGGAAAACCTAGAAACCCCCTCAACGCGAGAACTCAGCCCCTCCCCTCTCTGGAAGTAGATCCAGAATGCGCTTTCGTCAGCGGTGGGGTGGATGACTTGGTGACAGAAGAAGGACTAACCCCAACCCGAGGCAGGTTTAAGAAGAGTATCTTTGCTTATGCTACCACTGTGCCGATTACTTCAGAGATGGCGCAAGGTTTGGGTAATGAATATGAGGCAAGTCTACAAGAAAACTCTCCTGCTGCCTCACCCTTAGAATATCAGCAAGACTGGCAGATCAAACCGCTCAACGGTGTAGTATATCGGGATGACCTGGAGATTAACCCCGGCCCCGCATTCAACTTTAACGGCAGTCTCTTAACCCAGAGTAACTTAATCATTTCACCGTTTAATAACAACATTACTCTCTATCAAGTCAGCGCTAAAGAATCTTGCTTCTACGATGCTGATTTGAGCAAGATTACCGTCGGGGGTAACGTGATCAACGGGATGGTCGATCAAGATAGACAAAGCCCGGTACAAGTTCACCTATTCCAACCGGATAAGAATAATGATAGTAAGAAGGAAGATCCGAAAATTGCTGAGATCTCTACTAAAAACCAGTCAGTACAACTACCAGCTCGGCAAGCAATGTACAATGATACCCCGTACCGAGCGCGTTTAGAATCTCTAGTACAAGAGCAACTGAAGGCAGGTAAAAATAGCGATCCTGTAGAAGTTCAAGCCCTAGTTAATCGTCGGGTTAATGAAGAAGGGGATACTGAAGAAAAAGCTCGACGAGACGAGTTAGAAAGATACTTCAAACAACGGTTGCGAAAAATTCCACAAGCAGAAGGAGCAGTCGCCACCGATGCAGCAGGTTCAAACCCATTGGATAAAGTCAAAGAATGGGGAGAGCTGACAATGAATGCTCCTCTGCAAATAACAAATACTCAGCTCGAAGCAACTCAACCGAATGAGGACACCCGGAAGACAGGTATAGAAGATAGACTTGGCGATCGCGTTTTGGTGGGGAACAACCAACCCGCCTTGGAACCCGCCTCGGAACAAGGCGAGAATGATGTATGGGTACCAGCCAAACTAGAAAAGGGAGAAGCCGGAACATGGACTTCTAGTGAGGAGGAGGAGGAGGACAATCGCCGCGAACGTCCAACCCAAGCTGAGGAATTACCTGCGGCGGGAGATTTGAGTCGGGATGGTTTTTGGGAAAAAGCCGCTGCTCGACTCCCGAAATCTTTTATTGAAGGTGTCGGGGGGTTGCGAGTCGTAACCGGTGGCGGAGTCTATGAGCGAGAAAGTTCTTTCTTACCTCCTCCTCTAGTTAAAGATCCTGATCCTGCCAGTACAACTGGTGCAATTGACACCTATGACGATCCGGCAACCGGTGCAGATGAAGAATTTCCTGTTGTCTGGCCGGATACCATGCCGATGTCGCCCGTTGATGGGTCTATAGTATTTGACAATGATCCTTCAACTCGGGCGTGGGACTCAACTCCTGTTTCCTTATCATCCTTATCACCCTCAACCGGAATAAACCCAAGCTCAATAGACCCCAACACGCCCAAGTATGCCAAGGGCGATCTGAAGATGCGAGCAACGGCAGTCTATCACTACGCCCAGGATGCTTTTGATCCGCCCGATGATTTAGATCAAAAACCGATCGCCTGTATTAGCAGCTACTACGATCCAAGTACAAATATTACAGCTAAGAACGCCCCAAGTTTAGGTTGGGAAGAAGATCCAGAGGGGCGCTCAAATAACGGTATTGTCTACGGACCACCCCAAACCGCTAGACCAGGCCAATCGAATCTAGGAGCGTATGGTTTACTAACAGGTGGTAATGCTGATCTTGATAAACAAGCAAACTTTGTATTTCCCGATGGACGCTTTGCCAATAAACCCTTGAGAGACGCTTTACTCAAAGCTCCAGGCGATCGCAGTTTAGCCGAGAATGCAGCAATTGACGCTACTCTTTGTGCTTTGGATATCTTGAGTGGTAGTGTTACTCGAAGTAATAATGTCATTCCCGATGGAGCAATTTTTGAGCGAACCCTACTCAACGCCCGAGAAGTCAAGGCAATTCACAAGGATAATCTGAATACAGATGTTGATGAAACCTTTACTTTAAGCAGTCCTCTACCTCCTGACACACAAGCCGCAAATGTAGATGAGACGAAATACGATTTACCTCTCGAAGATCGTCAACCTCTAGAAATTCGGGTGACTCAAATCGATTTGCATGAACTACGGAACAGGGAAATAGCTAATACAACGGCTAACATTGACGAATTAGATCCAGAATATATGCTTCCCTACAGTGGTATTATCTACGCCACGCGGGATGATGCTTTGCCGGATCGCAGTTACCGAGAAGGAGACGATAACACAGGAGTTGACGAAGATCTGAGTAAAGCGCTGAGTCCGGTAGACTTTGTACTCGATCCAACTCGTCGCCCCAACGGAATCATGCTCATTCATGGGGGAAGTTTAGGTCGAAACGATAGTGCATCGCCCCAAACTGAACAAGATGTGCTGAAGGAAAAAGGGTTAACTTTAGTCTCTAACCTCCCGGTTTACATCAAGGCTGATGATAGAGATCAAGTTGCTTCTGACAGTGGCAACATAGACGCAAGAGGTTCATTCAACAAGCACACTCAAGAAGAATTTGAGCAGCCTTTTGACTGGGCATTTGATAAATTCTACAACAACCGAAAAGACCTCAACTTGAACTTTGCTTGTCGCAAGGATGATCCTATTCGTGAAGACTTGGGTAAAGCTTGCCGGGAGGGTGATAACTGGCGTCCTGTAACGGTTTTTGCCGATGCGATTACTTTGTTATCTGATGAATATCGGGAAGGTTTCCGAAATGAAGGAGACTTTGACCTGAGAAATAACGCAGGTAACGCAGTCGTTGGTTATGACTTTGATGCTTCTGCTAGTATCGACTCTACTGACCCGACAGTTAATGAAGCGAATTTTGGTATTGACTTGAATGGTAACAACACCAGAAATGATACTGGTGTCAAAGAAACAGAAGTAACAGCCAAAGCCGCCCGTCAACTCAACGGTTTCAACGCCTACAACGATTTTGCAGTAAATGGCTTGAGTGTGAACGTTGACTTGGATGGTACTGATCGTACTACTGGCAATGACTACACCAGAGCCTACACAGATGAGTTGTATCGGAGCAATAACAACAACGCACTCAATAGTTCCTACTTCAACAACTTTGTTACACCCATTCAACGACGAGGTAATCGAAATAATCAGTTCTCTGAGTATGTGATGGAGATGTGTCTGAAGCCTTTTGTGTCTGCTTGCGGGCCTGATGATTGGGTTGTTGATACGGCTTCAACTCCTAACAAAGCAAGATCAACGATTGGTAACGCAATAACTACTTTTGAGTCGGGTACAACAGCAACTCCACCTCCACCTCTTACAGCAACTTCACCTGACATGGCTTTCCAACGTTATCCCCGTCGTGTCGCCTTTTTGCGTAATGCTAATAATCAACTGATACTTGATAACGATGGCAGACCCATTCCTTTAGGGATTGATGGTAATGGAGATGTCCAATGCTATTCAACAAGTGGTACAAACTTTGATGGTGAAACTTGTTTAACAGGGCTGCCCAGAAAACAAAATAACGCTCTGTGGTTCCAAACCCGAAATGTTACTAACAAAAACTGGGGGTCAAGTTACGGGCTTTGGTACTACGATCCTCAGAATCCTAATACTTCATTAACTTTTCCCACAGCGACAGTTCAACAACCGCTCCTCGTTCCGGTTTTGCAAATTCATGCCTCCGATAACCAACCCAAGGCTAACGAAGGAAGTTTTCCAGTTAGCAATAACCAAGCACAGGCAAATACACGTTGGATTTCCAAACCATCGAGAGATGGAGAATTTAATCTAGTGTTTGGAGCGGGTGATGTCCCATCACGTCCGGGCGAAACAAATGGGGGTTTACAAAACCTGGCACGATTCCTAGAAGACTGGCAACAAGTCAAAACGGGTGGAACTACTCAAAGAACGACAACAATTGCAGGTTCGTTTGTTCAGTCTGGTCGCAGCGAATACGCAACCGCTCCCTATTTCGGACTGCGAGGAGATGGAGAAATCTTTGGTGAGACAAAAAGAAAATACAACATCGGTACAGGTAGCGGACAAATACCATACTTTGCACCACCTAACCGGAGTTGGGGTTTCGATGTCGGCTTGTACTATCAACCGCCCGATTACTTCTCTCGTAAGTTTGCGCGATTGGATAAAGATGTGGAAGGGAAGGTGATTGTACAGCAGTATTTCCGAGAACTTCCGCAAGATGATCCTTGGGTGAAAGGTTTGTTGTGTGCCAAGGTTAAGAATAATGGGGAGAATGCTATTCCTGATAGAATTCGCGGATCGATAGACTGCGAAGACTACGGTGGGTAACATCAAATCAACTGCATACAAACTCAAAGCAAAATAGGAGGAATTAAGCCATGAAAAAACTCGTACATCAACGAAATCCCTGTCAGTCTCAGGAGGCTGGCTACGCTCTCATCGAATCATTAATCGCGATAATTGTTGTGGCTATTTTGATGACTGCCGTTACTCCGATGATTGTGTTTTCAGTCGGAACGCGGATGCAAGCCAAACGAATACAACTCGCAACTCAAGCTTCGCAAAGCTATTTGACTGCTCTTAAAAACGATCCAGTAGGTCTAGCTCCTGGCAATGAGACATTTGCAAAGGATGATTTCACTAAATTTCGCGCTCCTGACAAAAGTGAGCTAAAGGAAAGTGGAGACAATAAATGTTTAACTGAAGACGGATATTGTGCAGATCAAGTCTTATACTGCGTGAATTTTGATGAGACACCTGGCTGTCAAACTGATAGTATGGTTGATATGGTTGTTCAACCCATTGGATTCTTTTCGCCAGACTCAAATGATCCAAGTCAAGCCGATCCTGAGAAGGGTTACAACTTAGAAATTCGAGTGTATCGCGCTAATTCCTTTGCTGATGATGTAGATCCATTAAAAAACGATGAGGTAGATAACAGCGTTGCTCAAGCACTTGGAAATCGGACATTACCCCTGTTTAAAACAGCTACTTTCATTACACCAGCTAGTGAAAATACAGAACTATACAATAGTTTTTGTAAAAATTTGGGTGGCTGTAAATAACATTAGATTTTGGTGAGAATCTGACCATGATAACTATGCTACGGTTTTTATTAAAAAGCGAAAAAAAAAGGGTGAAAGGTGTACCGTCTCAATCAACAGACGGCTTTACCATGATTGAGTTGTTAGTTGGGGCGATCGTAGCCTTTCTGATTATAGGGCCGTTGCTCGGGTTTGTTGTCAGTATCTTGAATGATGACACTAGAGAACAAGTTAAAACAACAACAGACTACGAACTCCAAGCTGCGGTAGACTTCATTAGTGAAGATTTATCCCAAGCCTATCACATCTATAATCCAGACGAAATTGAGACAATTAAACCACAACTCCCTCAAGAAGGAACGCCTATTCTAGTTTTCTGGAAACTCCATCGGCTTCCTGATTCTGTTCCTCTTCCTGGAACTACAATATTACCAAACGCTTGTACACCAGACCTATGTAATGATACGTCTGTTCGAGCAGTGGTAGCCTATTATCTTGTTAAAGAAAATGATCCAGGTTCGATATGGTGTCAGCCAACAGGTGATTGTCCTAAACGAATTGTTCGCTACCTATCCCATGAACCCCTAGAGAAGTTTCGGGGAACTAGAGTATATTATGATGATGGTGAGTTGAAAGATTCTCAAAAGGGAACACTAGATATTGATCCAAAGTTTACTTTAGATAATCCCACAGCAGATTTTCCACAAGTTGATGTAGCTCCAGATGTTTTAGTTAACTACATTAGTGATTTTTCACTTTTACCAATTGAAATTGATCCAGCATCAGGTAATGAAATATATATACCAGAGACCAACGATTCAGTAAAATTCACAATAAAGGCTAACGCCCGACGTCGTAGAGATGGATCTCCAGATGCTACGGAATTTTGTGATCCAGGAAAAAACGGTGAGGGAACAGCAGAATGTCCTAAAGCAAGTGTTCGAGTACAAGGACTTCCTGTTCAATTTTAGTAGCTCAATTGATTTTATTGGGTTGAAAATAGCGAATATCAGTACAAAAATAGTTGTGACTTCAAGTTAACTAGAAAGATGAAAAAGGGAAATTATGAAAAATATCTTATTCAAACACTTACCCCTACAAACCCAGCAAAAAGCAGGTAAATCTCGACGCTCTGAAGTAGGTTTCACAATAATAGAAGTGATGCTGGTCGTTAGCATCATCGCTATCTTTGCTGCTATTGCTGCACCCGCTTGGGATGCTTTTGCTACCCGTCAACGCATTCGCACAGTTAATAATCAAGTGTTACGAACGTTGCAAACCGCACAAGCCGAAGCCAAGCGTACAAAGCAAGAGATAACAGTTACATTTGACGAGAGTGTAGATCCTCCTCAATATCAAATTGGTAATCAACCCGAGGAAGATCTTAATCTTAACGGAGAAGTTCCACAAGGACAAATTCAAATATACGTTCAAGCTAATGGTAATGATGCAATTGATGCAATTACCTTTGATTATATGGGAGCAGTAATAGACCCTGAAAAAATACCTGATCCTCAGCAAAAAAATACAAATGGTTTCACAGTAACAGTCTCTACCCCAGATGGAGGCTTCAAACAATGTGTAAAAGTTGTGACATTATTGGGAGCAATGATCACATCTGAAGGTAATAATTGTCCGTAAAATTAAGAATTGATGAAAGATTAAAAAAAGTCATTTTAATTTTATTTGAAATAAAGCTCCTGGGGGCAATCACTATCATTGCTATTTTTTCGGTCTAAAAACAGTCTCTACTCCAGAGAAACGGTTGATAAAATGTGTAAAACTTGTGACAATATTAGCAGCAATGATAAGCCTTGAAAGGGACGATAATTAAATCAGATGCCTGTCAAATTAAAAGTTGATGTAAGATAAGATTAATAACTTTTAAATCTTATCAGGGCGGCAACTGCATGAAACTTAACACGCGATCAAAATGCGATCGCCAGATTTATCATAAGCATTTTACCACTATTTCCTCAAGTTCAAAAGTTAGATCAAGCACCGGATATACTATTATTGAAATACTCCTCATTGTTTCGATAATTGGTATATTTAGTGGAATAGCAGTTCCCGCTTGGATAGGGTTTGCAAGCCGTCAACAACTGCGTACAGGTGCAACCCGAGTCTATTGGGCGATGCGAACCGCTCAAAGCGAAGCCAAACGTCAGAAAATATCGGTTCAAGCCAGTTTTCGAGAGAAAGATAACCGAGTTCAATGGGCGGTTCACCCTGCGAGTGTTCCTCCAAATGATTTATCAGATACGGCTTGGGAAAGCTTGCCTGCTGGTGTGTTAATTGATGATAAAGTAAGAAACGATAAAGGGAAATACGAAGCTAGTCTTCCCAAAGTCAATCCGGCCGATAATTCAGTTAGAGATGCGGGTACTGTTTATCGCGCATTATTTAATTATAAAGGCTGTCCCGTGTATAAGTCAACAGATGAATGCACCCAAACCTCTATCGAAGCAAAAGGAGGCTTGGCACTTATACACAAAAACTTAGAAAAGTCAAAACGTTGTGTGATTATTTCGACTTTAATCGGAGTTGTTCGTATTGGACAAGAACACAAAAAAGCCAATCCAAATGATCGATACTGCTATTAAATTCTATGACAATTATTTTCCCCTCGCCAATCCCCCCTGGTGCCTTGGAAAGGGGGGATAAGGAAGGTTAGGGGGAGAGGTCAGAAAATTATCATTTCTCTTATGGGTTTAATACCCCACCGTCACCCGCGGTGATCAAAATTGTTTGGGGGCGCGAATCCCCATGCAATTTTCCCTCCTGACTCCTGACTCCTGACTCGGTGACTCCTGACTCCTGACTCGGTGACTCCTTCTTCTGTAAGGGGATTTAATCTTTGATTGCAAGCGATATCTAGAGAGGAAAATGCTAAGGCTTGGATTTCACTTTTTCTAATATTTTGCTCGTTTTGAGGAGCTTGATTACATTTATAAAAAGCAGTTAATCCGAATGCTAAAGTCTTGATGAAAGCAAAACAGATGACGATTAAAAGTCGTCGTTGTAATTCGCTAGCTTTTTGTTCTTGGATGAGTCTAGCTTCGACTTCTTTAGCCCGTTCAGCTTTCAGTTGAATTTCTACTTCTTGGCGATCGCATTCTTGAGAAGTTGCTAAATATTGATAATCTAAATCACTTAAGCTTTTTCCGCTTGCCCAACGTTGTGCTTCTGCTAATGCGGTTCCTCGTAACAAACGAGATTTATCTTGTTTTTCAGAAGCGATCCAGGCTTCAAAAGCTTGAGAATAGGGACGCAGCGAATTAAGCTTTTTTTCGATCCAATTTAGATTAAAAACTTCTTGATAAATGCGGTTTTTCACTTGTAAGTAGCCGCATTTTTTCACAACTAATCCCGATAAAATTAATTCGGTTTGTTCGCGGCTATCATCAGCTTCAACGGCAACACCTTGTAAGATTTGTTGATAAATTCCCAGAAGGCGTGCTGTCAACTCAGGATGAGCAAGAAGGCGAGCGCGTATGGTGCGTAAATGTTCGGGATCGTCTTGAGATTCCCATTGATAAATGAGATGCGATCGCACTAAATTTTCTACTTGAAAAGCCGGATCAAATAGAAGTTTTGAGATAAAATCTTCATTGGTTTTAGAAGACAAAGTTAATAAATTACAGATTTTTTGGGTGAGAAAAGGTTGCCCTCCCGTCCAGTTTAAAATCTGTTTGAAAACGGCGATAGACTGGTCTTTTTCCAGGTGAAATCCTTCGGCTAAAGATTCAGCTTCTTTGAGTTGAAATCCTTGCAGTTCAATCGCCGTACCAATATTAAAAGGAGTGCGAATCTTATCTTGAATTAAATCTGAAGGTGTTGCAACTCCAAAAATAGCAAAAGCGAGTCGCTTGAATTCTGGATTAATTGCCCGTTGGTTGTAGCAAAAGCGAATCAGAGCAAAAAAATCATCAACAGCAAAATCTAAACTGAGAATACTATCAATTTCATCGATAAAAATAATGATTTTCTCTTGGGGAAAATGGACGAGTAAGACATCTTCAATAAAAGAACTCAGTCGTTGTATAAGTGAAACCTCTTTTTCTTCTTTCCACCATGATTTTAACGAAACTTTTCCCATTAAATTAAATCCTCGCCACAATTCCCCCACAACACCTTTATACCACTGGGAAGGGGTAATATTTTCACTTCCGATGCGAGTCATATCGATAGCAGTGCATATACATTGTTCTTGTTGTAAGCGATGTTTCGTTCTGACTAAGAGTGAAGATTTACCCATTTGCCGACAGTTCAGAATGTAGCAAAACTCTCCCTGTTTTAACGCTTCATAAAGTTGCCGGTCAGCTTGACGTTCGATATAGCTGGGTGCATCAACGCTTAGACTACCACCGACTTGATATTGATAACAATTCATAATTGACTCTAAAGGAAAAGTTTTGGCAGTTTATTTGATTCTGAGAAGTCTATAATGCCAGTTTATTTCCATTTCAGTTAAACGTCACCTACTACAGCATTGGATAAGTATTTTTACTTAAGAACCGTCGGTTGAATTTCACGACAGCAACTTTCACGGTGAGATTAACTTGTATTTAAGTCTAGGGAGAGAGGTTGATATTTAGTTTTATCAATTATGTTGAAGGCGTAAAGTATGGTGAGATTGCCCCATACTGAACAACTGTATTAGGAGATCTTGATCTTCATTCAAGGATTTTTGTTTATGTTGAAGTATAGAACAACAATTGGATCGTCGCTTATTACTTCGGGTGTCGTGACTCTTTTACTGACGTTTATACCCGGTGATTCGTTTTGGTGGGGAATTGCATTTTTGATACTTGGTGCTGCTATTTTCTTTATCCGAAAAAGCTAAATATCTAATAAGATTTAAAACCGTAGGGTGCGTCAAATTCCACCCGGATTTCCTGATAACGATGAAATGAATTGTTTGACGCACCAATCCCATCTAAAATGATGAACAGTAGGTTCTAGATGCCAAGGTAGAATCGATTACAAAAGGATTCTCATTACCTTGGTATTCTGCAACTAAATGAGAGCGTGTCATTTCTTCATTATCAACCGGATCTTCTAAATTCCACTGACACAATGTTTGTTGTTGAGAAGGAAAGAATTTCGCATCGGCTGCATCGGCTTTATATCGATAAATGGTATAGAAATAAAACATCGCCCGAGCGACATCCCCTTCTTTACTTTCTCGGGGTTCAAATGCGCTTTTAGTGGCTTCGCTATACTCATCAATTAATGCGGTGGGTATGGTTTCTAAGGTGTTTTCGAGTCTAAACCAACCTTCTGTTTTAGAATCATTAATTTCTGCAAATGGATTATTTCCCCGTCTGCTATTAACATAAACCCGAGAGGGAAAAAGGCTGTGCAAATCACTTTTAGCCGAACCATTTGCGCCTTTACTTTGAGGATAAATATGTTCGGCGTTGATATCTTGTTGATAGGCTAACTGTCGGGGTTCGGAAGCGTTGGGATCGAGTTTGATGGCATAATCTGTATAAATTCCCTTGAGTATTCCATCGTGATTATCTATTTTGCTGTACAATATATCCCGTCCCCGTCGATAACCCAAAGTTTGTTCGGGAGTATACTCTTGGGCGACGGCTTTGAGGAGTTCGGTTCCTTCTAAGTTGGGTAAAATTACATTAAGTTTATCGGTTCCTAAGTTCTCAGCAAAACTCGGAGAAATACCACTCAGGAGTAATAAACACGTTAAACCGAATCCGATGATTATTTTGTTGAGCAAGTTCATAATAAAGATTGATTGGACTGCTTTACTACTTTACTTCCATAGAATCACAAAATCCGTAGAAAAAAATAGTAGAAAAAATGGGTTGAGAAAACCCAACAAAATAGTAGGTTGGGTTGAGAAAACCCAACAAAAACTAATTTACATAACAAATTAATAACGAGTTGTACAAACCCAAGTTTCTATACGACAATTTCCGGTTCCACAGGCGGCGACGGCTTGGGCTTGGGCTTGTTGTTCGGTATCCGCCCACGCCCAACCGAGTTTTCCTTCGGTATTTTTCGCCACCGCACCACAGGCATTTTTAAACCAAACTTGCACCTGACAAGTTGAGGTACCACATTCTTCTAAAGCCCGTTTTTCCGCTTGTTCTCGCGAAGGATAATCAAAAGAATACCCCCAAACTTTCCCATCTGGAGTAATTGCGATCGCCCCATAATTATCTGGAAGTTGTGCGAAAACCGTATTACTGATTAATATTTTAGTTCCCACAAACAATGCAGTTACAATTCCTAAACGTTTCATTTTTCTTGAGTTGGGTTACATCTTTTCTAGATTACCCCAAAAGAAACCCGGTTTCTCAAAGAAACCGGGTTTCTGTACTTCACGGGTTGTCAGACTGAACCGCAGAAAATCCCCGACGGTAGGGTTTGGGTGAGGCGAGTTGAACTTGAAACTGAACGCTTTCGGTGCGATCGCCTTGTTTAATTGTAAGCGTATATTTTCCCGGTTGCATTTGCCAAAATAAAGAATTATCCGCTTTCGTCGCCAATTTCTCGCCGTTCAACCACCATTCTACAGCTTCTTGACTATTCCCGGTAATTTTAAATTGCAGTTGGGGAGATTCTTCGGGATTAATTAAAAAATAATCATCCGGTTGGGGCGATAAAATCCTCAATTGATTGGCGGTTAAATCAAAGCGTTGCTGTCGGGCTAACCATTCGTTATATTCGGAGGATAATTTCAATTCTTCAGCCGAATTTTCATAATTTGCTACCTCATCTTGATGAAAATATTCTAACACAATTCCCGACTGACAATCCGAGGTTGGTTTCTGTCCCGTCGCCGCACAAATGGGCAACTTTACAAACTCGGAAGGTTCGGTAAAATCGAGGGGTTCCTGTTGGGAATGCAGGTGCATCATAATTCGACTCCAAAGCGGCGCCGCACCCGCAACACCCGATATATTTTCCATCGGTTTTCCGTCAAAATTTCCCACCCAAGTCGCGACAGTATAATCTGTTGTAAATCCGACTGTCCAAGTATCACGATGATCGGAAGAAGTTCCTGTTTTCACCGCAACCGGAAAGGGTAAATTTAACACAGAATCAACCCCAAATGCAGCCGCCCTAGCGTGGGAATCTTTCAACATATCGGTGATAATTTGCCAGGTTTCCGGTGTGTCGATTTGTTGATTATTTTGAGGATAATTATTTTGAGGATAAATCTCGGTTAAAGTTGTAACTAACGGTTTAAATTCTCCTTGGTTGGCTAAGATTAAATAAGCTTGGGCGAGTTCCCATAACGTTACTTCTCCGCTTCCCAAACTTAATCCCAAACCATAATATTCGGGGGATTGGTTTAAATGTTCAAATCCCAATGTTTTTAACCGGGATAAAAACACGGGAACGGTAACTTTTTCTAACACTCTAACGGCGGGAATATTTAATGAATTTGCCAACGCCAATCGCACTCTCACAGGCCCTAAAAATGTTTCGCTGTAGTCGGTTGGGGTGTAGAGTTTGGCGCCGGGAATGGCGTAATAGGTGGGAACATCTGCGAGGATTGTATTGGGTTTAATTATGTCTTGTTCTAAAGCGATTTGATAGAGAAAAGGTTTCAAGGTTGAACCGGGTTGTCGCAAAGCTTGAACGCCGTCATTACTTCCCAGATTTAGGGTATTAAAATAGTTGGGAGAACCAACATAAGCCAGGACTTCTCCGGTTTGATTATCGATAACAATCGCCGCAGCGTGGTTAACATTTCTATCGGATAATGCGCTGACAACTTGCCGAACTTGGGCTTCTACAAACTGCTGTAATTTTAAATCCAGTGTGGTTTGAATGTGGGGTTTTGGGGTGGAATTTTCGGAAGGATTAGATAGCTGTTCCGATACCCAAAATAAAAAGTGAGGGGAAGCCATAACCCCGAGTTGGGGAAGTTGGAATTCTACCTGTTCTCGATAGGCGTGTTCGGCTTGTTTCGCGGTAATATAACCGTCTTCAATCATCCGATCTAATACATAGCGTTGACGCTGTTTTAAAGCTTGTAAATTGTAGTAGGGGTTTAAGTCAGTTGGATCGTTGGGTAAAGCGGCGAGTAAACTGGCTTGAGAGAGGCTTAAATCTGTGGCGGGTATGTTAAAATAAGTGCGGGAAGCCGCTTCAACTCCGTAAAGATTTCCGCCCATTGGTAAACGGTTGATATAGGCTTGTAGAATTTCAGTTTTATTCATGCCGGCGAATATCCGCCAAGATAACCAAATTTCCCGACTTTTATTAATTAAAGTTGTCGGCGAGGGTTCAACCATTCGGGCGAGTTGCATGGTAATAGTAGACGCGCCGCTAACAATTTTTCGGGCTTGTATTGCTTCTAAAATTGCCCGTATTATTGCTTGAGTATCCACCGCACCCCGTTGATAATATCGTTTATCTTCTGCTGCAATAATCGCTTGAAGAAAATGGGGCGAAACCTCTTCTAACGGCACAACTGCGGTATGATTTTGATCGCGGCTGAGTAAGGTTCCGAGGGGTTGTCCGTAGCGATCGCTAAATTCCACCGCAAGGCTATCTTGAGTGATGTCTTCGGCGCGAATGGGGGCGAGATAGGGAAGCGATCGCAACGTTACCCCCGTGAGAATAACTGCTAAAATTGCGGTAATTTTTTTGTTGCGAAACCGGAGAATATTTTTCATTGTTCTACCCCTTTATCTATTTAGTTTCGACAATGCGATCGCCTGTTAATCCGGAAAATTATGTTATGTTGAATTTTATCAAGCGTTTAAAAAGGTCATTTTCAACAATTTTAACCCGTTATTTCTATCATTATGACATTTCTATAACCATCTAACTTTTTTTGATTCATTCAGTATAATCACGGTCTTGAATATTTAGACAATCCTCAAATAGTTTTTCAAAGTTCCGTAGTCCTACGGATGCTTTTTAGGGGGTTTCTGTTTTAAATTTAAACATAGAGGCTTCAATCAAGTTAAGGATGTACAAGCCTATTCTATCGTCACAAACTTGGCTGAAATTTTTATTCTTACTTAGAGGTAACAGAAATGGTCGCGCAATCAGAAATGAAACCCAACGCCTTAGAACTCGCTAAACAAGGTAATCCCCAAGTGATTGCTGCTTTATTCAACCGTCAGCTAGAACCGAAGGGTATTACTGTTAAAGCTACATTTAAAGCCGATTGTCTACAGCTTATTCTTGAATCTTCTCAAGTTCCACCGCAGGAAGTATTAGTTCAATGGATTAAAAATGCACTGTTAAAATTTGGTGAAACTGAGATTAAAACGGTTAAAGTTTATGGACGAAAAGCTAATGAAGAATTTCCAGATTGGCAGGAAAACTTTGCAATAGAAAATTCTACGACTCCGAAATCTATACCTCAAGAATTAATAGAAGAAAAAGCATCAGAAGCTCTAGTTCAAGCCAAATCTAATCAACTGGCTGAAAATTATAATAAGAAATCTTCTTTCTTCGGTTCTGTATTAAATTCAGTGGGTGGAGCAGTAGTTGGGGCGGCTGGAACTGTTAGTAATGTTGCAACTCAAGCGGGTCAAAATGTGGCAAGTGCCGCAATAGGTGCAGGTGGAGCGCTCAGTGATGCGACTTTAAAAGCAGCAGACGGAATGGTCTATATGCTTGATTTCGTGAGTGAAAATCAAATGGTACAATCTTTAACAAAAACCCTGCAAATTGAGTGGTTATTAGAACCTATTGACAAGATAGATATTGTTAAAGCGGAAATAGATGTACAGCAAATCAAAGCAAAATTTCCGAATGAAAAGCCCAATGAAATTAGTCATCGAATTATGCTAAAAAAAGCATTCTATGTTGGGGGTTCGGGAGTAGCAACAAGTATTGTACCAGGGGCAGCAGTAGCGTTGATTGCTGTTGATATTGCCGCTACAACTGCACTGCAAGCAGAAATGGTTTATCAAATTGCTTGTGCTTATGGATTTGATTTAAAAGAATCTGCAAGAAAAGAGGAAGCTTTAGCTATTTTAGGTTTAGCGGTAGGAGGAGGTCAAGCAATAAAAACCGGAGGACAATATGCGGTAAAAGCCGCCGGAGAAAAATATGCGGTAAAAGCGGGCTTAGGTTTCTTCCGAAATATACCTGTAGCGGGTGCTGTAATTGGTGCAAGTATAAATGCGGCGATGCTTTATGCTGTTGGATATGCGGCTTGTCGGTTTTATGAAGCGAAGTTAAATCCAGCGACTATTGAAGTAACTTTAGAAGCCGCTCAAACCGAAAGTGAACACTATTTAGAAGCTGCAATTACTCAAGAAGTTATCATGGATCAAATTCTACTTCATGTAGTTTTAGCGGGGAATCCTGGCAAAAGTTTGAAAGAAATGTTACCTGAACTTAAAGCTGCAAATTTGTGTCCTGCTTCTTTAGAACTCCTCGAAAAAAATACTAATTCTCTAACGCCTTTAGAAAAACTACTCAATGAAATTAGTAGTGACTTCGCTGTTCCTTTAGTTGCCCAATGTCAACAAATCGCCAATTTAGATGGTGTAATTACCCCCGAAGAAGCTAAAGTTATTCAGACAATTACTCAGAAGCTTAATATAGATTTACTCGAAATTGCCCAGTAATTGTATAAAAAAAAATTTTGTGATCGCATTTTTTATCCCTGTGTATTAAGTGCGATCGCTTTCGTTACCCCCTCTATTTGAATTAACAAAAAACCCAAAAATATGAACTACTCCTTTCAACCCAATTACGCTGAAAACACCAATTTAGACATCATGTATCCCGCCACCGGAACCCTAGCGGGAGTCGGTTTATCCGCGACAATTGGTAATATGGGTTTAGTCGGATCATTTGGGGGCGTTGCGGTTGGTACGTTCCCCGTTGCGGTTGCCGGTTCGGTGGTGGGTTTTGCGGTTTACGGCGCAACAGAAGCGCTCAAAAATAACGATCCTGATGTCATTTTTCCCATCGCCACAGGTGCAACAATTGGCGTCGGAATGTTCGGTATTTTTGGCGGAATGGGGTTAGGAATTGCGGGAACTGCGGTGAGTATTGGCGGTGCAACAATGGGGTTGGCGGGGGGCGTTGTCGGGTTGGGGATTTACGGCGCTTTTAAAATGGTTGAAAAAGTTGATAAAATGATGCCAGCAGAAACGCCTATGCAAGCTTTTTCCCGCATGGAAGAACGAATTAACGATGCTTATATGGATTCGTTTTTTTATACGGAAGCGTTGCTGGAAGTTGCGGAGTTAATTAATCCTGATTTGGCTTGGGAAAGGAAATTTAGAGAATTAGAAATCGAAGAAGAATTAAAACAACTGAAAGCACAGGTTAAACCGTTACCCAAACGCGAAAACGTTAACGTACAAATAAAAGTAACCGGTTGGTATGACTGGCATCCCCATCTGGATATTGCAGCGAATAGTATAAAACGGGAGTTGGCGAAATTCCTTTGTTTTCACATGAAACATTCCGAAATTCAGTTACTTATTTGGAGTATTAAAGAAATTGCTGTTCAACCCTCCGCCAGAAATTATTTAGGGAAACAATACAAATCACCGACTATTTCTAAAATTGTTGAGTTCGAGTTAAAAATTGGCTTGACGTTATCGGTTCCCGCCGATATTATTGCATCGGAGAACTTGAACGATCTCGTTAAAAAATATCTGGAAATCGGCGAACTTTCCAGCTTGGTTAAGGTGGATAAATTTGCTGTAGTTATGGGGGCGGGGCGGGTTTAACTCAATCTCGGAATGGTCGTGAACATCTTGGCTGAACCCGCCCCTACATGACGCTCATTGATTAGTCGGATATCATATTATTACAAATTTAACTCCAATTTAACAATGTTTTTATCCACTCTCTATCATTCTTTGATAAAGCCGGAGGGGGCGGATATTCTTGATAATTAACAGACAAATCATAGGCCGCCTCATCATAAATTTCTTGCCATACAACTGATAAATCTAGCGGAACATCCGCATCGGGCGATCGCAATGGAATTGGAATCACCGGAAGGCTATCTTGTAGCGTTAGCGGCCAAACATCCATTACTTTTTGATGGGCGCGAGTCAAAGCGATCGCATAAGGAACATCGGGCATTTGAGGATGAGAAAAAGGACGAGTTCCCCGGCGTAAAAAATCCAGTTCAATCAAATGAATTCCCGCCTGATAAAGTCGCTGTCGCTTTTGATGATAAGCCGTTAAACCGGGTTCGCGTTTGTTAACGGGCGAAAGAATTTCAATACAGCTTACCAGCAAATTTTGGGCGGTATCTCTGATTTCAACATTGGTTAAACGTACCGGAACCGGTTGGGGAAGTGGTAATGTTAAAGGTGCGGGTGTAATCGCAATTTTACCGGAAGATTTATTAATATTATCGGAATCGGTTTTTGTTGGTCGTTGGCGAAGTTTCATCACTTCCACATCGGGATACAAAATACCAATTTCGCTTTCTGGAAACCTATCCTCAACAACATAAACCTCCAGTCTGGCGGCATAGTTAGGACGCAGTTGAGGGGTCAATTTTTGGCGTATTTTAGCCGCTAAAGCATTGTGAACGTCCGGCCAGAGATATCCTTCTAAATAGGGGTCTATACCAGGAAATGGAGAGGGCATTTTAAGTGAGTTTAATTTAAGATATTGTTGATTTTAAGGCTAGTTATTGATTTGATTAATCATGGTTTCGACTTCTTCTAACGCCTGAAAACTGCCAACTTGCCAAGACCGTTCCACCGCAGTAGAAACAATTTCAGAAATGGGAATATTAGGAAAATTTGGGCTGGTTTCGGATAAAATATATTTGCCGTTTTCAAACAGATAAATTCCGAGTTTACCCAGAGTAAAAATCCAGAGTTCGGGAACTTCTAGCGCTTCGTAAGCCGCTAACGTTGTTTGGGAAGTGACATCAACTTCTATTGCTAAATCTGGGGGCGGATCGTTCGGTTCGAGTCGCCGACGGTTAATCATTTGTTGATAGTTTTTGATGTAAAAACAGGCATCGGGTTCAACTCCGGCTATTCCTTCTTTTTTAAACGTTGTTGAACGAAAAGATTCGTATCGTTTACCGAGGAATTTTAACAGCATTTTGATAAGATCAGAAATTAAATCTGTTGAAAGTTCCTGTTCGGGTAAAGGAACCATAATTTCTAAAGTGTTGTGACTGTAAACGACTCTCGAAGATCGCTTTTCTCCGAGTTCTTGTAAAATTGCTTCAAATTCCTGCCAATTAACATTAGGAATCGTTACCACACTTCCGGGGGAAAAGTGCATTTGACTGATGGGTTTAACAATAGGAGTTGTTACCGTCATTTTTAAAACCTATCTATTCATCCTATTTTATTTTAACTCAAATTTAAAAAATAATAACCGGGGAATTGCCAAGCCGACGGGAATTGCTAGCGTCATTAATACCGCTTTACTCGCGGCAACAACGGTATTAATTAATAATAAGAATTCGGTTTCAGTTCCCAACGCTAAAATTTGAGTTAAACCGCTAATTGAGCGAAAAATAAACACGCCCGGAATCATTCCCACAACCGCCCCAAATGCGATCGCAGCAGAAGGCGCTTGATAGCGACGGGAGAAATAAACGGTCATTAAACCCACTAAAGTTGAAGCAATTAAATTCCCCCAAATGATTCCAAAACCCAAATTTAAACAGATTTCTCTGGTACCGTGACCCACCATTCCACACAGCACGCAAGCGGCTAACATTTTTCGAGGAACGTTGAAAGAAAGCGCAAAACCCATTGCAACTAACCCCGCAAAAAACATATCTTCAGCTAAGGGTAAATGAAAGCTTTTACTACTGGCTGAAATTAACGTTTCTGTCGCACTTGCAGCCAGCAATAACCCGAATGCAATTGCACCCAAAACAACAAAACTTAAGCCCAAACGGGCGATACCAATGGTAATATGATTTTCCAATAAATCTAAGACCGCATTAATTAAATGAACGCCCGGAACTAACATCAAAGACGGTACGATTAAACATAATTCCGGTGTCGAACTCAAACCCAACCGCACCGCCACACCGCCAATACATCCGCCCACAAACGCCGCTAAAAATGATATTAAAAAAGGATTTAGTTTGCGTTTTCCCAACTGTTGACGCAACACAACGCCCACCGCAGTGGCAAGACCAACAATAAAAAATGTTTGCCAGTCCGCCCCAAAAAGTTTCGCTAAACTTCCCGAAGTTATCCCCAACATTAAAATCAACAACCAAGCGTGATAATGGGGCAAACCCGCATCTATTTTTTCCAATTCTTCTACGGCTTCTTTCGGTGTAATTTTCTGTTGTTTAATGGCATCAATAACTTGATAAACGCGAGTAATGACAGCCATGTTAATATTCATCGCCGGAACACTGCGACTAAAACGAGAAATAAAACGATTTTCGACTTGGGCGGTTAACGTTAAAACTTTGTAGTCTACAAACAGACGAACGGGCCAACCAAATACATCCGCAAGTTGATAAACCGCTTGATGAACCCGACCCGTAGCCGCACTATTTTGTAATAACAACCGACCCGCTAATAGAATTAAGTGAAATTTTTGTTCTATTGCAGTTTTTTCGGGAGATTTGAGAGAGTCTGTATCAAGAGTCATCGAAAAAATATCATAAACTTAAACGATTAAAAGCTGTTAAAAATTGGCAATTTATGCTAGAATTAAGTTTAGGCTAAATAATCTAACCAACTGCCAACAATATCGGGTGAACCGTACCATTTTCCGGGCGATCGCGGAGAATGCCAAACCCCATCTAAAGTAAGATTTTCAGCCCCTTCTAAATGCGCCGCTTCTACGGGTGTAATGCCATCTCCCCAAGTTTCTCCTTGACCGATGGTAAGCTGATAACTATTGTAAGGGAGCCAAGTTTTAAAGGTTCGTTGACCATAAACCGCTTTACCCGCAATACAAACATAACGCACCTGAGAATAAAAAGCGCCCGGATAATTTTCCTTAACAAAATCTAAATTTTTTTTCGTCCAACGTTCTTGACTAATGTGAGGCGTTCCCAGTGTAATTAAAGTATTAACAACCGGGTACATATTCCACAAACCGATAACTTTTTCCGTGACATCACCATGCACAATATAGGGTTTTTCACCGATATAAATTCTGGCGATCCAACCTCCGGCAGAATGTCCGACGAGATTAATTTGAGGAACAGAATATTTATCTAAAACCTGTTCAACCGTTGCATTAATTTTCTGCAAAATAGGCACCATCGAACGTCCGCCAATGGTCGGAAACCAGTCCCGTTTTCGCAGGGGAACCACAACCGTTGGAATTCCTTGTTGGTTGAGATATTGTGCTAAAAGATAGTAATCTTCAGCACCCGCAAAAAAACCCGGTAAAATAACAGTTGGTAATGGCATTCTGATTTTTGAGAGATAAGATAGAACGGTTTGACAGCTATTGAGATTTTAGCGATATTTTCAAAAAGTGTAAACTTATCGATAAAAAAACCCAGAATAACAAACTGGGGAATTCGTAGATCATAAATTGTATCAAGTGATTCACTTTTTTAACTATCAGCCTTTGAGAAAACGCTGACCCAACGTCAGCAGTGATACCGCAAATAAACCTGCAAAATAAGACGGTTCGGGAATCTTTTCAGCAGTTGTAACCGTAACATTATCATCGAGTTTATTGCCAACCGTATTTATGTATTCTAAAGCATCTTGATCGTTGAGAACATAAGCTCGTAAAAAAGCAGCACTCCAGCGAGCAATTGTTTCCGTTGCGACTTCCTGTTCTAGAGTTGGCTCGTTAACCGCTCGAACCGGATTATTTTCATTGGTAATTCCGTAATGATTCGCCCCTTCAAGTTCAATAAACAGCTTGGGTGAATTGATAATTTTGTTGTAAGTATCGACTGTTGTACCGGGTCGAATTACCCCGTCTTCTGTCCCTAAAATTAATCCAATCGGAGCCTGATTATCAATCGGGGGAACACCGGAAAAACCCAAATCTCTGAGGTTAAAAGCTGCCCCATAAAAAATCCCGGCTTTTAGTGCTTTTGGGAAACGATAACTCTCCGTACAAATCCCAACAAAACACTCGTCTTGAAGCGCAGCAATTCCAACTAAACCCCCGAAAGAATGCCCCAATAAACCCAAAGAATTCGTATCAAGTAAACCCGCTACGGGTGATGTGGGATTATTGTTTTCTAAAGTCATAAAATCCAACACCGCAGGAACTTGTCCCTGTTCTGATGCCAGACCGGTTAACTCAACACCTCCAGGCCCTTGTAACGTCCTCAAATTGTTAGGAACAACGACAGTAAATCCGTAACGAGCCACGAGACTGGCATAATTACTATAGTCGGCTTTATCGACTAAAGCACCTTGTAATAATAAGACAATTGGAGTTGATACAGTGGCATCGGAAACAACGGGATAGTAAATATCAGTTGGATCGCTGTCAATTACGGTAGAATATTGGCGAACTTCTGAATATATCGGTTCTCCGGTAAAGGTTGTTGCTTGAACGGAATTGTTAGCCGATGATAGAAATAGTAAACTAGATCCGATAACAGAAACGGGGTTAAAAAGGGTGATTTGTTGTTTATTCATCTGAGTTCAACCAAAAGTTATGCAATCAAGTTTTCAGGTGTCTTGATCGGGTCAGACAATAATTCTTTTTATATAAGCATTTTGAGTCTTCAGTCAAGTGATCGCTATCCTTATTTTAAAGGTTAATCTTGAGATTGATCTTAAAAATGATTAGCTCAATTTTAAGATGGTGTCAAGTGCGGCTTTAAGGTTAGTTTTGAATTTAGAGAAGGAACAGGGAGATGAATGTATGGCTTACAGTGATTTTAGTTTGAGTCGAGTCAAGAAAGAATTTAATCTTACTTTTACCGAAGCAACGGATATTTTTGCATCGGTATCGGAGTTAAAGCCGAGTGTTTTTTTAGAGGAAACCCTTCAAGAAAATTTACCTGTAGCTTTGGCGAGTAATACCGAAAAATCTCGGTCTGAGATGATTATTACTCCGATTTTAATTGATTTCCGCAAACAATTTCAGCGAAAAATAAGTTTATTTTCTGGGATTAACTTTAATGTAGATTCGGATAAAGGACTGAATGGTAATTGTGACTATATTATCAGTCTTTCCGAGGAAATCTTAATTTTAACTAGCCCAATTCTAACATTAGTTGAAGCGAAAAAAGAAGACTTAAACGCCGGATTGGGTCAATGTATTGCGGAAATGTTAGCCGCTCAAATGTTCAACGAACGAGAACAGAATCAAATCTCAATGATTCAGGGTGTCGTAACATCGGGAACCAACTGGAAATTTTTAACACTTGAAAACCGCAATGTTTTAATTGATTTAACCGAATATTACTTAAATGATCTATCGAAAATACTGGGAATCTTAGCCGAAAATGTGAGGCGGAATCAGACCCAATCCCTCAACGACAATCAATGAAAACCAGAAAAAATCCAATTCCAACCCCAAATTCAACTATTCTATTCAACTATTCTTCGGAGTCTCCCTCGAAGGTAATTCGATCCGATTTATAACTCGGTGGTTCCACATGAATCACCGTTCTAACCGGACTAAAATGTTTTTCCAGTTGAGCTTCTACTTGTTCGGTAATATTGTGAGCAGTGTTCACATCATCCGCTTCAACAATCATGTGCATTTCGATAAAAACCTGACGACCCACAACCCCCCGAGAAGCAATATCGTGACAATTAACAACACCCGGAATTCTCATCGCTAATGCTCTAATTTTCTCCGGTGGAATTGCCATTCTATCCGCCAACCAAGGCAAATTTTCTTTGAGAATTTCCCAAGCGCTATGAAACACTAAAATCGCCACCGGAAACGCCATCACCACATCTAAAGTTTCCAGTTGAGGAAAATTCCATTTTCGACCTAACCACACCCCAATTAATCCAGCAATTACCATTAAAGTTGTCCAAATATCGCTCATGGTATGCTTGGCATCCGCCACCAATAAGGCGCTTCCCAAACGTTGACCCATGTAACGTTCGTAGTAGGCAACAAAAATGTTAATTCCCAATACGATTAATAAAATCCACAATTCCGCAGAAGAAATATTCACCGTATTTCCCCCGCCAAAAACCCGTTCAATTGCACCCGTGAGAATTTCAAAAGATGCAATAGACAAAAAAGCTGTCACCGCCAAAGCACCCAAAGCATCGAATTTTTGATGTCCATAGGGATATTCGCGATCAGGTTCGGGAGAAGCAAATTGATTCGCCACCAAACCAATAATATTATTCGCTCCGTCAGTAACGCTATGTAACGCATCGGCCAGTAAACTTAAAGAGCCAGTCAGCAACCCCAACGTTGCTTTAATTGCCATAACGACCACATTCAGCACTAGGGTGAGAATGAGAACTTTGCGGACTTTTGGACGATTGTCAGTAGCCACAACGTCTCCTTTGATTCAACAATTCAGGATTTATCTCTAGTTTATACAACTAATAGCAATTCTAAGTAATTCAAAGGGAATAATTTTGTTTTTTTAAGAAAAATTCTCAATAATTTTCAAGACAAATTTATTGATATTTTGTAGCCTTTAAATTTAAACAACTGCAATCAACGGCTTAGACAGGGATTATTTCCAACAAATAATATTCTTGGCTGTATTTTTCTCAGTCCTCTACTTGCAAATATTATCTGTAACTGTCTTTTCATCCTCAACCCGTCCGAGATTTTGCCAAAACAGGACGAAACTAATCCGCTCAACCTTCGTCTAGCCTATCGTGTCTGTTGTATCCGCAGTCCTCAATTATCCTTTTTTGCAAATCAGTCCGGAAATTCATCTACAACCCCTGCATCAAACACATAGAGACCAACGAGTGTGACGAAACAGGGGAGGGTGGTTCCTCCCCCTTTCTGATCTCAAAAAGGGTAAATTATTTACAAATGCAGGACTTTGCTCGACAGGCTTACCAGGGTGATGATTGAAAGGATTTTAATCGCAAAAGGCGCGAATTGCAATCATGTAACAAGAAAATACTTGTTGTAATTAGGCTGTAGCTTTTTATTGCGCTGAATGCGTAGTCCTATACACCGCTGTTAATCGATTTTCAACGAGCTAGAAATGTTCAATATTTTTGATAACGTCCTGAATTTTTTTAAAGGGAACTGGCCTGTATTTGAACCTTTGGTTAAAGTTCTCTTTCCCGCTTACACACCCTTAATGGATGTCGCCGAACCCGTCGCCAACTTACTGATTAAAACTCTCTTTTCTGAAGAAAGAACTGCATCGAATTCTCGACAAATTATTCAAACCGAACCCGAACCCCTGGAAATTCAAAGCAGTTCAGATTTTCTCAACGATTACCAAACTCGGATGAACCGTTCTACCGATTCATCAAAATTATTTCTACTAACCAATGAACCGGATGTTTTAGCGCCTGCTGGTGTCGGAATTGTTCCCCCGCCAACGGGTGAAATTAAACCGGAGTGGACCGCAGAAAATCCGGGGGGAATTTTAGCTTTAGATGGTGATGATTTCCTGATGGCGTCGGCTTCGATGGATGTAATAAATGGAAATCTGGGTAATGATACCATCGCCGGTTTAAGCGGTGATGATGTTATCCGAGGTGGAAAGGGAAATGACGCCATTGGTGGCGATTTAGGTAACGATTTAATTAACGGAAATCGAGATGCCGATCAAATTTGGGGTGGCGAAGGCGATGATGTCATCCGAGGCGGTAAAGAGAGCGATAGTTTATATGGAGGTCCTGGAAACGATCTGCTAATTGGAGATTTAGGTATTGATATTTTAACCGGAAATGAAGGTGCAGATCAATTTGTTCTCGCCGGAACCAATACCGAAGCTGATGTGATTACCGATTTGAACACCGAAGAAGGCGATCAGATTTTAATTGTCGCTAATTTTGGCTTGGAAAATATTACGGTGACTTCCTTTGATTCTACCAATATTACTTCTAATATTCCCGTTAATGTTGGTAATATTAAAGGCACTCTCATTCAAGAAACCGAAACCGGAAATGTTCTCGGAATTGTGACGGATATCACTGACGTTGAACGGGTCAAAAATGTAATCACTTTTGTCAATCCCGATGACCCCATGTTAATGCTTGGTTAACCTGCCGGATCTCATCACCTCCACTCTGTAAACCTGACTCAAACGCCTCCAAAAACTGCATAACTGTTGTTGCGTGAGACATATGTACAAGTAGAGTCGTAAAACGCTCAACCTGATTATCTTTAAATCGATTTGAGGCTGTAGTTTTTGGAGTAAGCGTTCTGCCCTGGAGGTGATCCTAAATGCAAGTAAGATGGAAAACACTAATTACTAAAACCTTGATTTGGCTACTTGCTGAACTCTTACTCAACTTTCTTGGACTTGACGACTTAGCTGACTATAGCGAGTTTCTTTTCGAGAGAAACGTAATTATTCTCAAAGCTTAATTAAATTCGGTAGACATCAATCGATCAATCAATGTCTACCCTTAATTTTTAAGTTACATTTTTAATGAGTTGGTAACACTCATTTTATCGCGATCATTGATGACAACTTTATAACCCAAAATTAGGTTAATTGATTAAGTCGTCCGTTGTTGGTGGCTGGTGGCATTCGATTATTAATATTAAATCACTTCATTAAAAATGGCAACCCTAGAATTAAAATTCAACAGGCTTGTCCAGACCTAACTGTTTGTTCTGTATAAATCATTGCCCAAATACTAAAAGAAGAGACTGGAAAAATTTTCCGAATCTCTTCTAGTCTATCTACTCCATTTTTTTGAGAGAAATGAGAGCTTTGCGACTTAAACCCTTTGATGTCTCTAGTATGGCAAAGCTTGACCCCGAAAAAAATACATAAAGTTAGTCCTTTTTGTTCAAAGTCTAACCGAGTTTTTTTTACACAATCTTTAAAAACATTCTCTAAACTTTTACAGAACACTCTTGACTTGATAATTTTCAGAAAACAGCTTTACAAAATCTTCATAAAAACCCTCTTAGCCTTTACAAAACTGGCTTGAATGTAAAGTAGGTCTCAACTTTGTCACAATTCAAGCTATCTGTCAATCGAGAAAGTTATTCATTTCGGGCAACTGCTGCGATCGACGCTCTCCCTTACTGAGGAAACTGTCTGGATCTGACCTCCTCACAATACTGTTGTATCGCAGAGATTACCGTCTCTTGCAAATTGGCATAAGTTTTCACAAAAGGCGGTTGCCAAGCCGATAACCCCAACAGATCCGGCGTCACCAACACCTGACCATCACAATGCGCCCCCGCCCCAATCCCAATCGTGGGAATGGTTAACTTTTGAGTAATTTCCATTGCCAACTTTGCCGGAATATGCTCCAATACAACAGCAAAGGCTCCCGCTTCCTCCAAAGCCATCGCTTCCGTTAAAATGCGATCGGCAGCCTCTGCGGTTTTCCCCTGTTTGCGAAACCCGCCCAACTGATGGACTGACTGCGGCGTTAACCCGACATGACCCATCACCGGAATACCCGCCCGGACCAAATAACGCACCGTTTCCGCCATTTCCGGATATCCGCCCTCCAACTTCACCGCCTGCGCCCCGGTTTCCTTCATCACCCGTCCCGCCGATCGCATTGCTTGCTGGGGACTTTCTTGGTAAGTTAAAAACGGCAAATCAACCACAATCAAAGCATCCTTCACCCCACGCCGTACCGCTTTAGCATGATGCAACATCTCCTCTAACGTTAACGGTAAAGTCGTTTCATAGCCCAACGCCACCATCGCCAGAGAATCTCCGACTAAAATCACATCGACGCCGGCTTGATCGAGTATTCGCGCCATCGCATAATCATAAGCAGTCAACACGGCGATCGCGCGGCCTTGTTGTTTCCATTGAATTAATTGTTGAATGGTAATAGCCATAGAATTTAGGAGTTTAGGAGTGATGAATTATGAATTATGAATTATGAATTTCCCCATCTCCCCACCTCCGTAACTGGTGACTGGTGACTGGTGACTGGTGACTGAAAAAACTGTTTACCGCCATCCCAACCAACGCAAAATCGGTACTATAAAATAATGACTCACACCCAAACATAAACCCGTTGCACAGCCCAAAAGCCCCATAAACCCCAAACCAAACCAAAATTCTTGCCACTGCGGTTGAGTCCCCACCGAGGGAAATTGCAACATCGCCACCGGAAAGCTTTGATCCAGACTCAGCGTCCCAAAAATCCATGTTGTTCCCGCAGCTACAACCACCGTATAAACCCAACGATGACTGCGTAACCCCAACCCCAACGTTAGCAGCGCCGCAGAAAAACCTATAGACCAATATCCCAGAGTCCCAAACATCCTCAGAAAGTGCCAACTCAGCCCACCGACGATATAACCCAAACTCCCCATCACAGCCGCCCGTTTATAACGACGGTTCATGTCACATCCACCCGCATCCGTTAAACCCAGTCCCGTCCCCAAACCGGCCAAACCCAACACTAAAATTTGGGTTCCCAGTCGCATCGCCGCCCCCGGAAAGAACAAAGGAAAATTACTCAATAACACCTCAGCAAACGCTTGACCCACCGGAGTCCAATAAGCCAACACCAACCCAAACATCGCCCCCGCAATACCGCCAACACCCGCCAGTCCCATTCCCCACAGCGTCGCCATACTCACTTGCATCAGTTGGGCGCTTAAATATCCCCCGGCTTTAACAAGATTCCATAAAGCGCGATCAGTTTCCAATAAACCCGTTTTCACCACATCCAAACACATCTGCGATAACGACATCATCCGGCGGGGATACCGTTTCTGACGGGCAATTTTAAACAGATAAGTCAGAATTTCTGTAGCGGTTTGGGGGCGGCGACTGACTTCGGACTGCACCATTTGATCCAGCAAATTGGCAAACCAGGGACTCACAACCGCCCGATGTTGCCATCGTAACTCGGCGGTAATCGGATCTTCAAGATCGGCCGGAAAAACTCCCGTTAACAAATGAATACAGGTTCGGCCCAACGCATAAAAATCCGCAGGTGGCCCAACGGCCGCCCCAACAATTTGTTCGGGGGGACTGTAACCGGGAGAAACCAAACGAGTTGTGCTTCTAGCAATAGCTTCACCATTACTCGAAAAAACCCGCCCCACCTGTTTCGCCCCGCCAAAATCAATCATAACTAACTGATGCGTTTGGATCGGAGTCACCGTTAACGGAAACGCCGGAGTTGAACGCAACATCAAATTAGACGGTTTGAGATCCCGATGAATAATATTATGGGCGTGTAATTCTCGTAAAATTTCTAAAGCCTGTTGTAACCAGTCAATTACCCATTCTTCTGGACAGCCTCGGGGATGTTGATCTAATATCTCCTGCAACGTTAACCCGTGAATTTTTTCCATCACCAAACACGGAAGCGGCGATAGGTTTGATTGACGTTTTTTCAGGAAAAAATAGCTATCGGGCGATACTTTCGGCACCCCCGGATGACGCATCTGGGCTAAGACACTCGCCTCTTGTTCAAACAGTTCTAACGCCTTCCCAGACGGTTCTAACAAGACTTTTAGGACTTTTTCTGTTTTCGTCTTTAAGTCCCAAACCACGTAAAGCGTTGAAAATCCTCCTGTTCCCAAACAACGTAAAGGAACATAACGATTATTTAGTTCTAAAGGGGCGCCGCAACGTTGACAATATTTATTTCCCCAAGGTTGACCGTCCGGTTTCGGACACTTGGGGTTGATACAGTGCAACGTTGATGAAACAGGATGATCCACAGTGGCTTTTTCGGTGAACGGTTTTTCAGTTATCAGTTATCAGTTTACAGTGACCAGCGCGAAGTGCGGTCTTGGGGTCTCCCCAAGTAGAGCGCAAACTTGCGGCCCGGCGGTTTCCGTCGAGAGCAAAGTTTGCAAGAGAGCAACGACGCCACGAGAGTGTTTTCAGTTATCAGTTTGCAGTTCCAACACCTGAGACCTGTAACCTGTTTGCTCTTAAAAAGGATACCTTGGATACAGACGATCTATCGAAAGTAATTGTTCAGGTTCCCGCAGACGGCTTTAGTTGTTGTTTCTTCAAAGTTGTTTCTTCTCCATCGGCGAACAAAATCCCTAAAATCACATGAGCTTGCACCATATTTTACTAGACCTCGTTTTACTTTTAGCGATTACAACCCTTTCCGTTATTTTATTCAAACGGGTTAAACTCGGTTCTGTCGTCGGTTTGTTAATGGCGGGGGTGGTTCTTGGCCCGTCGGGTTTGGCTATTACAGACGATCCGGAAGCACTCCGAGACATTACTGAACTTGGAGTTGTGTTTTTACTTTTTATCATCGGGTTAGAAATGCACCCGGAAAGATTGTGGTCTTTGCGTCGGGTTGTTTTTGGTTTGGGTTCCCTCCAACTCAGTTTAACTGCGATCGCCATTACCCTTTATAGTCGGTTTCTCGGTTATCAGTGGAATGCGGCTTTAATTCTTGGACTCGGTTTGGCGATGTCTTCGACGGCGTTTGTCATGCAGTTACTCGAAGAACGCAACGAAACTTCGACTGAATACGGTCAAACTACTTTTGGCGTTTTACTTCTACAAGATATCGCGATTGTTCCGATTTTGGCTTTGGTTCCTCTATTATCCAATCAACCGGCCCAAACTGATAATATTCCCTTTTGGCAACAGGGGGCAACGATTTTAGGGGGATTGTTTGCGGTTTATGTTTTGGGATCTTATATTGTACCGTTTGTTCTTAAAATTGTTGTCGGTCAACGTAACCGAGAAGCGATCGCCGGAATTGTCGGTTTAACCGTTATTGGGTCGGCTTGGATCATGGATACGGCGGGTTTATCGATGTCTTTGGGTGCCTTTTTTATCGGAATGTTGTTGTCGGGTTCCCATTATCGCCATTATTTAGAATCGGAAATTGAACCGTTTAAAAATCTCCTGGTGAGTTTATTCTTTATTTCCGTTGGGATGTCGATTAATCTCGACGCTTTTTTTAATGAAGGGTTTCAGATGGTTGGTCATGCTTTAGCGTTGATGTTAGTAAAGGCGATTATTTTGTTTGGTTTGTGTTTGGCGTTTCGCTTCAGCCGATTCACTGCGGTGCGTGTGGCGACTTTATTGCCTCAAAATGGTGAGTTTGGTTTTGTATTGTTTAGTGCGGCTGTCGCGACCGGGTTAATTAGTGATGAGGCGTTTTCTTGGTTGATTGTGATTATCGTGATTTCAATGGTTACAACGCCAATTTTAGTTAGCTTTGCCGATACAGTTACTCAACGTTTTTATCAATCTATCCTAGATAGCGAAGATCAGGTTAAAGCCTTAAAGAAACGCAGGCTTCGCAGTCGAAAAGCTGTTTTAGTGATTGGTTATGGTCGAGTCGGACAGGTGGTTTGTACGATTCTTGATCGCATGAATATTCCTTATCTTGCTTTAGAAAAAAATCTCGAACAAGTTGCAGCCGGACGAAAAGCGGGTCGGGCGGTTTATTTTGGAGATGTGGATAATTCTCGCATTTTATCGGCGGTTCGAGTGCATCGGGCGCGTGCGGTTGTGATTACCGTTGGAGAATCTCAAATTACTGAAAAGTTAGTCGCTTTATTGCAAAGTTCTCATCCCAATTTGCCTTTAGTTGTTCGCACTCGCCACTTAGAACAACGAGAAAAAATGTTAGCCGTTGGTGTTAGTCATGTGGTGCCGGAAGTGGTAGAAGCGGCGTTAATGATGGGAGAAAAAACACTAGAACTTTTGGGAATTTCTGAACTCGAATCCACTTCTCTTTTAAGTTTACTCCGTCAAGATGAATATGCCGCCCTCCATCTCTCTGAACCCTAATTCTCAAATTCCCCCTTATCCCTTTCCCCTTTCCCCTTCCCCCTTTCCCCTTCCCCCTTTCCCCTTCCCCCTTTCCCCTTCCCCCTTTCCCCTTCCCCCTTTCCCCTTCCCCCTGATCAACGTCATAATCTTTAATAAACTTAACATTTAAAGAGACAGTTTAGTGATACAGACAACAAAAAATCGGCTAGATGTATCAAAAGGTCGTTAAATTTAAAGAAATATAAAGAAATATTATGTAAATCTTAAAAAGATTCAAGGTTGACGGGGACAGTTTCTTGATAATATCTTAAATATCTTGGCACAAAGACCAAAAAAGAAGAGATTCCGTCAAGGGAGATATCAAGGAGTTATGGCTTACTCTCAGACCCGCACTCAGTCGAAAGCTGGCTACCAAGCTGGTGTAAAAGACTATAAACTGACCTATTACACCCCCGACTATACGCCGAAAGATACAGATATTTTGGCTGCATTTCGTTTCAGCCCTCAGCCTGGAGTTCCTCCCGAAGAAGCGGGAGCGGCTGTTGCGGCTGAGTCCTCCACCGGAACCTGGACAACAGTGTGGACGGACCTATTGACTGACCTCGACCGCTACAAAGGCCGTTGTTATCATATTGAATCCGTTCCCGGAGAAGACAACCAATACTTCTGTTTTGTTGCTTATCCTCTGGATCTGTTTGAGGAAGGCTCCGTCACCAATATGTTAACCTCCATCGTAGGTAACGTATTTGGATTTAAAGCCCTGCGTGCGCTGCGTTTAGAAGACCTCCGCATTCCCATCGCTTACCTGAAGACCTTCCAAGGCCCTCCTCACGGAATTACCGTAGAACGCGACAAACTCAACAAATACGGTCGTCCCCTCCTCGGTTGCACCATTAAACCCAAACTCGGTTTATCTGCGAAGAACTACGGACGTGCAGTATATGAATGTCTGCGCGGTGGCTTGGACTTCACCAAAGACGACGAAAACATCAACTCTCAGCCCTTCATGCGCTGGCGCGATCGCTTCCTGTTCGTTCAAGAAGCGATTGAAAAAGCTCAAGGTGAAACCGGAGAAATTAAAGGTCACTACCTCAACGTAACCGCTCCGACCTGCGAAGAAATGCTCAAGCGGGCCGAGTTCGCCAAAGAACTGGGTACACCCATTATCATGCACGACTACCTGACCGGTGGTTTCACAGCCAACACCACCTTAGCCCGTTGGTGCCGCGATAACGGTTTGTTACTCCATATTCACCGTGCCATGCACGCGGTAATTGACCGTCAACGTAATCACGGTATTCACTTCCGCGTTCTCGCCAAGTGCTTGCGGATGTCCGGTGGCGATCACCTCCACTCCGGTACCGTTGTGGGTAAACTCGAAGGTGAAAAAGGCATCACAATGGGTTTTGTTGACCTGATGCGCGAAGATCACATCGAACAAGATCGCGAACGCGGTATTTTCTTCACCCAAGACTGGGCCTCCATGCCTGGAGTAATGCCTGTAGCGTCCGGCGGTATCCACGTTTGGCATATGCCGGCGTTGGTTGAAATCTTCGGCGACGACTCCTGCTTACAGTTCGGTGGTGGTACATTAGGACACCCCTGGGGTAACGCTCCCGGTGCAACAGCGAACCGGGTTGCTCTCGAAGCTTGTATCCAAGCACGTAACGAAGGCCGGAACCTGTTCCGCGAAGGTGGCGACGTCATCCGCGAAGCTGCCAAGTGGAGTCCCGAACTGGCCGTTGCTTGCGAACTGTGGAAAGAAATCAAGTTCGAGTTTGAAGCAATGGATACGCTCTAAATCCATTTCCAGAGTCCTGGGGATGAATTTTAAGCGATAAGTAGATAAACTTAGAATTCAAAACTCAGAACTCTTGGAGGTTGGTGTCAGACATGGATATCAAAAAAGTTGCGAAAGACACGACCAAGGTACTATCGAGCTACCTAACCTACCAAGCTGTAAGGCTGGTTTCCTCTCAGCTTCGAGAGACAAACCCCGGTCTAGCAATTTGGTTGAGTGGATTCTCGTCTAACGGAAAAATTCAAGATGGAGAAGCGTATCTCAAAGAGATGCTTCAGGAAAACCAGGAAATGGCCTTCCGAATTATGACCGTGCGAGAACATCTGGCTCAGGAGGTAGTGGATTATTTACCGGAAATGGTGCGTGAATCAATTCAGCAAAGCAATATGGAACATCGCCGTCAGTATCTCGAACGGATGACCCAAGTTTCTTTGTCTGACGCCAGTCCTCATCCCGAATTTCAAATGGATTCCGAACCGAATCCCGACGAATAGAAGCTGGTTCAATCTCGTCTATTGTTGTATACCCCTTAACGTTTTAGGAAATCGCAATGCAAACTTTACCGAAAGAGCGTCGCTACGAAACTCTGTCCTATCTGCCTCCGTTGACTGATGCTCAGATTGACAAGCAAATTCAATATATGCTGTCTCAGGGTTTTATTCCGGCTGTTGAGTTCAACGAAACCGCAGAACCCGAAGTTCACTACTGGACGATGTGGAAACTGCCCCTGTTCAACGCCACAACCGTTCGCGATGTGATGGCCGAAATTCAAGCTTGCCGTCAAGAGTATCCCAAGTGTTTCATTCGGGTTGCGGGTTTTGACAACGTGAAGCAGTGCCAAGTCCTCAGCTTCATTATTCACAGACCTGACCAGTCCGGTTATCGGTACTAAACGCTCGTCGCCAAGTTTAACGGATTAATTTTCACAGGTAGGGAGTCATCCCTGCCTTTTTTCCGTTGGGCCAAAATTTTAGGCTTACTCTAACATAAAATAAATTTTATATGAGTCCCCTTGACATTTGAGCCACAGTATAGGTATTCTTGTTTATGAAACAACTTTTTCACAATTCGGGTAGCCAATCAGTCAAGGCTATTTGAGTCAAGGGTGTATTTTTAACAACTAAAGATCAACAGCGAAAGATAATTTTATCATTCCAGGGGCAAGCGACAACCCGACTTTCCTGTTAATTGACCTAGAAGACTTGGGTGATCCTATTAAAATGAGGATGATCTAATTATAGAGAAATGCTTTTAGTTGTTATCTTCTGGTGTTCAATTCTTATCCAGTCTAAAACTGGAAATTATCACTGTGCATAACTTGACGAATCACTAGATTTTTTTAGCAATCTGAGGTGTGTTAATGCTAAATTTTTGGACAACAAAACAATATTTAATTAAGGCAAGTTTTCACGAAGAAAACTTGACAAAATTAAAGTGTAAATTCAAAGACTGGATACCATTTCAACATTGATTTTTTTATCGCTATAAGAGAGTGAAAAAATTTAGGTGTAATTTCAATGAAACATTAGCTTGGATTGGCAGAAGCTATAATTGAAAAATACCCAAATTTTTTTAACCGTCGAACAAAAGTTAATTCTTGGACTTCATCAAACCTTAGTTGGGTAGAAGATGAAGTAAATTTCACATACAAACAGACCGGAGTTTCTTGGCTTCAACAGAACCGGATCTCTTTGTTATTATCTACTCCTAAAAAAGCATCTAAAATCCCTCGTCTTTAACTCAAAATAGAGAGATTACAATTAAATAGAGAACCATTCCATTCATTCTCAAAAACTCTAAACTTAACAAAATCCATCAGGAAAACCTTTTCAATCGAAAAATGAACTTTTCCTTCTAATCAATCAGAAAAAAAACGAATGAAAGACTCTGCTATTATTCCCGTACAATCTGTTGTTGTAGAGGGTGATATGACGTCCTCAGAATTAGAAACCAATCTGGAAGAACAAACGCAAAACACAGCATTAGCCAAAGAATTAGCCGTTTTGCGTTCTCATATGGAATATCGGGTTAATCAACTTCAAGACTTAGTTAAAAAAGAAAGTGCAGCCGGCCAACGCGCCCAACTCCTGGATATAATTACTGCTCAAATGCGGGAGTCTATCAGCATCGATGAATTGCTCAAAACTGTTGTTCGCGAAGTGCGTTCAGCCTTAAAAACTGATCGGGTTGTCATCTGTAAATTGACATCTAATTTTCAAGGAAAAGTCATCACCGAATCCGTTGAAAGCCAATGCTCATCCCTCTTAAATGCAGAAATTGTTGACCCTCGGTTAGCTCGCTATGCCGAACAATATCGTCGGGGACAAGTGCAAGCGATCGCCAACATTAATCAAGCCGGACTCGATGAACAGATAGTTAATCAACTCAAAACCTTACAAGTCAAAGCGAGTCTCGTCGTTCCGATTTATGCTCGCAACATCAACTTAAATGGAGAGAAAAAACCCGCAGACAAACAGCTTTATGGCTTCTTAATCGCTCATCAATGTCGTCAACCTCGCTCTTGGCACTCCTCAGACGTTGAATTCTTTCGGGGGATTTCCCTACAGCTCAATTATGCCCTGGATGAACTGCTATTAATTCAACAACAACAAGCGATTATTCAACAAGCTCGACGCCTAAATCAAATTAACGATCGCCTACGTCAATTTACCCAGGTCAGTGAGATTTTAATGGTAGCCGTTGAAGAAACCCGAGATGCTTTAAAATGCGATCGGGTTTTAGTTTATCAATTCGGCCCCGAATGGGACGGGAAAATCATTGCCGAATCCGTTGATAGTCAATGGCCGGCGGCAATTGGAGCGGAAATTGACGATCCTTGTTTTGCCAAACGCTACGTGCAACCTTACCAACGGGGACGAGTTAAAGCCACCGACGATATCTATCAAGCCGGTTTAACCGAATGTCACCTCAATCAACTCGAACCCTTTGCGGTTAGAGCCAATTTAGTCGCCCCCATTTTAGTCGAAAATCAACTCAAAGGATTATTAGTTGCTCATCAATGTTCCGGGCCAAGAGCGTGGACAGAATTAGACATCGATCTGATTCGTAGCGCAGGGATACACTTGGGCTATGCACTCGATCAAGCTTTAGCCCTCGAACAACAGCAAGCCGCCGCTCAAAAAGCCAAAATCTTAAATAACATCACCCACCAACTACGGAACATCAAAACCATAGAACGAGTTTTTGATCTGATCGTCGATCAAATACGTCAGTTATTTAAAACCGATCAAGTTTTCATTTATAAATACCATGAAAACGGCTCGGGAACAGTGATCGCTGAATCGGTTGTTAATAATCTGCCGAACCTACTCGGACAAACCATCGATAATGGAGAATTCACAGAAGAAGATCTCAAAATCCTGCGGCGTAAACGAGTTTATCAGATTGACAATCTTCGCAACTGCGAACTCAATACTCAACTCTCCAACTTCCGACCTTACCGACAACTGCTCACCGCTTCACAAACCAAAAGCCATCTGATCGCGCCACTGATCGCCCCCAGCCAACTGCATGGCTTGTTAATCATCAATGACACCGCCAATTCGCGAGTTTGGCAAGATTCCGAGTTGGACTTTATCAAACAATTAACCGCTCAAGTCAGTTTAGCACTCGATCAATTAACCTTACTCCAACAACAACAAACCGGCGCCGAACAAGAACGTCGTCTCAATCAAATTCATGCCATCCTGCAAGAATCACTCACTCCAAGTGAAATTTTCAATATTGTCGTCGGAGAAACTCGGGCTGTACTGAATGTAGATCGCGTCACCATTTATCAGTTTGAGACCCAATGGCAAGGTACAATTGTCGCTGAATCGGTCGCTCCTCAATTTCCCAGCGCACTCGGTAATCAACTCTACGATCCGGGTTCGACTCACGACATTCAACCTTATCTCCAAGGAGAAATTATCGCGATCGCCGACATTAAACAAGCCTCATTGCAGGCGTTTCATCTGCGTCAACTCAAAGAGTTGCAGGTTCAAGCCAAATTAGTCGCTCCGATCATTGCCAAACAAAAACTGCATGGGTTGTTAATTGTTCATCATTGTAGTGAGTCCCGAGAATGGCAACCCCATGAAATTAATTTCCTGCGACAATTGGCGGTTTCTGTTGGACACGCTCTCAACCAAATTTTCCTTCAACAACAGCAACAAGCGACCCAGCAGGCGAGAAAACTCAATGAAATTTGCTCTCATATTCGCGCCTCCCTCGATCCGCAACGCATCTGTCATACTGCGGTTGAGGATTTGTTGGAATTGATGCAAGCCGATCGGGTGATTATGTATCAAATCAGGGAACAGCCAACAGGTTTTCACTCACCCGCGATCGCTCAGTCCTTACCAGTTGACTATACTCCAACCTCTCCATCTTCTTCTGCTTCCCTCAAAACTCAAGTGATTGCCGAAGCTGTACGATTGGGTTATGCAAAAATTCGTGATTCGGCCTCAAAAAGCCCACACCCCACCGCCAATAGCCAACAGGAAACCGTCAGAAATTCACGAGTTCAGCCGTTAGAACTTAGCAGTTCTTCCCAGACTCAAATGATTGCCGAAGCGCTACGATTGGGTATCGCCAACACCCCACCGGAAACCGTCAGAAATTCACGAGTTCAGCCGTTAGAAGTTAACAGTTATTCCCAGACTCAAGTGATTGCCGAAGCTGTACGATCGGGTTATGCAAAAATTAGCGATTCGGCTGATCAAGTCAACTATCCCGATGATTCACTTGTGAAAATACTCTCGACGGTTGATGAATTCGCAGTTTCCAATCTAGCCGAAGCCCAATTGATCGGTAATCAGCAGAAACAACAACTCTCTCAATGGCAGGCGCAAGCGACTTTAATGATTCCTGTCTGGGTCAATCAAACCCTTTACGCGATCGAAGCCCATCACTGTAGCCAGGTTCATCAATGGCATGATTCGGAAATTGAACTGTTTAAACAGGTCGGTTTACAAGTCCGTTATGCTCTCGAACAAGCTCAACTGTTGCAACAAGTTCAGGAAAGTCGCACCCTCGCCGAACAAATGATGGACGAGCAACAGCGACAAAAAGAACGACTCGAAGAGCAAATCCAAACCTTTTTAGCTCAAATTGAAAACTCTTTTCACGGGGATTTAACCGTGCGAGCGCAGGTGAGCGAAGGGGTGATGGGAACAGTCGCCGACTTCTTTAATGCCACTATCGAAAGTTTACAACAGTTAGTCGCTCAAGTTCATCAAAGTGCGAACCTCGTCACCACGACTGCGGCACAACGAGAACAAGATGTCGAAAAATTATCCATCGAAGCGGTACGACAAAAAGAAGCCGTTGTTGATGCTTTGGCACAAATTCAGACCTTAGCCAATTCTATTCGTACCGTTGCCGATTCCGCTCAAGCCGCCCAAGCTCAAGTGCAAACTGTTGCCGAGATTTTGCAGGCCGGCGATCAAGCCATGAACCGGACTGTTAAAGGGATTTTAGCCTTAGAAAAAACGATTCGAGGCACGGCGCGAAAAGTGAAAAATTTGGGAGAATCTTCTCAAAAAATTTCACGAATTGCCAAATTAATTAATGAGTTTGCCAGTCAGACTCATGTGTTGGCATTAAATGCTTCTGTAGAAGCCAGCCGTATGAGTCAAAATGAAGGCGGATTTGGAATGGTGGCGACAGAAGTGCGAACTTTAGCCGAACAGTCAGGGAATGCCACCGCCGAAATTGAAGAGATGATTGCCGAAATTCAAGCCGAAACCACTCAAGTGATGCAGGCGATGAAAGTCGGTTTAAAACGAGTTCTTCAAGAAACGGAGTTGGTTCAACACACCCGCCAAACCCTGACGGAAATTGTTCAAGCCAGTAATCAAACCCACGAATTTGTTAATCAAATTGCAACTTCCGCTAACCATCAAGCCCAAACTTCAACTCAGCTTTCCGAAACTATGCAACAAGTGGCGGCGATCGCCGATACCAGTACCCAACAGTCCCTAGAAGTGCGGGATTGTTTTTCTCAACTGATGGAAGTTGCTCAAGAGTTGCAACAGGGAGTTACTCAGTTTAAAATCACTCAAGAGTAAATCAAATTGGTTCGGTGCAGGATCTCGAAAAATTGTAGATCGATGGCCGATCGGATGAAGTTGATCCGGTGTCAATTTCATAGAATGCCTGTAATGTATATCGGGTTTGATTTTAGGCTTTCTGTATGGGGAAATTTAGTCAATTTCTCTCTACAGAAGCGATTCCGCCGTTGACAAGATCGCCTCGGGCAAGCTATCATCTGTGATAGAGTCGGGTGCGATACTTAGACTTTGAGCGCTTACCGAGTAAGTCATCTAAGTGAATCAACTGTGGGTGTATCGCTGCTACAAGTTCACCAACTACAAAAAAAGCCCTGTACTCAAGAGTTTGACAACGTTACCCAGGAATAAAACTATTCCCTTGAGGCCGTTGTGAGGTTGAGTGAAAGCCACCCAGTGCTTTGACTCATCCGAGAAATAACAATTGGTTATCGGTGAATTCTTTGTGAATCAAGAATCCAATTTTGATAGCCAGGGTGCTCGGAAGGAACAGTAGTCAAAAGCATTTAAAAACACCTGCGATCGCGGTTCACCACTGAACTAACAATCGACGCTCAACAGAAATCTCCCAAAGATTCCGGCATTCAAACCCGAGTAGCCTAATTTGAAAATAGACAATTTAGGTGACAGGTCATCGTTTCAGACCGGAAACACCCGATCAGGTTAACCGTCTAGCGATGGGTTCTGCACTTCTGTGATGACTGTTCTAAAAAGCATAAGTAAAGCAATGGGGAGCTGATATTGCATGGCTAATGAGGAACATTTCGTCCAACTCAAACAAGGGGTGGAGATGTGGAATCAATGGAGAGAAAGAAATCCAGAACTCAAACCCGATCTCCGAGGTGTCGATCTCAGTGGTGCCGATCTCAGTGGCGCGAACCTGTGGATGGCCGATCTTTGGAGTGCCGATCTCTGGGGCGCCGACTTGCGAAGCACGGACTTAAGTGATACCAACCTCTGGAGAGCGGATCTGCGTGGGGCTAACCTGCGAAACGCTGACCTGAGTGGGGCTTATTTGTGGAGAGCAGACCTGCGAGGTGCCGATCTGACAAATGTGAACTTGATGGGGGCAAATCTTCAGGAAGCCGACCTGTGGGGAGCTAACCTCAGTTCCGCTAACCTCAGTGAAGCAAACCTCTGGAAAGCCGATTTTAGAGGCGTTTACCTCAAAGGTACGATCGTCGATCTGCAAACCAGTTGGGACTCCAAATGGAAACTCGTTTGGCAGATCCTCAACCAAGGGGTGAGCGGACTCGATCTCGGAGAAGCCGATCTCAGAGAGGCTAATTTATGGAAAGCCGATCTCAGCAGAGCAAATTTGATCAATGCCGATCTCTGGGGAGCAGACCTGCGAGAAGCCAATCTCACCGGGGCGGATCTGTGGGCTGTGAACTTTAGTGAAGCCGATCTCAGCAGTGCGAACCTCGAAGCCGCCGATCTCTGGAGGGCGAAGCTCCGGGGAGCCGATCTCAGCCATGCCAACTTTAGCCATGCCAACCTCACCGAAGCTAACCTGCGAGGGACTCAAATTTTGGGGACCAATTTTGAGGGCGCAACCTTGACCGGCGCTTGTATTGAAGACTGGGATCTCAATAGTGCAACAAATCTTCATCGGGTGAGTTGTGAGTATGTTTATCTCAAAGATGATCAACAAGAACGTTGTCCCCGTGATGCCAACAAAACTTTTGGAGTCGGAGAATTTACCAAGCTCTTTCAACCGGCATTAGAAACTGTTGATCTCACGTTTCCAGGCGGAATTGATTGGCAAGCTTTTTACCTCGCGTTTCAAGCCTTACAAGTTGAATACGGTGTCGAAAACTTATCAATTTTTGCCCTGGAAATGAATGAAGAGAAAAAGTTAATTGTCCGCTTTAAAGTTTCTCCTTTTATCGATAAATCCGAATTTAATCTCATTGCCAATCAATTATATAATCAACGGCTAAGTTCTCTAGAGAAACCGTATCAAAATCAAAAAAATTTAGAACCTCGACACCGAGAACAGCACCTAAAGAAAAGTGCAAATTTATTGGAAATTATCCGTAAACTTGCGACTGACCCTGAGAATATGAGTATAATAGAATTGAAGGAAGCGCCATGAGAAAAATTTAATGATTTTGTAAAGGGGGGATCAATTCGGATAAACAAACCCCTTCACGATCGGGGTTATCAGTCTCTACTTATTCGGAAAATCGGAAAAGCCTCAGCTCAGAGATAATCATCGAAAAGAGGTGAAAAAAATTTTATCCGGATCGATTAAACAAATAGCACTATTCCCAATTAAAGGGAGATCATAAGAAAGATTTAATCCGGATTATCGGAGTAAGCATCTTACCATTTTTTTTGACCAATTGACTCAAAGGAGGACAAGAGTTTGAGTGCTGAATCTGCAAAATTAGAGAGCTTAACTCAACAATTAGAAACCCTCTGTCAGCAATTTGCCACTGGTGAAGTCATTCTCAGCAATCCAGCCAAAGAAGGAAAACTGCACATCTGTAGCGGTCAGCTTCTGTATGCAACAAGTGATTTTCATCGGGTGCGACGTTGGCATCGGGCGCTGAAGAAAAATAGCCCCAACTGGAAACCCCAACCCCACTCCGTCTCCTTTGATAGCGAGAAACCTTGGGAATATCAACTCCTGTATCAAGGGGTGGCTAACGAACAACTGACCTTAACTCAAGCCAAAAGCATTATCGGCTATGTCACCTTAGAAATCTTATTTTCTCTACTCCACTGCGCGGATATCATTTCCAAAGCACAAGCGGTTGATACTGATGGGACATCAAAAGTCTCCTTGGGTTTAGGGTTATCTTACAGCGAACTCGAACCTGTACTCAGCAAAGGATCGCAACTGCGATCGCAATGGGAAGCCGCAGGTTTAGGTTCAATGAACCCGACAGAAGCGCCCATTCTCAGAAAACCCGTTCACTCAGAAACCCTATCCGGTTGGGATAAATACCTCAATGGCAAATTTACCCTCTGGGATATCTCCCTGCGCTTGGGAAAGTCTGTGACTTCCGTAACTCGCGCCTTACTTCCCTTGATCAAAAAAGGGTTAGTGCAGTTGCGAACCGTTCCGGATCTTCCGGCACCCACCTTCAACCTGAGAACCGCCAGTTGGGAGTCTACTCCCGGTGAGTCAGAAGTTGAGTCTGTCCAACCCAATCAACAGAAGCCTTTAATTGCTTGTATTGATGATAGTCCGGTGGTGTTTCAGGTGATGAAAAATATCCTCGAACCTGCGGGATATCAAGTCGTGGGACTTCCCGATCCGGTGCAAGCCATAGCCCAAGTCGCCAGGTACAAGCCGGATTTAATTTTTCTGGATTTGGTGATGCCGGATGCGAATGGTTATACCATCTGTCAGTTTTTGCGGAAAGCGCCGATATTCAAAAATACACCGGTGATTATTCTCACCAGCCGAGATAATGTTATCGATCGCAGTCGCACAAAACTAATTGGTGCATCGGGTTTTTTAGGTAAACCACCCGATCCGGACGAAACGTTAAAAATCGTTCGTCGATTCCTCTCCAAATCTTCCGATCAGGTTGAGGAGGGAAAGAACTACGGACTGGAAATTCGGTCGAATTTGGAACTCGGAGTCGGTGAATATTAAATGAGATTAATGGGTTAAAAATGGGCAATTATCGGGTTTACAGTAATTGAGAGACTTTCAATGCCAGCCAGCATCAACACTACACTTAAATCCCTCTGGGCGATCTTGAATTTAAAATTCAATATCTACCGATATTCCCATAGCTGACCTCTGTGATTTAGACTCCATTGAAGGGAAACGAGCGACTGCATCTACTCAATTTTTTCGAGTAAACGCAGCGTAAATTCAGCCAAAGTTAGCACACATTTTCCAACTGAAATGACTGCCGAGCGGTGATCAATTTTTCAGAGCTACAGGGGTTGCTCTATCAACTTTGAGTGAACATTTGAGTTCGGTGCCTACTCACACATCCATTCATCAACACGCGGATCTTTTATCTTCCCTCAAATTTCAAGAGAAACTCAATCTTTTCTGATTGTATCTATAAACGCGAGTAAAGTTTAGCAATAAATCGGTAAGAATAGGTGAAAAAATGGCTCACATTTTAGTTGTAGAAGATAGCAACACTGAAGCAAAATTTTTGACCGAATGTTTACAAAAATCAGGCTTTAATGTGTTGAGCGTTACCACAGCAGAGGCGGCAAAAGCAGTTCTTGCAAAACACAATTTTGATGCGATTCTTCTCGATGTTGTTTTACCCGGACAAAGTGGCTTTGGTTTGTGTCGCGAACTTAAAAACCATGAAAAAACCGCCGAAATTCCGATTATTATTTGCTCCAGTAAATCCGAGAATTATGATAAAAATTGGGGTTTAAAGCAAGGTGCATCGGCCTATCTTTGTAAACCCATAAACCGCGAAGAAATTATCAAAACTATCAAAAAATTTATTAACTAAAGGGGAAAGTTTCACAAGTCTCTCAAGTTATAAATTCAAAAAGCTTAGTTTTTCATTCTTACTTACTTTTTATGACCCCTCAATCTACACTTCAAGAAACTGAAAACTTTCTCAGTTTCTCGATCGCACCCAATCTAAAAGCGATGTTAGCCACCCAGCAATTAGCTGAAATTATCAACATTGCCCCCCATGAAATTGTACCCATTCCTCAAATGTCAGGGGCGATCGTTGGTGTTTTTCCTTGGCAAGGGGAAGTCTTATGGGCTGTCGATCTCAGCTATTGGATGGGATTTCAACCCTTGCTAACAGCCAAGTTTACATCATCGAATTGTAGCCTATTAAAAGTCAAAATTCAAGGAAAATCTCTCGGGCTTTTAATTGAACAAGTGGGGCAACTCATCTGTTGTGAAACTCAACAAATCCAAGCCGATCCGGCCGCTTTACCGTCAGCAATTCTCGATCATCCAGCCCGAAAAAGCTGTATAAAAGGAGCTTGGATTAATTCTCAGGGTGAACGTCTTTTCATCTTAGATGCCGACTCATTGTCATCTTTAGACAATTGAAAAACCTGAAAACGGCTAAATTTTTAACATCTTTGTTTGAAGTTACCTTTTTATTTAACCATGACAGCTTCACCTTTACATCCAACCGCTGAAAACAACTCCTCAAATAATAATTCTAACTCCTCCTATTTGGGAAACAAACTCTCATCCCACACTCCATCAAACGGAAAGGAGAATTCAGTGATTATTCCCGTCGTTGTCGAGAGCGATACTCAATCGGTTTATTCTTCCCAACAACGGGGATTAAAAGCCAAAACCACCGCCTTATCCCAAGAATTAAGTACCTTACGCTCCAGTATCGAGTATCGGATTAATCAACTGCAAGGTTTGATCGAAAAAGAAGGAGCCGCCGCCGAACGCGCCGAAGTGATCAACCTGATCACCTCGCGAATGCGGGAATCTCTGAGCGTCGAAAGCATTTGTCAAACCGTCGTCGAAGATGCTCGCGCCGCCCTACAAAGCGATCGGGTGATTGTTTATCGCTTCGATCCGTCCTGGAAAGGGACAATTATCGCCGAATCCGTCGATCCGCAATGGCCTTCAGCCCTTGGCTCCGAAATCGCCGATCCTTGTTTTGCCGATCGCTATGTGGAATTTTATCAAAAAGGCCGAGTCAAAGCCACAGCCAACATTTATGAAGCCGGACTCACCGACTGTCATATCGCCCAACTGGAAACCTTCGCCGTCCAAGCCAACCTGGTAGCCCCCATCTTAGTCAAAACCGCAGACAACCCCACAGGCTTTCTCTACGGCTTATTTATCGCCCATCAATGTAGCGAACCTCGGCTGTGGGTAGAAGCGGAAATCGAATTTTTCCGTCAACTGGCGATTCAAATTGGTTACGCCATTGACCAAGCCCTACTGCTGCAAAAACAACAAGCAATCACCCGACAAGCCCAACAACTCAACTATATTAACGCTCAAATCCGCAAATCCTTTGAAGTTGAGGAGATTTTAGCCACCGCCGTTGAAGAAGTCCGAGCCGCAATGGCCAGCGATCGCGTCATCGTCTACGAATTTGATAGCAACTGGAAAGGCACCGTGATTGCCGAGTCTGTCGATAGTAAATGGCCGACCGCTTTGGGGGCGTTAATCGACGATCCTTGCTTTGCTCAACGCTATATTCAGCCCTATCTACGCGGACGAGTCGCCGCCACCGAAAACATCTTTGAGGCGGGATTAACCGAATGTTATCTCGGTCAACTCGCCCCCTTTGGGGTGAAAGCGAATCTCGTCGCCCCGATTCTGGTCAACCGCAAGTTAATGGGATTGCTGATTGCTCACCAATGTTCCAGGCCGAGAGCCTGGACGGATCTGGAAATTGATCTGATGCGGAAAGTGGCGGTGCAGTTGGGATATGCCCTCGATCAAGCCTATCTCCTCGAACAACAACAGGCCACCGCCAAAAAAGCCAGACTGCTCAACGAAATTACCACTCAATTCCGCAACTCCTACAGTCCTGAAGAAGTTTTTGATTTATTCGTTGAAGAAACGCGAGATGCACTTCAAGCCGATCGGGTGATTATTTACCAATTTAATGAGAAGTGGGAAGGAAAAGTTGTTGCGGAATCGGTTGATAGTAAATGGCCGATACTCTTAGGGAAAAAAATTGCCGATCCTTGCTTTAACAGTAACTACGTTAAGCCCTATTTCCGAGGTCGAGTTAGCTCCGTAGACGATTTTCAAGACTCCGGACACGCCGAATGTTATGCTCAAATGCTAGAGCCGTTTGGAGTCAAAGCCAACATTGTCGCCCCGGTAATTGCGGAAACGAAACTGCATGGATTGTTGATCGTTCATCAATGTTCCGGGCCGCGTAAATGGAGCGAGTCAGAGATTAATTTTACCAAACAACTGGCGATTCAAGTCGGTCTGGCGCTCGATCAAGCCTTTTTATTGCAAAAACAGCAAGATGCAGCCGAACAAGCCCGTCGTTTAAATATCATTAGTTCTCGAATTCGTGAATCTCTTAACTATGAGGATATTTTGAGTACGGCAGTTGAAGAAACCAAAGAGACCCTTGGGGTTGATCGGGTGGTTGTCAATCAATTTAATCCGAATTGGACGGGTGCAATTGTCGCTGAATCGGTGAATGCGGAACTGACAAAAACAATGGGATTACCCGTTGATGACTTTTGTTTGGCAGAAAACTACATTAAACCCTATTATCGAGGACGGGTTAAAGTCGTTAATGATGTTTATGCGGGTGAATTGAGTGAATGTCAAGTCGGACAGATGGAAACCTACGAAGTCAAAGCGATGATCGTGGCGCCGATTATTGCCAAACAAAAACTACACGGGTTGTTAATCGTCCATCAATGTTCTCATCCGCGTCCGTGGAAGTCTCACGAAATTGAACTGGTTCGGCAGATTGGGATTCAAATTGGCTACGCTTTGGATCACGCTTTTCTCCTGGAAGAACAACGGGCTGCCACTCTACAAGCACGGCTATTGAGTAATATTAGTTCTCGAATTCGGGAATCATTAAATTCCGAACAAATTTTCCGCACAACGGTGGAAGAATCCTTATCTTTGATGCAAAGCGATCGCGTGGTTGTGTATCGGTTTGATGAAAATTGGCAGGGGGAAATTGCCTATGAAGCGGTTAAACCGGGTTGGTTAAAAATCATTGAAATGGAAACCGATGTTCCTTGTTTTCCGGCTGAATATGTCGAATCTTACCGCAAAGGCAGAATTCAAGTTACCGAAGATATTACCACCGCCCAATTGAGTCATTGTCATCAACAACAACTACAAAAATGGCAAGTTCAAGCGAATATTGTCGTGCCGATTGTCGTCAATCAAAAACTTTATGGTTTGTTGGGAGCGCATCAATGTGCAAGTAAGCGACAATGGACGGTATCGGAAGTAGAAATTTTTAAACAAGTGGCGTTGCAAGTCGGTTATGCTATCGAACAAGCGCAACTGTTGACTCAAATTCAACAAGCGAGTCAATTTGCAGAAATTGCCCGAGTTCAACAACAACAGGAAAAAGAACAGCTACAAGAACAAATTGAGGCGTTTTTGGGTGATATTGAAGAATCGTTTAATGGAGATTTAACGGTTCGAGCGCGAGTTTCTGAAGGCGTGATGGGAACGGTTGCAGACTTTTTTAATGCCACCATTGAGAGTTTACAAAGTTTGGTTTTACAAGTTAAATCTGGGGCGAATGTGGTGAGTTCTACGGCGAACGCCAGCGAACAGGATATTCAACAGCTTTCTAATGATGCGTTACGCCAAGCTGATGCGATTAATAATGCTCTCAATCAAATTCAAATTATGGCAAATTCCATTCGGGCTGTGGCTGAAAATGCTCAGTCTGCTCAAACAAAAGTGCGCTCGGCTTCTGAGATTTTGCGCCAGGGTGATGTGGCGATGAATGAAACGGTTGAGAGTATTTTAGCCATTCAAAAAACGGTTTATATTACCGCTCGTAAAGTGAAAAATTTGGGAGAGGCGAGTACGAAAATTTCTCGGGTGGTGAATTTGATTAATGAGTTTGCCAATCAAACTCACATTTTAGCGTTGAATGCTTCCGTCGAAAGTACCCGTGCGAGTGAAGATGGTCACGGTTTTGCAACGGTGGCGACTGAGGTGCGAACTTTAGCGGAACAATCGGCGAGTGCGACTCAAGAAATTAAACAAATTGTTGAGGAAATTCAAACCGAAACCAATGAAGTTATCCGGGCGATGAAAGTGGGTTTAAAGCGAGTGATGACCGGAACTGAATTGGTTAAACAAACTCGTCAAACCCTGACTGAATTGGTCGAAGTTAGCCATTCAATTCGAGAGTTAGTTGAACAAATTGCCGATTCATCTCACCAACAAGCTCAAACTTCTGGAGAACTTTCTGAAACCATGAAAGAAGTTGCTGGAATTGCTCGTTCGACGTCGGAACAATCGCTGCAAGTTGCAGATTCATTTACTCGACTTTTGGATGTGGCGGGTGAGTTACAAACTGGAGTTTCTCAGTTTAAAGTCGAAAGCAATATCGGGAATAGTTAATCGTTGGTTTCTGGGAAATCTTCTGTAGGGGCGGGTTGATTACAGTTTACAGTTATCAGTTATGCAGTTCCCCGTTTTTTGCCTATTGCTAGAAGTGCCTATTGCAAGAGCGCCTATTGCCTAATAACTGGTCACTGTTTACTGGTCACTGATAACTGTATAAACCCGCCCTTTTTATTAATTGTAAATTCGTCTAATTTTAATTTATTTAAACACAAAATGTCAACCATTACTCAAGATCAGTCTTACGAATTTTTTGTTCAAGAATCTTTAGAACTTTTACAAACTCTTGAACAGGGATTAATGACCCTTTCTCAATCCCATGAGATTAAAAAACTACACGGACTGATGCGTGCGGCTCATTCAATTAAAGGTGGCGCTGCTTGTGTCGGGTTAATGGGAATTCAAGAAATTGCTCATCAACTGGAAAATGCAATTCGAGCGTTATATCCAGAAGATACGGTTTTTGATTTAGAATTAGAAGAATTACTTTTACAAGCGTTTGATTGTTTACGAGAGCCGATTCTTGAACAAATTGAAACGGGTAACTGCGACGAAGAAACTGCAATTACTCGCGCTCAACCGATTTTTGCCAACCTCGAAGCTAAACTCGGAATTCACCTAGAAGAAGCGGTAGAATTTCCAGAAGTTCCCATAGAAACTGATATGACGCTGTTTCTATTTGACAAAGAAGTTCCGGTTAGTTTACGTCGTATTCAAGAGATTTTAGCATCTCCACCCGCTAATTTGCAAGAAGAACTTCAGGCTCAGTTTGAAGTTTTAGCTACCCTTGGAAGTATGTTAAACTTATCTGGGTTTACGGCGATCGCTCAAACAACAATGGAGGTGTTACAACTTCATCCTGATTTATATTCAGAGATTACAAAAGTGGCGTTAACCGATCTTTGGAGCGGACAAAAAGCAGTTTTAGAAGGCGATCGCATTGCTGGTGGAAAACCCAGTGCGGCGTTAATGAAATATACCCAAAATCACAGTCAAGAAGAAGATCTTCAAACCGAAGAAGTTCCCGTATTTAGCAAGATCTCTGAAGGAGGAGATTTGCTCACAAAAGTTCGGGAAGAAGAGATTCAGGTTGAAGAAGTTCAGGAAGAAAATATTTGGGTTAAAGAAGTATTTTTGGAACTAGAATTACCCCGAGATAGCCATCTTGAAAAGTCAGATTTATTAGAAGTATGCGAGCTTTTATTACAGGGTTTTGATCGTTTGCGAGTTCCCCTTTTAGAGCAAGTAGAATCCGGTTATTTACCGAGTCAAGAAGCCCTAAATGTTATTGCTCCGATTTTACAACAACTCGAAGCAAAACTGGGATGTTCTCTAGAAAATACCTCACAATTGAGTGAACTTTATCTTTTTGAAAATCGGGTTGAAACTGCAACTCACGACGAAGAACAAGTGAACTCAAATGGTTCTCAAGTTACACCAAAATCAAATATTATTGAAGAACTACAAACCCAGATCGAAATGTTAGCAACTCTGGGAAATATGTTAAATTTCCCAAAGTTTAGTGAGATCGCTCAAAGCGCTTTAGAAGCGTTAGAAACCGATCCATTATCTCATCTAAAAATTGGTGTACTCGCCTTAGCTGAGTTTTGGAAAGAACAAAAAGCAATACTTACAGCTAGAAATTCAGAAGTTCCTGAAGAAATTCCTGAAGAAATTCCTGAAGAAGAAGTTCCTGAAGAAGAAGTTCCTGAAGAAGAAATTCCTGAAGAAGTTCAAGAAAAAGTTTCTCCGACACCTGTTGGTTCTCCTGTTTCTCCTCAAATATCATTGGGGGTACGGGTAGATGTGAGTCGGCTAGATTTAATTAATAATTTAGTCGGAGAACTGGCGACTCAAGATAATAGTTTTCTCTTGCATAACCAAAAGTCGCAAACCGCTTTAGAACGATTAGAAACTCTGCGAGATCGATTGCGAAAATCTCTAGTTAAATCCCAGAATTATACAGATTTTTATCGTTCCAATAATCAATCAAATCCCGAAGAATACCGACGAGTCTCTAAATCAATTAACCTGTTAGTTCAGAAGACCTTAGAAGAACTCGATGAAGTTCGAGAAGTGATTTATGATATGAAATGGTTAACCCTTCAAAGTCAGCAAATTATTAAAAAACGACAACAAACCCTACAAAAAGTTCAAAAACATCTCACCGAAACTCGAATGTTACCTGTGGAATCACTTTTAAATCGATTTCCCCGGATGATTCGAGATTTATCAATTCGCAAGCAAAAACAAGTCAAACTTGAACTTACCGGGAAAAATACATTAGTTGATAAAGCAATTTTAGAGAAGTTATATGATCCGTTAGTTCATCTGGTTAGAAATGCGTTTGATCATGGTATTGAAGAACCAGAAGTTCGTCAGTTGAGGGGAAAATCTATAGAGGGTAAAATAGAAATTAAAGCTTATCAACAGGGAAACTATACCTATGTAGAAGTTAAAGATGATGGTCAAGGGATTAATTTAGAAAAAATCCGTTCTCAAGCCATTGCTAAAGGGATGATTTCCAGCAAAGAAGCCGAACGACTTTCTAAAAATCAAATCTATGAATTTTTGTTTTATCCGGATTTTTCAACTCGGGAAAAAGTGAGTGATTTGTCGGGTCGAGGAGTCGGTTTGGAAGCAGTTCGCAGTCAAATAGAAGCTTTAAAAGGATTTATTGGTATTCAGTCAGAATTAGGAAAAGGAACAACATTTACGCTGCGTTTACCTTGGACGTTAACAATTACCAAGTTATTGGTTTTTGAAATTGCAGGAAGTTTATTTGCGATTCCTCTAGATACCTTAGCCGGAATTGTTTCGGCTTCTCCCCAAGAAATTACCACAGATGGTCAACAAGAATATTACAACTGGTACGGACAGAAAATACCCTTAATCCAGTCTGTTTTATTGGATTACAATTACCTGCATAAACTTTATTGTTTCTCAAACTATAAACAATTAAACGGTCAAAATCTGAGCAATTTTAGCGAAGATAAAAACTCAATTTTATTATTAATCACCCAAGGATTAGAAACGGTTTGCTTGAAAATCGATCAAGTTTTAATGGAACAAAACTTAACGATTAAACCTTTTGGAAAAATCTTTACTCCCCCCTCTTACTTCTACGGTTGTACGATATTAGGGGACGGTCGTTTAGTTCCTGTTATCGATAGTCCCGAGTTATTAACCTATTGGCATCAACAGCAATCTTCTATTAATCAGCTTAAAATCTTAACCCAGCAAGAAGCATCTAATGATTTTAAAAAATCGACAGTTTTAGTAATTGATGACTCAATTACCACCCGTCAATCTTTGTCTACAATGTTGGAAAAAGAAGGATATCAAGTTCTACAAGCTAACAATGGAAAAGAAGGATTAATTAAACTCGAACAACATCCTCAAGTTAAGATTGTAATCTGTGATTTAGAAATGCCGGAAATGAACGGATTTGAATTTTTAAGTCACTGTCGTCGTCAGTTTCCTACAGATGTACTTCCGATATTAATTCTCACTTCTCGTAATAATGATCGTCATCGTCAACTGGCTAAACAACTTGGCTCGAATGACTATATTACTAAACCCTGGAACGAAAAAGAATTAATGCTGATTTTGCAGCAATATCTGGAAATCAGTCAAGTTTAACTGATTTAATTTTCGGTAAGATAGACCTTTTTTTAGAGGATTTATACCATTTCTTTCTAATCATGTAACTTTTTCCAATCCCCCCTTGATCCCCCCTTAAAAAGAGGGGATTAGGGGCAGGGGGATCAATTAGATGCAGCTTCATAAAGAATTCCTATTAGACTCAAACAGAGGGGAAGATGCCAGAAAAACGGCTCACCCCTCTCTATTGATCTGCCAAAATGTGATACACTAAGCTGATTCCTCAAACTTAACTTTATTAAAAACAGACTTAATGTCAGTGGATATCTAATGCAGAGGAATACACGCTCAAAAGAAAACGTGACGGCATTTAGACTCCATGACTAATCATCATTAGTTGTGCTTGAAAAATGTTCTCTCAATATAAGTTGTTTACAGGAACTCGGCATCGATATCTGGTTATTTTTTTAGCAATTGCCATTATTCTGGGTGTCGTTTTTCGTTTTATAGAACTTGATAAGAAAGTTTTCTGGCATGATGAAGTTTTCACAAACCTGAGAACTTCTGGCTATACTCTCTCCCAAGTTTATCCCCAATTTTTCAACAATAAAATTATTGCAGCCCCCGAACTTTTAAACTATCAAACGATTAAACCAGAAAGCACCTTTCAAGATACGATTAGTTCTTTAACCACCGACGATCCTCAGCATTCACCGCTTTACTATCTTCTCGCTCGGGGTTGGATGTTAATGTTTGGAAGTTCGGTGACAGCCTCTCGTTTTTTACCTGCATTATTAAGTTTATTTTCCTTGCCTTTAATGTATGCTTTAGCTTGGGAACTTTTTGGTTCTCATTTCACCGCTTTACTCGCCACAGCCTTTTTATCTTTATCTCCCGTTGAAATTCTCTACGCTCAAACTGCACGACAATATAGTTTACTCACGGTTTTTATTGTTTGTAGCAGTTATTTACTCCTGAAATCAATTCGTTCGACCGGTTGTTTTTTTTGGGGACTTTATAGTTTAGCTTGCACCTTAGGATTCTATACTCATCCTTTTTTTGGTTTAACTTTTATCGCTCAAGGTGCCTATATTTTGCTTCTGATTTCTTCTCTGCGGACTCAAAAAGATTCTCCCCGTTTAATTCTAAAATTCATCCTGTCTTCGGTGATGACGTTGATTTTATTTAGTCCTTGGATTTATGTAATTCTCTCCAATCTTCAAAGAGCATTAAATACAACCAGTTGGACAAAAGCCTCAATGAGTTTTTTAGACTTGAGCAAATATTGGATACTGAGTTTTACTTCAGTCTTTATCGATATTGATTTTGGATTTAATAACCCCTGGACTTACCTATTAAGATTACCTTTTCTCATTCTAATACTCGTCGGTTTGTATCAAGTTTGTCTAAAAACACCCCCCATTACTCGACAATTTATCCTCACCTGTATTTTCGTTCCTTTTATCATTTTAGTTTTACCCGATTTGTTACTCGGAGGACAACGCTCTGCTGTAACTCGCTATCTCTTTTCTTGCTTTCCAGGTATCCTACTTGCTGTTACTTATTTGTTTGCAACTCATATCAATAGCGGCAGATTTTCATTAGTTGATGGGGTACATTTGTGGCGAGGAATGTTAGCAGTTTGTCTAACTTTTAGTATCATTTCTTGTAGTATGAGTACCTCTTCAGAAACCTGGTGGTCTAAAAATACAAGTTATTGGAATCCAGAAATTGCTCGTCAAATTAATCTGGTAAATTCTCCTTTTATTATCACCGATCAAGGGGATGATTATATAAATTTTGGAGAAGTTATTTCCCTAAGTTACTTACTTAATAATCAGGTCAAATTTATTTTGATGAGTCAGAAACCCGAGTTATCTGTGATTCCCAAAAACGCCACCCTTTTTGCTTTACGACCCTCAACTTCCCTGCGAGAAACCCTCCAACAGAAAGGATATCAACTCGAATTGATCTTAGAACCGGGAGGACTTTGGAAACTGCGTCAATAAGCAACTTAAACTTCCATCATCCATTCTTGCTTCTCATCTCAACATTTAAGAAGAAACATAAAGCAATTGTTTGAGATTTTTGTCGAAAACTACATTTTCGGACAACAGATCAACTAAGATTAAAATACGGGTTCAGACAAAATGGGGATTCTATGTCAGCATCTAACAAGTCTTCAGAAGACATCATTAAACAATTTCAGTCTCTACAAAATCAACTCCGTCAGCAAGCCTCAGCTACCGAGGGACTCAGTTTAGATGATTATGATGTTTTGGTGATTCCTTCCCTCACTCTCGATCAACAACAACTGGAGAAAATTCCCGGTGTTCATCAATACGAAGAACGGTTGCTGTTTTCCTTAATTCGCCTGCGAAACCCCCGAATGCGTCTGATTTATGTCACTTCTCAACCCATTCATCCCAGTGTAATTGATTATTATTTACATTTAATGCCAGGAATTCCATTTTCTCACGCTCGCGATCGCTTATTATTATTTTCAACTTATGATGCTTCTCCCCAATCTCTCACCGAAAAAATTCTCAAACGTCCCCGTTTAATTGAACGAATTGCTAATGCTTTGCGTCCCCAACAATCTTACATGGTTTGCTACAATTCTACGGCTTTTGAACGACAACTTTCAGTGCAATTGGGAATTCCGTTGTTAGCTTCCGATCCCGATTTGCTATACTGGGGAACAAAAAGCGGAAGTCGGCAAATTTTTTCCGAGTGTAATATTCCCCATCCCGATGGTAGTTCTTTAGTCTTTTCAGTGGAAGATTTAGTCGAAGCAACAACCGATTTATGGGAACGTCAGCCCCAATTAAAACGAGTGGTTGTCAAGCTAAATGAAGGATTTTCGGGGGAAGGAAATGGATTGTTAGATTTGCCCCAAAATCCCAAATTCACTCGCTCAGAACGTTTAAATATTATTCGCGATCGCTTACCCAATTTGCGGTTTCAAGATCCCCTGGAAAATTGGGAAAAATTTAGTCATCGCATTCTAGATTTAGGAGTAATTGTAGAAGTTTTTATCGAAGGAAAAGTGAAGCGATCGCCGAGTGTTCAATGTCTAATTCATCCCAATGGAAATGTTGAAATTCTCTCAACTCACGATCAAATTCTCGGTGGGCCAGATGGTCAAATTTTTCAAGGATGTCGGTTTCCAGCCGATGAAGCTTACCGAGTGCGTTTGCAGGAAATGGGGGAAAAAGTCGGGAAAAACCTCGCTCAAAAAGGGGCTTTAGAACGATTTGCTTTAGATTTTGTCACGGTCAAAGAAGATACTAATAAATGGGAAATTTACGCTATCGAAATTAACCTGCGTCGAGGCGGAACAACTCATCCGTTTATGACCTTGAAATTACTCACAAACGGATGTTATAATCAGCAAACCGGTTTATTTTATAGCCGACAAGGAAAGCCCAAATTTTACATCGCATCCGATAATTTAACCAATCCCCATTATCAAGGATTACTTCCCGATGATTTAATGGATATTGTTGCCCATCATGGCTTACATTTTGATAATAGTACAGAAACCGGAACCGTATTTCATTTAATGGGATGTTTATCGGAATTTGGAAAACTGGGATTAACTTGTATTGGAAATACTCCCCAACAAGCCCAGGAAATTTATAACCAAGTCGTTGAAGTTTTAGATCGAGAAACCGCAGAGATTGAAAAGCAAACAAATTCTCCCCAATTCCCTCTAAATCCATCGAGTAATCAGGGGAGAGAATTGGAGTTATCTTATCAACAGGAATAAGATCATGTCCGGATAATTAGTGAGAAAAAAACCTTCTCCTTCTCCTCCTCTTTTTTCTTCTTTTTTATTTTCTCGGTGACTCCTGACTCGGTGACTCCTGACTCGGTGAGGCAGTGCGGACGCACGCGGAAACCGTATCGGAGCAACTGCCGTTCGCGCAGCGTCTCCGAAGGAGATACCCGGAGGGTGACTCCTCCTCTGTCGTTTATTTATAACTGTTCAAGCGGACATGATATAACAGAATTATTTCTCTTATTCCCCGACAAAAAACCGGTCAATTTTTAGGAAGTGGATGAAGATTTGAACCTTATTTCGGATGGTAATGGTTACACTCCGAACAAGGCCCACTGGGATTAACCGCACACAGTAAAAAAGCCGAACCCGCATTATATTTGCAGGTTTTTTGCTTATCAATTTTTTTAGATAAAATCCGCTGACGTTGTTCGTGGTATTCTAGAAAGCGTTTAATCTGGTGGTACGACTGCAACCGCATCCGGTTCATACCGATATTATTGCCCATATTTGTATTACCCCCAAATGTGCAACCCGGTGAGCATCTATGCTGCTCGCTCCCACATCAATCAAGTTAGGGTTGATCTTAACATTTTTTTTAGACTGGAGTTCGCTCCCGACAAAATTCTATAAATTTTTGGGGATTACAGCTACGGATTAAATTCATCACCCCCAAAACCCATCACCCACTCTATGAGGGGGCTAAGTCCTATCCGGATGAACCCCGGAAGGTTTGTGTAGTGGAGTGATGGTATGGTTTCACCGGATACTTTTTGAGTCAGTCTCTTCGGCGAAGAATCAAATAAGTATATTAAACTATCCAAGAAAACTTTAAATCAGGTCTTGCAAATCATCTGTGGCGAACCCTGTAAACCTAAAAACTAGGGTAGCTTAATTCCCAAGTCAATCAAACTTTTCACCCGAATCTCAACTATTAGCTTAATATCCCATTATATCATATGTTGCGAATATCTATTCCCGAGCAACTTTCAAACCCGTTCAAAACAATCGCCACTCAAATCCTGCAACCTCAATCTCCGAGACGCTTTGCCATTCTCGAAGCCGGACTGATTGGTTTAGTCTCAGGACTCGCGGCATTCTTCTTGCGAGAAGGAGCGGGATGGTTAGGGTCATGGCGGGTGTATGGCTCCCTCCACACTCCCCTACCCATTTGGGTGTTTTTACCGGGTGTCGGGCTGATTGGCGGCTTTATGACGGGGTTTTTAGTCGAACGATTTGCCCCCGAAACCACCGGAAGCGGAGTTCCCCAAGTGAAAGCGGCTTTAAGCGGACTGCCCATTTCTCTGGATTTTCGAGTCGCCATTTCCAAACTCCTGGGAACCATGTTTACGATGGGTTCCGGCTTAACCCTTGGACGTCAAGGGCCAACCGTTCAAATCGGCGCCGCCTTGGCCGGTTGGATAGGACGTTGGGTGCCGACTTCTCCCAACTACAGCCGCCAAATTATCGCCTGTGGTGCCGCCGCCGGATTAGCAGCAGGCTTTAACGCTCCCATTGCGGGGGTGTTATTTGTCGTTGAAGACCTACTCCACGATGTTTCCGGAGTCACCCTCGGTCCGGCGATTATCGCCTCCTTTATTGGGGCGGTGGTTTCCCGGTTGTTAGAAGGTCAAAACCCCGACTTTGAACCCCCTTCCCCTGAACTTTTAGAACTCTCCTATCAACAGTGGTTAATTGAACCGGGTGAAATTCCTTTTTACATCATTTTGGGCATTCTGGCGGGTATTTTGGGAACGCTGTTTAGCCGAGGAATTGTTTCTTCCCTCAAACTCAGTCGGAAGGCCTTTCCGTTAGGACTCCCGGTTCGTATGGCAATGGCTGGGTTTTTATGCGGGTTAATTGTCTCGGTTTTACCGATTGAATTTCGCAATAATGCGGGTTTGCGGGAATTTCTGCTCAGTCGGGAACTTAATCTAACGACAACCACCCTCGCATTTGTCGCTCACTTTGTCCTCACAACCATTGCCGCCAGTTCCTCTGCACCCGGAGGTTTATTTGCTCCTTCCCTCGTTTTAGGAGCGGCTTTGGGGAAATTAATCGGCATCTGGGAATTTAGCTTAATTGGTTTAGAAGCACCCACAACCTTTGCTTATGCGGGAATGGGGGCTTTTTTCTGTGCGGTGTCTCGCACGCCGATAACAGCGGTTGTAATTGTTTTTGAAATTACCCGAGATTTTAACTTGGTGTTGCAACTGATGATTTGTTCGGTAGTAGCTTATTTTGTGGCGGACAAAATTGACAAACGTTCCCTTTACGATCGCCTCTTGAAATTAAGCGGTATAGAGTTAAAAGAAGATCAACTCGATCGCGAAGCTTTGAGTAAGTTACTCGCCAGAGATGTCATGCAGCCTCAGGTGGAAAGCTTATCGAGTCATTTGACGTTAGATCAAGTTAGACAGGAGTTTTCTCGCTCCCAACATCGAGGCTTTCCGGTGGTTGAAAATGGTAAACTCGTCGGAATCGTCACCCAAAGAGATTTGAGTAATGCCAGTCAGCAGAATTTACCGGAGGATACGCCCTTATACAAGTTTATGACGCGAAAACCGATTACGGTGACTCCCGATGAAACCTTAACTCAAGTTCTCTATTTGTTGGGTAAATACAAACCCAGTCGTTTACCAGTGGTTGAAGGCCGTCATTTGGTTGGGATTATTACTCGCAGTGATATTATTAAAGCCGAGTTGGGTGTTCTCAGCGGAGAAGATCGGCAAGTCGGGTTACATCCAGCACCCTCCTATGTGGTTTATCAAACCCGAGCGCCTCAAGTCGGTAAGGGACGAATGTTGGTTTCTCTCTACAACCCAAAAACCGCTCCTTCTCTGTTGGAAATTGCCGCAGCGATCGCTCGCGAACGCAATTATGAGATAGAATGCTTAAACGTCATTACCATACCCCGTCACCGTTTGCCCAGTGAAACGCCCGTTACACTAACCAAAAGTCGGCGTTTGATGCGACAAGCCGAACAAATGGGGCGAGCTTGGAAAATTCCCCTCCATACTCAGGTACGAGTAACAAACGATGTCGCTCAAGCCATTCTCGAAACGACGAAAGAGCGACATATTGATTTGATTCTCATGGGTTGGCAGGGTAAATCAACGACCAGCGATCGCATTTTTGGTAATGTCGTAGATGTGATTATTCGAGCCAGTACCTGTGAGGTGGTTTTGGTCAAATGGCCGCAAATGGTTGATCCTTTTAATACTCAACGGAAATTACGCTTACATTCTCTTTTGGGTTGGCAACGCTGGTTAGTTCCCATACGCGATGATGCCAAAAAATCGGTTGCCGTTCAACTATTACCCGCTTTAACACATTTGAGTCATCAACCCGAAATTCGGTTGTTAAAAGTGATGAGTCAAGGGATTTCTGTTAGCGAAAAACGAGCTTGGGAGCAAACTTCCGAGGAGTTAAGTTCTCTGTTAAATACGAGGGTAAGAATGACGGCGGTGACTTCTGAATTTGTTCCCGATGCGGTGGTTGATTTTGCTTATCGAGAACATTGTGATGTCGTGGTTTTAGGCGCCAGCCGCGAAGGAATGCTCAAACAAGTCATTCAAGGCAACATTCCCGAAGCGATCGCTCGCGGTTGTGATTGTACCGTGATTTTGGTTCGTCCCGCAATCGGTCATTCCGCCGAGTAAACCTTTACAGTCACCAGTCTTTCACAGTCACTCATTACCAGTCAGAGCGTGAAAACAGTGATCAGTAACCAGTTTTTTCAGTGATCAGTGATCATGATCGCCTATTGCCTATTGCATGATTGCCTTTCCCCTATTCCCTTTTCCCTTTTCCCTTTTCCCTTTCCCCTATTCCCTTTTCCCTTCAGACTTCTGAACATCTACTTTCATGGTTCATTTTAACGTCAATTTTCAATATTTCAATTCCTTCGCTGATATCACATTAAGTTTAGCAAAAACCTTGTCTGAACAAAGCGTTCCCGTTTCTATTGAACCCTCTGAACTCTCTCGCGATGCGTTAAAAGTAATCGGCAACCAAGAGAAAGAGATGCTGGAATATTGGATGAAACAATCTCCTTCCGAACTCTTTCAATTAAAATGGTCTCATTATTGGCCAACTACTCGGGATCTACAGCTTAAAGGTCATGTTAATTTTGAGTTGTTTGCGATTAACTATGAATTCACCCGCAACGACCAACCCAATGATGATTGGATTCAATCAACTGTCAGTAATTCCTATCATAAATTAGCGGTGAGTCACTATTGTAAACAGATTTTATTACAAGCCGGTTGTTCAGAATCAGAAGTTTCCGTTTTACCTTTAGGAGCCAATCCCTTTTTGTTAAATTCTTCCACCTTAGAAGCGCAAATTCATCCCCAAAAATCACCTCAAATTAAACGCTTTCTCCATCTCACGAACTCCTGGGATTTATATCGATTTGGAACGGATATCTTTTTACCTTTGTTTTGTGAAGAATTTCTCGGCAATCCCTCAGTTGTTTTAATTATAAAAGATGGCGGAAGCAATCACAATAAAGTGATGGAAATGGCATCCGATCTTCGTCAAAAATTTGGCAATAAAATGCCTTCTATTTATCTGATCAGAAGACTCCTCAATAAAACCGATTTGGCGAAATTATATTTATTATCAGATGTCCTAGTTGCCCCCTTTCGGGGCGAAGGATTTGCCATTAAAATTCTCGATGCTTTCGCCGCAGGTTTACCCGTGATTATGCCCCTCTATGGCGGACCAACAGAATATGCCAATTCCAGCAATTGTTACCCGATTGAATATGATTTAGTTCCCCTCGGAAATTGTTATGATACCCAGTATATTAAACCTCAAAATGCTCCCCATTGGGCCGAACCCAAGCGAGAATCTTTAAGAGAACAATTACATCGGGTTATCGAAGATGAAAATCAAACTTTAATTCGTCAAAAAGCTAAAGAAACCGCACAACAATTTTCTTGGGAAAACACCGCGAAAAAACTCTTAGCCTTGATGAGAAAATTATGTTAAACCGCCTAAAATCTGAAAATTTTATTCCCTTCAGTTACCCCCCGAGCTTGACAACAGCCCAAATTCCAGGTTATACTAAACTCGGGGGAAGTATATAAACAACCCCCATAGACCGGAACGAACAGAAACAGAACATCGTTTAGAAAAAGGGTAAATCCTTCCTTGGAGGTGGAATCCTTCTTTACATAGCAGAGTTAAGCGTTGGGTTAAAAAATCAGGTTGGGTTGCTTTCCAGGAGCCAGAGGTCGAACTGGCAACACCTTGTCTGATTCGATTGAGAAAAACATCAGAAAACCTAAAAACAGGTCAATTTTTTATGAGTGTCTAACATGAGAACATGAAATTTTATGCAATCTTGAGAGGTTGCTGAAATTTGCTGTTCTCTTTTTCAAAATCCTATTGTCAGAATTTAGGAAATTTGTGAGAAGCTAATCAATTAGCTAACTTTTGTATTTCTACAAATTTCAAACTAAATTCACCCAAATTTCTATTTCCAAAATTCCCGAAAAAACGGGAGAAAAAAGAGGTTCTTGATTCGTTAAAAATTCAAGAGCCAAACCGATTATTCAACCAATTCTGCAAACCATTCGTCAAATCGAATGAAATTTATGTTGTTAGCAAGTTTAACGAGACGGTCTTACCAAAAAGCAACAGATCGAAGTATGATCGCAGCTTTAGTCAATACTTGTGCGGCTTACGATCGCCTAGATGAAGATGTATCATTAGCGGAATTTCAACTGATTCTGAATTCCCCCAACTTAGAACGCAATTGTGATACCTACTTCATCGAAAACTACAACGGTCAACTCATCGGTTTAGCCTTAATAGAACATCAAGAATCAACGACTCAAATAGACGGTAACTTGTGGATATTCGTCCATCCAGAAGTGCGACATCAGGGGTTAGAAGCCGAATTAATTCAATGGAGTGAACAACACCTACAACGCCTCGGAAGACAAAAACATAGACCCGTCAGACTTTTAACCGATAGCCGAGACGATCAAGTAGATCGGGCGGTATTATTTAATCAACAAGGCTTTCAAATTAAACGAGAATTCTTAACCTTAGAGCGATCGCTGAATCAACCCTTACCCTTACCCAATCTTCCCGAAGGATTTCACCTTTCTTATCTGGAAAATCAAGACCAAATTCCCGCTTGGGTTGAGATGTATAATCAATCGTTTGTCGATCATTGGAACCATTATGATATTACCGCAGAAACCGTCAAATATTGGCATACCCTCCCCGATTATCAACCGGAATTAGACATCATTGCGATCGCCCCCGATGGCACCTTTGCGGCGTTGTGTAGCTGTCGTTTGAAACCTCAACCCCACGCCAAAGCCTACACCGGTTGGATCGAATGGTTGGGGACTCGACGGGGTTTCCGCAGAATGGGGTTAGGACGGGCGATGTTATTTGCAGGAATGGGTCAATTACAAGCAGTCGGCGCCCATACCGTTAAACTGAGTGTAGACTCTCAAAGTCTCACCGGTGCCAATCACCTGTATGAGTCTGTGGGGTTTCGTCCGGTAGAAACGGTGTTATCGTGGGTTAAACCCGTCGCCGCATAACATCGTAGGGGCGCATTGCTATGCGCCCCCAATAGCGCCCCCACAAAACCCAAAAAAGTGAAAAATGGGTTGAATTTATGCGATCGCCGTCGAACCCCGTTCCGTTCAAAAAACAGTTCAAATCACACCTTGGGGCGCATAGCAATGCGCCCCCAAAAAACGGAAAAAACCCAAAAAAGTGAAAAATCGGGTAGAATTTATGCGATCGCCGTTGAACGCCGTTTCGTTCAAAAAACAGTTCCCACAACACCTTGGGGCGCATAGCAATGCGCCCCCAATAGCGCCCCTACAAAACCCAAAAAAGTGAAAAATGGGTTGAATTTATGCGATCGCCGTTGAAAGCCGTTTCGTTCACAAAACAGTTCAGATCAGGGCGCATTGCCATGCGCCCCTACAATCCGAAAAAAGGGAAAAATGGGTTTATTTTTCGGTGGGTTTAACGAACTTACTCCCCCTCGGCCAACCTAACAATTGCAGGCGATAAAATTCGTTGGGAAACAACGCAAAAATGTATTTAAAAATCTTGAAACTAAACGGTTCGTCGTAGGTTCCCACCCACTGTTTACTTCTTTCAATCCAATTCACAATCGTTTCCGCAACGTGATCGGCTGAGGGTGCAGAATTAACCCGATTTTCGCGAATTTTATAGGCTTTTTCGTTCAAACGGTTTACCGGCGCCCAAGCTAACGGTCCCGCAATTACCCCCGGACGATATAACCGCAACCGAATCATTTTATCACTCGAATAATAAACAATCGGTCCGACACCGGAAAAATAATAGTGAAGGGCAATTTTTCCCGAATGATAAACCGGCCCAAAACAGGACGGACTCCCATCAGCAATAGAACCGATCGCAATCACATCCAACGGCCGATCGCGCTTGTTTCTGGTGGCTTCTACAGCAACAACAGCCGGCCAAGTGTAGTTAACGCGGTTCATCGACTCCACCAATTCTACCAGGGGAACGCCGCCAACTCCGACTTCGGTTTCAATTTGACCCGCATTTAAAATAACAACATCGGGATCGT
>JAYKHV010000165.1:0-16787 GCA_035285085.1 Lyngbya sp. | reverse complement strand
ATTTTTTAAACGTTTCCGGCGTAAACGGGAATTATGCGGGACAGGCTTGGGTTTACAACCGCCGGGGTCAACCCTGTCGGGTGTGTCAAACCCCCATCGAACGCTTAAAATTGGCGGGGCGTTCGGCTCATTATTGTCCTCGCTGTCAATCTTAAATTGTACGCCTATTTTGCCATCAATTTAAGCGGTATAAAAATCGGTTAAATGGCGACTTTTTGGGCGAATAAATCCCAAAACAATATCTTCTTTAGGAATGTTTAGTTCCAAGAGTTCTAATGCAATTCCTGTTTCCGTTCCATCCGACTCTATCCAAATTTTTTCTCCCAAAATTCGCAGATGCAAGACAACGGCGTGAACTCGCCCTGTTCGATCCCATCCTGTATCAAGCAACAGGTAATTATCCGTTATCGGATCGCAAAGCAACAGTGTTTCAATGTCTCCATGACTGGGTTTATGTTGGGCGTGTTTATGGAGAATTTGAGTAATAATTTTTCGGTAATGTTCTAATTTATCCATTGAAGAATCACCTCCTGTTCCGGATCGAAAATGAGAAAATTAATGCTTTGATCGCCGACAATATCTTGAATGGCTGGTTTTTGAAAAAAATCTTGGTAAACCTCACCAAGCTAAGTTCAATGAACTTACTATTACAACCGCTCATGCTCTCAGAGCGGGAAACTTATCTATTTTACACCGCGATCCGTTTGACCGGATGTTGATGGCTCAAGCGGAACTGGAAAACCTCCCTATTCTCACCTACGATAATGTTTTTTGGACGGGGTTAATTGAGGTAATTCCATCTCCAAAATAACCACTATGACGGAAGCTTAAATTAACATCGAATTGAGCGGTCGCACTTTGAAAAATGCCAGAACCAGAGAAGCGATCGCATTTCGAGAAAAAAAGAGCGATCGCTTTCTGAAGTTATATGGTGAAATGATGAGAGAAGCCTAAGAATAAATTAAGATTGAGTCTCCTGATCTTTTTTAGCTAGAGCCTCTTTGAATTTTTTAGCAACTTCCTCTTTTTCTTCTGGCGTTAACGGTCTGGGTTCGGAAGTCACATGAACTCGTGCTTTCTTAATGCGATCAACAGAGTCAAGAAATTCACTGATTCCGATGTTTTCCTTGCTTTTACGGGCTGCTCTCATGGCTGCATCAATAACAGCGTTTTTAATATCTCTTCCGCAAACATCTTCAATTTGAGCTAGTTTTTCAAAGGAGACATCTTCAGCTATCGGCAACTCTTGAACAAGGTGTCTTTTCCAAATCTCATGGCGACAGGTTTCATCGGGCATCGGAAAACTTATGTTTCTCACCCTTGTCTCAAATGCCTTGTCATAGTTTTCGACAAGATTTGTGGAAAAAATAACCACGCCGCGAAATTGTTCTAAGCAAATTAATAACTGGCTACGCATTGAGTTGATGGCTTGTTCAGATCCTTGGGTAACATTGGTTAGTCGTTGAGACAGTAACGAATCAGCTTCATCAATAAACAGCAAGGCATCTTCTCGCTCTGCCGCCCTAAAAATTGCCTCAACATTTTTCGGCCCTTCGCCGTGATACATACTCTCAATTTGAGCGTAACTGGCAACCAAAATAGGGCGGTTTATTTTAGAGGCGATGGCGTGTGCTGCCAGGGTTTTTCCTGTTCCCGGTTTACCGTGAAAGTTTAGTGCTGTGCGGGGAAAAGGTTCTATTTTCCTTAAACCCCACTCATCGAAAACTTTGGATTCTAACTGGATTAAATCAACAGCTAGAAGCAAGTCTTCTTCTACTTCTTGCGGGATGATTAACTGCTCGAAAGTAAATAGCGGTTGTTGAGCCTTATACCTTTTTGCCCGCTCTTCTGGTGACAGGTCAGGGTCACGCCTGTTCTGCTTAGAATTAGCTCCATCTTGGGAATCGTTGTTTTCCAACCCACTCGAAAAACTAGAAGCATCACCCACAGTAATCCTGATATTCTCAAGACCTGTTTCATCAATCAGTTTATTGACTGCTGTTAAAAGTCGAGAGCGACAAACGGCAGCTATAGTTTCAGGGACAGTATCAGGAATACCTTGAATGAGAATCTTTTCAGAGGTGTTCATTTCCTAGTAAATCTAACAAAGGTTTATAATTCTACTCATAAGTTACTAGCCGATCATCACGGTGAAGTTCTCTTACTTTTGATCCAAGGCTATCATATTCAATAGTTCTGGCTTCTATAGCAGAACCAGTATTTCTATTGAAAACACCCTGAACAATAGCTGTTTTTCCTGATTTTGATTTTGTCTTGTAACTAGCCGCCATGTTCTCCGGTTTGGTGGCAATATCAGTATGTTTCTTAAACCAGCTTGTCAAGTCATGCAAAGTCAAATAACCGATGTAAACAACAACTCCAATAGCTGCAATTGCAGCACCCGTACCTACGGCAGCCGCAGTAGCCGCAGTTGCTCCATGAATACCTAGATGAGTTAAAATCCATTTACCAATTAGTATAGTTGTAATTGGTTCTGCCATTGTTTTACTCCACAATAATTAAGTCTTTGTTATCAAAAGTATCTTCTAATTCTTCATCCAATTTTTTAGCTACTAGATAGCGACCATAAGGTTTTCCATCACGACGATAAACTATCTGATTGTTGCCATCCAAAAATAGCTGTGCTAAAAATTGGCCTTCAGGATGAGGTTCGCGTAGGATGCTTCCCTTTTTGACTCTTGGATCTGATGGTCGATTTGTAACAAAATACTGCATAGCCTCCTCATAGGTCATAACTGGTACTATTTCTGCCTTTTGCAGCAAGTCTTGCAACCATTCACTGAACTGAGAGGCAATTTCTTGATGAAACCGAGCAACACTAAACTTCTGAGACTGCGGATAATTATTGCTGAAATACTTGATAGCTTCATCGAACTTTAGGTGTGGCTGGAGTTCTAGCAATACCTGAATTCGTGGCATCCATTCCCTGAACTGACCAACTATTCCCCTTTCATCGTCGTTAGTGATGTTTTGATCTCCCTCAGATGAGTCCTTAGAAAACCAGTTGAAAATCATTACATAATTCCTCTTGAATTATTGTTTAATAATCGTAAACTTTAAATTGCAATTCTCTTACCTTCTCAATTTTGACACTCCTATTTCGGTCTGCCAACCCCCAAAAATGGGATTTAGGGGGGAATTAAAAAAGCATCTTAACCCCCTAAAAAATGGAAAAATGTGGGATTTTGTTCCCAAAAATGGGAAAATGTGGGAAAATGTGGGGTAACAATGGAGTCAACAAAAGCCTAATCTAAAATCTATGGAGATTCAAGAAGTCTTGAAGTGGACGGATGACTTGATTTTTGCCAAGACAGGAAAGCATCTGGACTCACTGCAACGGGCTATTTTGGAGGGTGCATGGGAACGTCAGGGATACAAGAAAATCGCGGAGAATTATCACTGTACTGAGGATCATGTCAGGAAGACAGCTTGGGAATTATGGCAACTGCTATCAAAGATTTTGGGAGAAAATATTAAAAAATCAAATGTTAGAGCTATTTTAGAAGATGTAAAAGGATCTAATGTTTTATATTCTAGCTTCAATGACTGCATACAAATTGGTGACATTAATATTTGCAGCGAACTTTACAATCATCCCAAAACGGTAAAAAAGCGATCGCCAAACCCTACAAACCCAGATAACATTCAACCCGAAAAACTACACGATCTCATCGACGCCCCGGAATATTATCGCCTCCACAACCGCACTAACGAACTCGCCACCCTCAAACAATGGATACTCGAAGAAAATAGCCGCATCGTCACTATAACTGGGTTATCGGGTATCGGAAAAACCACCCTCGCCAGAGAACTTGTTGAACAAATTAAAGATAATTTTGATCGCATCTTGTGGCGAAGTCATCGAAAATTCCCGACTCTCAACGCCCTAAAAACTAACTTAATTGAGTTTCTCGCCCCCCCTCCACCGACTCAAAACCCATCTATTTTGAATTATTTGCGATCGCGAAGTTCTATCTTAGACTATTTGCGTTCGCGTAGCGTCCCCGCAGGGGAATCGCATCGTTGTTTAATCATCCTCGACGACTTCCAAGAAACCTTAACCCCTGGTGAATTGGTGGGAAATTATATCCCAGAATTCACTAATTATGGTAAACTCATAAAAGAAATAGCCCGTTTTTCCCACAATAGTTGTTTGCTCTTTTTGAGTTGGGAAATTCCTAGAGAGATTGCGACTTTAGAAACAGAAAACCGCCACTGTTACACCCTACAACTTGAAGGTTTGGGAGAGTCAGCAACCGAACTGTTGACGGCGAAACAATTAACCGATGAAACTCGATGGTTAGAACTAATTAACCTTTACGGGGGCAATCCGGCATGGTTAAATATAATTGCGTCTAGTATTCAAGATTTATTTAACGGCAGCGTCGCTCAGTTTTTATCTTATTCTAGCCTATTTTTGGGAGATTTAGAACCGATATTACAGGAACATTATCGACGGTTGTCTGATTGTGAGAAATTAATCATGCAGTGGTTAGCCAAGCAAGAGACATCGGTCAATATTTCCGACAAACCCGCAGAGTTTTTATCCGAGTCCGATTTTTTGAGAGCAATACAATCTTTGAGAAAACGGAATTTAATCGAAAAAGCTTTGAATGAGAAAACATCCGGTTTTACGCTTCAACCCGCGATGAAAGAATATATAAAAAAATTTGTGTCTGAGTAATTTACTTTTAGCTATTAACCCCCCATTCCCGAATAGAGTTATTATCTCACCTAACACCAGACTGCTACAACGGGCGATCATCCGAACAACGAAGATAGTGCGATCGCCAGCCAACACCCAAACAACTTGATTGAGTAAAAAAGTAATTCCTTTGATAGAGAATCTCAACCCAATTTCTGTAATAAGCTTCGAGAGTGAATGGGTGAGACTCGCAATAAAAGCTTAGTTGCGTAAATCAAATCTAACTTAATGCTGAGATTGGTTTGTATAAATTGGCGACGATACTCATCACTTGAAACTTACTGCACTCAAACGGAGTATTTAAAATGAAAGCCGTTGTTTTTCACGGAGTCGGAGATATTCGCCTCGATAATGTACCCGAACCCAAAATATTAAAACCCAATGACGCCATCGTTAAACTAACCGCCAGCGCCATCTGCGGTACAGATTTACACATGATTCGGGGAACCATGCCGGGAATGAAGCCGGGGACGATCCTCGGTCACGAAGGAGTCGGCGTCATCGAGGAAACTGGTTCCGATGTTCGCAACCTCAAAGCCGGCGATCGCGTGGTGATTCCCTCAACCATCGCCTGCGGTTACTGTTCCTACTGTCGATCCGGCTACCAGGCCCAGTGCGATAACGCCAACCCCAACGGAATGCAAGCCGGAACCTCCTTTTTTGGTGGGCCGGAGATGACCGGACCTTTTGACGGTTTACAGGCGGAATGGGCGCGGATTCCCTTCGCTAACGCCGGACTGGTGAAACTTCCCGAGGAGGTGAACGACGATCAGGCGATTCTAATTTCCGATATCTTTCCGACCGGCTACTTTGGGGCGGAACTGGCGGAGATTGTACCGGGAGATACGGTGGCGGTGTTTGGCTGCGGCCCGGTGGGTCAATTTGCGATCGCCTCCGCTATGCTTTTGAATGCCGGAAGGGTTTTCGCGATCGATAACATTCCCTCCCGGTTGGAAATGGCCCGCGATCAGGGTGCGGAGGTGATCGACTTTAACGCCGAAGATCCGGTAGAAGCAATTAAGCGTCTAACGGGCGGAATAGGGGTAGATCGGGCGATCGATGCGGTTGGGGTTGATTCCAAGCGTCCCGAAAGCGGGCCGGCGGCGGAGTCGGTTGCAAAAAAAGCCCAACAGTACGACCAAGAACTACAGCAAATCGCCCCGGAAACCAATCCCCAAGGCGATAACTGGCATCCGGGTAACGCTCCCTCTTTGGCGGTAACTTGGGCGGTTCAGGCGTTGGCGAAGGCGGGAACGCTTTCGATTATTGGAGTTTATCCCCAAACCGATCATTTTTTCCCCATCGGCATGGCGATGAATAAAAATCTGACGATGAAAATGGGCAACTGCAACCACCGCACCTATATTCCCAAACTGGTGGAAATGGTTCGCAACGGTACGATTACCCCAACGAATATTTTGACCCAGGTGGGGCCGATGGCTTCGGCGATTGAGGCTTACCAAGCGTTTGATCAGCGACAGGCGGGTTGGATCAAGGTGGAACTTGTACCGAGAGTGTGAACGACCTAAGATCGCTTTCGCGATCGCCAACGATAGCGGTAGAGAGTCAAAAACCCGGTTTCTCTGAGAAACCGGGTTTTTGGTTTGTACCTCAGCTTAAACTTTTCCCGATTGTTAAAAGATTGGCTCAGAACCTCATAAAATCTACAATAGACAAATTCAAACTTGATCGGATCAGCTATGCCAATCAAAAAAGGAAGCATGGTACGCGCCATTCGCGAAAAACTGGAAAACAGCGTCGAAGCAACCGCCAGCGACACCCGCTTTCCCCCTTACATCTTCGATACCAACGGAGAAGTGATGGAAACGCGAGGAGACTGTGCGTTAGTCAAGTTTGGTCAGGTTCCTACTCCGAACATTTGGTTACGGATCGATCAGCTTGAAGATGCCAAGTCGTAGAGAATTGGGGAATTAGGATCAAACCGTTTGGGGTATTCGTAAAGTTCCCCTTTCCTAATTCTCCGTTCTTTCTGCCCAAACGTTAAGTGAGTAAAATGGATTCGAGTTTGTTTTTTCCCCCGTCTTGTCACAGTACGCGAGTTTCGGTTATTGGGGCGGGGAAAGTTGGCAGTACCCTCGCCCAGAGAATTGCAGAAGCGAATCTGGCGAATGTTGTGCTTCTGGATGTGGTTGAGGGTTTACCCCAAGGAATTGCGCTAGATTTGATGCAAGCCGGATCGGTGGAAGGTCACGATCGCGAAATTATTGGTACTAACGATTATGCGGATACGGCAGGATCGGATGTGGTGGTGATTACCGCCGGACGTGCGCGTACACCGGGAATGAATCGCAGCGATTTAATTGCGATTAATGCTAAAATTGTCGCCACCGCAGCAAAAGAAGCGATCGCCCATTCTCCCCATGCTACATTGATTGTTGTTACCAATCCCCTCGATGTGATGACTTACATCGCTTGGCAAGTGACGCAACTGCCTTCTTTCCGCATGATGGGGATGGCGGGAGTGTTGGACTCGGCAAGGTTCCAAACGTTTATTGCGATGGAATTAAATCTGTCGGTAGCTGATGTTCATGCGACGGTTTTGGGGAGTCACGGGGATTTGATGGTGCCTTTACCTCGGTATTCGACGGTGAATGGTGTTCCCATTACTGAATTGATGAGTGAAGAAACCATTGAACGCTTGGTGAAACGGACTCGTCACGGGGGGGCGGAAATTGTCGGATTATTGAAAACTGGAGGGGCTTACTACGCACCTGCTTCTTCAATTCGCATCATGGTTGAGTCTATCTTATTGAACCGTTCTCGGTTACTCCCTATTTCTGCTTATCTGCAAGGAGAATATGGGCTAGAAGACGTTTTTCTCGGGGTTCCCTGTTGGTTGGGGTGTCGTGGCGTTGAACGCATCCTAGAGTTGAATTTAACCGCCGATGAACGGGATGCTTTGGGTGAGTGTGCGGAGTCGGTTCGTCAGGGAATCCGAGAAGCCGATGACATTTTGAAAAGTCTGTCTTTGTTGTAGGCCCTTGACAGTTAACCCATTATTATATACCATAATAAATATGCAAGGGGCATTACTGGTTTCGACAGGATGATGAAAACTCCCTTGTGATTCAGGTCGAGAGTAAGTCACCTCTCGTAAATACCTGGCTTAAAAAAATAAGTGCAAACAACATTGTATCTTTCGCTCGTCCTCGCGTAGCAGTAGCTGCGTAGGAAAACAAACCTCACTTAGGTTTTGAGCATCTATAGTCTGACTCCGTTAAGGGCTATAGATACAACCCCAACGGATGTGCGGTTGAGGCGTTTCTGGTCGCCGATAACCGCGAAAACCTTACCAGAATCCCTCACCATCTAGGGTCACAGATGGTTCCCGCTCTGAGGGTCAGAAGAGCTATGCCTGTGAATGAGCAAGGAGCTAATACTCGTTCTGGACATGGGTTCGATTCCCATATGCTCCATTTACGAAAATCAAAAACTCAAAAAGAGGTAGCAGCTACAGGTTGCTATCTTTTTTTTTGGGAGGGCTTGAGACAAAAGCGCGATCGCTGCTGAACCTAGTTTTACTCACTCTTTACTCAACTTACAAGTAAGTTTCTAAACTGAAGTTCTCCCCTGTAAATCTACTCATTGGAAATTACTGAAACTACCTTTTCCTATCCTTGCAAGTCCCGAAAATTGAAAGCTACTTAGGATAATTGAATTGATTATTGTATAATTGAGATAGTTGTAGCCATTTATTGATAAAAATTAGCTATTGAAAATAGCCTTCAATGTTTTAGAAGGCTATTTCCTTGAATTTCTTATTCTACCTAGTATTACCTATTGTTTTTGACAACTACACAATTATCTTCAGAATTATCAAAAAATGAGACTATTGCAGATAGTATAAACAATATGATCGTTATAATAATAGTTTCAAAGGGATGATGTACTAAATTTTTGAAGAAAAAACGCACCATCTCAATCATACCAAAAATCACAGCAAGCATACCAAAAATCACAGCAGGTATACCCAAAAAAATACCAAAAATACAGCCGATCATATCTGTAACAAAATTTTTATTTTCATCTTGTTTGTTATTGTCATTTATCTGTGATAAAGTGGATTCACAGGAGTTGGATTTACAACAATTACATTGGCAGCAACTACAACAATTAGATTGACAGCAACTATTTTGGTCGCTCATCTTGATCTCCTCTTAACTTATACTTTTACATTTTTGCTCTTGACAACTTTAATATAAACCTAGACAAGGGATTATGTCTTCCGGGAAGGTACGGAACCTTGAGAATTTTTAAAGTATCTAGAGATTTATCGTTCTCAGTAAAAATACTGACTCTCAGAACTTATCTCTTTTAAGACCAATAGGTTTGATTAGGGTGATGACCTTCCAGATGATGATGAGGTGTAACGCGATCATGAATCAGGGATCATCCACCAAGCCATATGGAAAGCGTCTATACAAGTTACTACGGAGTACACACCGCTTGCTACTGCAAACTGCTATCAATAACAAGTAGCGGCTACAGGTTGCTATTTGTGATACTTGAGCTAAGGGCGCGATCGCCAGTACAATCCTATAGGGGTGAGACTCATAAAACTATCCGTTAAATTCTGGGAAGATAGCTGTGTTAGACATTAAACAAATTCGGGAAAATCCACAAGCCATTCAAGATCGTTTAAAATTGCGGGGAGACTACGATCTTCAACCGATTTTAGATCTCGATGAACGGCGACGTGAGTTAGAAAAACAACGCATTCAACTCGAAACCCGCAGTAATGAAATTGGGAAACAAGTTGGCGAGAAGATTAAAGGCGGAAGCGATCCCAAAGGTGCGGAAGTTAAAGCGTTAAAAGAGGAAGGTCAAAAAATTCGAGAAAGTTTGGGGGAACTCGAACCAAAAGAAAAGGAAATTTTAGCAGAAATTGAGGCTTTATTGCTTCCCATTCCGAATTTGCCGAGCGAGTCTACACCGATTGGGAAAAGCGAGGAAGAAAATGTAGAAGTTCGGCGCTGGGGTGATGAATATTTGCCGGATAATCATAATATTTTACCGCACTGGGAAATCGGAGAAAAACTGGGAATTTTGAACTTTGAACGGGGCGTTAAAATTGCTCAAAGTCGGTTTGTGAGCTTGATTGGTGCGGGTGCGGCTTTGGAACGGGCGTTAATTCAGTTTATGCTGGATACGCACATTTCTAACGGTTATGTGGAAGTGATGCCGCCTTTATTAGTTAATAGTACATCTTTGCAAGGAACGGGTCAACTTCCTAAATTTGCGGAAGAAAGTTTTAAATGTAGTGAAGATGATTTGTGGCTAATTCCCACTTCGGAAGTTCCGGTTGTTAATTTCTACAGAGATGAGATTTTAGACGGGGAACAACTTCCCATTTATCACTGTTCTTTTACGCCTTGTTTTCGTAGAGAAGCGGGAAGTTATGGAAAAGATACGCGGGGTTTAATTCGACTGCATCAGTTTAACAAAGTAGAACTGGTGAAATTGGTTCATCCCGAGACTTCCGAAGAAGAACATCAGAAATTAGTTCAAGATGCGGAGGGAATTTTACAGGCGTTGAAATTGCCTTATCGGGTAATCGAACTTTGTACGGGAGATTTGGGATTTTCGGCGGCAAAATGTTATGATATAGAAGTATGGTTGCCGTCTTCGCAAACTTATCGGGAAATTTCTAGCTGTTCAAACGTGAGAGATTTTCAGCCGCGACGGGCGAATATTCGCTTTAAAGATACCCAGTCGGGAAAGAAAAAGAAAAAAACCGAATTTGTCCATGCGTTGAACGGTTCGGGGTTGGCAATTGGTCGTACAATGGCGGCTATTCTGGAAAATTATCAGCAACCCGACGGAACGGTTAGAATTCCGGAAGTGTTACAGTCTTATTTGGGACGGGAGGTGTTGTAAACGACCCGACACCAAGCTAGGCTTTGACATCCTCCCTCGGTAGAATTCGCAGAATTTACCGAGGGATTCCCAAGTTTCACAACCTGGGTTTACTGCTTAAACGGCACTTATCTAGACTGGTAACAGTCTCCGACAGTACGCCTAGACAGTCAATTTCTCGCAGCCACGATCTGCCCGACCGCAGCGATACCTCGATTACAAATTACTTTTGCTGCTGCTACATCTCTGTTTATTTCGTACTGGCATTCGGGGCATTTATGTGTACGTTCAGACAAGTCTTTTTTGCCGTCTTGAAAAGTTTGGCGGGACGGAAACCGACACCGCCAACTTTCCGCTGTATGCGCCCCACAGTTTGGACAAATTTGACTGGTGAACCTGTGATCAACCTTGCCAAAATAAACCCCTCGTTGACCACATACCCAAGCTAAGATCTCGAAGAATTGACCGAATCCCGCATTAGCGGGAGTCCTCTCGCTCCATTTTTGATAGTCGTGGCTTTTACTAGCCCTGAAGAATCAAGAATCTCCGAACCTCAGGGCTGGTTATTAAAGTCAGCGACCCCCTCACGAGAAGCGCTGCTCTGCAAAATGGGCATTTTCCTTTCTGCTTTTTGAGTAGCGTTGCTATCTGGGGATGGCTTACCTTTTACTCCCTCGCTTGCCAATCTGAATTGATTTCTAAGCTAGACTGTTGTTGAACTTGACTTTCTTGTTTGGCAATGTGTTGATCGGCGATTTCCAAAAGTTCCGGTATGGTCACAAACCGATAGCCTTGTCCTTTCAGTTCAGCAATAATATCCGGTAAAGCTTTTACCGTCTCCGCCCGATTTCCGCCCCCATCATGCAACAACACAATCCGACCCGGTTTCGCCGAACTGAGAACATTTTGTTTAATACTCGAAGCCGAACTTCTCCAATCTTTAGAATCAGAAGACCACATAATATTAACGTAGTCTCGGGTAAAAGCGTAATTAACTAAACCGTTATCTTCAACACCTCCGGGCGGACGAAAAATAGTGGTCTGAACGCCGATTAATTCTTCAATCAAATTAGCCGTGTCTTCAATCTCTTTCGCCGCAGCAGAATGATTATGATAGTGATAACGATGATTCCAGGTATGATTAGCAATCACATGACCATCCGCCGCGACTTTTTGTCCAATCTCTTTGAAATTGTTTAACGCCTGACCCACCCAAAAAAATGTGGCTTTAATATTGTTTTCTCTTAAAATATCTAAAATTTGTTCTGTTGTTGTCGGCCAGGGACCATCGTCAAAAGTCAACGCAATCACTTTTTCATCGGTATTGAGATCAACATATTTAACCGTTTTCCCTTTGAAACGATCAGGTATGGTATTATCAAATCGTTGAGCTTTTAAACGAGTAATTGCCGTTTGTACACTCTCAGCCCGTTGAGCGATCGCTTGTCCGACCGGGGGTAATTCTTGAGGATTAATTCCCGATGAGGGTACTGCGGGTAAATTCGACTGTTGACCTTCTTCGCGATTCTCAGTTTCTGATGTTGGGGAAGAAGAGTTTTCATCGACTACAGGCGGTACAAACTCATCTGGTGAGGATTTTTTCTCGGGTGTCTCAGGTGATTCTGGACTTGGCGTGACCATCTGTGGTGAAGACCGAGGAACTGATGGAGTCACCACTTGACGAGTTGTACGCAAATTCCAAGGCAACATCACACCTATCATAAAACTTCCCACTGCCGAAATCAACGCCAAACGGGTTATCCGCTGCTGTTGCTGTTGCAGGCGTCTTAAACTCGGGTTTTGTACCACGTCATTTCTCCTTCACACCTAAAAACTTAACCTTAAGGATGATTCCTTGATTGAAAACTCCGATTCACCCTGATAGACTCGGCAAAACTGAGCGTTCGTCTCTAGCATATTTGGGTAAAAATGTCAAGACATAAAATTCTATCTTTAGAGGGTGGCGCCCTCCAAAGCAAATCACTCCTCTAAGATATTAAGGCAAATACGGGTTAATCTGTCAAAAATTTATGTTAAATGAGTTGTTTTCTCGTGATAGAGACGAATAATTTGCTCTGTGACCTGTTCTATGGTCAAGCCATCGGTTTGAATTTCAATGGCATCCGCCGCTTTGCGTAGAGGAGCAATAGAGCGAGTGCTGTCTTTGTGATCTCGTTGAGCAATTTCCTGTTCGATCTGTTCGAGACTAATATCTGGCTGACCTTGCTGTTGCAGTTCCAGTTGACGGCGTTGCGATCGCTCTTTAACCGAAGCGGTGAGGAAAATCTTCAATTCCGCATCGGGAAAAACATAAGTCCCAATATCCCGCCCTTCGGCAACGACGCCCCCAGTACGCCCATAAGCTTGTTGCTGCTCAACTAAATGCTGACGCACCACAGGTTGAGCCGCGATCGCCGAGACATTGGCCGTCACCTGAGACGAACGAATTTCAGCGGTAACATCCCGACCATTAATCAAAATCCCCAGCTGATCTTTTTGAGGAACCAATTCAATCTGACATTGATGAACCAACTCAGCCACCCCAGGTTCATCATCGATGTCAATCCCACTTTCAAGCACCAACCAAGTCACCGCCCGATACATCGCGCCCGTATCGAGAAACAACAAATTCAACCTTTGAGCAACTTGGCGCGTTACCGTTGACTTTCCCGCACCCGCCGGCCCATCGATCGCCAAAATCGGTTTACGGTTGCGTAAAATCACATTATCAATCAAACGTGTAGTATTCACCCTCGCCGCGATCGCCAACAGTCCAACCTCCTCAACTTTTGTTAACGGTGTCATTGTATCCGGATCGACAAGCTGTAAATACTCCAACTTCACCTCTGGTGTCGTCGCCAGTTCAGCCTGAACCGCCGCAAAAATCGCGATCGCGTCACAATTCCCCTCAAAAAAAACCTGCTCCCCTCGACGGAGAGCGCGATACAGTAGCGTAGCCTGTTGCTGCTGTTGGGGGGTTAAATATTGATTGCGAGAACTATAAGCCAGTCCCGAAGCCTCTCGAACAATCGGACAAGCGACAATTTCTATCGGCCAATTCAAATCAGTTACCATGCGTCGAATAATGGCTAACTGTTGAGCATCTTTGCGGCCAAAATAAACCCGATCCGGTTCAATAATATTAAAAAACTTAGCCACAATGGTGGTAACACCCGGAAAATGACCCGGGCGAGCAGGGCCACATAAAACCGACATCAAACTAGACGGGGGAACAACTGTCGTTTGGGGTTGATTGTCTATTTTTTCTTTTCCCTGTTCTGCTCGGCCTAAAATTTCCTCAACATTCGGCGTAAACACCAGATCAACCCCCGCCTGTTCACACAGAGATAAATCGCGATCCAAAGAACGGGGATAGCGAGCTAAATCCTCCTGCGGCCCAAACTGAAGCGGATTGACAAAAATACTTACCACAACAATTGCATTTTCAGATCTTGCCCGCTCAATCAAACTCAAGTGACCGGGGTGTAGACTGCCCATCGTCGGGACAAATCCGATGGTAGCCTCGGTCGTCTTTGAACGATGAAAGTTCAAGTTGCAGCGGACTGCTGCAATTGTAGTAAACAGGCGCATGACACAACCAGGCAAACGCTAATCAGTTAACACTAACCAGTGAATCGTTTTTTCAGGTAACAGTCAACCGTTTTGTAGGGACGGATTCAGCGGAGATTTATCAAAAATAGGAGTAAGAAGACCCGCGCCATAAGGTACGTTGGCGTCGGGATGAATTACGACCAAAACAAATATAAACCTTACGTCAGACATGGTAAAATGTAAGACATGGTTGAAAAAGCTTTTAAATTCCGCTTCTATCCGACACCTGAACAGGAGGATCTGTTGAGGAGGACGTTAGGCTGCGTGCGTCTGGTGTACAACAAAGCGTTAGCAGCCCGTACTGAAGGGTGGTACGAGAAGAAAGAGCGAATCAGCTATAAACAAACATCCTCAATGTTAACAGGATGGAAGAAATTAGAGGAATTAGACTTTCTAAATGAGGTAAGTTCTGTTCCACTTCAACAAGGGTTAAGGCATTTACAAACTGCCTTTACTAACTTTTTTGCAGGTCGAGCCAAATACCCCAACTTCAAAAAGAAGCGCTCGCGGAGGAAGTGCAGAATTTACCAAATCAGCCTTTAAATTCAAGAATGGTCAGGTCTACATTGCCAAGTGTAAAGAACCTTTGGCTATTCGATGGAGTCGCCAACTTCCCAAAAACTGCAAACCATCTACCATCACGGTCAAGTTAGATCCGAGTGGTAGGTGGTTTGTTTCTTTAAGAATTGACGATCCAACTGACCACAAGCTCAAATCCCTCGATAAAAAAGTGGGGATAGATCTGGGAATCACCAGTCTGTTCACCACGTCCGACGGAGTAAAATTTTCTAATCCCAAGCATTACAACAAACTGTATAAAAAACTCCGACTTGCTCAAAAGTCTTTGAGTCGGAAAACCAAAGGTTCAAAAAACAGAGAGAAAGCCAGAGCTAAAGTAGCCCGAATCCAATCTAAGATAGCTGATGCTCGTCGAGATCATACTCACAAGCTAACAACTCAACTGCCAAGTGAAAATCAAACAATCGTTGTTGAGGATTTAGCAGTGAAGAATATGGTTAAAAATCGCAAATTGGCTAGAGCAATCAGCGATGCGCTCCTGGGGAGAGCTTGTTCGACAAATAACTTATAAAGCTGATTGGTACGGACGGGAATTAATCAAAATAGATCGATATTTTCCTAGTTCTAAGCGATGTTCTAATTGCGGATACATCGCGGAAAAAATGGCGTTGAATATCCGGGAGTGGAATTGCCCTCAATGTGGAGTGCGTCACGACCGAGATATCAACGCCTCAATCAATATTTTGGCCGCCGGACAGGCGGTGTCAGTCTGTGGAGCGACTGTAAGAGCAGAACAGAGTAAATCTGTTAAGCCTGGTGCAAAAACCTCTTCTAGCAAGAGAAAGAAGCAGAAACCCAAGTCGTGAGATTTGGGAATCCCACGCCAAAAGCGAAGCGTTGGCGATGGGAGGATGTCAAGTCTTTAATTACTGAAGTTTAGATTAACTCCGACCTAATTCTCTAGCGCACATTTCAGAATTTGATCTTACGAAAGGAACTTCAGTCAAAAGATTTCCACTATATTCGACATCGAACGGGAGAGGATATCAATGTCAAGAGTTGAACTAAATGAGTGACTATGATGGGCGGAGGAGGCAGGGGGAGCGGAGGAAGCGGAGGAAGCAGGGGAGGCGGGGGAAATGATCTGTAGCATTCTGTTTTGGATTTCATATCAGTTATCATCTCACCCGACACCTGACACCTGACACCTGTTCACTGATAACGGGTTACTGTCGAACTGGTGACTATTGAGCTTCGAGAACTTCAACCTTAACGGGAGCAACACCGCTACTAATCATACCGATCGCTTCTGCTGCTGCTACCGATAAATCAATAATCCGACCTCCAGAAAATGGGCCGCGATCGTTAATCCGCACCACCACCGAACGACCATTGTTAGTATTAGTCACTCGTACAGTCGTTCCAAACGGCAGAGAACGATGGGCTGCGGTCATTTCATACTGGTTAAATCGTTCGCCATTGGCGGTTAACCGGCCGTGAAAACCGGGGCCGTACCAAGAAGCCCAACCTTCAACCGCATCGAGCACCCGACGATTAAACGCATTTTCAAGATGATTAAAGGGCGATTTACCTTCAATTTTGCTCAGAGGCGGTGCGTACCCCATTTGTCGCCGCAGTCGATTTGTTGCTTGTAGCGCATCTTCAGCCAGATTTTGGGTTGTATCGGGTAAAATCGTGTCTGAATCGATCACAACGAGGGTTTGACCTGCGATTTCAATGCTGTAGTTTTGTTGGTCTTCGTTCCAGCGGACGTTGATGCTGTTCGCATCAATTTGGTAGCGGTTCAGTTGGTTCAGTTTCGCGGCTAACTCGCTGGCTCGGGTGACGGGATCGGTACTGGCTTGGGACGGGGAATCAGAACTCGGTTGTTTCAAGGCTTGAGAAGATAATAAAACGTTGGAGTTCGGCATCTTTTCCCCTCTTTCCTCGGAGTTGGGAGTTAGGAGTTGGGAGTTAGGAGTTGGGAGGATGGCAGATGTTACCTGTTCCCTCTTGACTCTTGCCTCTTGCCTGTTCCCTGTTCCCTGTTCCC
>JAYKHV010000164.1:0-80406 GCA_035285085.1 Lyngbya sp. | reverse complement strand
GGGGAGAGGACTTTTTTCCGATGAAAAATAGCTTTTTGTTAATAAAAATTCCCCCCATCTCCCTACCTCCCTACCTCCGGTCCTCCCCACCAATCAAGTTTTAGGGCTAGAATGAAACGGCCCTGGGCTTGGAAGGGGGGTTAATCCCTCAAAAAAGCTCTAAAAATTCATAAGTTTTGCAACAATTTTTTCTGCTATTTTTATTAAAAATTTAACAAAATAAAGACAATGAACCAAGAAATTCCGCCCGAATTTTGGCAAGGTATTGAAGAATTCAACCAACAGGAATATTACGCCTGTCACGACACCTTAGAGGCGTTGTGGATGGAAGCAATGGAACCGACTAAAAAGTTCTATCAAGGCATCTTACAAATCGCCGTAGGACTCTATCATTTAAGTAATCATAACTGGCGGGGTGCGGTCACTTCGATGGGTGAAGGAATGCGTCGGTTAGACTATTATCAGCCGGATTATTTTAATATTAATGTCGAAGAATTAATCGATCAAACTGCTAATTTATTACGGGCAATGCAAGAGGCGGGGCCGGACAAAGTAGCCGATTTTGTTTTTGCCGAGAATGCGGATAAAAATTCCCTAGAAATTGCCCCGCCCAAAATCTATAAAGTTGAATCTTGAAGAAGGAGTCAGGAGTCAGGAGTCAGGAGGGAAAATTGCATGGGGATTCTAACCCCAAACAATTTTGATCACCGTGTAGACGGTGGGGTATTAAACCCATAAGAGAAATGATAAAATTAACAGCAATTGAGTATTATTGATTAAATAAAAGGCTACTTGTGAGGATATTATTCTGGTTAATTCATTAAAAAATTACAACCTATGAAACTCATTGGTCGAACACTTTTAAGCCGTTATCAAGTCATCAAAGAAATCGGAACCGGAGGATTTGGAGATACTTATTTAGCTGTTGATTTGGCTTTACCCGGTCAACCGCAATGTGTGGTTAAACATCTTTCTCCTAAAGATACCAGTCCTCACGTTCTTTCTGTCGCTCAACGATTATTTGATCAAGAAGCACAACTCTTACATCGCTTGGGAGAACATTCTCAAATTCCTCGTCTCTATGCTCATTTTAATGAGAACAAAGAATTTTATTTAGTTCAAGAATTTATCGAGGGAAAAGATCTCAGTCACGAACTTCAACCCGGACAACCTTGGAGTGAAGAAAAAACGGTTAAATTGTTAACTGAAATTTTAGAAGTTTTAGCTGTTATTCATCAACAAAATGTGATTCATCGGGATCTCAAACCCACAAATATTATGCGGCGAAAATCCGATGATAAAATTGTATTAATTGACTTTGGCGCAGTTAAAGAAATTCAAGGAATAGCCGTTAACGCCCAAGGACAAACTCACCTCACCGTTGGTATTGGTTCCCCTGGATATATGCCCAGTGAACAAGCCAAAGGAAGACCCAAACTCGCCAGCGATATTTATGCAGTTGGAATTATTGGAATTCAAGCCCTAACCGGGTTAAAACTCGCCCAATTTACCCACGATCAAAATACCGATGAAATCCTCTGGAGAAATCATGCAAATGTCTCTGATGAACTCGCGGAAATCCTCAATAAAATGATACAAGAACGGTTAAGCGATCGCTATTCTAATGCGTCAGAAGCGTTAACGGCACTGACACCGTTATTGAGTCAATATAACCCGGTTTCAGCAACAAATATTTCCGCAGTTTCTCAAGCCAATACTGTTAATTTATCTCCGCAAAATCTCACCCAGTCCGCCACAGTAAAAACCCCCGTTTCTGCTCCTCCTGTAAAATCTGCAACTCAATCCCTACAAAAATGGTTGGGCGGAATTGTGACTGCGATCTTTTTTATCGGAGGGGTTTATATCACGATTGAAAATTTTAGATCTCCCGAGACTTTACTGAATGCAGATTACACAGAACTGCAAAACTTACTCGATCAAGGAAAGTGGAAAGAAGCGGATAAAGAAACCGAAAAAATAATGCTAAAAGTTGCAAATCGAGAGACTGATGGATGGATAGATTCTAATGCAATTGGAAGTTTGTCCTGTGCCGATCTTCGAGAACTCGATCAACTTTGGGTAAAATATTCAGACGGAAAATTTGGCTTGAGTATTCAAAAAGAAATTTACCTCGAAATGGGAAATCCGCTCGGAAAATTTCAGGAGTCAACCTATAATAAATTTGGAGAGTTTATTGGTTGGCGAAAAAATGGCAATTGGTTAAATTATTCTGATTTAACCTTCGATAAGACTGCACCGAGAGGTCAATTTCCCTCCTGTACAAATGCGGCTCAAAAATTTTCGGGCTGTCGTTGGCCGTTATACTGGTTATTTGCTCGGGCGGAAACCTGTCAACTTTAATTCTTAAAAATTGTTGGGTGCATCAAAATAAAATTGGTGAACTTTGGAGTGCATCAAACCGAAGATGTATAATGACTAAATTAAGATGGATAAAATTTGATGCATCCTAGTTGAATCCTTAAAAAATAAAAATCGTGAACTGTAGGGTGCATCAAACCGAAAAATTATAATCACAAATCAAGAGTAGTGAAATTTGATGCACGCGACGAATAAAATTCCGGAAAAGGGGGGACAAAGAACTGTAGGGTGCATCAAACCCAAAAATCCTTAGAACTAAATCAAGAGAGATAGAATTTGATGCACCCGACGACGAATAAAATTCCGGAAAAGGGGGGACGAAGAACTGATATAGTATTCAAAATGTCTTAGTGTGAGCAGTCAGATGAGTAAAACACGGGTAGGATTGTTATTTGGCGGACGTTCCGGCGAACATGAAGTCAGCATTCGTTCAGCGATTGCGATCGCAAAAGCCTTGAGAAGCGATGAAAATGCCAGTAAATATGAACTGCTACCCGTTTATATTGGCAAAGATGGGGTTTGGCAAAAAGGCGATATCGCTCAACAAGTTCTCACTTCTGGCGAACCGCTTTATTTAACAGACGAGAAAACAACATCAACCGATTTAGTAAATACTCCTTCGCTGCTTCCTGAACCTGCAAATTTTGCGGAAATTGACGTTTGGTTTCCCATTTTACACGGCCCCAACGGAGAAGATGGTACCATTCAAGGATTGTTAACTTTAATGCAAGTTCCGTTTGTGGGATCGGGGGTTTTGGGTTCAGCAATTGGCATGGATAAAATTGCCATGAAAATGATTTTTTCTCAGGCGGGATTGTCGCAAGTTAAATATAAAATGGTCACGCGATCGCAAATTTGGTCTAATCCTTGTGTGTTTCCAAAATTATGTGATGAAATCGAAGCGGAACTCGGATATCCTTGTTTTGTAAAACCTGCGAATTTAGGTTCATCGGTGGGAATTTCTAAAGTGCGATCACGTGCGGAATTAGAAACCGCTCTGGATAATGCAGCCAGTTACGATCGGCGAATTATTGTTGAAGCCGGAGTTGAAGCCAGAGAACTTGAATGTGCCGTTTTAGGAAACGATCAACCCCAAGCTTCTGTGGTCGGAGAGATTACTTATCAAAGTGATTTTTATGACTATGAAACGAAATACACCGAAGGCAAAGCAGCTTGGTTCATCCCGGCAAAAGTGAGTGATAATATTGCCAATCAAATTAAAGAAATGGCGGTGAAAGCCTTTTTAGCGGTGGATGCAGCAGGTTTGGCGAGGGTTGATTTCTTTTATGTGGAGAAAACGGGCGAGGTTTTGATTAACGAAATCAATACGCTTCCCGGTTTTACTGCAACCAGTATGTATCCGCAGATGTGGATAACCAGTGGAATTTCTTTTCCGCAATTGGTTGATCGCTTAATTGAACTGGCTCTTGAACGACAGGCTGAAGTTCGCCCCATGTAACAGTTTGTATAGGTTGGCTGATCGGAGATGAACGTGTTAATTTAAAGAGTATCCCCTCAGCCAATAAACCCTATGAGCGATAGCAATTTATCAGAAGGTCGTGCAGAGTCCGGCGGTGCAGATGTGATTGGTTTTCTCAATGATTGTACCGACCAAATTTTCGCCCATGTTCTCGATCCGCACAGTGATTTATTCGAGTCTAATGCCAGTATTCTTGGTGAGTCTCACCCGCCACTGAGGGCGATGATTGAGCAGGTACAAATTCAACAGCAAGAACTCACATCCTCATTGGCGGCGGGTCTGGATTTTCTACTCGGTCGCGAAGACTACGCAAACGACCAAATTGACTCGGCTCTCGCTCACTATCAACACAGTTTATCATTCTGGCCGAATGCTCTGACTTGTTTTGATCAAAACTTATTTGCCGATCCGGAAATTATTCCTCCTTCCAATTCTTTAGAACGGTTGGGGGCTGTTTTATTTCATGTGGGCTTGAGTTATACTCGGCGAGGGCAATTTGATTCTTCCAATCAACAGCTTCACTATCGAGAAGCAAAAACCTACTTTCAACGCTGTTTAGATATTTTAGAACTGGCAGAACGTCGGGATTTAGTCGCAAAATTCATCCCGAAATTATGTCATGTTTTGCAACAATTGCAAGCTTGGGAAGCGTTACAAGCCACAGCTCAAAAAGCTTTAGATTTACATATTTCTTATGGTTCACACCATGATATCGCCCAAGATTATGGCTTTTTAGCTGAGGCGGCAATGCATCAGTCTCAATGGTCACACGCCAATCAATTGGCTGAATTAGCCTTAGAAATTCAGAATCAATCTTTACGCGATCCGCTTCATACTTTATCGGATGAAAATCCCTATCTGTTGTTGTTGGCAGAATCCAAACATGAATTAAAGGTTTGGCAAGCTACGGTTAATCGCTTAGAAGATGCCTTAAGTCAAACGAATCCTCAGCAAGAAACTAAAACTTATCTGCAAATTTTAAAAGCCCTCCATCAACTTTATTTTGATCGGGATTATTATGGAAGTGCAGCTCATATCAAAGAGAAAAAACTGCAAGTAGAATATCAATTTGGATTGCGAGCTTTTGTAGGTTTGCGTCTGTTGAAACAGCAATTTAAACCCCAGGAAGTCTGCGGACAAGTGGCTGCCGAGATGAACGCTTCGGGCCGATTACATGAGATTAATGAATTGGTCGAACGCATTGAGAATCCCGATCAGAAATTGATTGTTTTGCATGGAGAATCTGGGGTGGGAAAAAGTTCTTTAATTCAGGCCGGAATTATTCCCACTCTGCTGCAAAAACAAGCCACAAATCCGCAAGTTTCTATCCCGATTACCTTAAGAATTTATACGGACTGGTTGAGGGAACCGAATCCTGAAACTTGGAATTTAGCAACCGTTTTGAACCGCTTAAGAAAAAATAGTGAAAATCATTTATCGACGGTTTTGATTTTCGATCAATTTGAAGAATTTTTTCTCGTTTGTACAGAACCCAATCAACGTTTACCTTTTTATCAATTTCTCCATGATTGTTTGAGTTTGAAGTCAATCAGCGTGATTCTATCGATGCGAACGGATTTCTTACATTATTTATTAGAATGCGATCGCATGACTCGTTTAGAAGCTGTCATTGGCTATGAAGTTCTTTCTAAACAGGTGCTTTATGAGTTGAGAAACTTTTCCGTCGATCAAACTAAGGCTTTTATTAAGCATCAAACCCAGCACAAACCTTTTCAATTTGATGAAGAATTAATTACTCAGTGGGTGCAGGATTTGGCAACTCGCTTAGGAGAAATTAGTCCGATTGAGTTGCAAATTACAGGTTCACAACTGCAAACGGATGGAATTACAACTTTAGAACAATATCAACAATTTTGCGATCATCCTCAACTCAATCTAGTCGCCCGATTTTTAGATGAAGCTTTAGCAGATTGTGGTTTCAAAAATGAACGGGTTGCTTTACTGGTTCTCTATTCCCTGACTCAAGAAAATGGCACCCGTCCTCTCAAAACTCGCGCCGAAATTATTGGAGATTTAGACACAGCATCCCCTGAAAAAATCGACATGATTTTAGAAGTTTTTGTTGAAAATGGATTGGTTTTATTACTTCCCGATATTCCCGAAGATCGCTATCAAATCGCTCACGATTATTTAGTGAGTTTGATTCGTCAACAAAAAGGTGAACGTTTAATCGCAGAATTAGAACTTGAACGCAATAAAGCCCAACGCAAACTGATGCAAGAAAAGCCCGATAGTTTTGTTGAACGGGCGATTGGATCGATGTTACGTTGGATGCGAGTGGAGTAACACTATTTTCTTTTACATCTCAAAAACCCGGTTTCGCAGAAGTTACCGGGTTTTTAATTCCCCTACGAAACTTTGGAATAATTATCTCGACATAACTGAACGGCGATTTGATGCTTACAAATTGTGTTACGATACAACGAATCTGCACAACTGCATCCGCTTTCATTCACTTGAGAAAGGCTTTGATGAACGGAATTCCAAACTACCGCATCACTCCCATTAATTTTAACAGACAAAGGTTCCATCGCCACCCGATTGTAACGGGATAAAAAGCTTTTTGCTTCGGAAAAACTTAACCAAAATTTACCCTGATTTGTGGTAAACTGAAGACCAGAAGCTTTGATTTCCCAACTCTCAATTTTCTCGATTTTAGGATGGCGAATTTGCAGCCAACATTGCCAAATTGTTAAAAATTGCTGTTTCGATAACAGCGTTGAACAGCGTCCTTTTGCCGTTTTATAAATGATTTGGGGAATTTTACCCGATCCAACGGTTTGAATGCGTTCAACTTGAATATTCGCGGGAACTAAGGCGGGAATTTGGGGAGTTTGGGCTGCGGTTTCTAAACAATTGTTAACACTTCCTGCCGCTGAAATTTGCGCGTCAGGTGCGATCGATGGAGATGTATTCATGGTATGATCCTTTTGTGATGAAACTTCAACCTCTTAGCACCCAAGTCATTGCTTCTAAACAAGGGGTGCTTTTTACTTTTCCTACTTTTATTATAACCGATGTTGAACAAAACGACAACACACAACGCTGATAGAGAACGAACAGAAAAAATGCGGCGATCGCAGATTTCCCCGATTAGACAGATGTAGCAGCAAGTCAGCAATAGAGGGAGTTACAGCAAACTTGATGCAGCCTCTCGCCAACATCTGTTCAAAAAAATCTCGAATTTCCGAAAAAAAGTCGAGCAAGTTCAGAAAACGATATAGAACACAGTTCACAAAGCTTGCACCCCAAGCACTAACTTCATGGAGGGATGACTTAGATGCGGTTAGGACAAATCTTAGTTCGGAAACAGTTGATTTCGTTCTCTCAGTTGGAACAAATCCTAACGCTTCAATCTTCCTATTCTCAAAAGTTAGGAGAATTAATGGTTATGCAAGGATTAATTGAACACAAAGACTTAAAATTGGCAATAAAAGAGCAATATTGGCGAGAAAATGGCTTTTGAATCATTGACTAAAATTCATTTTGTAAAATCTATCCCAAGCTTCATTAAATCACGAGTATTCTACCTGTTGAGGTCTATTATGCCAAAAAGTATTCCCTCTATTTTACCTGCTGAACTTGCAAATCAGTATTTAGCACCCGATCAATTTGTGCGAATTATTCATGCTGAGTCTCAAACGGTTTATGGTTGGTGTAATGTAGAAGATTTATTGGAAACGCTTGCTGGAAACAACATCAAAAACTTTTTGGTGATTTCATTAGATTTGGACAATGGAGAGAATTAGATGAGACGAAAAGTAGCTAAGGGACTATTCTCCAGGAGTCAACTTTATACAATACCCTTTTCTGTAAAGAACATTTCTTAACATTTTAAACTTTCTGTAAAATCTGTTGACTTCTTTATAACAGATTAGTATCCTATAGGGGCATTAAACTGATGACATTTTATAAGTTTTTCGCTCAAGATCAATTGGCAATTTACTCAAAAATATTGAACTCATTGTTCTAAGAATTACTCCGAATACCCAAGGTGAAAGCCATTTAAAGTTTATCGTTATTTAAACCATCGGGGAGTGACTACTAAATGATAGAGATTAACGGAACACCAGGTAATGATAATTTACTCGGAACGGGTGAAGCCGATGTCATTTTTGCACTAACGGGGGATGATATAATCTCCGGTTTTAGTGGAGGTGATTCTCTATTTGGCTTTGAGGGTAATGATACTTTATTTGGTAATGAGGGTAATGATACTTTATTTGGTAATCAGAATCTCGATCTTTTAATCGGAGACAGTGGAGATGATTGGTTATTTGGGGGGAAAGAAGGTGATATAATAGAAGATGGTGAAGGAGAGGATCAAGTCTTCGGAAATCTGGGAGACGATCTATTACGAGGCGGTGCAGGAAACGATAACAGATATGGCGGACAAGCCAACGACACGGTAATTGGCGGTACGGGAAATGATCAAGTATTTGGCGATCGCGGTAATGATATTTTGTGGGGAGTTGATATTGATGCTGTTAATCCCGGAATAGATGAAATAGATATCTTAACTGGAGGTTCGGAACAAGATATATTTGTTCTCGGCGATGAATCTCGGTTGTATTATATCGGTTCGGGAAATAATGATTTTGCTTTAATTACGGACTTTAATGTTGTAGAAGATCAAATTAATGTTGGCAATAATCAAGTTACTTATACGGAAACAGTCCTAAATGAATTGGGGTTGGGAGTTGCAATTTCTAGTCAAAATGGCGATTTGATTGCTTTTGTTCAAAATGCAACTGTTAATCAATTTATCACGGGTTCAAATGTAGTGGAACCTCCTCAAACGGACGAAGCAATTCCTCGTCAAATTGAAGAACCACAGTTTCCTGAAGCTGTTCTCTCACCAGAACCTGTAGTTACCCCAACTCCAACAGCCGATCCGGTAATTGTCCCAACTCCGACACCCGATCCTATAGTTACCCCAACTCCAGACACAATTACACCAACTCCAACACCCGATCCTATTACACCAACTCCAACACCCGATCCTATTACACCAACTCCAACACCTGACGCAATTACCCCAACTCCAACACCTGACCCAGTTACACCAACTCCAACACCTGACGCAATTACCCCAACTCCAACACCTGACGCAATTACCCCAACTCCAACACCTGACCCAGTTACACCAACTTTAACATCCGATCCTATTACACCAACTTTAACACCTGACCCAGTTACACCAACTTTAACACCTGACCCAGTTACACCAACTTTAACACCTGATCCTGTTACCCCAACTCCAACATCCGATCCTGTTACCCCAACTTTAACACCTGACCCTATTACACCAACTCCAAACCCAATTACACCAACTCCAACATCCGATCCTGTTACCCCAACTCCAACACCCGATCCTATTACACCAACTCCGACACCAGACCCAGTTACACCGACACCAACACCCGATCCTGTTACCCCAACTCCAACACCCGATCCTGTTACCCCAACTCCGACGCCCGATCCAGAACCACAACCGAATACACCACCCGTTGCTTATAATGACAACAACTACAACACAGGTTTTGATTCTCCACTCAAGGTTCATGCTTCTGTTGGTGTTCTCAACAATGATACTGATGGAGATGGAGATGATTTAACCGCAAGATTAGTTGATCTACCTAATCAATCTACCATTGGTGACGTTATTCTTGATAGTGATGGTTCATTTAGTTATACACCCAATCCTGGATTTTCAGGAACAGACAGCTTCACCTACGTTGCTAATGATGGGAAAGCTGACTCCAATACTGCTACCGTTACGATTAATGTAGAACCACCACAACCCGTAGAACAGACCAGAACTCTTAATGGTTACTCTCATAGAGCTGAGAATGATGGAGAGGTATTCAGAACGTTCCTTCTTACAAATGTCAGAGATAACGATCAAATTATTGACGATCAAGATGATAGTGATACAATAGGCTTCTTTCCAGAAGCAATTGAAAACTTTATCGTTTACGAGGTTGATGAGTATGGTTATAGTGCGCTTCTAATTCCTGAGGGGATAAATGGTGGGGATATAGCAGGTCGGATAAATTTTGATGGTGAGACAGAAGCTACATTTTATAGTGACGTAGAAGATGGTTTTTATAGTGAGGCAGAAGATGGTATCCTTAGTTTTAATGAAGAAGGAAACCCTTTCTTTACTGATGAAGAAGGAAATCCTTTATTTACTGAAGTAGATAAAGAACCTAAATTTTATCTTTCCCCAGATGTAGATTTGAGAGCAAAATTCATAAAACGAGATGATATAATCACTGAATTTACTGAACTGAAGCAAATAGATTACCAAGGAAATTCCATTGAATTGAAGTTGACAGATGACCAAGGAAATTCCATTTTAAAACTTGATGACTCATTTCCAGAAGAAATTGTCGTTTATCAATTTTTTGAAAGTGAAAGTGAAACGGTTCTAGAAGAACTCGTTTTTTCTCCGGGCTATCATAATTATGAACTACCAAATAAGCCTATTAGTTTGGATCTTGCAATTAACTCTCTAGAATATATTATTGAGAATAACTTACTCTTCTATGCTGTAAAAAAATCAGAATTAACTCTAGATTATTTGGATGATCAAAACCAAGAAGCTAATCATCTTGAAGAAGAGTTAATAAATAGTCTTTATGCAGGAAGGGAGCAAACACAGTCTGTTATTTCTGAAAAACCAGAACCTTTGCTACCTATAGAAAAAACCTATTCTCAAAGAGAGATTGATGATACGACTATACTGACCACATTCTTACTCACTAATAACGAAGATAACTATCAAACTATTGATGATCAAGATAATAGTGATACGACGAGTTTATTTCCTGAAGCAGTTCAAGACTTTATTACTTATAATAATAACAATGGTATTCAACTTGCTAACGTGGGTGACAGGATTAATTTTAATGGTGAGACAGAACTTATTGAAGAAGGTACTACTCTTAGTTTTAACAACGAAGGAGAACCTGTCTTTACAGGAGTGGAGGTACAAACAGAAATTACCCCAGTTGTTGATTTGAGGATAAAATTAATTGAACGAGATGATATAATCGCCGAATTAGAACCAACCGATGAGGAGGGCAATCCTATTGTTGAACTTGATGACTCATTTGAAGGAAGTATCATACTTTATGAATTCTTTGACACCGAGACTGAAACGGTTTTAGAAGAACTCTTTTTGTTTACCAACGAGTTTTCAGAACAATCTGAGGTTGATGATGCCGTTAACTCTTTAGAAAGTATCATTGAGGAGGATTTACTCAGCTTTACCTTAGAAAAGCCAGATGCAATTCAAGTAATTTTAGGGGAAGTAACTCCTAGTGAAGCACGTTCTAATGGTGAAGGTTTTGTTAATCCTGAGATAATCAATTAGATTAATATTTAAGTGATATTAAGCAAGAACCTTAGCCAATTTGTTTATAGTCAATGTTCAATTTTTCTATGAGATGATGTTTAAAAACTTAATCAGGGGATTCTACTTAGAGCTATTTAAAGCTAGCTTACTGACGGTTTCACTAGCTTCTATACCCGTTTCTGCACAAATCATTCCAGACAACACTCTACCTCAAAACTCGGTTGTAACTCCTCAAGGAAATATCCGACAAATTGATGGGGGAACGAGAACAGGAAACACTCTTTTTCATAGTTTTGAACGGTTCTCTGTACCAACGGGTGAAACTGCTTTTTTTAACAATGCTGTTGACATTCAGAATATTTTCTCTCGCGTTACCGGAAGTTCAATTTCCGAGATTAACGGAATTCTCAAAGCCAACGGAGTTGCTAATTTATTTCTGATTAACCCCAATGGAATTATATTTGGTGAAAATGCCTCCCTTGATATTGGCGGTTCGTTTTTTGCGACCAGTGCAGACCGTGTTGTTTTTGCAAATGGAACCGAATTTAGAGCAACAAACCCCAACACTCCACCACTATTAATTATTAACATTCCGGTTGGTTTAGGATTTCGAGAAAATCCCAGTCCTATTGTCATTCGTTCTCGCTCTACTAACATTACAAGTGACGACATGGGTCAACCAATTACCACCACAGGTTTACAAGTTCCATCTGAACAAACCTTAGCTTTTGTGGGTGGAGATATTCGTTTAGAAGGTGGCATTTTAACGGCTCCCGGAGGACGAGTTGAGTTAGGAAGCGTAGCCGGAAATAACTTTATTGGTATTGGTTCTAATTCGGAAGGATTTGCTCTCAACTACAATGCAGTTCAAAATTTTCAAGATATTCATTTGTCTGCTTTAGCCGCAATAAACACCAGTGGAGAGCGAGGCGGAGAGATTTCAATTCAAGGTAGACAAGTGAATTTAACGGGTGATTCTACAATTATTTCCTCTACTTTGGGTTCAGGAATTGGTGGAGATATTTTCATCGTTGCTTCTGATTCTGTCACAATGACGGGAGGAAATACCCGAATAACAACTATCACACGAGGAACTGGAAATGGAGGTAATTTAACGATTGAAACTCGAAGGTTAACGCTGTCGGAAGGCGCATCTATAGAAACTCCGACTCTAGCTGAGGGAAATGCAGGAAATTTAACCGTCAGAGCCTCAGATGCGGTAGAAATTACGGGTACAGCAGAGGTCATCACCGAAGGAACCCTCACTGAACTACCCAGTGGCTTATTTGCTGAGGTGCGTCCCAATGCAACGGGTCAAGGTGGAACAATTACCCTTGATACAAGACAGTTAACACTCACAAACGGGGCGCAAATCTCCGCTACAACCTCGGGGTTTGGTCAAGCAGGAAACTTAGCGATCGCCGCAACGGAGTCAATTAACCTAGTTGGGGAAACGCCTCGCACAGGCGGTTCAAGCGGTTTATTTTCGCGAGTGGAAGCGGGAGCAACAGGAAATGGAGGTAATATTATCCTTGAAACCCATCGTCTGACCGCTCGGAATGGGGCGCAGGTTTCAACAGATACCTTGGGTTTTGGTAATGCGGGTGATTTATTTGTAAATGCTTCAGAAGTAGAGGTTGTTGGTTCTACGGTAGATGGTGGCTTTGCGAGTGGTTTATATACTCAGGTCGGTCAGAGAGGAAGTGGAAATGGAGGTAATTTAACGATTAATACGAATCAATTAATTGTGAGTCGGGGCGCACAAATTGGTACAACGGCTCGGAATACTGGACGGGCTGGAATTTTAACAATTAATGCTAATAATTCAGTCATTCTAAGTGGAACTGCACCTGTTTCAGAACCGCAGCAAGACCAAAGAAGCGGGATTTTTGTTTCGGCTGAACCCCCTCTGCGTGATAGTGAGGGTAATTTAATTCTAGATGAGTCAGGACAACCGTTTATTACCACTGCGAATGCTGGAGAGTTAATTATCAATACCCCAGAATTAATTGTTGAAAATGGGGCGAGAATCTCTGCGGATAACTTTGGGACGGGTGGCGGTAGTAATGTTAACTTAAATGTTAATCGGTTAATTATTCGAGATGGAGGACAGGTTGGGGCAGGTTCTCTTGTAGAAGAAAATGCTATTAATAATGAACGTGGCTCAGGTGGAACGTTAACCGTTAATGCTTCTGAATCTGTAGAAATTACGGGAACGGATACGATTGGTTCAAACGTTGAAAATAGTCGTTTATTTACCTTAGCAGAAGGAACGGGAGATGCGGGAAATTTAAGCATTTTTACGCCCAATTTAACTGTTGCAAATGGCGGAGAAGTTAACGTGAGTGCGACGGGAACGGGAGAAGCAGGTAATTTAACCGTTGAAGCGAATTCAATTCGTCTTGATAACGCCAGTCTGAGAGCAGAAACCCGTCTCGGAACTCAAGGAAATATTAGCATTAATTCGCCCGATATTCAACTGCGTCGGGGAAGTCAAATTACGACAAATTCCTTAGAAACAGGTACGGGTGGAAATATTACGATTAATAGTAATCAGTTAGTTGCGATTGAAAATAGTGATATTTCTGCCAACGCTCAAGCGGGATTAGGCGGTCAAGTAATTATTAATGCAGATGCCATTTTTGGAACCCAATTCCGTACTCAACAAACTTCAGCCAGCGATATTACAGCGACTTCAGAACTCGGTGCAGAATTTAGCGGAACGGTTGAATTAAACAACGAAATAGACCCCGCTCAAGGGTTAGTAGAACTCCCTCAAACCGTTGTTGATCCGGCGGTATTAATTGCTCAATATCCCTGTAAACAAGGTACTGAAAGTGAATTTGTGATTACAGGTCGAGGGGGATTACCTCCCAGTCCTCAAGAAACTGTACGCAGTGAAGAAACGTTTGTTTCATTAATAGAATTGCCTTCAGAAGTTGAGTCTCGCCGCAATTATTCACCCTCCCAAAGAAACTCAAGAACTTCACCTAGAGTACAGCGAAATGCTTCCCAAACCTCCGAGGAACCCGTTTCGAGTGCTGATATTGTTCCGGCGAGAGGATGGATACGCAATGAGAAAGGAGAGGTTATTTTAGTTGCTTATGACCCCACTAAAACGGGAGTTCAACGTCAACGACAACGTTCAATTCAATGTCAGTCTTAAATTCTATTACTCCCTCCAGGATTTGGGGCTAGGGGGCGAAGTGTTCAATTTGTGCTTGTACCCAAGCTCGGAATGCCCTCATGGTGGTATTTCTACCTTCTATTTTACAACGTTTTAGATATTCTGGAATGGCATTTTTTAGCGGAAAGTTTGGAAAATTTGGACTCGACTCAACTTCTGTATATTTCCCGTTTTGTAATACATTGATCTGAAGCTTTCCGTTTTCAAAGCGCCAGAGTTCAGGAACTTGAAGTTGTTCATAAATATTGGGATAGGTGCGAGACGTGACTTCAATTTCTAGTGCTAAATCAGGGGGTGGATCAATCGTTAAATCTAATCGATCTTTTGATCTTACCTCAACTTCATGCTGAATATAAAAACAGTTATCGGGTTCAATACCTTGAGTCATCTCTGGATTTTTAAATGTGGTTGATCCCAGCGGACAGAACTCAATATTCAGTTCTTCTAAAAGAATTTCGATAAAATTACTAATAAAAACTTTAGCTTTTTCATGTTCAGGTAAAGGAACCATAATTTCTAAAATTTCATTCTGATAAGCTAGTTTTGATGAACGATGTTCTCCTAATTCTTCTAAAATTTGCTCAAAATTTTGCCAGCTAATATTATTTAAAATAAGCTGACTTCCAGGGGGAATGGTTAACTGTTCTAACTTTAACAACATCTTTTACTCCTGCGTCATTTATAGCGGTGTGCGATCACCTGATGTACATCCCAAAAACCCGGTTTCTATTGAGTTACCGGGTTTTTAATCGCCAGTGTGTCTCTAAAAATTTAAAACCGCTATAGTTTAAATTATAGCGCATCCGGTTAATAGGTTATGATGTAAAGAAAGCCAGTCAATCCTAACGCCAATCTCCCACTAAAATATAAGGCGCCCAATACAGAGGAGCATCATACCCATTCTTGTTTTTAAGAAACGCAAGTTGAGCCTGACGAAGTGCTTCTGCTCTCGATTTTCCTTGAACTAATTGTTCATAAAAGTGACCCATAAATTCAACGGCTGAGTGATCATTTAAACTCCACAATGAAGCAATTGTACTTCTTGCACCCGCTCTCACCGCCATTCCTGCTAACCCTAAAACCGCTCGATTATCTCCGGGAGCGGTTTCGCAAGCACTGAGAACTAATAAATCAATGATACGGCTTTGATTTGGCTCCCGACTGCGAAAAAGACTATCCAATTGTTTAATATTAATTGCGCCATCTGAAGCCAGAATAAATGTTTTTTCGGCTTGAGAACTAAACTGACCGTGAGTGGCGAGGTGAATCACTTTAAATTGATTGGAACTCATTTGTTTTTCGAGATTCTCACGGTTAAATTCTTGATTGAGTAACTGTTCATTTTCAACCACAACTTCTTGAATTTTCTGTAATTCTTGGGGAACATTCAGCAGGGAAGCAAACTGTTGACGAAATTCTTCTGGCGGTTCGACTAAACCTGCACTCAAAGCATTTAAAGGTCTATTGATGGGTTTTGGGTCTAAAAGTTGTAGTCCGGGCTGAATGACAACTGGATGTTTTTCGATTAAATATTGTTGACCATCAAAAAGCGCTGACATGGGAAGATTTCGCAGTTCACCGTCCAACACAAAGACTAAGGTTTCGTCTCCTTTTAGTTGAGTTTCGAGCGGTGCTAATAACCACCGATACAGTTGCTCTGATAACTCTTTTACTTCTTGATAAGCATAGGGTTTTTGCAGTTGAAATCTGAGTGGTTTGAGGGTATTGGTTAATTCGCTTTTCGAGATGGGTGTTCTATAATGAAAGAGTTGTTGAGTATTTGGTAAGCTGGCTATCATTTCTAGGCGATTTTCTAGAATAATTCCATAGATAACAACTGCATTCGCATCAATTTTATCGAGGGGTTGCGGTTGTGCTTCTAAACAAGCATCTTGAAAGAAATTATCGAGTTCGGCTAACTGTAGATTTTCAATCACTTCTCTGGCTTGTTTGAGGTTTTCTGGGGATGGATTTTCTGAGGTTAAAAGTAAATCAACTAACTCTCGATAAACGGGTTCAACGCGATCGCGAAAATCAAATTGTACATCTTGACGAATGGCAACCAAATCTTTTCTTAATGATTGTAAACTTTGAACGGCTCCCTGATAAGATGGGATCGCCTTTTCTGGCTCGGATTGTAGTTGATTTTTTAAAATTCTACCGATTTGCCATTGCCATTGATAAGTAATTTCTTCGGCGGGAATTGATTGGGCTAAAAATAAAGCTTCTTGTGTATATATTTTAGCATTTTCCCATTGTTGTTGTTGTTCGTAGAGTTGACCTAAATAACCGAGTGTATAAGACTGAACTCGGGGATCTCCGAGAAGTTGGGCTTCGGCGATCGCGGTTGATAAAAGTTCTTCAAGATTTTGATAGAGTGGCGGCTGATTTGAGGCTAACTTCATCAAGCTTTGAACTAAATCTATTTTAGCATAAATGGCGGTTCGACCTAAAGGAAGGCTGTTAATTTTTGACTCAATATTCTGCCAGTTCTTCTCCTCAAAGTCTATTTGAGATTGAATTTTATCCCCCAACTCTGCATCGGGTTCGGAATCTAACCACTCGGTTAATTCTAATAATAAACTGAGGGAATTGAGTCTCGATCTAATTTGAGTAATTGTCGTCTCAGATGCTTTAGCTTGTTGATAGCAAGCTAAAGCCGTTTGAGCAGATTTTTTAGCCAAATTTTTGTTTTCTAATTCCTTTTGTTGTTGATAGATGGCGCGGGCAGTATTTGCTAAACTCAATTGAGCTTGACGAATGTCTTGGGGCGAGTGTAATTGTTGAGCGGTTTCCAGTAATTCCGATAAAACTGCTGCGGCTGACAGTTCAGATGAAGTTGATTTGTTCACGGAATTATTCTCTAAAATTTGACAAGAATTTAACTCAATATCATCTGTATTTCCCAGCTTTCCTAACACTCGTAAAACATTGCTGAGGTTAAGCAATTGAGAGAATTTTAAAGGGGAATTGGGTTGTGTTTGTAGGGTTTGATTGACTTCGATTAACCTGTTCTCAGCTCGACGATAAAGCCCTAATCCTTGCAAGGCTTGAGCTTGATTGAGTAAAGTTTGAATGATGCCATCTTGATTCTGAGTTTGTTTATAAACCGTCTCGGCGAGTTGCCAACTTTCCAGAGCTTTGTTATATTCACCCAGAGAAAAGTAGAGATTTCCTTGAATATTAAGAGCTTGAGCTTGAGCGGTTAAGACATTTTTATCCGGAGGATTTGATAGAGAAGATAACAGTTCTAAACTTTCTTGAATAGCCGGCTCTGCTGCTTCCCATTTTCCTAGTTTTTGCCAAGCAAGAGAAAGATTACCGAGTGCTATTGCTCGTCTTAATTCTTCGGTTTCCTGGTCAACAACTTTAGTCCAAAGCTGTACGGCTTCCTGAAAGTTACCTGCTTGATAAAAGTCTCGACCTTGTTGTTCGAGTTGGGCAAGTGAAAACGGGTGAGTTGAAGAAGCTTTTTTGAGGGAATGATTGAAGGTTGAGGACTCCAGACTAACTGCGGGTTGTCGAGATGAGAATCCCACCACTAAGAAAAACCCGAACATTAGCCAAAGGGCTAATAAAAGAAATCGTTTGGAGACTGAAACTCGATATTTTTTGCTGTTCATTGTTAAAAGTATAAGCTCGGTTTTTTGAAAGATCACTAGATGCTAGAATGGGGATAATAGTTGCCTAAACGGTTGATTTTCACCCCCTGATGTCTATCAATTTAACGGCTACTAAAAAAAATAGCCGCCAGTACAATTAAACCCAAAAGAGCCAAGGGAACCCATAAGTTAGAAAGTTCTATCATTGTTTTCGCAATCGGTCAGTTCTGTTTTAAAATATAGGATAAAGGTAAACGGGAGAACCCGCGATGAATGTTCAAGAATTGGTGACGTGGCTACAAGAACGAAGTGCTTTGAGCCTACTCAACCGAGAGGTCTTAGAAGCGATGGCTTCCCAACTTGAACATCGCCAGGTTGGCGCCGAGCAAGCGATCGCCACAGAAGCAACACCGCCAGAGGGACTCTACATACTGATGGCGGGTCATATCGAAGCTCAACCGCAACGGTTACGATCCTATGGTTTATTACCGGGATCGGCGATTAATCTTCAAGAACTTTTGCTGAATAAACCTGTTCGACAAACGTTGGTAACGCTGAGTGAATGTGAATTTTGGTTTATTTCACCTGCATCTTTTCATCAATTGGTCGATCAATATCCAGAAATTACTCAGGCTTTTTCTCAGCAATTAGCAGAGGAAGTCGAAGCGTTATCTTCTCAACTGGTTTATGAACAGGAACGACTGCTGATTTTACAACCTTATTTAATCCCTAAAGCCCGACGGGGAATTGTGGGAAGAAGTCGCTATGCGGTTCGACTGCGATCGCAAATTAAACAAGCAGCAAAAAACCGTCAGTCTGTGTTTATTTTTGGTGAACCCGGACTCGAAAAAGACAATATTGCGGCGTTAATTCATTTTGGTTCATCTGAGCGGCGTAAACCCTTAATTCAACTCGATTGTAGCACCTTACAAACCAGTGGTTCAGAATTATTTGGTCGTGTTGGTGGAAAACCCGGATTAATTGAAGCTTTGGGGGAAGGAACTCTAATTTTCAATAATGTACACGATCTTCGGCCTGAACTTTTACCTGCAATTGTTCATCTGGTGAAAACGAAAACCTACACTCCAGTTAGTCGTGAGGGAGAACCGACCGCACCGCCGAAAACCTGTGAAGCGCAAATTATAATTATCTCAGAAAGAGTAGTTTCTGAACTCAGTTCTATCGTCGAGAATTTAATCAAAGTTCCTCCGTTGCGGGTGAGAAAAGCGGACTTAGAAGACTGGGTAAAATACTATAGTAGTTTAATTTGTCGGGCTAAAGGCATGGAAAAAGCTCGCATTACTCCCGAAGCCTTGCGACGACTACAAGCCTATGATTTTCCGAATAATTTACGGGAACTTCGCAACTTAGTTGAACGGGCAATTATTCAGTTAGAAGGAAGTTTAGAAATTACCGAAGAAATTATCTGGCCCTCGCAAGCCAAGAAAAAACAATTTCGTCTCAACTTACTCAATGCTTATCCCAATCTTCGCCATTTTCTTCGCAGTCCTTGGTGGCCGGATCGAATTAATTATGGGTTTACTTTAACTGCATTTGCTTTAATTGTGGGGATTTTATTTCTCGGTCCGCAAACCCGTTCAGAAAATTTTGCCTTAAATTTATTTTGGGCTTGGTGGTGGCCGATTGTTTTGATTCTTTTTCCCTTTTTAGGGCGAGTTTGGTGTGCGGTTTGTCCGTTTATGATCTATGGAGAAATCACCCAAAAATTATCGCTGTGGTTGTTTCCTCGCCAACTTAAACGCTGGCCGAGACAGGCTGCCGAAAAGTGGGGCGGATGGTTTTTGTTTGGATTATTTGCTTTAATTTTACTCTGGGAAGAACTCTGGGATTTAACCAATACGGCTTATTTATCGGCCTGTTTATTGCTATTAATTACTGCCGGAGCGATGATTTTTTCGGCTCTGTTTGAACGGCGTTTTTGGTGTCGTTATCTCTGTCCTATTGGCGGAATGAATGGGATGTTTGCTAAACTTTCAATCACCGAATTACGGGCGCAGCAAGGCACTTGTTCTGCCGAATGTACGACCTATCAATGTTATAAAGGGGGGCCGGAAAAAGGCGAAGGCATGGCAACCAATGGCTGTCCATTATATTCTCATCCGGCGCAATTAGAAGATAACCGAGACTGTGTTTTATGTATGACTTGTTTGAAGGCTTGTCCTCATCGTTCGGTGGAATTTAATTTACGTCCACCGGGAATTGAACTGTGGACAACTCATGTTGCTCGCAGTTATGAAGTGGCTTTGTTGTTTTTGCTGTTGGGAGGGGTATTTTTACATCATCTTCCCGAGTTACAAATTGAGTTAAACTTACCTTGGAATTTACTTGAGCCTCAACCTCATTTGTGGATGTCGGTGGCGGCTTTAAGTTTACCTGTCATTGTGCCGCTTTTGGCTTATCTTTTTATCCAAGGAATTTATCAGATTTTCTCAAGTTTTAAATCTCGCTCGTTTGTGGAACTTGCTTATGGATATTTACCCCTAGTTTTAGCCGGAAATTTAGCCCATTATCTGCGGTTGGGGTTGTCAGAAGGGGGACGTATTCTTCCGGTGGCGTTGGCAACTTTCGGCTTAAATGGAGAGGGATTACCTGTATTGGTGGCTCATCCGGCTGTGATTAGTTTTCTACAGGGAACGGTGTTAATTTTTGGTGCGATTACTGCTATAATTTTAACACATAAAATAGCCCGTCAACCGTTTAAATTTTTGTTACCGCAGCACCTAGCGATTGGAATTTTAACGGTGTGTTTGTGGCAAGTTATTGTGGGTTATTAACTCAGTTTTGAGGTTTGAAAAACGGGAATTTCTACCTGAAAGGTTGCCCCTTTGCCCAGTTCAGAAAAACAGTGCAAACTGCCTTGATGTTTTTCAATGATACTATAGCTAATGGATAGACCCAAACCGACCCCTTGACCAACGGGTTTTGTGGTAAAGAAGGGATCAAATAACTTATCTTTGATTTTCGGCTCAATGCCTTTACCATTGTCTTGAATTTGAATTTGGATGCTTGAGTTTTCGGCTAAATATTGAGTGCAAATCTTAATCGTTGGTTGGGATACATTGGACTCATTTAAAGCTTCAATGGCATTGGCAATTAGACTCAAAAAAACTTGATTCAGTTGACCGGCGTAGCATTCGACTGGGGGTAAGTCGCCATATTCTTTAATCACTTGAATTTCTGGGTGTTTGGTCGAGGATTTCAACTTTTTTTGTAAAATCATTAATGTATTATCTAGCCCCGCATGAAGGTCAACCCATTTCATTTCGGCTTCATCCAGACGAGAAAAATTGCGTAGAGAAACGACAATTTGAGTAATGCGTGTTGTTCCCGTTTGCATCGAACGAATTATTCGAGGTAAGTCTTCTCTTAAAAAATCAAGTTCAATTTCTTCGGTTTTAGCTAGAATTTCTGAGGAAGGATGAGTTAACTCCTGTTGATAGAGTTGCAACAATTCTAATAAATCTAGCGTATATTGATGGAGATAATTAATATTAGCATGAATGAAATTAACCGGATTATTAATTTCGTGGGCTACTCCCGCCACTAACTGTCCCAAACTGGACATTTTTTCAGTTTGAATGAGTTGGGCTTGAGTTTCTTTCAGTTTCCGAAGGGTGGCTTCAAGTTCCAGATTTTTTTCCTGAATTTCCTGAGTTCTTTGTTGAACTCGTTGTTCTAAAGTCGCATTGTAGTTTTCTAACTCTTCGCGAGACTGCTTCAAATAAGCGGTCATTTGATTAAATGTACTCGCTAAGGTTCCCACTTCATCTTGTGACTCAACATTGGCTTTCACCTCAAAATTTCCTTCCATAATGCGAGTCGTTACATTGGTTAGTCTTTGAATTGGAAAAGCAATGGTTTCCCGAAGAAAACTTGCCATTAAAATTGCTAAAATTAAAGTAATAATTCCGACCGCTAAGGCTATCCATTGTCCGGATATTAGGCTTTGATGTCCGGCACTTAATTCTGTCGTTAGTCGCTGTTGTTGATCGGTCACAATGTCATCAAGCAAGCCTAACATTTGACTGGCGAGGGGTTCAACCTCTGTTTTAAACAGGTAGAGATCTTTTCGATATTGTTCGTCTTCTAGCGCCGCAAAGATTTGCTGATTTAGGGTGTAAAATTCTTCTCTAAAGTTGGCAATATTTTGGAAATTTTGCCACTGAGTGTCTGTGAAAATTTCTTGATTTAATTTTAAGGTTTCCCAAGCGGCTTGATTCTCGCGTTGTTGGGCAGAATACTCATAACGAAATGTCGGATGTTTGGTGGTGATATAACTTTGTAAAGCCGCAGCCATTAACGTAAAAGAACTTTCAAACTCTGAGAGCGATATAATCAGATCTGTATCAATTATCGAGGCATATTGTCTTTGCTGCTCATCTTGTTGCATTTGATTAATTTCTTTTAAAATGGCATCAATTAGTAACTTTCCTTCTTGTTCATACAAGCGCAAAGCCGGTTGATTTATGACTACATTATCTTTTAAGATAAAGAGTTGTTCCGGTAAATCTGACCAATTTTGATAAAGTTTATGCAGTTGATGTAATTGTTGATGATTGTTAATTAAAGAGGACTGTTCCGCGAGAGCAATTAATTGGATTAAGTTGTTTTCAAACTCCTGTCTTGACGCTTGATATTCATCGCGAAATTCCGATCTTCCCGTTGCCAAATATCCGTGTAAACTCGAAAGCATTTTCAGCAAATTTGCCTGGGCATCGGCGGAGTTAACAACGGTTGGCACTCGCCAGGATTCGGTGCGCTTGATACTGATTCGGGCTTGTGTACTGCCGAGATAGTTAAACCCAACAATAGAAAAGGTTAAAATAACAAGAGCGCCAAATCCCGTGTTTAACTTTTGTCTAATACTAATCTTTTTTAAAGAACGTAGAAAGCCTTTTCGGGTGAATGGAGATAAAGTTGACTGGGAATTGGAGTCAGAGGATTGACAGGTTTGTAAAAAATGAGGTCTGAATTTCCACAACATTGAGGATAGTTTTCGCTTCGTTTTAGGGTTTTTGGGTGCAAGCATAGCCAATCAAGAATCAAGGGTTTGAAAAGCAAAACTGACGAAACCCAGTTCATTTACACGATGCCATTGATAAACTTGGGAACGAAAGGCTTTCCACTGTTGATAAATTTGTTTAAATGTGGGATCTTGACTGGCTTTTTCTTCATATAATTCAAAGGTAACATTTTCAGCCGCTTGCAAAATTTCCGGGCTGAATTCTCTCAATTTTGTTCCCCTGGCTAACAACCGTTGCAAGGCTTGACCATTGGCTGCATCGTAGTTGGCTAACATCTGGCAATTGGCTTGGGCGGCTGCAACTTCAAAGGCTTCTTGATATTGAGAAGGTAATTTTTGCCACGCCGCTAAATTGACTTGAAATTCGTAGGTGGTTCCCGGTTCCCACCATCCCGGAAAGTAGTAAAAAGGGGCGACTCGGTTGAGGCCCAACTGTTCATCATCGTAGGGGCCAACCCATTCGGCGGCGTCTAATTTGTTGCCATCGAGAGCATCAAAGATTTGATTTCCCAGCAACACCTGCACCTCCATTCCCAAACGGCCCATCACCTGACCCCCTAAACCGGGAATTCGCATTTTTAAACCTTTCAAGTCCGCCAGGGTATTGACTTCCCGTTTAAACCATCCGCCCATCTGCGCCCCCGTACTTCCCCCCGGAAAATTCCTCACGCCAAAGTCGGCATAGAGGTTTTGCATCAGGGCCAAACCCTCCCCGGAGTGCAGCCACGCTTGCTGCTGTTGGGCGTTCAAACCAAAGGGAACGGTGGTGGCAAAGGCCAGGGCGGGAACTCGATCAATATAGTAGTAACTGGCCGTATGACCGCATTCGACGGTTCCGGCTTCCACGGCAGGCAGCACCTCTAATCCGGAAACAATTTCTCCGGCCGCGTAAGGGGTAATGGCAAACCGTCCGTTGGTCAGGCGGCTGACTCGCTGACAGAGTTGTTCGGCTGCACCAAAGGTGAGGTTGAGGGATTTTGGCCAACTGGTTGCCATCCGCCACCGGACAAAGGGTTGGGCTGGACTGGAGACGGGTTCTGACGGGGTGGGAGGTTTTCGAGAGCAGGCGGCTAGAGCGGTCGTACTGACTGCGGTTAGGGTACTGTGTTGGAGAAAAGTTCGGCGTTTGATCACTGGAATCAGAGTTAAATTAAAGGTGTTATCTATAAGTTATCTATGACTTGAGAGTGACCCAGATTGCTACTAGATTATACCATAAAAATTTATTGTTCGATCCCAAATTCCGGCGAACATAACAACTTTCTTAATTCTATTTAATTGCGAGTCTATGTCGGCTAAAGCCCGGTCAATAACCGACATTGATGTTGCAGTCTAAACCCCCCGAATAACCCGAATTAATCTTGCCGATTTTGCGGTTTAATCGCTTCTCCTAAAATATAAGTTTCCGCTACGGTTCTATCGTCTCCTAAGATGATGAGAGCAAACACCAAATCCGCTAGGTCTTCTAGCGTTTTAGCGGGAATCTTCCCTTGTGTTCGCAACTTTAATAACGGAGTTGCCCGCCCATCTAACACCACAAAATCCGCTTCTTTTCCCGGTTGAAAGTTGCCAATTTTATCATCAAGTTTTAAGGCTTCTGCACCGCCTAATGTTGCTAAAAATAAAGCTTGTAAGCCGGATAAATTTTCTCCTTGTAAATGGGTGACTTTGTAGGCTTCGCTGGCTGTTTGCAGCAGAGAAAAGCTGGTTCCGCCTCCGACATCAGTTGCTAAACCTACCGGAATTGGATATTCTCTAGATTTGGCTTGATGCAGTTTAAAGAGTCCGCTTGCTAAGAATAAGTTAGAAGTCGGACAAAATGCGATCGCCGATTGAGTTTGGGATAAGCGTTCAAACTCGGAGTCTGAAAGATGAATTCCATGAGCAAAAATAGATTTATTCCCGACCAAACCAAACTGTTCATAAACCTGTAAATAGTCTAAACTCTCTGGAAACAATTCGGCAACAAATTTCACTTCATTCACATTTTCAGACAGATGGGTGTGTAGGTAAACATCCGGATATTCTTGCAGGAGTTTTCCGGCGAGTTGCAGTTGTTCGGGGGTGGAAGTAATCGCAAACCGAGGGGTAACGGCGTAGAGAAGGCGATTGTTGTTGTGCCATTTTTCAATCAATTTTTGACTGTCTTCATAGGAAGATTTGGCGGTATCGAGTAAAAATTCCGGTGCCTGACGATCCATCATTATTTTACCCGCAATCATTCGCAAGTTTCGGGCGTTGGCTGCGGTAAAAAAGGCGTCTACAGACTCGGGAAAAACCGCCGCCAAAACTACCGCCGTTGTCGTGCCATTTCCCAGGAGTTCATCGATAAAAAATTCGGCAATTTGTCGGCAATATTCCGGATCTTTAAATTGAGATTCGGTTAAAAAGGTGTATCTTTCTAACCAGTCTAACAGTTGATTACTATCAGAAGCAATCATTTCGGTTTGCGGATAATGAACGTGCAGATCAATAAATCCCGGTACGATTAATTTGTCAGGATAGGTGATAGATTCAAGATCCGGATATTGAGGCTGTAGATGTTCATAACTGCCAAATTCTTTGATTTTTCCATTTTCAACAATCAGTAATCCATCGGGAATATAGCGGATACTCTCCTCGACTGACCGATAAAAAGGATCGGCGACAAAATCTAAAAACGCACCCCGAAAAGCTTTAAGAATTGTTTGATTGGTCATTGTATTTTTAAGTGAAGTTAATTTTTGTAAGGTTCAACCCTAAACTGAGTTTAGATTAATCTCCCGGCGAGCGTTTCTTTTGCTCGGTTACTCTTTTTAAGGATTCTATAGATTTTACAGTATATCATTTTATTAATGAACTGACGAGTCGGATATTGAGTTTTCTAAATATGTTGTGAGTGATTCAGAAAATAGATTAAGCTTTGATATGATAGCGAAATCTCCCCATCTATTTTAGGAGTGAGTTGAAATGAGTTTCGATCATCATCCCCCACCGAACCGAGGTAGGCTAAATGCGATCGCCCGTTATTTTCAGTTTGAACAATTTCAAACCAACTTCCGCACCGAAACCTTAGCCGGAGTCACTACGTTTATGACGATGGCTTATATTTTAGTCGTTAATCCGATTATTTTATCCGATGCAATTTATATTAATCAATCCGGCGATTTATTTGCTCAATTAGTCGTCGCGACGGGAATTTCTGCGGCAATTGGTACGTTAATAATGGCATTATTAGCCAACTATCCGTTTGCCCAAGCACCGGGAATGGGATTGAATGCTTTTTTTGCTTATACGGTGGTTTTAAGGTTAGGAATTGACTGGAGATTAGCGTTAAGTTCGGTCTTAATTGAGGGATTAATTTTTATCGGATTAACCCTCAGTAATATTCGCCGCCAAATTATTACCGCTATTCCCATGTCATTAAAAAGTGCGACGGCTGCGGGAATTGGTTTGTTTATTGCTTATATTGGTTTGGGGAGTAATATTGATACCGGAGGTGCGGGAATTATTGTGGCGAATGCAGTCACCAAAACCGCCTTTGGGAGTTTAAAAGAACCTCAAACTTTAGTGGCAATTGCGGGTATTTTTATCACGTCTGCTTTTGTGGTTCGTCGCATCAAAGGCGCTTTATTGTGGGGAATTTTAGCCACCGCAATTTTAGGCTGGATTTTAGGCGTGACTCCCCCGCCTCAAGGACTTTTTCAAATTCCCCCTTTTCCCAAAGAATTATTCGGAGAGGCATTTTTAGGACTTGTTAATCTAAATTCTAATAATTTTTTAGATTTTGTAGCGGTGACATTTGTATTTTTATTTGTGGATTTATTTGATACAATTGGTACGCTGACAGGTGTTGCCCTGAAAGCGGGTTATATTGATGAAAATGGCGAACTTCCCCGGGCAAATCAAGCGTTAATGGCGGATGCAATTGCCACAACATCAGGGGCGATTTTAGGAACATCCAGCGTGACCAGTTATATTGAATCTGCGGCGGGTGTATCCGAAGGCGGACGCACGGGTTTTACCTCAGTAATTACGGCGATTTTATTGGGGTTATCTATTCTATTTATTCCCATTTTACAAGCCATTCCCGCCTATGCTACCACTCCCACATTGGTGATTGTTGGCGTCTTGATGCTGTCTAATATTGCCCAAATTAATTGGCAAGATTTAACCGAAGCAATTCCGGCATTTTTAACGCTGTTTACCATCCCGTTAACCTTCTCCATTGCCGAAGGATTATCGATTGGCTTTATTAGCTATCCTCTCCTCAAAGCCTTTCAAGGAAGAAGCCGCGAAGTTTCCCTCGCTACTTGGATATTAGCGGGAGTTTTTGTGGTGCGGTTTGTATTTATGACGGTGCGTTTTGGTTAATGTTTTTCAACTCATCTTCAGAGAATTAATTACATGGAAAATTTAATCTCGTTATTGGGTATTGTTGTGTTTGTGGGGATTGGTTATGGCATCTCTGCCAACCGCAAAGCTATTAACTGGCGGCCCGTTCTTTGGGGAATTGCGTTACAATTTATTATCGCTATCATTATCCTCAAAATTCCCGGTACTTATTTAGTTTTTGATGCCATTGGTGCGGTTGTGACCAAGTTTTTAGACTTTACCGTAGAGGGGGCTAAATTTGTCTTTGGGGAAAACTACGAAGAACATTTTTTTGCGTTTAAAGTTTTGCCAACGATTATCTTTTTCTCGTCTTTTGTGTCCGTTTTGTACTATCTGAATATCCTCCAACAAATCGTTAAAGCCGTCGCCTGGGTGATGTTAAAAACCACAAAAACATCAGGGGCGGAATCGCTTTCTAATGCGGCGAATGTGTTTGTGGGAATGACGGAAGCGCCGCTTTTGGTTAAACCCTTTATCAACACCATGACTAAATCGGAATTAAACACCGTAATGACGGGAGGTTTTGCGACGGTTGCGGGAGGAGTTTTGGCGGCTTATGTGTCTTTTGGAATTTCCGCGAGAGACTTAATTTCTGCTTCGGTAATGGCGGCGCCCTGTGCGTTAGGAATTTCTAAATTACTCTACCCGGAAACCGAGAAACCGGAAACCGCAGGAAAGTTAGAATTAAACGTGGAAAAAACGGCGACAAATGTTGTCGATGCGGCGGCGGCTGGTGCCATTGAAGGAACAAAATTAGCGGTTAATATTGCTGCGGTGATTATTGCTTTTTTGGCGTTAATTGCCTTTTTAAATGCGGTTTTAAGTTGGTTTGGGGGATTGTTTGGCTATCCTCAACTTTCCTTTGATTTAATCTTGGGTTGGCTGTTGTATCCGATAGCATTACTCACAGGTGTTTCTTGGGGTGATGCGAGTCAAGTTGCGGCGTTAATTGGCAAAAAAATTATCTTAAATGAGTTTATTGCCTATGTAGATTTAGCCGAATTAATTAACAATAATACCCTTTCCGAACGTTCGATTAGAATTGCCACATTTGCCCTTTGTAGCTTTGCCAATATTGGTTCAATTGGGATTCAAATTGGGGCGTTAAGCGGGATAGCGCCCCAACGTCGCAGCGAACTTGCTGAGTTAGGAATTCGAGCGATGATTGGCGGAGTTTTAACCAATTTAATTGTTGCAGCAACGGCTGGATTTTTGTTATAATTATCTGGGTGGTAATTGTTAGCGTCGCCAACTTAACCACATTGCAGCTAACTTTTTAACCCATCCTTTTAACCAAGTAAAATTATATTGATCCGCCGCTTTCCGAATCACTTCCGCTTGGGTGGGATAGGGATAAATTGTATTAGCAATTGTTCTTAATCCCACATTAGCCACCATTGCTAAGGTGATTTGATTAATCATTTCTCCGGCGTGAGCGGCTACAATTGTCGCGCCCAATATTTTATCGGTTCCGTGACGAACGTGAACTTTAGCAAACCCATCTGTTTGTCGATCAATACAAGCGCGATCTACATCACTTAAGGGTACATAAAACGTTTTCACTTTTTCTGGTTTGTCCATAATTTCCGCTTCCGTTATCCCCACTTGAGCAACTTCCGGATCGGTATAAGCACAAGAAGGAATAATCAAACTACTGAGTTTTTTTCGTCCAATTCCCAACACAGAAAACAAAGCATTTTGAACAACAATTCTCGCCGCCGCATCCGCCGCATGAGTAAATTTAGACTCCATACAAACATCCCCAACCGCATAAATATTGGGGTTAGTTGTTTGTAAGTAATCGTTAATAATAATTCCTGTTTTTGGATCGGATTTAACCCCAACCGCTTCTAAGTTTAAACCTGTAATATTCGGCTGTCGTCCAACCGCGACAATAATCTCATCAACGGTAGATTTTTCTTCAATTCCTAACACATCATAATAAACCGTTTTCTCTCCGTTTTCAGTCTCTATTCGTTGGATATCTGCATTCAAAACGGTATAGATTCCTTCCCGTGCAAATACATCTTGAATGATGTCTGAAACCTCCGGATCGGAACGTTTAAGCAGTTGACTTCCCCTTTGCAATAAAACCACTTTTGAACCCAAACGTTGAAAAGTTTGAGCCAGTTCGCAACCAATATAACCGCCGCCAATTACAGCAAGACGTTCGGGAAGTTCGGTTAAAGAAAATACGTTTTCATTGGTAATATATCCCGCCGTTTCTAAACCCTCAATTGGCGGAATAATCGGACGAGAACCCGTAGCAATCACGGCTTTTTTGAACCTCAGTTTTTGTCCGCCAACCTCGATTGTATTTTGACTGGAAAAATGAGCTTTTCCGAGAAAAACATCAACTCCAAATTCTTCTTGAAATCGCGCCGCCGAATCATTAGAACTAATTTGCGATCGCACTTTTCGCATCTGTTCCATGACGACAGAAAAATCAGCTTTCACCTCATCAGGAACAGCAATTCCGTACTCAGAAGCGATACCGACTGCTGCTGCAATTCGACTGGAACGAATTAGCGCTTTTGAAGGAACACAACCGACATTTGTACAGTCTCCCCCCAACAAATGTTGTTCAATTAATGCGACTTTTCCCCCTAATAAACCGGCACCTGCTGCGGTGACTAATCCGGCTGTTCCGCCCCCAATTACCACCAAATTATAACAGCGTGCGGGTGAGGGATTTTTCCACCTGGGAGGATGCAAATTTTCAATCAAAGTTTGATTGAATTCATCCATCGGAGAAATAATAACAGGCTGAGTCTCAAACTGAGTCATTCTTCCTTTAATTTACCAAATATAGTAGTTTTTATTCGGCTCGTTTGCAACTATTCAGTGCGGGGTAAACCGGGAATAATAGAAGCTTGTTTGGGATTATCATCGGGTTTAGTATACCAATAAGCCCAAGCAATTAACACTGCTTGAAAAGGAAGCCGTATCGCCTGAAACCAAGCCCCATCAGGAACCCCATCAATATGAATGTGATTAACTGCCATATTAATATTAGCAGGAAAAACGGCAATAAATAACGCGAGAATTCCCCAAGCCGCCCATCGAGAAACGGGAGGAATTAACAGTCCAATTGCTCCCAGTATTTCAAAAAAGCCGCTAATATAAACTAAAGCCGCAGGTGCGGGTAGAAAATCCGGTACAATTTTAATAAAAGGTTCAGAAACCACAAAATGAAGAGTTCCGACAATTCCAAGGCTAAGGGCTAAAATAACTCGGAGTAATTCTTTGTTCTTTTTGATTGATTCCATGAGCGTTTAATTTAACTTTTTTCAATCCATCCTTTGACGATTTTATTTCCTTCCAACTTGAAAATCGTAATTCCGGTTAGTTCAATGCGTTCTCCACTGGAATATTTCTCACAAAATCCATTATTTAAACCCTGAATTCGCCAACGGGTTACAACTTTTTGATTGTAAGCAAACAGATCCTCTGTAATAAACTTAAACTCACCAATTTTTTCTCGAAACTGTTTAATCCATTCGATCAAATTTCCCCGGTTTTCAATCGCATTTCCACCGCAATAGAACGTACAATTTTCGGCAACCAAGTCCTTGAGAATTTCCAGTTGACCCGCATTCCAAACTCGATTCCAAAACCGCCGGACAATCGCCTCACTAACAACTTTTGTACTCAACCGTTCTAATTCTACCATAGATGTCATCGTTCTTCTCCTGAAAATTACAATAGAAATGAATTAGCGGGAAACTTTCTGTTTAGATGGACTGGGAGGAGCGTGGTCATTAAAAATCTCATCCGTTATCCAATCTACAGTGGCTTTAAAATTATGAACCGGAGTCGGTAAAAGCTCTAAATATGTTCCTTGACGAATTAAATGAGCGGGTTGACCTGCAACTACAAATCGCTCAAATAAATTCGCTGCTGCGGCTTCGAGTCCGAGTTTTATTAATGTACCTCTGAGGTTAATTTTACTCGGTTCAAGCGGTTCATTTTCAGCCAAAGCGATCAGATTATTAGCAATGGAAATTCCCTGTTGATAAGCCACTTGAGCCGTTGGGGGTAAACCCTCATCTAAAACCGCACTATCTCCCCCAACAAACACCTCGGGAAACTCTCGCAATTGTAATGTTTTCATAACTCGCAAACGGCTTTGTTTATCCCGTTGTTCTGAGGAAATAGGCAAGGTTTTAAGTAAGGGATGAGCCGCATTTCCCGCCGTCCAAATTACAGTTTGGGTTGCTAATTTATGCCGTTGATTATTTTGCTGATATTCCAAATCTTCGGGGGAAACTCGGCTAACTTTTGCCTCAAGTTCTACTTCTACAGGAACCACCCGCTCTTTTAAAGCCTTTTTAGCTTTTTCTCGCAGTTCCGCGTTAATATCACCTGTGAGAATTTCAGACACCATATCCAGAATAATCACCCGCACTTCCGAAGAATTTCCCCCCAATTGCTGATACCATTGGGGTAGCCAATCTGCCAAGGTGCTGGCAATTTCAATTCCCGATGCTCCCGCACCCACAACAGCCACAGTAAGAAGCTGACGACGAGCCGTTTCATCTTCGGTTTGTGTGGCGAGTTGCAACTGTTGTCGCAGGTGATTTCTTAAATTAATCGCATCCTCACCATCGCGAAATGCAAACGAGTTTTCTTTTGCACCTTCTATGCCGAAATAACTGGGAACACTCCCCAATCCCAAGACTAAATTTTCGTAGGAATAACCCAAACCGGAAGACAGTTTAAGCTGACGTTGTTGCAGATCAATTTCCTCGACACTTCCTTGAATATAAGTAATATTGCTACAGTCTAAAAGTTCTTCATAGCGGGGTAAAACTTGATCGACTTCCATTTCACCGCTAAACACTTCATAGAGTAAAGGTTTAAAAACAAAACGCTCTTTAGGATCAATTAAAACTGTTGGTCGAGAATAGTTATGATGGCACAAATGCAAGGCGGTAAACAAACCCGTGAACCCTGCACCGACAATTGCTGTTGTATAATGTTCGCTATTTCGAGAATTATCGTTTGAGTTAATTGTCATTTGTCTTTTTTTATACGTTTGGCAATAAACTTCTGAGTAAGTGTTGATTTTGTTAAAAGGGTTTGATTGACAAAATCGCACTTTCATCTCAAATGGAATAAAGACAAAGTGCTGGCATTATAAAATCAATTTTTCGATAAAAAAAAATGCACCCTGACCGCTCCCGAATGAGCTTAAGCTAAAAGTATTCAATTTCCATTCTATTGTAAAACAAAGATTCTGAATTTTTAAGCCTATTCTCTTGATTTCTAACTTTAGGAATATTTCTGCTTTTTTACTTGACTCTCTCTTGAGTTATCGAGTGTCAGTTTTTCTCTCTCTCCAGATAGAGATTTACATCATCCTTTGTTGTTGTGCTTCAGCACACGAATCCTAATGAAGGCGGTAATTATTTCTGAAAAAAATCTTTATTTGTTGTTGTGCTTTAGCACACGAACTCTAATTAATACACCGCATCGCAACAACAAGCCTTCTTCGGTGATTATAATGTTGTTTGTACTCAAGTCATAATTATAAAATTTGAAATCCAGCTTGAAGAAAATGATTGTCTAAGGTTAAAGCCGTACTAATCTCTCGTTCTTGCATAACGACAAATGATAAACAATCAGTTAGAGAGTAAGATTTGTCTTGATGTTTTTGAAAATATTGCCATCCCTGATTAAATAGAGTTCTGTCAATCTCGATTAACTCTATATCTGGACTTTCTAATAGCCGATTACCAACTTCAACAGCTTTATAATGAAGGTTTCGATTATTAAAAAAAGTAACAACTTCATCAAAAATATAGGTTGTTGTTACTAAAAAAGGTTTGGATGTGGCTAAAGCAACCCAATTTTGTAATACTTGTTGGTGAGCATCGTCATTTTTTATTTCCAGAGCTAAAATATAGCTGGTGTCTAAAAAATAGATGTTTTTCATTGGTTATATAGATAATGATCGTGGTTAATTGCCCCATCTTTGACATCACATTCCACAGGGTTTGAACCCAACTCCCAAATAGAAGATGTTTTGTTGATGCTGGTAATAATAATTTTGCCTTGGTCTTGAATAATCTCAAATTCTTGGTTTTCTCCTAACAGTTCTTTGGGAATTAATAAGCCTTTTTCTGTAGCCGTTAATCTCATTTGTAATCACCTCGAATGAATGGGTAATTGAATCCGATGAATTTTCTGGCATTAGCTAAACACAACAGGTTCCAAAATTATGCTGATTTTTGCTAATTTATAAATGAACCCATGATTTTGAACACCTATCCTGCTTTCAATTTACACTGTTCGTCCCCAATCAGTCAAGGGACGGGTTCTGAAAGTTGCAGAGAAAAGAAAAACCACCAAGAGGCAAAGATCGATCTTAGTGGTTTTGTTGTGAAAACTACTTTTTACAATTCTGGATTAAGTAGATAAAAAATGGGTTATGCATTTTGATTGGGGAGAATATCCAGAATATTTTTCACGTCCAAACGTTGACACAAACTCGAAAATTCCTGCAAACTTTCTAACCGGGCTGATAGTTCGCTCAACGTGTCTAAATATTCCGCGATCGCAATTTGATGATAGATCCATTTTTGTTCGAGTTGGGAAGCGTGAAACATCTCAAACTCGACTTCTGCTTCTTGTTGTCGCTCTTGAATTTTATTGGCGGATAATCCACAATCAACCGAAGAAATTTGAGCGATGCGTTCAACCCGTTCTCGACATTTATTTATCGCCCAATGCTTCACGAGTATAAGCTTGAGCGTGTTGTCCCCAATAGCTTCGCAAGTCGCCGTACATCTCGTCAGGGTTTAAATTCATCTTTTCTGCTTTTGCATAAGCCATGAAGAGTATATCAAGTCCTATCTCTGCTTTTTTAGCAATTTCAATTGCTTCTTCAGCAGTGACAGTTGATGAGTCACAACTTGCTAAGTCTTTCAAAGGGTCATAAACTTGTTGAATAAAGGGGTGACGATTTTAATCCCTTCTCCTCATAGGAGAGGGGCTGGGGGTGAGGTGAATAATCAAGAAAGTCGAAAAACCCAGTTTCTGTGAGAAACCGGGCTTTTTATTCCCCTATGATTGAACTATCCAAACAAACGCTGCTGATTTTCGATTACCCCTTGACCTCGATAAATTTTTCGAGTGCCTTTAGGAATGGTAATCCAGCCCAAATCTTGCAAGCGATTGGTGAGATTAGAAATCGTGACCCCCAACCGATCGCGAAGTTGATATAAATCAGTCCATTTTGTTAGGTCTAGCCCAAGTTGTTTCTCTTCTAAAATATGTCTGGGCATCAACAAACAACTGGCAAAATATTGCGCTTGCCATTCAATGGAAGCAATTTTTGAGTCGTAAGCCGAACCCCGACACACAAAAGGTTCTTCGGAATTTGTGGGCTTTTTCCCGTATTCTCCCAACTGCAATTCCAATTGTTTAACCTCACCATCCACTTCATCTTGATTGATGTGTAAAACCCAATGACCGATTTCATGGGCGATGGTTGACTCAATAAACCCTTGAGGTTTTTCGAGTATCTTTTCGTTAATTTCAATCGTTCGTTCAGTGGGCAGAATACGGGCGGCAATTTCTCCTTCGTCGTCGGCAGGAATTTCATCCCAAACGACTCCTAAATCGAGAAAATCGGCCACCAAAGATGATTCAAACGGCCACTCGGGGGCAAAATTGGATCGGGTTTCCATTCGGGTGAGAATATCGTGCGCCCGCCGTTCAATCGATTCTTTGGGATAAAAACGGTACGGCTTTATAATACTCACTTATTCACTCTCCTGAGCGGCATCAAAAATCTTTTTAGCAAAGCTCGGATTCTCTTGCAATCTACGGAATAAAGCGGTTATTTCCTTGTTATTTTGCTTGAGAAAACTCTCGTAATGCTGCGGAATTCGACCTGCTAAAAAGATTAATTCCTCCTCGTCTATACCTAGATTTCGCGCCAATCCCCGAATGACATCTTCTTTGGGGGGGTAGTCGGCGCGGTCATTCTCTAGCTTCGACAGGTAGGTAAAATCAACGCTGAGTAGCGCCGCAAGCTGTCGTTGGGAGTATCCCTTGTCCTTGCGGGCTTGACGAATCAGTTTTCCAAATGTTTGTTCCACGGTATTTCCCTCCTAAGCTCGATCATACGCCAGCTTGATGAAAATTTCAACTTTAGGCTTGACGAGTGAATCAACATCCGTTAACATGGGGATAGTTGATAAAAGATTCAACATCGCTCTCAATCCTCGTCTGGGGTTGAAACTTACATCAATTCTAACGGCACTCTAAATCAGGTGTACCCCCATTGGGATTAAAGGGTGTGAAGAATCATTAAAAGTACAAAACCGCAATGGTTTGAAATTGACAGGAGGATGAATCTCTATGCTCCGAACTTGGACAGATACGCACTACAAATTGGATGACGAAGATTGGATGTATATTGCCACCCACGAAGAACAAGGTTCAGCGTCTCTGGTTTGCCCCGGATACGCACGAGATGGTGAAGGCTTTAGTATCCATTTTACTCCTGCTCACACCGAAATGCTGGAAAATCTGGTTGCGACTTTACGAATCATAAAAGCTCAACAAGACACATTATATACCTATCCCGAACCTCAAACCCAAAGCCATTTGATTCGATAGTTCAACGTTCATTTTTTAGAGAGAGAAAATTCATCCATCGACTCAAAACCTTTCACTCTACATCAACAATCGTAAACTAAAAAGCGCAAAAAAGGAAGATGAAAATGTCAAAAATGCCCGATCAATTCAACTTTTCTGTCTTCGGTGCAAAACATAAAGAAGCCATCCTGGTACCGGAAATGCCGATCGCGGTTCGCAATAACTGTCAGTCGGGGAAATGGACGATTGGCGACGAAGAATATGGCTCCAAATGTTCGATGACCATTCTCAAATTTAGCAAATTTTTTGGAAGTTTAGGTCAAACTCAAAACACCTTATGGGGTCAAATTTGGTTTGTCGCGGAATCCGGCGATCTTCCCCAAGGCGTGGTCATGGTGACTTATATTAAAAGTCGCAGTTTGAATGATTTTAACCGCTTAGTTGCCTCCATTCAAGCCAAAGGAGTTGAACCCGCAACGGGAATTTTTGTACCCGAATTTAGCAAACATTCCGGTCAAAAACCCGATGAAAATGGCACCCTGAAACCCATTAATTATTATAGCCTAAAATGGTCATGGGAGGAACGAACAGATTGGTCAGTTGTCGAACAAGCAGCAGCAGTCCTTGCTGATGACAGCAACTTAGCTCGCATGATTGATTTAGAAGGAACAAAGGCAATGGTTTGTTTGGATAATTTATCACCGGCCGATATTGCTTATTTGATCTCGACTCACGGTTCAGCACACGAAACCGAAGAACTTTCCTTAGATTCCAGTCGAGAAATGGCACTTCCCCCGGCATCTGAAAAAGTTCCGGCTAAGGTTTCTTAACCTCTGAACTCATAGGAATGGAGGATGCAATTATATGGGTGTTCCTCCGTTCCTCAATCTAAGTTTTTGTTCAGAGGGAGAAACCTTAAAAAAATGAAAAATTTTCTGAAGTTAATCCAACAAACAGAGTCCCCTTCTCCGGTGATTAATCAACAGGAACTCGGGGATCGCCTTCGAGAAAATACCCTTCACGACTTAGATAGTTTATGTGCAGATTTTCAACATATGCAGGGGGTTGTTCAATCTGTTCAACGCAATTATGAAGCGGTTTTAGAAGAAAATAAACGCCTAAAATCGATGTTGAAAGATTTGGTAAATGATTGTTATTGTTGGCCTGGAAATCGCTGCGATCGCTGTCAACGCATTTTGAACTCACTCCTACGTGAAAATACGGAAGAACGCTCAAGTGCTGTATCCGAACACGAAGAAATTATCGCAAAATTACGCAGGCGACAGTTCCGGATCAAGGCTTAAAATAGGAGAAACGCTCTCCGTTAAACACCTAGTTTTTGTTCACAATTTGAGGTCAAATTAGTCATCATGGAATTTACAATTCAAAACAGCAAAACTCAAATCATCAGCAAATTTCAGCAAATTCTCGAACAACGGAAAAAAGTTGATTCAAAAATCGCCACAAAAGAAGAAGAAGCTGAAAAAGAGAAAGGAAAACAACTGCTAGAACAAGCTTCTACCTACACTGTTGATAGCATTGTTAAAAGTTTAGCAGATTTACAGCTTGATTTCGGGAATACTATCGTTGAAATTTCCGAACAACTGAAAACAGAATCTTCTAAATTAGATGAACTGAAACGAGCGATTGAAATTGAAACTCAACAGCTTCAAGAGTTACAAAAAATTCGTGTGGTAGCCGATGCGTTGTATTTGTTAAGTCAAGAACATCAGGAAAAACTGAATTTACTCAATCAAAATGCAACACAGCGTCAAGAAGCATTAGATAAAGATAAAATCGCCAAACGCAAAGCTTGGGAAAAGGAACAGCAGGAGTTTGAAGCGAACCTTCAACAACAGCAGGAAGAACAGACTAAAGTTCGTCAGCAAGAAGAAGAAAATTATAACTATGAACTTGAAAAAACTCGTAAAATCGAACAAGATGAATATGAAGAGACTCGCCGCAAGTTAGAACGGGAATTTGCGAATACCGCTCAAGAAAAAGATAAAAATTGGACCGAACGGGAAGGAATTTTAGAGAAGAATAAAGTCGAATTTGAGGAAAACAAAAAGAAAGTCGAAGGCTTTGAAGAAGAACTGAAGAAAGCTTATGTAAAAGCCAAAGAAGAAGCGATTCAAGATGCCAACCGAGAAGCAAAAGTCAAAGCAGATTTATTCGAGAAAGAGTGGGAATCAACCAAACAAGGCTATGAATTACAAGTGACTTCTTTAGAACAAACCATTCAACGTCAAAACGAACAAATTGCCGATTTATCCGCTCAGTTACAAGCCACAATGAAGCAAGCACAAGACTTGGCAATGCGAGCGTTTGCAAGTTCTTCGAGTCAAAAATAATCACAGCACAAGTCACAAAGTTAAGTCAAAAAAACCACAAACAAAAAGGATAATAAAATGGCTAAACGAGTTAGCGATCGCAACACCAAAGCTGAGATTTTAGAAGCTTATCAAGAGTTGAAAAAGGAAAATTCTTCTCTGCAATCTCAAGTTAAACAGTCCAGTAATGGGAATGGAAATGGTAACGGTAACGGTAACGCTAAAAATGGAACCGTTGCAACTGAACCGATCAAAACCTTAAACTTTTCATCTTCTAAAAAGCCAAAAATGCAGCAAGTTCTTGAAAATTTAACCCAGTTACAAGCGGGTTTTGGGGGTGCGGTTAGCGAGTTATCGGAACAGTTAACCCGAGAAGCCACTCAACTCCAAGAACTTCAGAAAAATGTAGATCTAGAGTTAGAACAACTGAAAGATTTACACGGTTTAGAAGAAGTCAGTGATGACACGTTAGATGAATTAGTTCAACGCTACGAAGAAAATTCTAAAACGTTTACCGAAGAACTGACTCAACAGCAAGACACCTTAGAACAGCAATTACAAGACCAACAAAAAGCTTGGCAAAAAGAACAAACCGAACATCAGAAAACAATTCAAGAACGCAACGAAAACCACAAGAAAACTCAAGCGCGAGAGCAAGAATCTTATCACTATAATTTACAGCTTCAACGAGATTTAGATACCGAAGAATATGAACAAACTCAGCAAACCTTGTACAAACAGTTAGAGGAGTTGCAACAAGAACGGGAAAAACAATGGGAAGAACGGGAAAAAGCCATTGCGGAGAAAGAGAAAGAATACGCCGAAGTGAAAGCCAAAGTTGAGGAATTCTCGCAGAAGTTAGAAGAAAATATTAAACGGGGTAAAGAATCCGGACGCAATATTGGCAACTATCAAGCCAAAATTAAAGCCGACTTATTCGCCAAAGAAGTTGAAGGACAAAAACAATTCTTTGAACTGCGAATTCAATCCCTCTCTGAAACCATTAAAAATCAAGAAAACCGCATTCAAAACCTATCCAAACAACTCGATTCCGCTCTCAAACAAGTTCAAGATTTGGCGGTGAAAGCCATTGAAGGAACCTCAAACGCCAGTTCATTCCAAGCCATGAAAGAAATTGCGATAGAACAAGCTAAAAATCAACAAAAAGGCAAATAAACCTTTGAGGTCTCGGTTTAAAAACCCGGTTTTTTTGAAAAACCGGGTTTTTAAGTCTCTACTTTTTCAAAATATCGGGTTGTTTGAGTTGACCAATTCCCGATTGTTGTTCTATAATTAATTTCAACTATCCGCAGAGAGATTAAACCCATGAAACCCGAACAAATTACCGCTTCCTTTTTTCAAATTATTAATAATCAGCCCGAATTATTTACCGGAGAGGCAAAACCGGATTTAGCCCAATTAGAAATTGCAATTGATCGAGTTGAATACATCCCCGAAGCGGAGCAAACTGATTTTTTAGCAGATGCGATCATCGATTTTTGTGATGTTAATCCCCCGGTTTATCAAGCCTTACGTGAAAATTTGAAGAAATCTCAAACGGAAAACTCCCAACCGTTCACCGAACAAAAGCGATTATTGTTATCTCAAAAAATCCGAAGTTTCCTTTATTAGATTTATTAGAGTCGTGAAATTTAAGACAAAGATGGAACTCCAATCCCAGTTAAGGGTCAGGGGGCAGTGGGGATGTTAGCCGTTCGCTGAAAATTGATTAGTCCCCATCCCCCCATTCCCCCATTCCCCCATTCCCCATCTCTCTGTCTGCTGATGTTCGTGGTTTGTCGGATAATAATGTATACTTTTGTGAAAAATGTAAATTAAGTTCAGCGATCAAGCCAGTAAGTGAGGAGTACAAATGTACATCGTACAGATTGCCTCTGAATGCGCTCCCGTGATCAAAGCCGGAGGCTTGGGCGATGTGGTTTACGGACTCAGCCGCGAGTTAGAAATACGGGGCCATAGCGTAGAGATCATTCTACCGAAATATGACTGTATGCGGTACGACCACATCTGGGGACTGCATGAAGCCTACCGGGATTTATCAGTGCCTTGGTATGGTGCCGCGATTGTTTGTGATGTTTATTGCGGTTGGGTACACGGACGATTATGTTTCTTTATCGAACCTCGTTCGGGTGATAATTTCTTCAACCGAGGCTGTTATTATGGTTGCGATGATGATAATATGCGGTTTGCCTTCTTTAGTAAGGCCGCTTTAGAATTTTTATTACGCACCAACAAACGCCCCGACATCATTCATTGCCACGACTGGCAAACCGGTTTAATTCCGGTGATGCTCTTTGAAATTTACAAATATCATGGCATGGAGTATCAACGGGTTTGCTACACCATTCATAATTTCAAACACCAAGGAATTGCCGGGATTGATGTTCTTTGGGCGACGGGACTCAATAACGAAGCCTATTATTTTGATTACAGTCGTCTGAGAGACAATTTTAATCCCTTCGCCCTGAATTTTATGAAGGGGGGAATTGTTTACTCCAATTTTGTCACCACTGTTTCACCCCATCACGCTTGGGAAGCCCATCAAGGCGACTGTGGTTATGGTTTAGGTCATACTTTACACGAACACCAACACAAGTTTACTGGTGTTCTCAATGGCATTGATTATAATCTCTGGAATCCCGAAATAGATGACTATATTCCGTTTAATTATAGTCCGGAAGATTTCGAGACCAAAATCAAGAATAAAAAGGCCTTACGAGAAAAACTCTGGCTGCGTCATGTCAATCAACCGATTATCGCTTATATCGGTCGCCTAGACCAACAAAAAGGCGTTCATCTGGTTCATCATGCCATTTATTATGCCCTACAGCGAGAGGCTCAATTTGTACTCTTAGGTTCGGCAACAGAACGGGGAATTAATGATTGGTTCTGGCATGAAAAACATTACCTCGATCATAACCCGGATTGTCATTTAGAAATCGGCTTTAACGAAGAACTTTCTCACCTGATTTATGCGGGGGCGGATATGATTGTCGTTCCCAGTAATTACGAACCCTGTGGACTCACTCAAATGATCGGCATGAGATACGGAACCGTGCCAATTGTTCGGGGCGTTGGAGGGTTAGTCAGTACCGTCTTTGACCGAGATTATGACGAGCATCAACCCGAAGAAAAACGCAACGGTTATGTTTTCTATCAAACCGATAATCAAGCGTTAGAATCGGCAATGGATCGGGCAATTGGTTTGTGGCATTATTACCCCAAAGAGTTTCAAAAACTCGCCCTCCAAGGCATGGAATATGATTACTCTTGGAACTATCCCGGCAAAGATTATGTCGGGATCTATGAACATATTTGCCATCGATAACAAAAACCCGATCAAAGTGCTTAGAAGACTCTATATTTAGTCTAGCAATCTCTTATTTAAGATAGGGTAAACAGCACAATTTCAAAGAATTTAAGTAATAGAGCAGACGATCAATTCCTCATAATTGAAGTCTGCTCAAAACTTAAAAACAATAATTTAACATCGTTTAAGTTGTTCAACAAATGCTTAACTTAAATTAGAGATAAAAATTACATATTAAATAATACTATAGCAAAAAAAATATAAGTTTAAATAATCTACAAGCTTACTTTAGTTCTAAACTTTCTATCAATTCCTTAATTTTACAAATCTTAACTCAAGAATTATTCTCAATAAGTAACGAGCTTGTGTTCTTTCAGCCCTTATGGTATTCTGGATCTTGAAAATAATAGAGGATTGGTGTGATCAATAAGGAATTTGCTCAACCAACAACGCTTCAAACCCTAATGTATTCGTTCCTTTCCCCAATGACTGAATCAAAATTAAGACTTTGATCTCCACTGGCGATGCACCAATTTTAATGTCTTTTTTGTGAGTGCGCTTGACAAAAAAGAACAACTGTGATAATAAGACATTTTAAATCCTATTCGGTAATACTACTAAGATTAAATATCTGAACTAATTTTGGGGAAAGTTAAATTGCTTTTGATTCATCCCCCTCAATTTTTAGGTAATTGTCTCGTGGCGCGGAATACAAGGAATCAGTTGTATTATTAAGCAGAAATAGTATTAGAGAAAAGATGAATAATAAAATCCTCGCCCTCGACTTTGGGGGTACAAAATTAGCCGCAGCCACTCTCATTCCCGGTCAACAAAAATGGCACCAGACTCGCCGTCAACTGTCTGGAAATTCTCCCACTGCGGCCACCGATATGGAGATAATGCGATCGCTAATTCGGGAGTTATTGGGCGATGAAAAACCCATCGCAATAGGCGTCAGTTTTGGCGGACCGGTAGATGCCAAAACCGGAATAGTTCGTCTCTCTCATCATGTTTCCGGATGGGAAAATACACCCCTGCAAGAGATTTTAGAAACAGAATATAACGCCCCGGTTAGAGTTGATAATGATGCCAATGTAGCCGCTTTGGGTGAATATAAATTCGGCGCCGGACAAGGTTGTGAAAGCTTATTTTATATCACCATTAGTACCGGGGTTGGGGGCGGTTGGATACTCGATGGCCGTCTTTGGCAAGGTACTCAGGGAATGGCTGGAGAAATTGGTCATACCGTCGTTAAACCCGATGGACCGTTGTGTTTGTGTGGAAAACGGGGTTGTGTCGAAAGATTGGCGTCCGGGCCATATATCGCCCAACAAGTCCGTCAAAGCTTACATGAACAACCCGAAAAAGGCGAAATTATTCGGAATTTAGTTAATCATCAACTCGATAATATTACCGCTGAAATTGTTAGTCAAGCCGCAAACCAGGGCGATCAACTCTGTCAAAACGCGATAAAATTAGCAGGATGGGCGATCGGCGTTGGTATTGGTAATGCCGCAAATTTCATCAATCCTCAACGGTTTATCTTGGGCGGTGGCGTCACCAAAGCCGGGGATTTATTTTGGCATCAAGTCCGACAAATTTCTCGCCAAACTGCATTACCCGAAATTGATTTTGAAATATTTCCCGCCCAGTTAGGCGATGAAGCCCCCCTTTGGGGCGCCGTAGCCTTAGCACTTGTACAGTGAACAAGGGACAGAGGGAGATGGGAAACAGATTTTTCTGTAGGGGCGCATGGCAATGCGCCCTCCTAAACAGCCCGATTATTGCTAGAAGCGCCTATTGCCTTCTTCCTTTTCAAAAATTAACCGATACAAAACTTAATTAATTGTGATAATTCAAAGGAATTATAAATTTAATTATAAAATTAACGAACTTATTCCGGATATTGTAATTTTGTCTAGAAAAATAATAGGAATTCCGCATTTGTACGCTTGTAGCGACCCGAATTCATCGCTTAATATGGAAATAGACAGCTCGGCGCCGAGTTGAGGTCAAACCAGTAAAAGGAGAAACCATGCTGCTGTCACACGTATCCATCAAGAGTTCATCCTCGACCAAAAAGAAAAAAGCGGAGGCAGTCAGGAAGCTAGAACCTTATATTTGCCCTCAATCTGAGGAAAAACCCCCATCTCAAGAATCTAGCCCATCCTCTGAAAAAGAATGAATTGACTAACTAGCGATCGCTGATTTACTCTTGCTTAATCGGATCAGAGGTGTACTACTGTTAAGCAAGTTTAGCATGAATGACGCCAACCTACAAGTTCAATTTTAGACAAGCAATCCCTGAGGATTGGGAAGCCATTATTGACATTCATAACTCTCATGTTACCCGAGATGAGAATGTCTTAATTTCTCATGGTTTTCTGTTGGCTAAAACCACAGAAAAAGAGATTCTAGAAAACATCAACAATCAGACTCAATATTTTGTCGCTGTCGAACAAGACTTAGAAAAAAACCCGGTTTTTCAACACCAAATCAAGCCGACTCCCAGTCAGCAACAAAAAATCGGGTTTCTCGATCAAAATACTAATTTTACTAATAAAATTCGGGGATTTTTAGCCCTATCAAAACCAAAAATTACCCCTGAATTTTTGAAGCAAATTCTTTGGAAAGATGATTCTTACCGAAATCAAATTCTCAGCGAGAGACATCTTTATATAAAAATTGTCGCAACTCACCCCAACCACAGGGGTAAAGGTGTTGCTCAATTTATGTATAAGTCGCTGTATGAAACCTTTCCAAATTCGTTCTTATCCGCCTTTATCGTTAACAAACCCATCTCAAACTCTCGTTCAATTATCTTCCATGAAAAGCAAGGGTTTTATCCCGTCGGAACCCTCAAACTTGAATCATTTCTAGATTTGAAAAACTATGAAAGTGTTTTAATGGTAAAACAAATCTAATCACATCCCATCAACAAATAACTGTAATAAACCCGCCCCAACTAACAATTAATTTAACCAAATGTAGGAGCGGGTTTTTATCTGTTATAGCGCTACTTGAATCGGGAATAGGGAACAGGGAACAGGGAACAGTAGACGGTGAAGGGGTTTTAGGATTTAGAAATGTCAAACACGTATTCGCGTACTGCTATAAAACGAGATCTAGAGTTTACCAAAGCGCTCGTCTGGGCTGTGTGGGTTCTGTACTCGAACGATTTGCTGTATCATCAGAAAAACGTTGATAGGGAAAACGTCCCGTCTCCGAATTAAACCATTTATTCCATAATTCTTCCGTATTTTCTGAACTGGTAATCGTAGAATTAATCAGTTTACCCCATTCTAAATTATTCTGGGGAAAAATACAACCGTAATTTTCAAAAGTCAACGGTTCTTGAGGAATTAAACGATAGAGTTGAATATCTTCCCCTTGCTTCCAAATTTCTCCAATCAGTAAAATACCATCGCTGGCGATCGCATCAATTTCATTATTTTTCAGACGTTGCAAACCTTCAGTTCGACTTCCTAAAATTTGCCAGTCCGCTTCAGGATAAATCGGTTTAAAATCAGTATCGGTTGTTGTTCCTTGAATAAAAGCGATAGAAACTGGGTTGTTTGTCACCATTTCCAATTCTTGTTCTGTTCTTCGAGTCGGATCTAAACGATCCGCATCTTCTTCTTGAACTAATAACTGTATTCCGGTGGTAAAAAATGGGATAGAAAATTCAACCGTTTGTTCGCGTTCAACGGTAATACTATCCGCCCCGCAGACCAAATCAACCGTACCATTTTCTACGGAACTAAACCGATTTTCAATGGTCACTGGTTTAAACTGAATTTGAATCGGTTTATTTAATTCTTGTTCCAGACGACGGTGAATTAACTGCATTAACTCCACAGAATAACCCTCAAAGTTATTGCTATCGTTAGAATAACTAAAGGGAATTGCATCTTCACGCACACCCACCGTTAAAACCCCCGTCCGGTTGACCTTTTCTAACACCGTTTCCGCGAGACTCGGAACCTGAAAACCAACGGTTAACAGAAGGCTGAATAAGGAAATTGTAATTTTACTGTTCATCTCGCCAAATTATCAAAAAATTTAAAATTAAGAATACAGCAATTCGTTAACTCTGAACAGTTATCTGTTACCCTTTTTTACAGTAGGGGCGGGTTTTTACAGTCACCAGTCACTCATTACCAGTCACCAGTTTTTTCAGTCCGGGGCGGGTTTATTTAACTTATTTCTAGGAAACATAGATTTTCGCGGAACCCGCCCCTACAAGGCTAATTTTCCTGAAAAATTACCTGTTGTCCAGCCGGTGAAGTTGCATAACCTAAAATCGCTTGTACCTCCGGACTCGCAGGTTGTTTATAAACATAATACAACTGTCGCTGATAAGGATAACTTAAAGAACCCGGTTGTACGCCTTCTACGGGAACAGTTCGCACCGTTTGTTGATTAACAACTTGAGTAAATGTCGCGTATCCAATGCCATATTCACCCAATTGTCTCAACATTCCTGTCGTTTCATCTCGGGGTAAAGTGGTAATATTCGGCGTGGTGCCAAAAGTTCGACCTTGTAAAATCATCTCTTGAAACGCTTGATGAGTCCCGCTAACCGGCGGACGGTTAATCACTTGAATGGTCGCATTTGGTCCTCCAACTTCCGACCAATTCGTAATTTGTCCGGTGAAAATACTGTAAACTTGACTATCGGTTAGTCCGCCTTGATAAGGGTTATTAATTCCGACAACAATTGCAATTTGATCGGAGGCGATGGGTAAAGCTTTTAACCCCTGTTTTTCTTCTTGAGGAGTCAGCGATCGCGAGATTCCTGCAAGATCAGCTTCCCCATTCAAAACCGCTTTAATTCCATTATTGGTACCGTTAGCAACCGTTTCAACTGTAGCGTTTGGAAATTGACGTTCAAACCCTTGTTTTAGATTTTGGGTAATCGTTACCATACTGGTTGAACCGTCAATTTTAATCTCCGTATTCGCAGGAACCGACGCCGGAGAGGGAAAAAATTCCGCATCAGGTGGCGGTGGTGGGGGAACAGTTGGCTGAGAATTTGACGTGATATTTCCGGGTTCAGAAGCCGGTTTTTTCAGGAAAAACCAATAACCACAACCGAGTAAAATCAGAAAGATTAAAATATAAACAATGGGAGGCGGACCGCTGCGTTTTGCCATAACCAATGTCTCCTTGATTAATGTTCTTTATGATCTAATCAGACAGTTGATGAGATTTTCTGAAACTTTCCAAACGACGTGAAACTTCTTCTTCTGTCGCCAGACGTTCGATATCTGCGCCAAGCTTTTCTTCGGCGTTCATGGTGAGTTCTGCGAGCGCTTGTTGTTCGAGATGACGCTGTTCAACGCTGTTTTTAATTTCCTCAAATTGCGATCGCGCCGAATTAATATTTAACTCATCATTGACTTTAGCAACCAATTCTAACGCCTGATTAATTTCTTGCATATCTTTTAGGTTTGCTAAATCCGTTTGACAAGCTTCGAGTTTCATTCGCTCTTGATGCAAGCGTTGTTGAGAGAGGTTAACATAGTCTTCGGCTCGTTTGACTTGTTCGGCGAACTGGGGTAACATTTTCTCAATTTGAATGGCTTTAGATAGCGCCAAACGTGCCTCGGGTTCATTTCGATTTCGTTCGGCTTGTAGTGCAATTTGTTCTAATTTTTCAATTTCTTTGAGTTTCGCCTGATATGTTTGTTTGGCACGTTGATAAACAGAGGTTTGAGTTGAAACCGCTTTTTCGAGTTTTTTAACCGACTCTTGCATTAACTGTAAGGACTGTTCCGCAGCTTCTAAGGAAACTTCGGGTTCCGGGGACTCATTCGGTATTCCCCACAACCAATTCCAAACGGCTATCGTGGCTTTTCCGCCTGTTTCTCCCATTAACCAATAGATAAACTTTTTCATCGGGGAATATCGTTAGGCTTGGATTTATTTCTAGTTTAATCCCAAATCACCGCTCTGGGGTAATATGAAATACTTAAATATTTGCGTGACTATGATTGATAGGGAGGTGGGGAGGACCGGAGGTGGGGAGAAAGATGCGATCGCATTATTTTCCGTATTTGATATAAAATAAAATTTCATACAAATCCTCAGGACGATTGTTCGCGAATCATGGCTAAGACCAAAGCATAAATAATCATATAAAAAAGCGAAATAAACAAACAAATCGGCACCAGTAACAAGATTAACCAAGGGACCACACTCGCCCCATAAAAGGCTTCTCCCATATCAACACCCAAAACCATACAGGGATTAGCATTGCCTTCATTTAGCACACAATTTCCCGGGTTGGCGAGATAATTCACTAAAATAATACCGAGTACACTGGGAACAATCGGGATAAACCAAATACAAAATAAAGATAAAAAAAATTGTTGGCGACCCCGTAACGTTAGATGAATAAAAATAACAATAATGGCAATAGCGATAAAAGCCGGCACAATTCCCTGGGGCGACATCATCAACGGAAAATGCCAAGTGATTTGAATTAATTTCTCGATGATCATCCCAAGATTTAATCCAAAAGCCAGACATTGAGAAGATTGTTCGCCGACCAAAACACAACCTTGACTCTGTGCAAATAAAACCAAAAAACTGGCGGTGATAATGGGTAAAATAAAGCTATTAATAATCAAAAACAAACTCATTTTACTCCATTTATTATTCATTGTTTCTCATCCTAACTCACTGTTTTTATCCTGTTCTTTTGTCGGGGCGATCTTGAAGAACACCCGGAACGTTCAGGTCTGAACCCCCACAAAAAAACAAGCCTCCTCAATTCTAGCCTTTGGAGACAGAGGTAGGGTGCATCAAATCTCATCTGAAATCGAAAAAATAATGCTACAGCAATCTTGGGGCGGGTTTATATAGGGTTTGCTGATTAAATCTCAAATCCTTTTCAGGTAAAAGTTTCAGCATTTTTAGGTCTCGGAAAAGTGCAAGCTTTTAGGTCAATAGGGTTCAAAAATTTAGTATTTTAGGGAGACAAAGACATAAAAATTGAGGAACAATTCTGACTCCTGTCTCGGTGTCTCCTGTCTCGGTGTCTCCTGTCTCCTGACTCCTATTTATGGAGAAACTTGAGCGATACTGCTAATATTTTCTAAAGCGATATCCGGACAAGTCCGCTTCACTAAACCCGTTAAAACCTTACCGGGGCCGATTTCAACCACCCGTTCAATTTTGTGTTCTGAAAGCTGTAAACAGGTTTCTCGCCAACGTACAGAACCCGTCATTTGTTGAACCAAACGCTGTTTCAACAATTGTGAGTCAGTCGTCGGAGTCGGATCAACATTTGATAATACCGGAAATTTAGCCTCCGCAAAATCAACCGTCGCCAAAATCTCTTCAAATTCTTTCGCCGCATCCGCCATCATCGGTGAGTGAAATGCACCCGAAACATTCAGTTTAACCACTCGTTTGGCTTTGACATTGGCAATAATACTATCAACCGCTTCCGGTGTTCCTGAAATCACCACCTGCGCCTCACTGTTATCATTAGCCAGAACCACATTTTCACTGTGTTGAAGTTGCTGTTCAAGTTGAGTGCGATCGAAGCCAATAAACGCCGCCATTTGACCGCCTGCGGCATTATTCATCAATTCTGAGCGACGTTTAACCAACGTTAATCCGGTGGCAAAATCAAACACTTCAGCCGTGTATAATGCCACATATTCACCCAAACTATGACCCGCAACAACATCAGGAAAATGACCTTGTTTTTTCATCTGTTGGGCGAGAATACTTTCGACGACATACAAACAAGGTTGAGTGTAGAGCGTACAAGAGAGTTTATCCTCTTCAGATTGACACAAATCAGGAACAGACCAACCGAGTATTTTTTCAGCAATTTCTAACTGGGGTTGTGCTTCTGGTAAATCAAATAAATCTGCACCCATACCAACAGCTTGAGAACCTTGGCCGGGAAAAACCCATGCTATTTTTGTCATTTTTATGTGGTTAAATCGTTCAACGAAAGAAGTAGTATTATAACGGGAAATTGAACGACTTTAAATTCCCCATTGGAAAATCGCCGCTCCCCAAGTTAATCCCGCACCAAAACCGGAAGCGGCAATCACATCACCGGGTTGAATTTTGCCTGAACGCACGGCTTCATCGAGGGCAATGGGAATAGAAGCAGCCGAAGTATTGCCATAATTGGAAAGATTACTAATCACCCGATCTGAGGGAATATTGAGGCGTTGCGCGACCGCATCCATAATCCGTTGATTGGCTTGATGGAGAATCAACCAATTGACTTTATCGACCGTTAAATTCGCTCGAAATAAAGCTTTTTCGATGACTTCTGGCACTTTTTTCACGGCAAACCGATAAACTTCCTGGCCATTCATGGTAATCGGTTGATAAGTGCCTTGACTGACCGTAATATCTTCAATTAACGTTTGAGGTTCGGCTTGAAAGGCCAGGTTGAGACAACCATTTTGAGTGCCATCACTTCGCAGTTCAAACCCCAACAGGCGATCGCAGTCTGAAGCTTGCAACACCACCGCCCCCGCACCATCGCCGAATAAAACACAAGTGCGGCGATCGGACCAGTCCACCCAACGGGAGAGAATATCCGCCCCGATCAGCAGAACCGTTTTGTAGGTGCCGGTGCGGATAAATTGAGCGGCGGTGACTAAACCAAAGATAAAACCCGAACAAGCCGCAGTCAGATCAAAAGCCACCGCTTGAGTGGCGGCCAGTTGGGCTTGAATTTGACTGGCAGTGCCAAATAAATCATCCGGGGTGGAAGTGGCCAGTAAAATCAGATCGACCTCAGAGGCATCAATTTGTGCCATCGCCAGAGCCTGCTTAGAGGCGGCGGTTGCCAGAGAACACAAATTCGTGTGAGGATCGGCGACTCGTCGATAGCGAATCCCGGTGCGAGAAGCGATCCATTCGTCGGAGGTCTCAACGATTTGTGAAAGTCCGTGATTATCTAGAGAAATGGGCGGAGTAGCCAGCCCACTGCCAATCATTGCAATACCTGTATTCATGTATTTTTGCTCAGAAGAAGTCAGAAGTTAGAACCCCAAGGAGTCCCTATTGCTCGAAAAATTAATAAAAATTAATTGTTGGTAAATGGGTTTATCAATCTAGCCTCACCTCTATTTGCCATCTATTTTCTCCCAGTTGTTGATGTCAACGTGCGGCGTTGCGAGATTACAGACCGAAAACGGCTCTGTTATATCCTCAACAATCGCATCTTATCAGTCTTCTGTACGCAAATTCGAGGCAGACTGACGATTAATCAGGGACTCCATTGGGTGTCAGATGAGTGGGAAGCTTAGTCAAACTCCCCCCAATCTCCGATGTCCACTACTGACCGCTTGCGGCTTTTTGATGAGGTTTTTGGTACTGAGATTGAATGCGTTCGAGTACACGGTTGTTAATCGCATCTCTGGCGGAACGAATGGCATTACAAATCGTCGGAGCCTTGGATGAACCGTGACCAATAATACACACTCCGGCCACCCCGAGCAGCAGTCCGCCCCCATGTTCAACGTGATCGACCCGTTGTTTAAATCGTTTTAAACTCGGTTTGAGCAATGCCGTTCCCAGTTGAGCGCGTAACCCCGTTGATAGCTCCTCTTTGAGTAGATGTAAGACAATCTCACCGACTCCTTCGGCAAACTTCAACAGAACATTACCGACAAAGCCATCACAAACAATTACATCATACTGACCCGAGAGTACATCCCGGCCTTCTGCATTTCCGGCAAAATTAATTTGCGTGTTTTCTTGCAGCATTTGGTAGGTGCGAACGGCGAGATCGTTGCCTTTGCTGGCTTCTTCCCCAATATTGAGCAAACCCACCCGAGGATTGTCAATCCCGAGAACGTACTGACTATAAATCGTCCCCATTACCGCAAATTGTTCGAGAAATTTGGGACGACAGTCTACATTTGCTCCCACATCGAGAACCAATACCGGCGAAGTCGGGTCTAAAGTCGGCATTACGGCCCCAATGGCCGGCCGATCAATTCCCGGTAGCCGACCCACCCGCAGTAACGCCGCTGCCATTGCCGCCCCCGAGTGACCCGCAGAGACAACTGCATCTGCTCTTTTTTCTTTGAGCAAATTCATTGCTACATTAATGGAAGCGTTGGGCTTGCGTTTGAGAGCGCCCAACGGCTCTTCGTGCATTTCAACCGTTCCTTCGGAGGGTACGATTTCGGGTGGAGGTGATACAGAAGGGTGATGCTTTAGACAAGCTTCGAGTTGCTGTTGATCTCCGACGAGCAACACTTCAACACCCAGTTTTTCTTGTGCCATTAACGCTCCTGCCACAACTTCTGCGGGAGCATAATCCCCACCCATAGCGTCAATTGCAATCCTTGTGCGAGTTGAACCCATTGACCAATCTCAGTGAAACCTTAAAAATTTTACCAAACAGTTATCGCCGTTTCTAGCGCGATCCGTTTTTACAGTGAGCGGTTAACAGTCAACTGGTAACAGTTGTTTGAGTTAACAGTTATTCGTTTTTTCACTGTAACCTGTAACCAGTACCCTGTAACCTATAACCTGTTGACTTGCCACTGAATATCTGAAAATAGAGGAATTAAGAATGTTAGATGTGTTTAGCTCGGGAGTCCTATCAGCATGGTTGGAGATGGCAGGTGTAGACCCCATTGAGTTGAATGCTGCCACTCGTCAAGTTTGGCAAGGTGGACTCTCTAAGTTAATCTTACTCGATCAACCTGACCCGATTGCCACAGATCTCGTTCAACAATACCTGAACCGACTCGCCGCCCGGGGATTATCCGATCAAGTCCAAGGGGTATGGATTCAAGCTGGCCCAATTTCCTTGGCGAATAATGTCGGGACAACACCCCTCCCGGCGGCTTCCATTACAAAAGTTGCCACAACTCTGGCGGCTTTACAACAATGGACGCCCGATTATCAATTTGAAACCTTAATTGCTACAACTGGCCCGGTGGAAAATGGGGTGGTTCAGGGTGATTTAATTGTGGTTGGCAGTGGCGATCCGTTTTTTGTTTGGGAAGAAGGGTTTGCCTTGGGGAATACTCTCAACCAAATGGGGATTACTCAGGTGATGGGAAATTTAATTATTTCCGGCAATTTCTCGATGAATTATGAGTCTAACCCCATCAAAGCGGGTGAGTTTCTCAAACAGGCTTTAGATTCTCGACTTTGGCCGACTGATGCGATCGCTCAATATGAAGACCGAATGCCCCCCGGAACCCCCAGACCGGTTGTGGCGATCGCAGGTACCGTTCAACCTCAGTATAATGCCGTTCAAGCAACTCCCCTGATTCGCCATAAATCTTTACCCTTGGCGGAAATCATCAAACAAATGAATATTTACAGTAATAATTTGATGGCGGAAATGTTGGCTGAAACTGTGGGGGGAGCCAGGGCTGTTCGAGAAAAAGCGGCAATGGCTGCGGGGGTTTCTGTGGATGAAATTTCGATTATTAATGGTTCAGGATTGGGCCATGAAAATCAAATTTCTCCGAGAGCAGCCGTGAGAATGTTTATGACTTTGCAACAAAAATTAGAGGGTACAAATTTAAACGTTGCTGATTTATTTCCCGTTTCAGGGCGCGATTTGGGTACGCTGGAATTTCGCAATATTCCCGTTCATTCTCCGGTAAAAACGGGCAGTTTATTTGATGTGAGTGCTTTAGCCGGAGCTATTCCCACTCGGGATAGAGGGGTGGTTTGGTTTGCCATTATTAACCGAGGAACGGGGTTAGATGATTTACGCGATCATCAAGATTGGTTACTGCAACAATTAGTCAGTCAGTGGGGAACTCCTCCGACGTTACCCACTGCAATTTCTCCTCATATTGATGGCAGAAAACCTTTCCTTGGAGATAGCAGTCGCAACGAAATTATGGGAGTTAATCTCTAAGATTGTTTGGGTTTGTGTCGAGTTGACCGGAGCAAATATTCTTAGTAAAAAAACCCGGTGCGCGATCAAGTTACCGGGTTTTTCAGGTCTGATTGATATCAATTTATATTTTTATAATTATTTTTTTCTAAAGCAGAAAGCTTACTGACATCAATTTACATTTTTATAATTATCTTTTTCTAAAGAATTGTCATGTTTTAAGAATAAGTTCTTAAAATTTTCTTCAGATTTAATCGCCGACCTGCTGCACCTCGCCCCGAACTTTTGGTAACAGTCTAATTTAACTCAATGGGCCTTTTAAAAATCCCCCGGTTTTGTAAAACTTATGTAAAGCTTTTGTAAAAACACCAAACTCGATCCGCAAACATAACCCCATCTTAACCTTCAACCCTTAAATTCTTGGTGTGGTTACAAAGAACGCCTTTTATTTATTGTCATACTCCTTATTTCTAGCAGAGGTTAATCACTTAGATTTTCCTCAACTAGGCAGGGTTTGGAAGCTAGAACTTGGAGTCAAATCTTACTGAACTCAAATCAACTGGACTAACGCACTTTACGAGTATAGGCTTTGCGTAGGTTTTGATCAAGTATCTCTTTTGCTTGTGATTGATGAAAGGTGCATTATTTATAGTAAACACTGGAAACCTGACACCTAACTCCTCTGAAATTTATAGGCTTTATTTTTGCTAATTAAGCAAAATTGCCATTTTGCCATTCAAATTGCAATAAATCTGGTAAACTTGCTAACGCTTATTCGCAGATAAAAGGGTTTTTACCTCTCTACTACTGGAGGGGGTTATCACTATGACCGTTCGACCCATCTGCACTCTGTTTTTCATCACTCATTCTCAGCTATGACAACAAATAAACTCACGGTTTTAGGAACTTACGAAACCAATACGTTTGATGAAGGAGGGGCAACAATTACCGCCTTTGACCCCGAGACAAACCGCGTATTTGTGGTGAATAATGCCAGCAACGTTATCGATATTCTCGACATTTCCAACCCCACAAACCCCACTAAAATTGGTGAACTTGAGATTTCCAATTTTGGTAGCAGTCCGACGGGGGTAGCGGTTAAAAATGGGATTGTTGCGGTATCCGTCCGGGCGGAAAGTGATATTGAACCGGGTCAAGCGGTTTTTTTTGACACCGAAGGAAATGTTTTAAATTCCGTTGAAGTTGGGGTTTTACCCGACTCTATTGCCTTTTCTCCCGACGGTACAAAAGTCGTGACCGCCAACGAAGGAGAACTCAGCGAAGAAGGCGACGCCGAAGGAACAATTAGTGTCATTGATATTTCCAACGGTGTTGAAAATTTAACCCTTTCTACGGCTGATTTTACCGCTTTTAACGGTCAAGAAGAAGAACTTCGCAGTCGGGGCGTCCGTATTTTAGCAGGTAAAACGGCATCAGAAGATTTGGAACCGGAAGCGATCGCCATTTCTCCTGATAGCCAAACCGCCTTTATTACCCTACAAGAAAACAACACCGTTGCCGTTGTTGATCTCAATACTGCAACCGTTACAGAGTTGCAACCTTTGGGTTTAAAAGATTGGAGTCAAGGCTTACCCGAAGTTACTCAATATCGGTGGAATTTAAGTGAAGAAATCCTGGGAACGACACCCGCCGGACAAGAGATTTTGTTGGGGGGAATGTCGGGTTTATTCTTTGAAAAACAAGAAGGCGATACTTTACATTTTATCGCAACTCCCGATCGCGGCCCCAACGGAGAACCCACCGATGTTGATGGCGACGGTACGCGAGAACGTCCCTTTGCATTACCCGACTATCAACCCCGTTTAGTTCGTTTTAGTGTCGATCAATCGACTGGCGAAATTAACATTAATGAACAAATTTTCTTAACTCGGGAAGTCGATGGGGAACAGGTTCCTTTGACCGGACTTCCTAACGTACAAGCGGGAGAACGTGGCACCGCATACACCGACGAAGAACCCGTTGATTTACTCGGGAACCCCTTAGAAAATGATCCCTTTGGGGCCGATATGGAATCGATTGTTGTCGCCCCAGACGGCACGTTTTGGATGTCTGATGAATACCGTCCGGCGATTTATCATTTTAACGAAAATGGGGAATTAATTGATCGGTTTATACCCGAAGGAACCGCAGAAGCAGCTAACGTTGAAGAGGGAACTTTTGGAACAGAAACCTTACCTTCTGTTTACGCCCAACGTCGTACAAATCGCGGTTTTGAAGGGATGGCATTGGATACCGATAAAGGTAAACTTTATGCTTGGATTCAAAGCCCAATTGATAATCCCGATGTGGGTAACGATGCCAATTCTCGTAGTTCCCAAGTTTTAAGAATTTTAGAATTTGACCCCGCTTCTGGAGAGTCAACCGGAGAATATATTTACTTCCTAGAAGGTTCTCCGGGAGTTGATAAAATTGGCGATGCGGTTTACACAGGAAACGGTAAATTTATAGTTATTGAACGGGATGATGGCATCGACGCAACGGCTGAAAAGTTTGTGTTTGAAGTTGACCTCACCGGGGCGACAAATATCTTAGGAACCGAACTTTCCCAAGCCACCGATGAGAATGCTTTAGAAGGGAAAACCGCAGATGATTTAGTTGAATTGGGCATACAAGCGGTTACAAAAACTAAAGTCTTGAATTTGCCTTCTTTGGGTTATGTTGCCGGAGATAAAACCGAAGGATTGGCACTTTTGCCGAACGGTTCTTTGGCGGTTATTAACGATAACGACTTTGGTTTATTACCGGAAGAAATTCCCGTTGATGGTTCCGTTCCGTTTAATCCCAGTCCCACCCAAACGGTATTGGGAATTGTTGATTTTAGCGGGTTAAATCAACTCGATGCCAGCGATGAAGATGGGGAAATCAACATCCAAAACTGGCCGACATTGGGATTATATCAACCCGATGAAATCGAAGCCTTTGAAGTTGACGGTCAGACCTATTATATTACCGCAAATGAAGGCGATGAACGGGAAGAAAATGTTCGGGTAAGTGATGTTGTTCTCGACCCCGTTGCGTTTCCAAATGCGGAAGAATTGCAAAAAGATGAAAATCTGGGTCGCTTGAGTATTTCTGGAATTGATGGGGATATTGATGGCGATGGCGACTTCGACCAATTAATTTCTTTTGGCGCCCGTTCCTTCACCATTTTTGATAGCAACGGCAATATTGTATCGGATACGGGCGGAGAATTTGAATTAATTACCGCCGAACAATTCCCCGAATTTTTCAACTCCGACAACACCGAAAATAACTTCGATAACCGCAGCGATAACCGAGGTCCAGAACCGGAAGGAAATACCATCGGAGAAGTCAACGGACGCCTCTATTCTTTCACCGGATTGGAACGAATTGGCGGTATCATGGTTTACGATATTACCGACCCAACAAATCCCGAATTTGTTCAATATATCAATAACCGAGACTTTAGCGGCGACCCTGAAGCGGGAACCGCAGGAGATTTAGGACCGGAAGGATTAACGTTTATTTCCGCAGAAGATAGCCCCACCGGACGTCCGCTTTTAGTGGTTGGAAATGAAGTCAGCGGAAGTACCACTGTTTATGATTTTGGGTCAGATGCAATTATGGGAAGTTCCGACAGTGAAACCTTACTCGGAACTGATAATAATGACCTGATTTTAGCCGAACCGGGCGATGATTTAGTTGCTGGTTTGTTGGGCGATGATATTATCGACGGGGGCGAAGGTAATGATGTCCTGCGAGGTGATTTAAACAGTCGTTCTCCCGGCGGAAATATTGGCGGAAATGACACCATTAATGGCAGTTTGGGTGATGACCGTATTGGCGGAAAAGGTGGAAATGATACCTTATTTGGGGATGAAGGTAATGATGAGATGTTTGGCGATGATGGCGATGACTTACTGCGAGGAGGCTTAGGAAATGATACCTTAACGGGTGATGATTTTTCGGGTGGTCAAGGCGCCGATACGTTTGTTTTAGCCGTTGGAGAAGGAACCGATACCATTACCGATTTTGAAGTCGGTATTGACGTCATTGGTTTAACTTTAGGCTTGAGTTTTGAACAGTTAACGTTGGAAACTCAAGGACGAAATACCTTAATTAATTTCGGCGACGAAACGTTAGCAATTCTCGAAAAAGTTGGGGTTGCAAGTTTAACTTCAACTGATTTTACTCTCGTTTAACTCTTTGTAGGATGGGTCAGACAATTAAGTTAATTATCTCATTAACAAACCTTCCGGTCTGACCCATCACAAAACAATTCCAGTAGGATGGGTCAGAAGTTAAATGAATTATCTCATTGACAAACCTCCCGGTCTGACCCATCAAAAAACAATTCCAGTAGGATGGGTCAGAAGTTAAGTTAATTATCTAATTCACAAACCTGACGGTTTGACCCATCACAAAACAATTCCAGTAGGATGGGTCAGACAATTAAATGAATTATCTAATTCACAAACCTGACGGTCTGACCCATCAAAAAACAATTCCAGTAGGATGGGTCAGAAGTTAAATGAATTATCTCATTCACAAACCTTCCGGTTTGACCCATCAAAAAACAGTTTAACGTTTCCATTTGTTATTGGGTTTGATGGGTCAGAACCATTCAACTAATTGGAGAATTCATCCGTTTTCGGTCTGACCCATCCGACAACAAAGTAGATTGGGTTTGATGGGTCAGAACCATTCAACTAATTGGAGAATTCATCCGTTTTCGGTCTGACCCATCCTACAACAAAACGAACAACAAACTATCTACCAGGGTTTTTTTATGCTATCCAACCAAACAACATTAAACCGCAATACGGTTTCTTCTGTCGAATTTTTGGGCGAAGTTACCTTTCCCACCGGCTTAACCTTTGAAGATACAGAAATTGGCGGACTTTCGGGTATTGTTTACGACGCAGAACACCAAGTTTATTATAGCATTTCTGACGACCGTTCCCAAAATAATCCCGCCCGATTTTATACCCTCGAAATTGACTTAAATGATGGCAGTTTAGACGAAGGCGATATTAGTTTTGAGGATGTAACAACCCTACTCAATGAAAACGGCGAACCTTATCCCGAATTGAGTTTAGACCCCGAAGGAATTACCCTTACCGAAAACAACACCTTATTTATTTCTTCCGAAGGCGACGCCAACCGACTCATTAACCCCTTTGTTAACGAATTCTCTCTCGACGGCGAACTTTTAGATACACTCCCCGTCCCCGATAAATTTCTCCCCACCGCAGACCAAACAAGCGGAATTCGTAACAATTTAGCGTTTGAAAGTTTAACCCTTTCGCCGAATAGTCGCTACCTTTACACCGCCACAGAAAACGCCTTATTTCAAGATAGTCCGGCTGCGGATATTGACACCGAAAGTCTGTCTCGAATCATTAAATATGACCTCGAAACCCGCGAACCCGTTGCAGAATTTGTCTATGAAGTTGATGCAATTCCCGAAATTCCTGAACCCCCAGATGCTTTTGCAGATAATGGCTTAGTTGAACTGCTTGCCATTGATAATAACGGTTCGCTTCTCGCCCTTGAACGGTCTTTTGCCGTTGGAAAAGGCAACAATATTCGTTTGTACGAAGTCGAAACCCAAGGGGCGTTAGATGTTCAGAATTTAGAAGATTTATTCTGGGAGGAAGAAGAAATTCCCTTTGAAATTGACCCTCCAGTACAGAAGGAACTACTTATTGATTTTGAAGCCGATTTAGGTGTTATTCCCGATAACATAGAAGGGATGACATTCGGCCCAAAACTCCCCGACGGACGCCAAAGTTTAATCGTGGTTAGCGATAACAACTTTAACGACACTCAAGTCACTCAATTTATCGGATTAGCGGTAGATTTTGACAGTTTACCCGCCGCCCAACCTGTTCTAGAAACGCCTTACACCGTCGATGAAGAAGGCAATTCGGAAGCCGCTTTAACCGGAGATTCTGATGATCCGGCTATTTGGATTAATCCCGAAAATCCCGAACAAAGCTTGGTTATTGTCACTTTAAAAGATGGCGGTTTGGCGACCTTAGATTTAAACGGAGAAATTGTTGAAGAAATTTTACCGGCACCTTTTGGCGAAATTCGCTATAATAATGTTGACCTAATTTATAACTTTGAACTCGGCGAAGAAACTGTTGATTTAGCCGTCGCCAGCGATCGCGAAAATGATACTCTAGCAATTTGGAAAATAGATCCCGAAACGTTACAGTTAGTTGATGTTACTTCTGATAACATTCTCGAAACCATTTTCGGGGTTGATGATGGGGAACAAACCGCCTACGGTTTAGCAACTTATAAAAGTCCGATTTCTGGCAAATCCTACGCCTTCGTAACGCAAGCCAGCAGCAACCAATTTGCCCAGTTAGAATTGATAGATAATGGTTCCGGCGAAGTCGATGCCAATCTCATCCGAACTTTTGAATTACCGGTACCTACCGGCGATGCAAGTGACTCTCAATCCGAGGCGATTGTTGTCGATCAAGAATTGGGTTTTGTTTACCTGGCGATGGAAAATGAAGTTGGAATTCTTAAGTTCCAAGCCGAACCCGATGCGGGGGATAATTTTGAGGTAGTTTATAGCGTCGAAGATGATATTCTTGTACCCGATTTAGAAGGCTTAATTCTCTACTACGGCGACAACGGGAATGGTTATTTAATTGCTTCGAGTCAGGGTGATTCTAGTTATGGTTTGTTTGAACGGTCGGGAGATAACGAATTCCTCGGTCAGTTTATTATTGCGGAGAATGGCGACATCGATCAAATTAATGAAACCGATGGTTTTGACTTAACAAATGTTGCCTTGGGTGAGGCTTTTCCCAACGGATTATTTGTCGTTCACGACGGCGCCAACGACCCCCAATCTGTGGTTCAAGACGAAGAAGAACTCGAAAACAATAGTACCAACTTTAAATTTGTTCCTTGGGAAAATGTGGCGAATGCGTTCCCCGAACCGTTAATTATTGATACCAATAGTTTCGACCCCCGCAACCCCAACTCCAGTTTAATTGGCGGAACTTCGGAAGCAGAAACGCTGTTAGGAACCGCAGAAAATGACCTCTTTAACGCGGGTGACGGAAACGATACCGTTGCGGGTGGACTGGGAGATGACCAAATTTACGGAAGCTTTGGGGATGATGTCCTGCGGGGCGACGCCAATACTCGTTCTTCCGGCGGTTCCGAGGGCGGAAATGATACGATTTTTGGCGGTTTGGGAAATGACCGCATTGGCGGAAAAGGCGGTAATGACCAACTGTTTGGCGGCGCCGACAACGATGAAATTTGGGGTGATGATGGCGATGACTTGTTGCGAGGTGGTTTAGGAAATGATACCTTAACGGGCGATGATTTTTCGGGAGGTCAAGGCGCCGATACGTTTATTTTAGCGATTGGAGAAGGAACCGATACTGTTACTGATTTTGAAGTGGGTATTGATTTAATTGGTTTAACTCCAGGCTTGAGTTTTGAACAGTTATCGTTAGAAACTCAAGGACAAAATACCTTAATTAATTTCGGCGAGGAAACGTTAGCCATTCTCGAAAAAGTTGAGGTTGCAAGTTTAACTTCAACGAATTTTATTCTCGTTTAACCTCTCTGGGTAGGATGGGTTAGACCGTTAAGTTAATTAACTCATTAACAAATCTCCCCGTCTGATTCATCCTACCCAAGTTTCTCGTTATGAGAAATCAATTAAATGCTCCCAAAAGCCCGATAAATTTTTATAGAGGCATTACTATTTACGTGTTTTATTAATTTAATCACGTTAATTTTTTATGTTTTCATGCCAAGAATCGAGATTTAAACAATCAATAAACAAGATTTAATCTTGGCGTGAAATCCTACTAAATAACGACAAATTTTCGGCTGGAAAATCTTGCGATACAAGTAAGGAGAATATTTCTAAGATGGCTAAGAACGTCATTATTATGATCGGCGATGGTATGGGTTGGGAAATGGCCCGTGCTGGTGCGATTGCGAAGACCGGAGAATTTTACACTTCCGGAACCGGAGAAGGCTTAAGCTTTCAAGAACTCGATGGCTACTCCTTCGTCACCACTTACGGCACAACCATTGCCCCAGGTAGCGAAGAACCCGATCCGGCTAATCAAGTTTTCAACACAAGTAACTCTGCTCTTTATGGTTCAGGTTCTAACCTCACCGGAACAAATCCCCTTCGTCCAGACTTTGTATTTGAACCGGATTTCAATCCGGGAATTAATGCCAGTGGCGGCGCTCCCAACCCCGGTACAACTGCAATTGGTAACTTAGTCGGTTATGATCCGGAGCGGGGGGGAATTAATCCCTGGACTCCCGGTAACGATCCTGAATATATTAAGTACAGCTATCCCGACTCTGCTAATACAGCCACGACACTCTACACCGGAGTTAAAAGCTACAACAGCGCAATTGGGGTTGATATCTACGAAGAACCCTTAGAATCAATTCTGCAAATTGCTGCCGATTCTGACAAATCTACGGGTTTGGTTTCTTCTGTTCCCATCGATCACGCTACCCCAGGTGCGGCGGCGGCTAACGTTAACCGTCGTAATAAATATGACAGTGAGTTTCCCTCTCTCGATAGCATCCTTCAGCAAGAACTCAGCATCTACCAACCCACTGTACTTTTAGGCGGTGGTCATCCCCTGTCAACCCCACAAAATCCTCTACCTGGAGAAGTTGAACCCCCTTCGGACAACACCTACATCCTGGAATCAACTTACCAAGAACTGAGTCAAAACCCCACAGACAATATTTATGGTTACACTTTCCTAGAACGTGGAGAAAATGCCGCAGAGGTTCTTGCAGAAACAGCCGCAGAAATTGACCCCAACCAGGGAGAACGTTTACTGGGTCTGTACGGTGCCAGAGGACAAAATGGTAACTTACCTGTGAGTTCGGCTGATGGTGACTACAGCACAACAGGGTTGGATATGTTCTCCCTGTTTAGTTCCGCCCAAGCTGATAGTCCTAACAATATTACCCCTGGTGTTCCCAACCCCGATACCGAGCGACCCCTTCTCCCGGGAGAAACCGATGAATCTTTTATCGCTCGGGAAATTAACGAAAACCCAACTCTACAAGATTTAACGGAAGCCGCTTTAGAGGTTTTAGCTAAAGATGAAGATGGTTTCTGGTTAATGGTTGAAGCGGGAGATATTGACTGGTCTGCCCATGATAACAATATCGATAATTTGATCGGTACAATGCTGGACTTTGATAAGTCAGTTCAGAGCGTTATTGATTGGATTGAGGAGAATGGCGGATGGGAAGAAAACCTGCTAATTGTTACTGCTGACCACGACCACTATCTAACCTTAAGCCCTGATTTTCCTGAACTGTTGGCAACTGAAGGCGCGGAAGCCTTAACCTATGAGTTGCATACTCCAGAGGAATCCGGTCAATATTGGGGTTCAGACCCAGAGGTTAAGTATGGCTGGGGTAGTCATACGAATCGTCCCGTACCTGTGTATTATCAAGGCGAGGGTTCTGAGGTACTCGATAGTTTAGTCGGTGAAGGCTACAGCAATTATGGTTTTGAAATTCCTGGCTTCCCGGAACACGTTGATCAAAGTCATATCTTCCAAACGATGGCTGCTGCGGTGACTGGAACCGATCACTACATTAATGGTTCTCCGAATGCTGAAACCTTAGTCGGTGATGATGCCAGCAATGACTTAATTATGGCGCGTGGCGGTGATGATACCGTTGCTGGTCTGGCTGGAGATGACCAGATATATGGCGGCTACGGTAATGATATCCTGCGGGGCGATGCAAATACTCGTTCTCCTGGCGGTTCCGAAGGGGGCGATGACATTATCTATGGTGGTGTAGGTAATGATCGTATTGGCGGTAAAGGCGGTAACGACAAACTTTATGGCGAAGAGGGCGATGATGAAATTTGGGGCGATGACGGTGATGACTTGTTGCGTGGAGGCCTGGGGAATGATACCCTAACGGGGGATGATTTTTCGGGAGGTCAAGGTGCGGATACCTTTGTTTTAGCAGTGGGAGAGGGAACAGACACAATAACAGATTTTGAGTTAGAAATTGATAAGTTAGCGTTAACCGCAGGTTTGACCGTTGAACAGGTGTCAATTTCCGCAGAAGGAAGCAACGCTGTTATTACGGTGGGAGATGAAACACTGGCAGTTTTAAACGGTGTTGAAGCGGCTGCTTTAATCGAAAATTCAGACGCTATTTTTACTCAGATTTAATCGGTTTTAGCTTAACCGGGGACTGTTGATCATTCCTCGGTTATATTCCGATAACCCCGTTTGTAGTTGCATTTTAAGGCGAAATAAACTCAAGAAAATTCTATTTATTCTAACGGTAACAATTAAATTAACAATTGCGCGGAGATCGCCAATTGATAAAAAATGTTACTTGGTGCTAAAGTGCCAGTATAAAAAGCTTTTGGGTTAATTCTAGATAAATTTTAGACGGTGCTAAAGCGCAACTACAAACCGATTTTTTATTTAAAAAGATAAACTATTCCCTCTAAACTGTACCATAATTTATCCCTAAAAATTGTAGTCTATACCTTTTATTAAGAATTATCATTTATCACAAATTTTAGTTGATATTTAATGAAATAATAGTCTCTTCTTAACCTTAAACTCTTAACATGAACCTGACAAAAGAATAAAACCAAAATTCGCCGAATGGTTTGTGAAATTGTCCCTAGATTCTGACAACTTTTCGGTCAATATTTGAATTGAAATCTTTGGATTGGAGAACACAAAATGTCTGTAATAGACGGAAAAACAGCAACACCTGCCTACGTTTTTAACGTACCCGACGGCCCCGACGGTCCCCACTACGATATTCAACCCCTCATTACCGTTGGGGATGAAGTTCCCCTGCTAGAAGGTGAATTTGGGTCATTTACCACCAGTGAGACTGAAACTTATCCAATGGTCGGAATACCCGACGGTTTGGGCTACACTGAAATTGACGGCCTCAAATACGTCTGGATGAACCACGAGTTAACCAGTGGGGTGATCACCGACAACGCCGAAGGCGTGGTTAATGGGGCGCGAGTTTCCCTGTATGTATTTGATGAAAATTGGAATGCGATCGGCGGAAAAAACCTGATCGAAGACGTTGAACTCGATGGCGTGACCTACAGCCTCAACCCCGACACCGGAAACTACGAAGACCCGGACGGAAACGTTTACAACTTCGCAGGGCATGATAACTTCTCTCGCTTCTGTTCGGCTTATTTAGCCTCCGAAGGGTTCGTTGATGAAAATGGCAGTATACCGATCTATTTTGCCCCGGAAGAAGTAGACGCAGGTACCGCAGTTGCCATTACTCCCGATGGAACAGCCTCTCCCATTCCCGGGTTTGGTCTTTTCTCCAAAGAACAGGTTTATCCCGCTTCCCAATATCGGGCGGACAACTCCGACCAAACCGTGATGCTGTCGATGGAAGATGAAAACGACGGCGAAATTTATATGTATGTTGGCGATCAAACAGACGAAGATCCCAACGGCTTCAACGATACTACAGATAGTTTATATGTTTTGCGGATTAAAGACGCAGAAGGCAATATCTTTGGGTTTGAAGATATGCCGGAAAACATAGAATTGACCGCAGAATGGGTACCCGTTCCCGACTCAGTAACCCTCGACCGCAGCCCAGATGTTCTTTCCAATTGGGTTAATGGGGAAATGGAAGACGGTGAACTGCGTTCGACTAATTTCCGTCGTCCTGAAGACATCCACGAAGATCCGAACAACCCCGGCGAGTTTTACCTCGTAACCACCGGACGTCCGGAACGCAACGGTTCGTTAACCGAAGAAGCGGAAACTCCCGAAGAAGCGGATAACCCCTACGGTAAGTTACACCGCCTAATTCTCAATCCCGAAGATCCCACTGGGGATGCAACGTTTGAGTTTCTCCTCGAAGGTGGCCCGGAAACTGGGGTCAGCTACGATAACATGGTCGTTGACAGCAACGGGAACGTGTTGATCCAAGAAGACGAAACCTCTTTTGGGGGAGATATTCTTCAGGCTGAAGGTCGCTACGGTAGCGTTATCTCTTACAATATCGCCGAAAATGAAGGGGTTGTCGGCAACGATCGCGTAGATTTCCTCTTTGAAAATAGTACCGCTTTCATCGATCCAACTCGATTTGGTGCCTATGGCAGTTGGGAATCTTCCGGTATTATTGAAGTTCCCGAGGGTTATTTGTTTGATGTTCAAGCCGGTACTATCGGAGATACCGAACTCCCCGATGGTCGTGTTGTGGGTACCAACGCCGAGGGTACTGTTTATTATGAAGGACGTTACGCCCGAAGCGGTCAACTTATTCTTACCCTTCCTGCGGAAATGATTTCCGGTAGCGGAGAATTTGTTGGGGGTGATGCGGGTGAAATTCTTGCAGGTAGCGCCGAAATGGATACTGTTGCTGGCGGTTTGGGTGATGACCTGATCGACGGTGGCGAGGGTGATGACGTTCTGCGGGGGGATGCAAACAGTCGTTCTTCGGGTGGGACTGTTGGCGGTAATGATGAAGTTTACGGGGGTTCCGGAAATGACCGCATTGGCGGTAAGGGTGGAAATGACTTCCTGTTTGGGGAAGAGGGCGACGATCAAATCTACGGCGATGATGGGGATGACCTGTTAGATGGTGGTTTGGGACATGACACTTTGACAGGCGATGACTTCTCTGGGGGTGCAGGTCGTGATACCTTTGTTTTAGCTACCGGTGAAGGAACCGATGTCGTTGTTGATTTTGAAGTCGGTATGGATTTCTTGGGCTTGAAAGGCGGTTTAATGGCCGAAGAATTATCTTTTACTCAAGCCGGAAGTGATACTGAAGTTGGCATGGGCAGCGAAGTTCTGGCGATTTTAGAAGGTGTTAATGCTAGCGATTTAATGGCTTTAATGGGTGGCGATAACGATCCGTTCTTAACGGTCTAATTTCCACTGTTTTTAAGAACTGGGGAGTTGCATCAACTCCTCAGTTTTTGCCTGCTTTTTTTAGGAAATTCGACAATAAATCGAAAGCAATATCAAAAAATTTAACTCAATTTAATTTTTATATAATCCTCTCTTAAACTTTAACTGATATTCTAACTCTCTGAGTCTGAGTAGAACATTTATTTCGATCAAATTACAGACTCATTTTTTTTTAACCCGATCATTATTAACAGAAGAGAAACGGAAATATCAATCCGTTTTAATGATCAAAGTTAAAAAAAGTTAGTAAATCTGGGTGCAGTACCAAACGATTTAATCAATTGATCAAAACTTAGCATCTACCCCAAACTATGGAAAACATCAAACTCGTTGGTTTTGCATCACTTCCGGCTGATACTTTTGCAGAAGGGCCGCCTGCGGGTGCAGATAATGGCAACGGCGAACCGATTTCTGGAAATGGAAGAACAGGCCCCTTTGACGGCCAACCCGTTCAAGGATTTAGCGGCGTACAATTTGCCCCCGGAAGCGACGGAAATACCTTCTGGTTCCTCTCGGATAACGGTTTTGGAAATATCAGCAATAGTTCCGATTATTTACTGCGTCTCTATCAAGTTGATCCGAATTTTGTTGGAACAGAAAACGGGGATGGTAGCGTAGAAATTCAGGGTTTTGTACAACTCTCTGACCCCAACAATTTAATCCCGTTTGAAATTACTAACGAAGGAACAGAAGACCGTTTATTAACCGGATCGGACTTTGATATTGAATCCATTGTTATCACGGGGGATAGCTTTTGGATAGGTGATGAATTCGGCCCCTACTTGTTAGAATTTAACTTGGATGGAGAACTCCAACAAGCGCCCATTTCTACGCCAAATATTCCCACCCTCAACACGTTAAACGGACAAGAACCGCTTGTTATCGGACATCGGGGTGCCAGTGGAGAGCGTCCCGAACATACTTTAGAAGCCTATAAATTGGCAATTGAACAGGGTGCAGATTTTATTGAACCGGACTTAGTTTCGACAAAAGATGGCGTATTAATTGCCCGTCACGAAAACGAAATTTCTGGTACAACTGACGTCGCAGAACGTCCCGAATTTGCCGATCGCTTTACCACAAAAATTATCGATGGTCGGCCAGTTGAAGGTTGGTTTACCGAAGATTTTACCCTAGAAGAACTCAAAACCCTCAACGCCAAAGAACGCATTCCCGAACAGCGAAATACTGCCTTTGATGATGATGGTTTAAAAGTGCCAACATTGGCGGAAATTATCGACTTAGTTAAACAAGTTGAAGCCGAAACCGGGAAACAAATTGGCATCTATCCCGAAACCAAACATCCCACCTATTTCGACAGCATTAATCTTTCCCTCGAAGAACCGTTAATCGAGACATTAGTTGAGAACGAATTTACCGATCCGAACCGGATTTTTATTCAGTCCTTTGAAGTCGGAAACCTTCAACAACTGCACAATACAATCATGCCGGAAGCGGGGGTTGATATTCCCTTAGTGCAGTTAATTGGTGGCGGTGGAGCGCCCTATGATTTCATTGAAAATGGCGATTCCCGCACCTATACTGATTTAATTACCCCCGAAGGTTTGGCGGAAATTGCAACTTATGCGGATGGAATTGGACCTTCTAAACGGCGCATTCTTCCGGCGGAAACTGTTGATAATGATGGCAACGGCGAACCCGACGATCTCGACGGAGACGGACAAATTACCGACGCCGATCGCGTACTCGGTGAAACCACTTCTTTAATTGATGACGCCCACGATGTTGGTTTGTTAGTTCATCCCTACACTTTACGCAATGAAAGCGTATTTTTAGCCTCCGATTATAATGGAAATCCCGAGGCAGAATATGAACAATTAATTCAATTGGGTGCCGATGGTTTCTTTACCGATTTTCCGTTAACAGGCGATCAAGTTCGCGATCAAATTGTTGCAGAAACCGTGCGATCGCCGCAAAATCCCGACTTACAATTTAATAGTTTATCCGGCGAACCGCCTTTAGTGATCGCCCACCGGGGTGCGAGTGGAGATCGTCCCGAACACACCTTAGAAGCCTACGAACGGGCGATCGCGCAGGGTGCGGACTTTATCGAACCGGACTTAGTTCCTACCAAAGATGGCGTGTTAATTGCGCGTCACGAAAACGCTTTGGCAACCGTTGAACTCGATGAAAATGGTAACATTGTTTTCGACGAAAATGGCAATCCCATTATTACTTCAGAAACCACAAATGTTGCTGATTTAGAACAATTTGCCGATCGCTTAACGGTCAAAGAAATTGATGGCGATCTCTACGGGGGTTGGTTCTCCGAAGATTTTACTTTAGCCGAAATTAAGCAATTAAAAGCCCGGGAACGCATTCCGGGAGTTCGTCCAGACAATACCGAATTTAACGATCAATTTGAAATTCCCACCCTGTCGGAAGTCATCGACTTGGTAAAACAAATTGAAGCGGAAACCGGGAAAACTATCGGCATTTATCCCGAAACCAAGCACCCGACTTTCTTTGAAAAAGAGGGAACTTTTCTCGATGGAACGCCCATCAATATTGATACTTCAGAGATTCTGGTTGATACGTTAGTTGAAAACGAATTTACCGATCCGGATCGGATTTTTATTCAGTCTTTTGAGATTGAAAACCTGATCGAACTGCAAAACGAAATTTTACCGGAAGCCGGAATTGATCCTCCGTTGGTTCAGCTTTTGGGCGACTTTACCGAATCCGAAGGAAGCTTCTCTTTCCCCTACGATGTTGTCTACAATTTTGGGGAAGGAAACGCCAACGCTACCCCCGAAGTTTATGCCGATTTTCCGATAGAATTTTCCGCAGCAACCGATTACGGCGAATTGGCTAATCCCGAAGTAATTGACTACATTGGTTCGGCTTATGCGGAAGGTTTAGGACCCTGGAAAAATAGCTTCATTTTGCGCGAAAGTATTGATGAACCCGTTGATGGAAATGGCGACGGGAACGCTCAAATTACCTCCCAATTAACCGGGGAAATTATCCCGTTAGTAGACTGGGCGCACGATGCGGGAATGCAGGTTCATCCCTACACGTTGCGAATCGAAGAAAACTTCTTAACGTTAAACCCGGACGGAACTCCCCAAACCTTAGAAGATGAAGTTCGTCAACTGACAGAAATTGGTGTTGATGGGTTCTTTATCGATAACCCCGTTGTCGGACGAATTGTGGTCGATCAACTGATTGAATTGCCCAATTTAAGCACATCTCGGGGATTTGAGGGGATGGCGTACAGTCCCGATTTAACCACATTATATCCCCTGTTAGAAGGGGCGGTTGTGGGCGATCCAGATAACGCTTTACGCATCTACGAATTTGATATTGCTTCCAATTCTTACACCGATTTGGTTGGGTTCTATCCGACGGATGTTCCGGGTCATGCTATTGGTGATTTTACCCCAATTAATGACACCGAATTTTTGGTGATTGAACGGGATGGCGGTCAGGGAGAATCGGCGGAATTTAAGAAGATTTTCAAGATCGATATTTCTCAAGTCGATGAAAACGGTTTTGTTCAGAAAGAAGAACTCGTCGATCTGTTGAATATTGCCGACCCCGACGACCTCAACGGTGATGGTGAAACAACATTTACTTTCCCGTTTGTCACTATCGAAGATGTGTTAGTTCTCGATGAAAAAACCATTCTGGTTGCCAACGATAATAACTATCCCTTCTCCCTCGGTCGGGGACCGGATATTGACAACAATGAAATCATCAAACTCGAACTTGATGAACCGCTTAACCTCGATCCCCGTTTGGGAGTTCCTGTTGCAGTTGAACCCACCGATGGAGATGATGTTTTAACGGGTTCAGCTAATAGCGAAACCATTGCGGGTCTTCTCGGAAATGACGAAATCTCCGGAGGAGAGGGTGATGATACGCTGCGAGGCGACCTGAATAGCCGCGATCCTCAAGTGAATATTGATGGTGGTGACGACACCATTAATGGCGGTTTGGGTAACGACCAAATTGGCGGTAAAACAGGTGATGACGAACTTTACGGTGATGAAGGCGATGATCAGATCTTCGGGGATGATGGCGATGACCTCATTCGCGGTGGTTTAGGAAATGACATTCTCCAAGGAGATGACTTCTCGGGCGGTGAAGGTAGCGATATCTTCGTTTTGGCTGCGGGTGAAGGCGTCGATACCATCGTTGATTTTGAAGTCGGAATTGATGTTATTGGTTTAGCCAATTTAACCTTTGCTGACCTCAATTTAACTTCAGAAAATGGCAATACTGCGATCGCATTTGGCGATGAAGTTTTAGCCCTGGTTGGAGGTGTTGACGTTAGTAGTTTGACTGAAGATTCTTTCACTTCCGTTTAATTAATTCTCCCAATTAGCAATTAATTCCCCCTCACCTTTTAGGAGAGGGGGCTAGGGGGAGAGGTCAAACTTTCACCTTAATTAATTCTCCCCATTAATAACTAATTGCCCCTCACCTTTTAGGAGAGGGGGCTAGGGGGAGAGGTCAAACTTTCAGCTTAATTAATTCTCCCCATTAATAACTAATTCCCCCTCGCCTTCTAGGAGAGGGGGCTAGGGGGAGAGGTCAAACCCTCACTTTTTCATCGAAAAATGACTACAACTTATAATTCTTCTTTCCCCAACGGTGTTGCGAGTGGGGATGTTACCCAAAATTCTGCGGTTTTGTGGACAAGAAGCGAAGTTTTGGGAGAGGTTACATTTGAGTATTCAACCGATCCCAATTTTAATGAAATTGCCGGAACGCTAACAACAATAGTAACAGATCCGACAATTCCGGTTAAAGTAGAACTCACAGAGTTAGCGCCCGGAACTCAATATTATTATCGGGTTACAAACAGCGCTGGAGAAACCCTACAAGGTGATTTTCCAACATCAGCAGAAGCGGGAGTTTATGCAGGTTTAAACTTTGGGGTTTCAGGAGACTGGCGGGGGGAATTAGCGCCCTATCCCGCCATCAACAACGCCGCCGAACAAGACTTAGATTTCTTCGTCGAACATGGGGATACAATTTATGCGGATATTGGTTCTCCCGCAGTTCTTAATCCCGATGGAAGTCGCAAAGAACAGGTTGAAACGTTAGAGGAATATCGCGCCAAACATAATGAAGTTTATTCCGAACGGTTTGGGTTAAATACTTGGGCGGATTTACGCGCAGTTACTCCAATTTTAGCAACCATTGACGATCACGAAGTTACCAATGATTTTGCAGGAGGTGCGCCGGCGAGTTCCGACGAACGTTTTCCCGAAATCGAAGGGTTAATAAACGATACCCAACTGTTCGAGAATGGCTTACAAACCTTTCAAGAATATAATCCCCTCCGCAATGATTTCTATGGGGAAACTGGCGATGAACGCACCGACGGAGAACGCAAACTTTATCGTTACAATACCTACGGAAATGATGCGGCGGTAATGGTTTTAGACACCCGATCTTTTCGGGATGAAGCCATAGAACCTCCCGCCGATTTTACCAATCCCGAAGAAGTTGCACGGGTTCTCACCGAAACATTAACTCAAGATATCACGCTATTAGGTGAGGTACAATTATCCGATTTAAAACAAGATTTACTCGCAGCAGATGAAGCGGGAATTACCTGGAAGTTTGTGATGGTTCCCGAACCTATTCAAAACATTTTTCCGGGTATCAATACCGATGCGTTTGAAGGGTACGGAAAAGAACGGACTGAGATTTTAAAATTTATCACCGAAAATGACATTGATAATGTTGTTTTTCTGGCGGCGGACGTTCACACAACGTTTGTGAATAATGTGACTTACCAAGAAGAACCTTTTGGCGAACAAATTCCCACAAATGTATTTGAAATTACAACGGGTGCGGTAGCGTTTGATGCACCGACGGGTGAATTTTTGGGGAATCTATTTGTGAGTGGAAATCCCGATTTAGAGGCGTTGTATAATTCCCTTCCCATTGCACCCGATACGGATGATGAAATCAATGATAAAGATGATTTTGTCAAGCAAGCAGTCAATGATCAACTGTTAACACCGTTGGGGTTTGATCCGCTAGGTTTGGATAATAATTTACCTCAAGCCGAAGGATTAATTGATGCGGAATTAATTCAAGGAGATTATTTTGTCGGACACACCTACGGTTGGACGCAATTTGATATTAACCCCGAAACTCAACAATTAACCGTTACCACCTACGGAATTGAAGCTTACACCGAGGATGAACTCTTAGACAATACCGAAGAAATTCTCAGTCGCGAACCTCAAATTGTTAGTCAGTTTGTGGTCAATCCCCAACCGCCCGAACCCCTGGATATTTTACTCGTTAATGATGACGGGTATCAAGCCGAAGGGATTAATATTTTGTATGAGGAATTAACCGCAGCCGGATATAATGTCACGTTAGTTGCACCGAAAGAACAGCAAAGCGGAACCGGAACATTTATTAACGCTGACAAAATTTTTCAGCCCACAGAGGTTGTTAATTTTGAGGAAAATAAATGGTATGTGGATGCCAGTCCCACCGTTACAACTTGGGCGGGTTTGGATTATATTCTCGCCGAAAATGAACCCGATTTAGTTATTTCTGGTATCAACGAAGGCGAAAATATTGGGTCGAATGTGGCAATTTCTTCGGGAACAGTGAGTGCGGCTTCTGCTGCAATTCAGCGTGGAATTCCTGCCATTGCCGTTAGTGCGGGTGTGGGTTCCGATGAAACAGAATTAAACCAAGCTTACGATATTGGGGCGGAATTTATTATTGATTTAGTTGAACAGCTTGAAAATTCCTCACCCGATATTCTGCCCGAAGGTGTGGGTTTAAATGTGAATATTCCAGCTAATTTTGCCGAGGGCGTTGAGGGAATTCAAGGGGTTGCTTTTACCCAGTTAGATGAAGTCGGAACGATTGATTTTGGGGTTGGTGAACTTCCCGAAACTTTTGGCGGAGGTGTTGGTTTTACGGTGAGTTTTGCTGATAAAATTACACCCGATGAGATTACCAATCCTCAGTCAGAAGGCGAACGTTTTCTCTCAGGATTTATCACCGTTTCTCCCATTGATGGAGATTGGACGGCTGACGAATTGGTGCGTCAAAATTTGTCTGAACGCTTGGAAAATGTACCGGAAGATGCAACCGCAACTCCTCTGGATATTCTAGTTACAAACGATGACGGTTTTGACGCGGAAGGAATTCAAGTTCTCTATGAAAATTTAACCGCAGCAGGTCATAATGTTACCCTGGTTGCACCGAAAGAACAACAAAGCGGAACCGGAACATTAATTAACGTTGACCAAATTTTTCAACCCGCCGAAATTGTTAATTTTGCACCCAATCAATGGTATGTTAATGGCAGTCCGCGAGTCACAACTTGGGCGGGATTAGATTACATTTTGGATGAAAAACCCGATTTGGTTATTTCGGGGATTAATGAAGGGGAAAATATCGGCCCTGGCGGTGCAGTTTCTTCGGGAACAGTGAGTGCAGCCGTAACGGGTTTATTGCGGGATGTTCCTGCAATTGCAATTAGTGCGGGGATTGATTTTGTTGATGAAACCAAGACCAGCGAAGCCTATGAAATTGGGGCGGATTACGTTGTAGATTTAATTGCCCAACTGCAAGCAACCCAAGGCGAAGACACAACAATTTTACCCGAAGATATTGGTTTAAATATCAATATTCCGGTTCGTTTTCCCGAAGGAGTTGAAGAAATTCAGGGCGTAAAATTTACTGCGTCCGATGACATTTCACCTTTCAATATTAGCTTCGGCGAACTTCCCGACGGCGGTGTAGGGTTACAATTTTCACCGACAGAATTACCCGCTGATGCAGAAATCGATCCTTTATCAGAAGGCGGACAATTTCTATCAGGATTTATTACCGTTACCCCGCTGAATGGAGACTGGAATGCACCCGAACTATTACGTCAAGAAGCACGAGAATTAATTTCTCCCTTACTTTCCGTTGAACTGACTCCAACTGACAATAACGATATTTTAATGGGTTCATCTGAGAGTGATGTTATTGCGGGTCTTTTAGGAGATGATGAAATTAGCGGAGGTGACGGCGATGACATTCTTCGGGGCGATTTAAACAGTCGTTCTCCGGGGGGAAATATAGGCGGAAATGACACCATTTTTGGCGGTTTGGGTAATGATCAAATTGGCGGAAAAGGTGGAAATGATTCTCTGTTTGGTTCCGATGGTGATGATTCAATTTGGGGCGATGATGGTGATGATATTCTTCGCGGAGGCTTGGGAAATGACACCTTAACGGGTGACGATTTCTCCGGCGGTGAAGGTGTTGATACTTTTGTTCTAGCCTCAGGTGAAGGAACCGATACTCTGGTTGATTTTGAAGTTGGAATTGATGTGATTGCTTTGGCTAATTTAACCTTTGCTGACCTCAGTTTAACGTCCGAAAATGGCAATACTGCGATCGCATTTGGCGATGAAATCTTAGCAGTTGTACAGAATGTTGAGGTGCTTTCTGAATCGGATTTCTCGGTTGTGTAAACGGATGATTTAAGGCAGTTTAAATTTAGAGAATCAGGGAATGTAGACAAATAATTCCCTGATTTTTTATTGTTGATTGAGGTGAAATTGGGGTAATTTAAGGAAATAACCGTATAGATTATCACTTCCGATATAGATTAGAGGTACGGATATTGCGATCGCCATTTCAGCAAGAACCGAACCCAAACCGCTCCGAACGTTTGATAGCTTAGACGGGTAACAGTACAGGTAGCAGATTCTTCGGCTTTGTTGTATCATTTTGCTCACCTCTGTAGAGACAAACTATTTATTTTCATCTGGGTTGCACAGTGACAAGTCTTGATGAGGTTTGCAGGTTGGGGATGACAAAATACTGGAAATGACTCGATTTAGTGTTTCTGTGAAATAATCAACGAGATAGTATTCAGAGGAAGGTAGTGAATGGCAGCGACAGACTATAAAGACTATTATGGAATTTTGGGTTTAAGTAAAACGGCGAGCGCCGATGAGATTAAGAAAGCGTACCGGAAATTAGCGCGTAAATACCACCCCGATATGAATCCCGGCGATAAAGCGGCGGAAACCCGTTTTAAAGAAATCAATGAAGCTTATGAGGTGTTGTCCGACCCGCAAAATCGCAAAAAATACGATCAATTTGGTCAATATTGGAATCAAGCGGGTAAAGCGGGGGGTTCAGCCGGATGGCCCGGTGGCGGAACGACGGTAGATTTTAATAACTTAGATTTTAGCCAGTTTAGCAGTTTTGATGAGTTTATCAATACTTTATTGGGTCGAACCGGTACCAGAACTCGTCCGGGTGGAACCGGAACTCGCAGCTACTCCTATCGCACCGGAACCGGGAGAACAACGGGGTATGGTGGCGGTTTTGACGATTTTTCTTCGGGTTACAATAGGAGTACCTCTAAAGGTTCTTCTCTCGATCAAGAAGCGACGATTTCTTTAAGTTTAAGCGAGGCGTTTCGAGGGGTTAAAAAGCAAGTTGGCGGTGGGGAAGTTTCAATTCCGGCGGGTGTAAAGTCGGGAAGTAAAATTAGAGTTCGGGGTCAAGGTCAACTCGATCCCTACACGCAGCAACGGGGGGATTTGTACTTGAAAGTTGAGATTTTACCCCACTCGTTTTTTCAGTTTGACGGCGATAATTTAACCTGTGAAGTTCCGGTGACGCCGGATGAATTGGTGTTGGGTGGAGCGATTGAAGTTCCGACTCCCGACGGTTTAGTTACGATGAATATTCCGGCGGGTATTCGTTCGGGACAAACGCTAAGATTACGGGGTAAAGGTTGGATTAAACCAAAAGGCGGTGGACGCACCGATCAATTCGTTAAACTGGTGGTTGTTCCCCCCAAAGATCTTAGTTCAATCGAGCGGGAATATTATGAGAAAATTAGAGCCAATCGCAGTTTTGATCCGCGTAGTGATTTACAGCAAATCAAGCTATAAATTGATATGGTATCTGACTAATCAATAATCATTCTGTAGGGGCGGGTTCATTACAGTTTACAGTTTTCAGTTATCAGTGACCAGTGAAAAAAGTTTACAGTTTTCAGTTATCAGTGCGTGAGTTTTACCTGCTATAACTGTTCACTGTTCACTGTTGTTCGGCCCCCATAACAGGCATTAATCAACCGGATATCATAGGATTTAAAATTGATAGCAACTGAGGGAAAAGAAAGCGTCTAAAACTTTTCCCCAGTCAGCCGATTTTAACTAAAAATTAGATCATTTTAGTAACTTATGAAAAAGCAGGTTCGGTTGCTTGATCTGTGATTTCTTGAAATTGAATAATATCTTGTCTGGGGTCAACATGAGCCACCTTAACCGTAAACCGTTCTCCGAGTTCAGCGTTACGATTTAATCGCATCGGTAACTCGACCGCCAGTTCTTCGAGAAGAACCAGTCCTAAATTGCTATCTTCCCGCAGCCAACGCAATAATATAGCTTGCCAAGTTTGATCGAGGTGACGGCGAAGAAATTCCAAACTCCAGTAACGATTGGTTTCTCGTTCCACTTTCGATGCTTCCTTGACAGCCGGCCCCAAACTCATTACCATCTCTTGCATTTGATCGGCGGAAAAAGGAGGGGTTTCTCCTCGTAAATGCGCTTTAATTTGAAAATGGGCGAGTAAGTCACTATACCGACGAATGGGAGAAGTGACTTGAGTATAGGTTTCTAAGGCTAAACTGGCATGACGAGCCGGTGTTAAGCTGACTTCACTGCGGGGCATATAGCGACGCATCGCACAAGAGCGAACCGCCCCGGCAGGAAGTTGTAAGAGTTCTTCGGCAGGAGGTAACTCCGGTTGCGGTTGACTGCGATAAGGTAACGCTAAATTATGAGCCTGACCATAACGAGCCGCGACTTCCCCGGCTAAAATCATCATTTCCGCCACAATTTGCCGAGAAGGGGAATCATCTAAAACCTTAATCGTGATCTCATCTCCCTCGACTTTAATTAAACACTCAGGCATATAAATACTGATCGCCCCTTGAGAGTTCCGCCACTGCTTACGCCGTTTAGCCCAAGTCGCCAGTGCTTCTATCTCGGGTTCGGCGGTGATGCCCAGTTGTAGCATCTCGTCAACATCATCATAGGTGAGGCGGTAGGTCGGCTTAATGGTACTCGCGTGAATACTATAGTCTTTGACCTGGCCGTTTTCATCTAAAATCACGCCAAAGCTTAAAGCACAGCAAAGCTTACCCTCAACTAAACTCATCGGGCCGGTAGCCAGTTCGGAGGGAAACATCGGAATAATACCCGTTGGTAAATAGACTGTTGTAGTCCGTCGTCGGGCTTCGAGATCGAGTTCATCTCCAGGAGAGAGCAAACGGGTTGGGTCAGCAATATGAATCCATAATCGCTGCTGACCATCTTCGGTAAATTCTACACTCAAGCCATCATCAATCTCACGGGTACTCTCATCATCGATAGTGTATACTTTGAGAGCAGTCAGATCGAGACGGTCTGTATCAGGATCGGGGGGCGGAGAATTGAGACGCTGTTGAGCCACTTCAAGTACCTGCGTAGGAAACTGGGTGGGAATCTGAGTGCGACGTAGAGATAAATTCTCGTGCGGACTCCAGATCCCCAAATCCACCAACAGCTCAAATGCACCAGTTGCAGTTTGGGGACGTTCTAAGGTTGCTAAAGTTTCAAAAGCTGAAGTCGCATGAGATGCTTCTTCTCCATTTAAGGCTAAACGCTCCAAAGCGTCTAGGCGAGGTCGGTCACTATTCTGCCATTCTACAACTGTTCCGGCTAGACATTGCTTGACGCGATGCCAAAATTCTTGGGTTTCTTGTAGCCGTTGCTGTTCAACCTGTTGTTGATGTTTAATTTCTGCGACTTGATTGGGGGAACGCGGCTCATAGCGATCGCCCTTTTGTTTAAAATAAAGCTTGTCATCACAAAGCAGGAGATGACTGGCATAACATTGGTGAGAATCTTTAGCGGAGAACAGCAGCATTGCCATTTCTTGGGGATTAACAGTTTCTCCCTGCTCTACTAAAATTTCCCAAGCAATCTCCAAACTTGAGGGGTCGATATAAGGCTGTAAGGTTTGAAAGAATGTCGATATATCCGATGGCTTGTAGGTTTGTCCTGTAACTTCGTAAGTGATTTGTCGAGGATGAATCGTATGGGAGTTTCCTTGCTCGTCAATCACAATCCAATGTTTTTTTCCTTCAGGACGATCGGCAACGCCAAGACGACGCTCCCCATTGATTCTAAATTCGATCAGCGTTCCCTTTTCCACCAATTCCCTTAGCCTTCTTTGTTTACGAAGGGCAGCATGGCTAAAATTCTAGCTTGTTTGATTGCTTTTGTCAGGTCTCGCTGCTGTTTGCAAGTCAGACCTGTAATTCGCCTGGGAAGAATTTTTCCTCGCTCTGTCACAAATTTCCGGAGTAACTCAACATTTTTGTAATCTATTGGAGTTTTGGGGTCAATGGGAGAAACTTGGCGACGAAAGTAGGTCATTGTCTTGTGTTCCTTGTCCTAAATTGAGCAATTGGGTTGTCAGTCTAGTATTCTTCTGCTGAGAATTACTACTTAATTTCTTTATGCACCGTGTGCTTATTACAGTGAGGGCAAAACTTCTTCAACTCTAGTCGTGAAGATGTCTTGCGACGATTTTTTTCAGTGGTGTATCGAGATACCCCTTTTGAACGTTTGTCTGGGTTAGTTCGACACTCTGTACATTCTAGTGTGATGATAATCCGAACACCTTTAGCCATAATCCTAATACCATCTCAGCAATAATTTTATTTATGCACAAATACTAATTATTTCATATCTTTTTTAATTTTGTCAACCCAGTTGCGAATCTTAATGTCAAGAGAGTAGCCTCGTTGCGTCCCAACAATCAGGGTTCGACCAAGGCGATCGTGAAAAGTTTGTGGGTTGCGAGTCGTATCAAACAAAGCTAAACCACAGTCTACACTAATGGGAATCCAAAATAACAAAATTCCGGCATTACCAGAAACAAGACCACTCAATCCCAAGGTTGCCAAATAGACACACAGACCCATTACTCCTTCTCGTCTAGATAATTCCAAGATTCCCGGAGTTTTGTTATATCGAGGGTCAATCACTTTTTGATCAAAAGCCCAACGTCCCAAACTTTGCCCATGATTTTTAGCGACCAAAAAGACTCGCAGGGTCAACCAAAAGAAAATAAACAATAAAAATCTTATAACCCCATTAAAACTGAGGAGGGAACTGAGTAAGGAAACAATCAATAAGTCAGTGACCAAAGCGGCAGAGCGGCGCCAAGTCGGGACTTTTGGATAAGTAGGCGGAACTAAATCTGAACTCATTGTTAATCACAGATTCTATTCGTAAACTCTCTCTACTTTTTCTATCCTGACACGTTCTCGGGGGGTTGGCTATCTCGATAAAAATATCAAAACCTCCCTCTGGAATTCCAGAAAGAGGTTAATTACCAAGAACAAAACCAAAAAGACTGCATAGAGGGGTCAGGAATGTCGAACAGAGGTCAAGCCCTCGGTCTGTTAGTGTGTCTGGGCTACATCCATTGCTGGACTTCCACCGAACACCTATCAACGGGTAATCTGCCCGTGACCTTACTGGGTTAACCCATGAGAGCACTCATCTTGAGGTGGGCTTCCCACTTAGATGCTTTCAGCGGTTATCCGCTCCGCACATGGCTACCCTGCGTCTACCGTTGGCACGATAACAGGTACACCAGCGGTGCGTTCCTCCCGGTCCTCTCGTACTAGGGAGGACTCCTCTCAATGCTCTTGCGCCTGCACCGGATATGGACCGAACTGTCTCACGACGTTCTGAACCCAGCTCACGTACCGCTTTAATGGGCGAACAGCCCAACCCTTGGGACGTACTTCCGCCCCAGGTTGCGATGAGCCGA
>JAYKHV010000163.1:0-33993 GCA_035285085.1 Lyngbya sp. | reverse complement strand
CAACCGTATCGGTTACTTGGTCAACGATGGGGTCAACTGTTCCTCCCAAATTAGTTCCTAAATTCCCATCAACAATATTGGTAACTTGGTCAACAGTATCATCGATAATGTTATCAACTGCATCGGTTGTAGAGTCAACTATCGAGTTTTCACCAGCATTTAACGCACCATCACCCGAATTATTACCCGCATTATTACCGGAGTTTGCAGTATGATCACCTGTGGAGTTTTCACCAGCATTTAACGCACCATCACCCGAATTATTACCCGCATTATTACCGGAGTTTGCAGTATTATCACCTGTGGAGTTTTCACCAGCATTTAAGCTACCATCACCCGAATTATTACCCGCATTATTACCGGAGTTTGCAGTATTATCACCTGTGGAGTTTTCAGTACCATTTAAACTCCCATCACCCGAATTATTATCCGCATTATTACCGGAGTTAGCAGTATTATCACCTGTGGAGTTTTCAGTACCATTTAAACTACCATCACCCGGATTATTACCCGCATTATTACCGGAGTTAGCAGCATTATCATTTGTGGAGTTTTCAGTACCATTTAAACTCCCATCACCCGGATTATTACCCGCATTATTACCTGTGATGTTATCAATGATGGGGGGATTAAAAGTAATTGAAGGAAGGCTGAAAGTGCTACCCGGAGTCGAACTACTAACACTCACATCCATAGCGTTTGTATTTTCAGCGTTTGTATTTTGTTCGCTACTATTGCTACTATTAGTCAAAACTTGAAAATTAATCGAAAAATCCGAACGATCTATCTGATTAACATCAACATCTTTAAGAATAACTAAAAACTGACCCGTTGTTTTATCTTGAATGATAGTATCGTTAGCATTCCTTCCAGTTCCTTGAAAAATATTGAGGTTCTCAAAAGTTAAATTTTCGCTTAATTCAATCAAATCTTGTCCATTTTGAAAGTCAGTGATAATACTCGCCCCAGAGAGTTGAGAACTTCCTGTGTTTTTACCAATAACAAAGAAGTCTTTTCCTTCACCTCCGGTTAACGTATCACTTCCCGCATCTCCGTAGACAATATCATCACCGAGATCGCCATAAATGAGATCATCTCCCTCGCCACCATAAACGGTGTCGTTTCCTTTTCCACCATGAACAGTATCATCACCGCGATCGCCACGAACAATATCATTATCGCGATCGCCTAATACGAAATCATTACCCGATCCGCCTTGAATATCATCGTTATTTTTCCCGCCATGAATGGTATCATTTCCTTCTTCTCCAAAAAGCAAGTCATCGTTTTGGTTTCCGAAGATGAAATCATCTCCACCCAAACCCCGCAAGATATCATTTCCTTCTAAACCAAACAGAAGTTCTTTCTTTTCTGTTCCTTTCACGTCATCAATTTTTTCAGAAGACAGTGATAGTAAAAGCTCGTGATTGGGGTATGTAGTGGTAAAAAAGGAAGCATTAAAGCTACTCATGTCTCTATTCTCCTGTGTTGTTTGTGAGTGTTTTTAGAATGTGAGGTTGAAGCTTTAAAACCTTGATTTCTAAAAGTTTTTTGCTTACATTCACATCTTAGTGAGAACACAAGGTGAGAAACATCGGCTAATACGCTAATATTTTACTAAGCGAAAAAGCTAAGTTTTATCTACGCTAAATGACTGATTCGTGTAAGCGATTTGGCTTAGATGTAAGATTTATATCGTTTAAAGAATGAGATACAGTTCGATTAAAAACCCGGTTTCTATTGAAAAACCTGGTTTTTTAGTCCTGCTGGGTCGATCTATTTTCCGGTTCCATTTTGATCCGGTTCATCATCAGCCTTCATGGGAAGACTCAAAGAGAGTTGTTGAGGAAGCTTATCGACCTGAAAATATTGGTGAAATTTTTTAGTCACTTGTAACCAGTATGAGCGACTTTCTTTCTGTTTTCGCTTGTGAATAAATCCCAATTCAACTAATTCTTGAACCTGTTGATAAGCCCCCGAACCTCGCAGATCCACCAGATCGGTTTGAGCAATTCCGCCATTGAGGGCGATCGCCGCTAAAGTTCTTAACGCTCCGACTCCCAACTCGGGCTGTACCAAAGTATCCATCAAATCTGCATAGGTTTGACGCAATTGTAACGCATAGTATCCCTTTCTCATTTCTACGACTTCTAAGGCGCTTTCTCGATGAGCGTAGTCTGACATGAGTTGAATTAAAGCTTCTTGAACTTCCCCGCGATCGCATTTAATTAATTCCGCCATATCCTGTAAGGAAACGGGTTCACCTTTGAGATATAAAATGGCTTCTACTTTGGCTAATATGCTCATATGATCGAATAATTCCAGTTATTTTTGCAGGGGGCTTTGGGCGGTAAAAGTCATCAAAAACGGGAATTTTATCTAACTTTTAGTCTAACTGATGTCCGGTTAATTCTACAAAAATATCTTCTAAATTGGAGGGACGAACCATCATTCCGGTTTTATCGGGTTGTTGTTCGAGATAAAAGTTAGCTTCTTCTAAACTGGGGAAAAATTTATATTCCCAAGAATCTTGTTTTTGTTTGACAACCAATCCTTCCCCGTGTTGTTGACGTAATTGTTGAAGGGTTCCCAAAGAAATTAACTTTCCGCCATCCATAATGCCAATGCGATCGCACAAATATTCAACTTCTTCCATATAATGAGTTGTCAATAATATAGTCATTCCTTGCTTATTCAAATCGAGAATAATTTCCCAGAGACGACGGCGAGTTTGAGGATCGAGTCCGACGGTGGGTTCATCGAGAAATAAAATCTCGGGTTGATGGAGTAACGCCCGAGCAATTTGTAAGCGGCGCTTCATTCCTCCCGAAAGGGTTTTAACTAAAGCATCTCGTTTTTCGGTGAGTCCGACATAATCTAACCATTGGTTAATTCTGTGTTGACGTTGGGGGTTAGAAATATGATGGAGACGTCCGTGAAACTCCATATTTTCCCACACAGACAAATCGATATCAACGCTGGTTTGTTGTAAAACCACACCAATATGATTTTTCACCTGTAAACTCTGACGAACTGCATCATAACCCGCCACCAAAATTTCACCGCTACTCGGGCGAGTTAAAGTGGTTAACATCCGAATTGTTGTAGATTTTCCCGCTCCATTCGGTCCGAGTAAACCAAAAATTTCTCCGGGTTCAATGGTAAAACTGAGATCGTTAACAACCGGAATTTTATTATAAACTTTACAGACCTTTTGTAAATCAACTGCTGCGCCCATAAAAAGTAAAAATTGTTGGGATAAAAGACCTTATAAATTTTAACAGCAATTTATTCGCCTTGTCGGGCTAACTTTCTTTCGCGAATGGCTTCTAAATGGTGTTTGAGTAGAGAAAGCTGTTCGCCCTTTCCTTGTTCTCCATACAACTCGCTGGCGGTGAGAAGATAAACAACACTATCATCATCTTGACGCAAATTTGCATAAGCCAAGCCGCAATTGTGGTAAGCTTCAGCCAGAGTAGAAACCTGTTGAATGGCTCGGATGAAGTGATTAATCGCTTGACGATAATTTTTTTGCCCAAAGGCGTTATAACCTTGCTGAAACTGAACAGCCGCTTCAGTTCCGGCTTGTGAGTCGGGAAGGGCGGCAGGTATCGGAATGGGTTGTTCAAATAAAATCGAAAGACTACCCGCACCCTGGTAAGCGTAAATCATCGCACCAATTCCAACTCCCGCAACTACAGTAACTAAGGTCAACCAAGTTAGAAAGCTGGCAGTCTCCATAAAGCAGGGTATCAAGTCTAAAACGAGTCAACTCAAAGATAATAGCATTTTCAGGTGAACGTTCAAAACGAACCCGAGTGATGCGATGGGGCGATCGCGTACAGGATAGTTCTGTTGGCGATCGATGGCGATTTGACGCGATCGCGCCAGTTCTCAACATTTACTGTAAAATGACCCATAATAAGACAAAGAGGAGTTGGATATCATAGTAAAATCTATGCACCAAACCTCGATTCGTGTGAGGAGAGAGAGTAATGTCAGAACGATCACTGAAAGCTTGGCTGCTCAGTCCGGCCATTTTAGGCGCAAGTTTGCTGGCGTCATCGCCTGTATTAGCGGGAGTCTCTGTTACCCCCGAGACCGAATCAAAAGTCTGGGAAATCGCTACAGAAGAAGCTTCTCAATTGCCCACATCTTACCCTGAACTGACAGTATCACAATCGGAGTCATCGGAACAGTTAGCTCAGGTACCCGTTAATCCTCACAGTGGTGGTATTGGCTCCCAACGAGAGATCGGTCAAGTTCCCGTTTCTGAGTTGGACGATCCGGTGAATGTCGATTCTTCCCAACAGCTTAATGAATATTTTCAAGAGGGTCGGGGTACTCGGAAAAAACAGCAAGTCACTTCTGTTTCCCAACTGTCGGACGTTCAACCGACGGACTGGGCATTTCAGGCGTTACAATCTCTCGTTGAACGCTACGGCTGTATCGCAGGATATCCAGACGGAACTTATAAAGGAAATCGGGCGTTAACCCGTTATGAGTTCGCCGCCGGGGTCAACGCCTGTTTAGAACGCATTAACGAACTGATCGATGCGTCTACGGCTGATTTGGTGACGCGGGAAGATCTGGCGATACTGCAACGGTTAATGGAAGAATTCGCCGCCGAACTTGCTGCTTTGCGGGGACGGGTGACGGTTCTCGAAGCTCGGGCCGCCGAACTCGAAGCCAATCAGTTCTCCACAACCACCAAGTTAAGAGGGGAAGTGATCTTCTTTATTGGGGATACGTTTGGCGATCGCTCGGAATATACGGTAGCCGGGGGGCCGAACGTAGAAGACAGTGACGACCCGACTCAAAGTTACTTCGGTTATCGGGCGCGTTTAAACTTTGATACCAGCTTTACCGGGGAAGACTTGCTGCGGACTCGTTTGGAAGCTAAAGACGTTCCCAACCTCAGCCGCGAAAACCTGACCAATACTTTAATGAGTCGTCTCGGTACCGATGGCGGAGAGGGAGATTTTATCCTCGATGACCTTTATTATCGTTTCCCGATTATGAACGGTAAAGGTCAGGTTTACTTTGGTGCCAAGAGTTTGGACTTAGACGACATTCAAGATCCTCTCAGCCCCTTCCAAAGTACGGGCGGCGGTTCGTCCTCTCGCTTCGGTCGTTACAACCCCACCACATTCCGGGGACCGGAAGGAACCGGGGCGGCGCTCAAGTATCAGCTTAATGATAGAATCCGTATAAATGTTGGATATGTCGCCAGTCAAGATGATGCTCCCGATCCCTCGGAAGGTCGAGGTTTGTTTGATGGTAGCCACTCAGCCGCCATTCAAATTGTCTTTGAACCGACGGATAATTTAGCGATCGCTCTCGACTATAACCGTCGCTATTTCCGCGAGGATGATGTCAGTGTTAGTGGCGGAACCGGAAGTTTCTTGGCGAACCGTCCCTTTGGCGATAACCCGACAACGAGCGATAACTTGGGCTTCCAGGCGAATTGGAGAATTTCCGATAGTTTTGAACTTGGCGGTTGGTTGGGTGTGGCTTGGGCTGATGATAAACCGACTGGCGAAGGGGATGACCTCGATGCAACTATCCTCAACTTTGCGGTCACATTGGCGTTCCCGGATCTGCTTAAAGAAGGGGATTTGGGCGGTATTATTGTGGGGATGCAGCCGAAAGTGGTTTATCACACCCTTGATAATTTAGAAGAAGACAAAACCGGGATTCACATTGAGGCGTTATATCGTTTCCAACTGAGCGAATACATTGCTTTAATTCCGGCGGTTTTCATTATTACTGACCCCGAACATACTGACGACAACGACACCATTGTTGTAACGACGTTTAGAACTCAATTCCGTTTCTAATTTGAGCGGTTAATTGTTATCTTAAAAACCCGGTTGTTTTGGGGATTAAAAACCCGGTGCGCGATCAAGTTACCGGGTTTTTTTGTATTTTTAGATGGGGGATTAAAAACCCGGTCTCTCTGAGAAACCGGGTTTTTGACTTGTACCTCATCCGAACACACACCGCTATAAAAACCCAACCCATAGTAATACCGTTGGATTGTACCTAACCCAACCTACCAACAAAGACGATAAAAGTTATAAAAGAAAGGCTATTTTATCAAAAACGAGGGAAGTTGATCTCTGTTAAAGACGATTGAATTTTGAAATAGTTCCCTCCTAAATATCCGGTTTTATTCAAAAAAAGTAGAAGAATAGCTAGAGAAGATCTAAGAGATATATAGATTGAGAGTAAAAAGACGAAATTGACCCGGATTAAACTCTTTCTTGAAAGCCTTACTCAATTCGTTTTCAACTCTCGATTTATTGTCACTTCTCCTCACGATCCAAAGCGATCAAACTCAACAGCGTTTCGTGTGAGGAAAATAGACGTGTCTAGAACAATTTTGCCTTCTTGGTTACTCACCCCCATTCTATTAAGTCTGAGTGCAATTTTCGCATCGGGGGCGATCGCAGAAGAATCTCCAACTCCCGCTGAAAACCCGGAAGTTGCCGAGTCTCAAACCGATGAACCGACAGAACAATTCGCCCAAGTTCCCAACTCAAATCCTGTCAACCCACTCAACGAATACACCTCGGAAACTCAAACTCTATCTCAGGTAACTTCTGTTAACCAACTCTCCGATGTACAACCCACAGATTGGGCATTTCAAGCCTTACAATCTCTAGTAGAACGTTATGGATGTATTGCGGGTTATCCAGACGGAACATACAAAGGAAATCGCGCTTTAACTCGTTATGAATTCGCCGCCGGACTGAACGCCTGTTTGGATCAAATTACCGAACTTTTAGGAAGTGCAACGGCTAATTTAGTCACTCGCGAAGATCTGGCACTTTTGCAGCGTTTACAAGAAGAATTCGCCGCAGAATTAGCCGCCATTCGCGGACGGGTTTTGGCGTTAGAAAGCCGCACCGCCGAGTTAGAAGCCAACCAATTTTCAACCACCAGTAAACTCAGCGGAGAGGTGATCTTTCAAGTCGGAGATACCTTTGGCGATCGCTCGCTGTATAATGTTGCAGGCGGCCCCAACACTGATGATAGCGACGACCCCACCCAAACCTATTTCGGCTATCGGGCGCGTTTGAACATCGACACCAGTTTTACCGGGGAAGACTTGCTGAGAACCCGCCTAGAAGCCAAGGATATCCCCAATTTAAGCGATGTGGACTTGAATAACACCCTGATGACCCGCACGGGGACTGACGGCACCACCGACGGGTTTGAATTGGATGATTTGTATTATCGCTTTCCTTTGGCCAATGGTCGCGCCCAAGTCTATGTGGGGGCGAGAAGTCTGGACTTAGACGATATTCAAGACCCCGTGACGCCGTTTCAAAGTACGGGGGCGGGGGCGGGGTCTCGGTTTGGACGTTATAACCCCACCACATTCCGGGGGCCGGAAGGAACCGGGGCGGCCGTAAAATATGCCTTGAATGATAAAATACAGGTGAATGTGGGCTATTTGGCGAGCGATGAAGATGCGCCGAATGCCAGTGAAGAACGGGGTATATTTAATGGCAGTCATACGGCGTCTGCACAGGTGTTATTTGAACCCACCGATCGCATTGGAATTGGTTTAGAATATAACCGCCGTTATTTCCGCGAGGGGGATGTGAATGTGAGTGGCGGAACGGGGAGTTTTATTGCTAACCGTCCCTTTGGAGATAGTGCAACAACCAGTGATAATTTAGGGGTACAAGTTAACTGGAAAGTCTTGAACAATTTTGAATTGGGGGGTTGGTTTGGTTCGACTTGGGCGCATCAAGAACAAGATGGAGAAGATGAAGCAACCATTCTGAATTGGGCGGTAACATTGGCGTTTCCCGATGCCATTCGCGAGGGAGATTTAGGGGGAATTGTTGTGGGAATGCCGCCGAAAGTTGTCGATCACGATATTAACCAATTAGAAGATCGGGATACTTCAATCCATGTTGAGGCGTTTTATCGGTTCCAACTGAATGATTATGTGGGGATTATTCCGGGATTTTATGTTGTTACCGATCCGGATCACAACAGTAATAATGATACCACTTGGGTGGGTACATTGAGAACTCAATTCCGCTTTTAAGAAGGCTTGACTGCTGTAGAGATGTTGTTGAATAATATTCAGTTTCAATCAACGTCTCTACACAACACTACACACCTCAGATGGTTTATCCATTTTCTGTATTTCATAGAAAAACGCTTAAATCTACTGCCACGATAACAAGTTCTAGAGAGATTTAAGCGGGTTGAAGAAATTTAGCCAGTCCAAAGGGGAACTGTTAATTTCAACAGTGAACCGGGGTAATTTCCGAGTCTTGAATTAACCAAGAGAGGATAGATTTTTGTTGATTTGAACGAGCCTTAACCGCAGGGGAAGACATCGGTTTTTGAGCCTGACAAGAATGCTTTTCAACCGGATTCACAAAAGCTTGAGTTTTGATCCAATCTCCAAAATTTGGCATTTCTTGCTTACAATGGGGGCAGTACCAATAAATTTGAGAATGGCGGATGTGACGGAGTAAGGTAGATGAGCAGCAAGGACAGTTATTCATAATACAGCTTCGTTCAGTTTGGGATGGATTTTAATGAGCAATCAAACAATTAAACCGCTTATTAATGTTTAGCTTTTACGACAACAGTCAGCCTGCAAAATTTCTGTAAACAAAAGACGTTCTTTGAAAGAACTTTCAGCCTGTAATAGTTTTTTGGCTGTCTCATTGAGTCGGAGTTGACCCTTCCTTGTTAACCGGAAATCTTTACCGAGAGTTAATTGACTATTCTTGAGTTTGGAAAAAGCCAATTGTTGTGCCAACCGTTTTAAATCCAGTTCGGGCATGAGATAATCAGGATGCTGCACAATCCAACGATAAGTCTGAGGATCAGTTTGAGCAACATAATGAACGGCTTCTGCCAATACGTTTTCAATATCGGTTAAACTCGGTAAACTGATCAAAAAGTTTTTCAAAATCTCAAGCTTGGCTTGGTTTTGAACCTGGAGGACATCAACAGCAATTTCAATGTAGGACTGATACTCTTGTGGTTGAGACTGGTACAAAACGGATCGATAATCGGTTAAAAGAGAGAATGGATTCAATGCAATTTTATGTTTTTCAAGGTCGGGGTGTTTAAAGGGACTCAGAGTGAGCGAATTATTTATCGGGTTTCGGGGTTGTCTAATTTCTCAACCCACCCCCGGAGAAAATCGGCTCAACTCTTGCTTTTTCGTTACTTTTTTATCCTAGCTCATCAATGTGAGGATTTTGTGAGGGGAAAATCCAAACAATTGTAAGATTTTCTTAACAAGATTTGTTTTTTAGTTTACTGGATTTTTTCACATCCCGCAAGCCTTGAGATGAACCTCACCGCCTAACGACCTCAAGCCCAGCCCAATAATCCTCGGATTTGGTCAACTAAGTTCTGCGCCTCAAAGGGTTTAATAATGACGCCGTTGACCCCTAAATTGGCATATTGCTGTTGTTCGCTACTTTTCGCTTTTGCGGTTAATAAAATCGTCGGAATGTGTTGAGTTTGAGAATCCGCTTGTAATTGTTTAAAAGTGGCCGGCCCATCTAAATTGGGCATCATCACATCCAATAAAATCGCATCCGGTTGTTGGGCGATCGCCATTTCTAGCCCTTCTTGTCCACAAGACGCAGCGATCACTTCCCATCCGGCGACGGTTTCTAAAGTAATTTGAATAATATCACGGACACCATCTTCATCATCAATCACCAAAATCCGTTTATTGTTCATCGGAATTTTCCTCAAGTTTCACCGGAATACTAAAATAAAAACAACTTCCTTGATTGAGAACACTTTCTACCCAAATTTTACCGCCATGTTGTTCTACAATACTCCGACAAATTGCCAAACCCAAACCTGTTCCTCCTTTTTGACGAGAGTCGGACGCATCAACTTGATGGAAGCGTTCAAAAATACTTTCTATTTTCTCTGGCGGAATTCCCCGACCTTGATCGCGCACAGAAAATAATACACTCGCCGTCGGAATATCACCCCCAAATTTTCGCCACTCGGCTTCTACATTTAACTGAATGGTCGATCCACTCTCGGAGAATTTAATTGCATTACTAATCAAATTTGTCAAGACTTGAATCATGCGATCGCCGTCGGCTTCAAATTCGATATCTTGGGGAAATATCTCTAGAAGAATCCCCGTGCGATTGGCCATGACTTGCATTTGATCTTGCGCCACCCGCAATAATTGAGCCGCATTTACGGAATGTTTTACCAGTTTTATTCGGCCACATTCCAAGCGTTCTAACTCTAGGATATCATTAACCAGTCTCACCAAACGTTCGGTACTTTCTGCGGCAATTTTAATCACGTGTTGTCCTCGGGGAGACTCGGGCGCAACCAAACCCGTTGATAATAAATTGAGAGCGCCATGAATTGCCGTTAAAGGGGTTCGTAATTCGTGACTGACGACGGAAATAAACTCATTTTTCATCCGTTCAATTGCGTAGCGTTCGGTGATATCTTCTCCGATACTCATGGTGCCTAGTGCTTCTCCTTCTAAGCTTTGTAGGCGGGTATTATTCCAAGCAATAATTTTTTCTTCTCCGGATTTCGTGAGAATGGTATTTTGATAATAGGAATGAAGTTGCTGTTTGAGGATTTCTTGGAAATGTTGACCGACTTGGGGTCTTTGAGAAGCGGGTAAAAACGTGGTAAACCAATCTTGTCCTAAAAGTTCGTCTTGAGTATATCCGGTTAACTCTAAGAAAAACGAATTAACATAGTCAATTGTTCCTTGATCGTTTAAACCGACAACCGCTAAACGGACATTTTCCAATAAAGAACGCCAGCGGCGTTCTGATTCTTGTAATGTGGCTTCGGCTTGTTTGCGATCGTTAATATTGGTAATTGAACCGACAAAGCCTTTAATTTCCCCTTTGATATCGGTTTCAGCTACCGCTTGACCAAACACCCAAGTAATGGTTCCATCAGCGCGTTTAAAGCGATATTCTAACTGAAAAGAACAGCGATCGCGCATCACTTGTTCCCAAGCTTGAAACACCTTATTTCGATCATCGGGATGTAAGGCTTGTATCCAACCTTGACCTAAGGCTTGTTCTGGGGAAAGTCCGGCGATCTGACACCATCTTTCATTGACATACAAACAGTTTCCCTCCGCATCTCGGCGAAAAATTCCCACCGGAGAAACTTCTGTTAAAGTTGCATAACGCCGTTCACTTTCTCGCAGGGCGGTTTCTGCTTGTTGACGTTCTTTCATCGCCGCAACTCGTTCACTAATATCGCGTAAAATTGCGGTGTAGGTTTTCGTATTTCCAAGTTGTAATTCAGAAATAGAAGCTTCTGTGGGAAATTGGGAACCATCTTGACGACGCCCATAAACTTCTAAACGTTCTCCGCGATGACGAGTGGTTTGACATTTCCAGTCAAATTCTTGAATATAGTGACGGTAAACCGAAACAAAGTGTTGCGGAAGTAAAATGTCTAAAGGTTTATCTAAAATTTCTTCGGCTCGATAGCCAAAGATTTTTTCCGCGCCTTTATTAAACAGAATAATTTTTTGGGCTTCGTTGACTGAAATAATCGCATCATTGGCATTATCTAAGATTCCTGCTAAACGGGCTTCTGAGGCTAATAATTCTTCGGCTAAAATGGCTCGGGCTTCGATTTCGCGCTGAAGTTTGGCATTGGTTTTTGCCAGTTGACTGGTTCGTTGTTCGACTAATTGTTCTAGGTGATCGCGATATTGTTGTAATTCCACTTCGGCTTGTTTGCGATCGCTAATATCGTGATAAACTCCGATCACGGCAACGGTTTCACCTTGATGATCGAATATCGGCACTACTATTGTATCACAAATTCCTTGGGTTTTGTCTTGGCGAATAAAGGTCATTTCGCTCAACCAATAGCCCTGTTGCTTGATTTGTTCGAGCATGGTTTGAGTGGGAATCGGTGTTTGTTCGGGATAATGAACTAAAGCCGAAGTTTGTCCGACAACTTCGCTTCTATGATAACCAAACATTCGCTCTGCACCGGGGTTCCAGTCAATAATTCGACCTGTTAAATCGGTCATAATCACCCCATCATAAATTTGCTCAAAAATCAGGGCGTGTCGTTGTAGGGTTTGTTCAGCTTGTTTGCGATCGCTAATATCGGTGGCAATAAAAACCACACTGGTAAAGCTATTATTTACCCAAATTGGAGCCAGTTGAGCCGTATAGGATCGCAATTTTCCCTCTAAATTAGGAATAGTATACTCAAGACTCTGCACTTGCTTGGTCGTGAAAACCCGCTCAATAATTTGAGTAATATTTTTCTTTTTTTCCGGGGGAAACCAATCAATTAGTAAACTTCCTAAAACTTTCTCTTGGGTAAGATTATTATAGGTACGATTGGCAAATAAAATTCGACCATTGCGATCTAACTCATAGATATAAATGGGGGCGTTCGAGGTAATCGAATGTAAGCGTTGAGCGAGGGTTCGATAGCGAAGTTCACTGTCTTTGAGAGCGGCTTCGGCTTGTTTACGGGCGTTAATATCCATCCAATACCCGACAATTTCTAAGGGTTTACCCTGTTTGTCTGTGACTAACCGCAGTTCGTCTTGTATCCAGTGATAAGTTCCATCTCCATGCAAAAAACGGTATTCATAGCTATGCTTTTTCCCTTGAAAAACCCGAGGTAATTCTGCAAAAATTCGTGCGGCATCTTCCGGATGAATGTGTTTCGCCCAAAATCCTGTATCGGCAAATTCTTGACTTTTGTAGCCCAAAACTGACTCAACATTATCGCTGATAAAAGTTGCACATTCATGTCCGGAAGTTGGACTCGAATAAATAACAATCGGACTAGAAATAATCAGGTGTTGCAGTCGGGCTTGAGCCATTTGTAACTGCTCTTGAGTGAGTTGACGTTCGTTGAGATCTTGTAAGACTTTTTGATTGGCTTGAGCGAGGGCTTGAACGGAGAGGGCGAGTTGTTGTTCGAGTTCGCTTTTAGTGGTTTCTAATTGTTCTATTTTGGTAAGATATTCAGTGGTTTTCTTTCCTAATAAAATCGCTACCGTTCCGATAATTGCCAGGGTAAAACTCGCTTCCCCTAAACTCACTGAACCGGGAGCAGTTAAAGGCAAATAGACAAAATAGATGATTGGGGGTAAAATACTGACTAATACCGCTCTCAGTCCTCCCCAACTGGCGATTAAAACAATCACCGCCATTAGCCCTAACCCTTTCTCAAGAAGAAGTTCTTGACGGGGAGCAAAAACTTCCAGAAAAAGGGTTAAAACAACTGTTATAATTCCTCCTATCCAACTAGGAAGTTTGAAGTTTAATCGGGGGTTGGCTAAAATCAAAGGGCAAAGAAACATCGCAAATGACTAGAACCTCAAGTGGAATAGACACTCTATCCCATCTGCTGATCCTTTATAGTTAAATTTATAGCGAAAAAACTGCTAGGATTAAAGACTTTAGTATTCTAACTTTATAAATATTAATGAGACTTCATTAATCAGACTTCCCTAAGGTTGACTTGATTTTGAATTAAGATAATCTTAATATAATTTTCTCCTATAAAAAAGCGCTCGTCATCCCCTTTCGGATAGATTTGTGATAATATTTAATCACTCGTGATTTTTCGTCGCAGTTGGCTGCGTTCTAAACAATTGAGAACCCGGGCAATCAGTTCCGGTTCAACCAGGGGTTTTTGAATATAATCATCCGCCCCCGCATTCCAAACCCGCTCGACAATTTGACGGTTGCGTTCCTCTGAAAGAATAATAATCGGTAAATCTTGCCAACGCGGATCATTGCGAACCACTTGACAAAGTTCAACCCCACTGAGATCGGGCATGGCAAAATCTAAAATGAGTAACTCCGGTGTAGATTGTTCTAAAGTTTGCCAAAATTGTTGCGGATCGTCCAGTAAAATTAGGTGAAAACCCCAAGGTTCCAACACCGTTCTGAGGCGATCTAAAATCTCCGGTTCATTGTCAACAATCAAAATATTGGCTCGGGGGGGAGAACTGGGATATAATACTCGCACGGTCACATCCAACACTTGGGAGGGAGAAATCGGTTTTTGTAAAAATCCCCGTCCGCCCAAACGCGCCACTTTTACGCGATCGGCAAAACTTTCTTTGGCGGTAAACACAATCACCGGTAAGGGTGTAGAATGAGCGTTGAGTTCTTCGAGCAGTTCAAAACCCGCTTCTGTAGAGTCCGGAAAACTCAAGTCTAATAAGACGATATCGGGTAAATCTTCTGCAATCAAAGTTCGCGCCTGTTGGGGAGAAGTGGCAATTTCGGTGTGAATTTTACGGGTGTTGGCGACCGTTGCAATTCCTTCGGCTAGAGCCAGATCATCATCGACAATTAATAATCGAGTGGTTGAACCTAAAGATTGTTCCTCCCCATCAACAGTGGGCGCCAAAGGAACCGAAGCCGGAGGAACAGAAGCAGGAGGAGGAAAACTCAGTTCACTGCTAAGATCGACCAACAAAGCCGACAGTTGCAGGATGGTTTCTGGAGAGAGTTGAGTCTCACCGTTTAACATTTGTTCGATTTTCCGACAGTGTTGAGATGCTTTACCAAACCCAAAACTTCCCAAGGAACCTGCGAGGGTGTGAGCTTGTTCGAGGGCTTGTTGCTGTAAACTGCTATCAAGATCGCCTGTTTGTAAGGCTTTGGTGGCTTGTTCGAGAATGGCAATTCGGGTAATATAGCTTTCTCGGTGTTTTTTCCAAATCGTGCTTAAATTAATGGTTGTCGGCGAAGGGGGGACAGCCAGAGTCGGTTCGGGGGGAGCGAGTGTATCGTTGGGTGGAGTTGCAGATTTGAGTCGATATCCTAACCCATAAACCGTTTCTATCAAATCACTTCCTACGCCGCTTTGTTTGAGTTTTTGTCGCAAACCTTTAATTTGGGTTCGCACGGCGGACTCGGAAGGCGGATCATCAAAAGACCACAGATGATCGAGTAAAGCATTTTGGCTAAAAATCCGCTCGGGATGACGCAAAAAGAGTTCTAACAGTTCGTATTCCTTGGCGGTCAGTTTTAGGGGTTCGTTGCAGTAGGTGACTTGACAATTTTTCGGATCGAGTCGTAAACCTCCCCATTCCAACACCGGCGGTGAAGCACTATTTCCCCGACGCAACAAAGCGCGAACTCTTGCTAAAAGTTCGGAGAGTTCAAAGGGTTTAACGAGATAATCGTCTGCTCCCGCGTCGAGTCCTTCGACTTTTTGAGAACTGCTATTTTCGGCCGTCATTAACAAAACTGGGGTATAATCCCCTTGACTCCGCAGGCGTTTGCAGAAGTTAATCCCATCGAGTTTGGGGAGCAGTAAATCCAGCAGTATTAAATCATAGGTTAATGCTTCTGCTAATTCCCAACCTATCAGACCGTCTAAGGCGAGATCGACGAGATAACGTTGACGGGTGAGTGCATCTTCGAGTCCCTGCGCTAACCCTTTGTCATCTTCCACCAACAGAATTCTCACGGCGACTGATTCTCCTCCCTGTAATCATAATCGGCTTCAGTCTACGGCTCACAGATCAATACTGAATTGAAGAAAGGACTTTGATGCTAAGAGTGATAGGCTGAGAACTGATGGGTGTTTGTAGAAATTTCTGGCGTTTTTCTATTGTAGAGGAGAAAGGCCCTTTCGGAGACTGCTAAACAAGACAGCTCCCAAAGCAAGCGCCCTGGAAGCTGTCTTTAGTCATACCAACCCGTCTCTATATTAAGTGTCTTTGACGGGATTTATCAGCCAGCCTTTTTATCAACTGCGACTGGCGGGATTGATCACGATTTTTATCTGTGTTTATACAGTAACGAAGGATTGTGAGGATTTTGTGAGGGTGGCGGTGGTAACGGATGAATTTGTGTTGGGGTGGTTTGGGTTGATGCTTTTGGACACGGATGAATTTGTGTTGGGGGGTTGGGGGTGGTTTTGGTAACGGATGAATTTGTGTTGGGGTGGTTTGGGTTGATGCTTTTGGACACGGATGAATTTGTGTTGGGGTGGTTTGGGTTGATGCTTTTGGTAACGGATGGGATAAATGTTGGGAATCGGAATATAATCGTTAAGCGTGTGAGTTTGGGGTTGGGATCTGATGGCTATCTTGACTGAAAATGCTGATATTTTGTTCCTAACTCCTGTTTGAATTATAATTGAATGTTCTCGGTGTAAAACTGTATTGACTCTAACATCTGTCTCGATTTTCTGATTGCTGAGTTGGCTCGCCTTTTTGATTAACTGCTATGATTAATTCTGCTATTCGTGTGGCTGTTGTTCTCGGAACTCGCCCTGAGGCGATTAAACTGGCTCCCGTTATTCAACAGTTACGACTATCTTCTGATTTTGAGACTCAAGTGATTTTAACGGGTCAGCATCGAGAAATGGTTAAACAGGTGATGCAACTGTTTGACTTGGATGCGGATTATAATTTGGAAATTATGCAGCGATCGCAAACTTTAACGGATATTACTTGGCGAAGTTTGCAGGGGTTAGAAGGGTTATTTCAACAGCTTCGTCCTCATGTTGTTATTGTTCAGGGAGACACGACAACCGCTTTTGCTGCGGCTTTGGCTGCTTTTTATCAGAAAATTCCGGTTGGTCATGTCGAAGCGGGGTTACGCACGAATGATCTGTTTAATCCCTATCCCGAAGAAGCAAACCGACGTCTAATTTCTCAACTGACTCAATTTCATTTTGCACCGACAACCCAAGCGGTGGAAAATTTGCAAAATTCCGGGGTTTTGGGGGAAATTCATCACACGGGAAATACTGTGATTGATGCGTTGTTATCGGTGGCGAAAACTCAGCCAAATTTGAATATTCCTCACTTAAATTTTAGCGAATATCGACTCATTTTGTCAACGGTTCATCGTCGGGAAAATTGGGGAACTCCTCTGATTAGCATTGCGGAAAGTTTTCTGAATATTTTAGATAATTTTCCCGATACGGCGTTACTTTTGCCTTTACATCGCAATCCCACCGTTCGAGAACCTTTACAAAAAATATTAGGAAATCATCCGAGAATCTTTTTAACTGAACCGCTTGATTATTCTGAATTAGTTGCGGCAATTGACCGCTGTTATTTTGTTTTAACGGATTCGGGAGGATTACAAGAAGAAGCCCCCAGTTTAGGAAAACCTGTCTTGGTTTTACGAAAAACAACGGAACGCCCAGAAGCTATTACTGCGGGAACGGCGAAACTTGTGGGAACAGAAACGGCGGAAATTGTGGAGGCGGCAACGGAATTATTAACCAATTCTGAGACCTATAAAAAAATGGCAACCGCCATTAATCCGTTTGGAGATGGTCATGCTGCCGAATACATCGTTCAAATTTTGCGAAAACGGATGATACAACTTTTGTAGGGGCGGGTTCTATCCGATATTTAATATCATCTCCGAGATAGAAGTAATAGAGTTGTTCATTAATAATTGTGTTCTGTTATTTTTTTGGGGTGGTTTGATATTGGTTGTTCATTAATTATTGTATTGGGGCGGGTTCATTACAGTTTACAGTTTACAGTTTACAGTTATCATCTCACCTGTTCACTGTTCCCTGGTAACTGTTGACTGATCACTATTCACTGTTTAAACCCGCCCCAACCCAAAGCAACCCAACAGTTAAAATTATCAATTAACCGCCTGCAACTGCGGGAACAATACTCACTTCATCCCCATCTTTTAGTTCGGTTTGTGTTCCGTCCAAAAAGCGGATATCTTCGCTATTCACGTAAAAATTGAGGAAGCGCCGAGGTTCACCTTTGTCGTCACACAAGCTACTTTTAATTCCCGGACAACTGGCTTCTAAAGAATCAATTAATTCGAGAATATTGCTTCCTTCACATTCGAGAGTTGCTTGGTTGTTGGTGAATTTTTGCAGGGGAGTTGGAACTAATACTTTAACCGCCATATCAGTTTTTGAGGATAAGATTTAGGTGAGTAGAACGGGTTGGGAAACCCGCCTTATTGTTTGAGGATTTAAGATGAGTGGATTTAGGGTAATGGTAACACCTTACCCCAAATTCCTAACCCTCTTAACTCCTAATTTTTGGCAATTAAACCAAAACGTCTTGCCATTCTAAACGGTCTAAGGTGCGGGCGCGTTCTAAAGCGTGTTCAAAGCTTTCTAATTTGGCGTCAATGGTTAGAGGTTCGCCTACATAACCTTGAACTGCTTCTTGAGTTTTTAGGCCGTTACCCGTGATGTAAACAACGGTGGTTTCATCCGGATCAATTTTACCTGCTTCGACCAATTTTTTCAAGACTGCAATGGTCGTCCCGCCTGCGGTTTCGGTGAAAATGCCTTCGGTTTCCGCCAAAAGTTTAATGCCTTCAATCACTTCCGCATCGTTAACTGACTCAATATGACCGTTGGTTTTCCGGGCGACTTCTAAGGCATAAACGCCATCGGCAGGATTTCCAATTGCAATCGATTTTGCAATAGTATTCGGCTTAACCGGCTTGATAAAATCCCGTTCTTCGGTGAACGCTTGGGCGACGGGAGAACAGCCTTCTGCTTGGGCGCCGCTGAAGCGAACCGCTTTATCTTCGACCAAGCCAACTTTAACGAATTCTTGGAATCCTTTATAGATTTTAGTATACAAAGAACCCGAGGCAATCGGCGCCACCACATGGTCGGGAAGTTTCCATCCTAATTGTTCGGCGACTTCATAACCGAGGGTTTTTGAACCTTCAGAATAATAGGGGCGCAGGTTAATATTAACAAATCCCCAACCGTGAGTATTTGCAACTTCCGAACAGAGGCGGTTTACTTGGTCATAATTGCCCCGAACTGCCATTAAAATCGGGTTATAAATTAAAGTCCCGAGAACTTTTCCGGCTTCTAAGTCGGAGGGAATAAATACGCAACAGTCGAGTCCGGCTTTGGCGGCGATGGCTGCGGTGGAGTTGGCTAAATTTCCGGTACTCGCACAGGATACTGTAGAAAAGCCCAATTCTCTAGCGCGAGTCAGGGCGACGGATACCACTCTATCTTTGAAGCTGAGAGTCGGCATATTCACCGCATCGTTTTTAATATAGAGGTTCTTCAGACCCAGGCGACGGGCTAACCGTTGGGACTTGACCAGCGGTGTCATTCCGGTACCGACGTCAATGACATCATCGGTGGCGACGGGAAGGAAGTGGCGGTAACGCCAGATGGACTTCGGACCGGCTTCGATGGTGGCGCGGCTGACTTTCTGACGCAGTAGGTCGTAGTTGTACTGAACTTCTAACGGCCCAAAGCAAACTTCGCAAACGTGTTTCGCTTCGAGGGCGTATTCGGCGCCACATTCTTTACATTGCAGTTTCTCGAAGGTTGCACCTGTGCTTTGGGTTTGAGTTGTTAGTGCCGTCATAAGTCGAACCTCTAGTTGAACGATGTGCTTGAATTCCTGATTTCCAATACAGTATCACAGTGAATTTACGAGGTCAACCATACCCGACTTTTTTAGTCGGTATTAGTTTTCAGCCCGGACTGACTCGGGTGTTGAGGGTTTTTAGAGGCGGTATCATTGTCAACTCCATAAAAAATCTTTATCGATGCTTCGTTTAACTCCCCATGACCATAGACCCGAAGACCCCAACCTCTGCCGGCTTCGCCTAGATTTCATTTGTCGTGACCACTTCTATAACAATATGTCAATTTGGGTCTTAAAATTGAATCAAAACTAACTTTATATTGTTCAAAAATAAACCTCATGGTACAAACCATTCAAGCTCAAAATGTCAACATCCGGGACTTAATAGAAAACTTCGGCCTTCAGCTTATTGAAGATGAGGGTTTTTTTCCCGAATGGCAGGAAAATTTACCCGAAGTCACGGAAACCGAAAAGCAACTTTTAGATAAAGTTAAAAGAGGGTTTATTAATTTACTGAATTATCCTCCCTTACTCGAAGACGTGATTAAAATGGCTGTGTTAGACCCAATTTTATTTATTGCGGATTTTTATCTCGCGCCTTTTTATGTAAAATCAGAACAATCGATAGAAATTATCAGCGAAGATGAAGGCGTAATTATCAGAGGGAGACTGGATACTTTGGTTTTGAAAGATCAACTTTGGGTGATGGTGATTGAGTCGAAGAAAGCATCCTATTCTGTAGAAGCAGGACTCGCCCAACTAATCGCTTATATGATGGGAAATCCGCAGCCAAAACAGCCCAGTTATGGAATGATTACGGGTGGGGGAACGTTTACGTTTATAAAATTAGTCAAAGCTGAAACGTTTCAGTATGGAGTATCAAATATATTTGCAACTCGAAATCAAGGGGATTTGTATCGGGTTCTGCAAATTTTAAAGCATCTCAGTCAAATTGTGATTAGTCGTTAATGAGTCGTTAGATAGAAATCAAAAACCCGGTTTATCAATATAAACTGGGTTGGTGGGATGTATAGCAATCGCAACTAGCGCTATAATTCTTGGGCGGGGTTTATTCTCGTCGTTGGAGATAGGACGGCGATAAATGTTTGAGTCAAATCTCATAACATTTTTTTTTGAAATGAAAACCGTAGTGCTGATGTCCCGCTTGCAAAATCCCTCTTTCCGATTAATCGTTTTTCAGAACTGATTTGACCGGGCTATATTTTGGGAAAATTTTATGCTAAGATATTCGGGGTTTTAGTTCTCCATTTGCTCGAAAGTCAGTTGTTTGAAAACATCTTAAAAACAGAGAATGAACGAATCGGATATCAACGCATTACTAGAAGATCTAAAAAATCCAGATGAAACGGTTCGCCGTCAAGCCACGCATCAACTGTGGAGAATCTGGTTTGAACAAAAAGGAAGCGCCGGACTCGAACAAATTCGTAAAGCCGAAGTCTGGTTACAAGGGGGAAACCCGAAAGAAGCAGAAGCGGTACTCACTCAACTGATAGAAGATTTACCCGACTTTGCAGAAGCGTGGAACAGACGGGCGGTTTTGTATTATATTACCGAAGAATATGAGAAAGCTTTAGCAGACTGTAAACAAGTGATTGAGTTAAACCCAAATCACTTTGGAGCGTTGCACGGAATGGGGTTATGTTATGCGGCGATGGGAGAGTTTACGGAGGCAATTCGAGCCTTTAGACAAGCGTTAGAAATTCAACCCTATTCTTTAGAAAATCAACGATTAATTTTAGAATGTACGTCTCAATTATAAGCGAATTTTGCTCGGGTAGGAAAGCCGTAAAATCAGGGTTTTGATTCCGATTTTTGTTCGGCTAACCTACCCGATGAATCCGAGAGTCAAATAAGGCTCAGAATTGATCTTTCATCCCCCGTAAACGGGCAAAAGTTTGCACCGGATCTTGACTTTTTACTCGGGACTGGAGAGTCGGATCATCCCAACGCAAAAAAGGATTGGTTAGCTTTTCTAATCCGATGGTAGAAGGAACGGTTGCTTCATCGCGACTGCGAGCCATTTTAACCCGATCAAAACGATTTTTTAAATCCGAATTCTTCTCATCAACCGTGAGAGCAAATTTGAGATTTTTTAAAGTATATTCGTGAGCGCACCAAACCCGGGTATGATCGGGTAAAGACCGCAATTTAGTTAGAGAATTAACCATTTGTTGCGGGGTTCCCTCAAATAAACGACCACAACCCCCCGCAAACAGAGTATCCCCACAAAATAACTCGCCGGTTTGATCTTCAGTTTCAGGGGGAAAATAGTAAGCAATATGGGCTTTTGTATGTCCGGGAACAAAGAAAACTTCCCCACTGCGATCGCCAAATTTCACCCGATCGCCTTCAAAGAGAAACACCTGTTGTCCGGGAATGCGACCCCGATCTTCAGACCCCCCATAAACCGTAACTTCGGGGAACTTTTCGAGAAGTTGACGATTTCCCCCCACATGATCGCTATGATGGTGAGTATTGAAAATCGTCACCAACTCAGCATTAAGTTCTCCGAGACGTTTGAGAACCGGACCGGCTTCGGCGGGGTCAACCACTGCGGCGATATTGCGAGTCGGATCGTGCAGTAAAAAAATATAATTGTCTGATAATGCGGCCAGTCGCTCAACCTGCATAAAAAATAGCCTCCTGCTCTGTTGTTGTCAATACTCGCTTTACAGAATACTTTTGGAGAAGCATCCAAAAATTCGTTCGTTTCGATTACAATTGCTCTGATCATTAAAAATCGGCTTAATACTGAGCAACTTCCGATATTGTAGCGAACTCCTATTTATGAAATCATACAGGAATGATCAGCTATGCGTTGGTTAAATCAAAATCAATCAGACCCAACTCTCAATCAATTACTCGATCGCATCCTGACATCGGGTCAGCTTGACCGCAGTGAGTATCTGAAGCTGATGTCAATCATCCTCTCCGATAGTCAGATGACCGATGCTCAACGGAATCAAATTAACCGAATTTTTGACTATGTTCAAACCGGTCGCTTCACGCTTATTGACTTATAAAATCAACTGAATGTCTCAGATCCATCCGAATTTTCCGAGTCATTGTCAATCTTCTCATCTTGTCCCCGAACCGACGGGTGCATTGATCGTTCCCAGACAAATTGTTACACCATCCCCAACCGATCCGAGTAATATTCAACTTTCGTTAGTGGTTCCCACCTATTGCGAAAGTGAGAATATTCAGCAAACGATCGCCCAGTTGAGTCAAATGCTTGATCGGGTTTTACCGGATGAGTATGAATTGATTATTGTTGATGATGATAGCCCGGATTTGACTTGGAAAATCGCCCTCGATCTCTGTTGGGATTATCCTCAGTTGCGGGTGATGCGTCGTCAACAGCAACGGGGACTTTCAACGGCCGTGATTCGCGGTTGGCAGGTCGCTCGTGGTAAGATTTTAGGGGTGATTGATGCCGATTTGCAACATCCCCCAGAAACGGTGTTAAATCTGATCGCCGACATCAACACTGGCGCCGATTTAGCCGTAGCCAGTCGTCATGTGGACAATGGTGGGGTGAGTGACTGGAGTTTGAGGCGTCGGTTTCTTTCTCGGGGGGCGCAGGTTCTCGGGTTGGTGATTTTACCGGGGGTTCTCAGTCGGGTGTCCGATCCGATGAGCGGTTATTTTTTGGTCAGACGAGAGGCGATCGCCGAGCAAGTTTTAAGTCCGATTGGGTATAAGATTTTAATTGAGATATTAGCTCAAGGTAAGATTTGCTGGATCGCCGAAGTGGGTTATGTGTTCCAAGAACGCAGCGAAGGCGCGAGTAAGGTGACTTGGAAACAGTATCTTGAGTATTTACAACACCTGATCCGACTGCGGTTCAGGTTATGGCCTGTACAACGATTTCTGCGGTTTGGAGTCGTCGGGTTTAGCGGGGTGTTTGTGGATTTGGGGATGTTTTACCTGTTTCGTCATCTCGGTTTGGGGTTGACCCTGAGCGTGATTTTATCAGGTGAGATGGCAATTGTTAATAATTTTCTCTGGAATGACCGATGGACGTTTGCCGATTTAACCCATCAACAGCGCAGTTGGGCGAAGGGGTTTAAAAGGTTCTTAAAGTTTAATATCATTTGTTTGGCAGGATTGGTGTTAAATGCAACAATTGTTAATATACTGTCTCGCGGTTTAGGAATGAATGAATATCTGGGTAAGCTGATAGCGATCGCGATCGTGACGTTCTGGAATTTCTGGGTTAATCTAAAGTTGAGTTGGCGAGTGACAGAAGTGGATGAGGATGTCAGATTGAACAGAAGATCATCAAAAACTTGAGCAAGCGTGAGGGATAGACCATGATGACAGTCAGCCAGAAACCCGAAAAAAAAGAGGCATCAAAACCATCAATTGCGGTGTTTTATCCCAGTTTTGAAGGCGGGGGCGCCGAAAGCGTAGGGCTGTGGATTTTAGAGGCTTTAAAACCCAAGTATCGGGTAACGCTGTTGACTTTATTTCCTTTAGACTTGCAGCGGTTAAATTTAGCCTATGGGACTCAGCTTTCTGCGGAAAATATCATTGTTAAATCGATTTTACCAGGGGGTTTAAAAAGGAGCTTTAAGCTTTTAATTGTTAATAATAGAAGCATGAAGAAGCTGTTTAATCATGTGTTTATTCGTCAGTTTAAAAAGCAAGCTCAAGACTATGATTTAGTTTTATCCGCTTACAATGCTACGGATTTAGGGAAAAAAGGAATTCAATATATTCACTGGATCGATGTTTTTGACAAAGATGGTGAGTTTTATAAAAAGATTTCCGATTTTTCCGATGAGAGAATGAAAAGTAATGTTTCCCTCGCCAATTCCTATGTAGTGGCGGATGCAATTCTAACAGAATATGGGATAGAGTCAACGGTAATTTATCCTCCGGTTGTCTTGGACGCTCAAAATATTCCTTGGGAACAAAAAGAAAATGCCTTTATTTGTAGCGGTCGATTAACGGAAGCGAAACAACCTCATAAAGCGATTCAAATCCTCAAAAAAATTCGGGAAAAAGGCTACGACGTTAAACTGTATCTAACCGGAGGAGGTGGCGGTTTATATGGTTGGAAGTATTTGCGCTTTCTCAAAAAAATGGTCGCCGAAAATTCCGATTGGGTGACACTGTATCAAAATCTTCCCTACAAAGACTATGTAAATGTTTTGGCGAAATGTCGCTATGGAATACATTATAAAAAAGAACCCTTTGGGATTTCAATTGCTGAAATGGTGAAAGCGGGTGCAATTCCCTTTGTTAGAAGTGTGGGAGGACAAGTGGAAATTGTCGGACAAGAGAATCAAGATTTGTTTTTTGACAGCGTAGAAGAAGCGGTCGAAAAAATACTGTTTGTTTTGAACAATTCCGACAAACAGCAACAACTCATATCCGCTTTAGAAGAACGTCAAAAAATTTTTTCCACCCAACATTTTATGAAGGAAATTAGTGAGTTTGTCGAGAATTACTTAAAACTGACTGGGTCAGTAAAATTAAAACAGTCCGGCGAAAAATCCGACAGCAAGACGAAGATTTAATCAGTAGATAGCGATCGCTTTAGTGGCGTTATGTAAATTTTGGGTTAACCTAAAGTTGAGCTGGCGAGTTCCGGACGCGGGGAAGTCGAAAAATCTATCCTGAGGAGGCTGGCAAATTTGGTGAAAATTTCCTTAGTGGTGAGCGATTTATCGAGCAGTGGAGCGGGCAGATGGGGAGGTGCTGTTCGTCCCTTTTTACTCTCTCAAGCCCTCAAACAAATTGGATGTGAGGTGGAAATTGTCGGCTTTGTTGATCAAAGCGATCAAACTTCAAATATTAGTCAAACTCAAGACGTGCAAATTCGGGCGATCCCCAGTCTTAAATATTATCCCCAATTTTTTCGTTCGGCTCAACAGTTACTAGAGAAAATAACGGGAGATATTATCTACGCCTACAAGCTGAAACCGACTAGCTTTGGCTTGTCTGTCTTGAAAAAAATGCAAACGGGTAAGCCCTTACTGTTAGATATAGATGATTGGGAGTTAAGTTGGCATGGAGGAAACAACTGGAAATATCGTCCGACACCCAAACAATTAGCCCGAGATCTATTCAAGCCAGAAGGAGCTTTGCGTCAACCCGATCATCCGTTTTATTTAAAAGCAATTGAGAAATTTACGTCTCAAGCCGATCGAATCACTGTACACAATGAATTTCTCAAAAAACGCTTTGGAGGGATTTATTTACCCAATGGTAAAGACATCGATTTATTCGATCCGGTTCACTATCATCTTGAGGTGAGCCGAGAGCGCTTGGGGTGGAGTCGTTATAGAATATTAATGTTTCCGGGCGCTCCTAGACCTTATAAAGGGGTAGAAGATGTCCTCATGGCTTTAGACTTGCTCAACCAACCCGATCTGAGATTGGTGATTGTCGGAGGTAGTCCTTATGATGATTACGATCGTCAGTTAATCGAAAAATGGGGACGTTGGATGCTTAAAATGCCCAAGCAATCTGCTTTAGAGATGCCAGCAGTCGTTTCTGCGGCTCATATCATTGTTGTTCCTCAGCGTGATACTCCAGCCGCTCAAGCCCAGTTTCCCCTGAAGCTAACCGATGGGATGGCAATGGCTAAACCTGTTTTAGCCACAAAAGTGGGAGATATTCCCGAAATTTTAGGGGATACGGGTTATTTAGTCGAACCCGGTTCACCCCAACAACTGGCCGAAGCAATTCAACACATTTTTAACAACTATGAAGCGGCGAGCGAGCGGGGAATTAAAGCTAGACAGAGATGTGTTGAACGATATAGTATTACAGCAATGGCAGATATTCTCTCTAAACTACTCAAAGAAATATTGAAATAATAAAAGCTAAAAATAGATGGGATTTCAGCTTCGGGTTGAGTATCGATTAATCACAAGAGCCGTTATTTAATATGTCTTCTAATCTTTCCTTTCTACTGACCTACGCCAAACGCTATCCCCTTTGGATAGTCCTTACAGTCGTATTAGGATTATCAGGTGCAATCTTTAATGGGGTGAGTACAACGCTGATTGTTCCCATTATCTTGACCGTTTTAGGTCAACAGGTGCAAATTCCAGCCAATGCCCCCCTGGTGAAAGCATTAATTGCCCCCTTCAATGCGGTTCCCGAAGAATATCGCCTCCTGGTCATGGGAGGTGCGGTTATTTTGGCGATCGGCTTAAAAAACTTGACCACTTACTTGTCCGGCTTGGTTTCAGGCGCTCTCAGCAGAAGGTTAACCTTTGACCTCCGCCGGGAGGGTCTTAAATTATTACTAGAAGTTGATTTAGATTTTTATGCTCAAAGTCGAGTCGGAGATTTACTCAATCGGCTTTCCGGAGAAATCGGTAGAACTTCAAGTGCAATCAGTATTTTAATTCAGATGTTCACGGTTTCTGTGACTATATTTATCTATGCAATTATATTGGTTTCTATTTCTTGGCAGTTAACCCTTGCCTCCGCGTTTTTAATTGGAATTGTCGTGATTTCCAATCAGTTTTTTATCAGGCGATCAAAAAAATTGGGTACAGAAGTTACCGAAATCACCAGAGCCTATTCAATCGCCACTTTAGAAACCTTAAATGGGATTCGTTTGGTTAAAGCCGTCGCCAATGAAAGTCAAGAATATGAACGCTTGGTTGCCCTGATTCGAGAGCGAGAGCGAGTCAGTTTCAAAAATCAAGTCAATGAATCGGCGATCGCTCCGATTAATGAATTTGTCAGTATCATCGTACTGCTTTTAATCGTCTTACTGGGCCGCGTTTATTTTGGGGATACTATCGAAAACCTATCTACCGTTATTTTAACCTATCTATTTATTTTATTTCGTTCGCTTCCTTTACTTTCCAACCTCAACGGCACTCGCAGTCGCTTTGCGAATTCCTATGCGGGTGTTGAACTGGCCCGAGATTTTCTCAATCGTCAGAACAAACCGATTATGAAATCGGGAGCCGTTCGTTTTGAAGGCTTGAAACAAGGCATTCATTTCAATCAGATTTCTTTTGCTTATCCCAACCATGACACGCTCGTTTTAAAGGATATTGATATTTACGTTCCTCGGGGAACAACCCTGGCGTTGGTGGGAGGTTCCGGCGCGGGAAAATCCACATTGGCTGATTTACTTCCCCGCTTCTACGATCCGACGGCAGGTGAAATTAAACTTGATGGAAAAAACTTAAAGGAATTCGATCTCAAAAGTCTCAGAAAGGCGATGGGAATTGTCAGTCAAGATACCTTCTTGTTTAACGCCTCCGTTTTGGATAATATCGCCTATGCCAAACCCGACGCCACCCAAGAAGAAGTTATTACGGCTGCTAAACGAGCCAATGCCTACGAATTTATCGAACAGCTACCCGCAGGATTTAACACAAAAATTGGAGATCGGGGTTTGCTACTGTCTGGGGGTCAGCGACAGCGCATTTCCATTGCACGGGCTTTGTTACAAAACCCAGAAATCCTGATCTTAGATGAAGCAACCAGTGCTTTAGACACGATTTCCGAGCGCTTGGTTCAACAAGCCATTGACGAACTGAGCCGCAACCGGACAACGATTGTGATTGCTCACCGTCTCTCGACTATTCACAAAGCCGATCAAATTGCCGTTCTGGAACGGGGGCGGTTAATTGAGTTGGGAAGCCATGATGAGTTATTAGCTTCAGGGGGTCAGTATGCTCGTCTGTATTCCCTGCAATTTGCCGATGAAGCCGAACGCGATCGCGCTATTATCAGAAGTTCCTATGAAGTGCGAACTCGACTCAATCCGATGATTGGTTTTCTACAATTGCTAGCAGATGATCTGATCGAAGATCCGGAGGAACAACAGGAATTATTGAGCGAATCTTATCATTCGGCAACTCGAATTCTAGAAAGTATAGAATTTATCGAAGAAAGTGTGAAGTTGCGTTTCAAAGAAACCGAATAAAAATCAGACAAGACCGGAGAAAAACAGAACCAAATAGAATGTCTAATCTTTGTAAAATCATCAAATCTATGCCAGTCAAATTTAATCGGAGCTAAGATCGTGCCAAAACATTATATTTTTTCTACAAGAAGTGAACTCCCCAAACGAGATATTCCCAGCCGGGTTCATTAAAAAAATTATCACTTGTGTACAAGAGTCCGTCCGACCTCAACCCATTCGCTGAGTGAAAGCGGAACTAAATCGAGCAAAAATACGAAGCCAACTTGAATAAAAATATTGAGGGAAAATGAGCGAAAAAATTGTTGGAATGTTAACCAGTTATCCGGGCATCAATCAATGCGATTGGCTCTGGGAGCAAACGCCTCACAGCTTTGGAAAGTGGGGCAATATCGTTATAGAAAAGAACCATCCTCAACCTGATTTTCTCCTGCTTTATCAATTTGATTTTGTTCGCAAGCAGTCCCAACCGAAGCGGACCTGGCGCCAGCAGTTGAAACAACTGCTTAAACCCCAGCCCAAACCCCAACAAACGGACTGGAAAGAACAGTTTCGCGGCGTTCCGAAAGAGCGAATGATTTACCTGTTGCGAGAGCCTCCCCTCGAAGAAATTGTAGAAATTAATAAAGCCAATTACGAACAAGCTAAAAACTATTGCGGGTATGTATCCGGGCCGGATGATTTGGCTCCCGTACCCGACTATATGCCGGCCATTTGGTATCACAGCAACTCGTTTCGCGAACTCGATACCCTCGAACCCCCAACAAAACATCAAGCCTGTTCTTGGATTACATCCGGGATTAACCGCAGTTTAAATCATCAGCGACGGCTCGATTTTCTTCGACAAGTTCAAACGGATTTGGGAATTGATATCTACGGCCGCAACTTGCCAACCTGGTCTAAATCTCGCGGTTCTCTCAGTAATAAATGGCACGGCATGGCTCCCTATTACTACAATCTCGCCATTGAAAATTATGCCGAGAACGATCTGTATGTGAGCGAGAAATTATGGGACTCTTTGCTGGCTTGGTGTTTACCCATTTATTATGGGGGTTCGGCAGCAGATAAGTTACTGCCCCCGGGTAGTTTTTTAAGATTGCCGAGTTTGGATGAAAAGGGAGTATCATATGTAAAAGAGGTAATTTCTACCCCAGATCATTGGCATCAGGCCTTGCCAGCTATTGCCGAAGCCCGAAAAATTATTCTACACAAGTTAAACCTCCTAAACTGGCTTTCAGAATTTGTTGCTAAATCTTCTTAAATATGGATGGAATTTGTACCCTAGCCAATGACAAAGTTTACGATCAGCTCGTTGCTCTTTTGAACAGTATCGAGGCAAATCAGGGTGACGATTTCCCGGTTTGTGTGTATCCTTATAATGACAATACAGAACGAATTGCTGCGGAAATTGCCCGTCGGCCCCAGGTTCGGCTTTATAGCGATCGCGAGTCCATAGAACGGTGGGATAGTTTTGTTCGTCAGGTGTGGGATGCCCATCCCTCGGCTCGCCAAACTTGGAGTCATCATAGCAATGAACCTTATCATCGGGTCGGGACTCATCGCCGCTATTGCGGTTTCGACGGCCCTTTTGATCGGTTTATTTACATGGATGCCGATACCTTGCTGCTATCACCTGCGGATCGGATTTTTCAGCAACTCGATCACAATGACTGGGTTGTTTATGACTTTCAATTTAAAGATCCAACCCATGTTTACAATGTATCTTCACCGAAGTTAGAGGAATTATTTCCGCCGGAAAGGATCGAGTCTGAAATCTTTTGTTCCGGCTTTTATGCAGCCTCAAAAGGAATTTTCGAGGGGGATAAAAGAGAACAGCTACTGCATCAACTGCAAGCGGGTGAAGCCGAGATTTTATATCCAATGGCTCCCGATCAAACCGTGCTAAATTACATGGTAATGAGCTCGGGTCTGAAGATTTGCAATTTGGCTCGGAGTTTACCGGAAGAGGAAAAAACAGGAAATAGCGTGACTTCTTCTCACTTCCAGGAAAAAGATCATCTCGTTTATGATGGCGGCAAACGATTAACCTATCTGCACTATATTGGGATATCTTCTCAAGTTTTTGCACGAGTGTGTGAGGGAGAAAATTTAGATTTTCCGTATCGAGACATCTTTCTCCATTATCGCTATTTACACGAACCGGAAAAACGACCGCAATTTCAGTCTAAACCCCAACCGTACAAACAAACTCCCAGTTTCTTCCAACGAGCCTTGAAGAAGCTAAAGTTAACCCGTTAGCTGAGGACAATTCTATGAGTCGCGGCATCTATATCACAGCCAATGATAAGGTCATTGACCAGGCGATCGCACTTCTCAAGAGTATCCGTTTTTACGATAGCGAGACTCCTATTGTTTTGATTCCCTACGACGAGAACTATCAAAAAATTTACCCAATCCTGCACGATTCCTATGGAGTGGAGATTTATCAAGATTTAGAATTTATAGACCGCCTCTCCAATCAATTATACCAAATTTTTGGTCAGGGCTTTTTTGCCAGACCCAATCAATTCCGCAAACAAGCGTGCTGGTTTGGTTCTTTTGATCAATTTATTTATATCGATACAGATATTGTTGTATTTGATCGGATTATTGAGACGACGAATTATTTGGATGATTACGATTTTATTTGCTATGATTACCAACATAGCGGCGGGATAAAAAACGTTTTTACACCAAAGGTTTTAGAAGACGGTGTATTTAGCGAAAATGAGATTCGGGATATGTTTAATGGCGGGTTTTGGGGAGCGAAAAAAAATCTGCTTTCCGAAGAAACTTTATATAAAACTTTTGCCGAATGTGCGGAGCATCCCGACTATTTTGACTTTTCCCAAAAAACTTCAGACCAACCCATCATTAACTATATGATATTGAAGCGGGTGCCGCGTCGATTTAATATCGTTCGCCGACCCGGTGGGGCGCCGGGAAGTTGGGCGGGGAGCAAACATTTTCAACGACAAGGAGATTATCAACTGATTGACCCCAATGTGAACCAACCCCTGGAATATTTGCACTGGGCGGGTATTCGCATCGAACCGGGTTGTCCGTATTGGGATATCTGGAAATATTATCGTTATCTGGGTGAACCCATGCCGGATGACGAATCTTTGCGGCCTGAAGCTAAAAGTAATTTCTGGCATAAAATCCGAAAAATGGTCGAGGGTTGCTTTTGAAGTGTCTTTGCCAATTACTTAGTCTGAAGATTGGGCATCAAAATTGAGAGGGGAGAAAAAACGGTCGGATTAAATGAAAGTTGAGGCCAAGGCTATTGCGGATCTGATCTGTTAGATCAGGTATCTGATATTGATTGTATTCGAGGTTAAAGTATCCTATGAAACCCCAAAGCAGAGACTTTTGCTTTTGTACCTTTGCTGCCGGCAAAGTCTACCGAAATCTCGTCAAAAATCTGATTAAAGATTGTCAGAAATACGCTCCCGGAACTCCTTTTATATTATTGACAGATAGACCGGATAATTTTAGTGAAATCAAAAATAATGATGTTCTGATATTTGGTCATAAAAGGCAAGGAGTTTTGTGTTACCACGAACGGAGATCTGCAATCACCAATGCTTTGTCAAAGTTTAATTCTTGTATGTATTTAGATGCAGATGTACGCATCTGCGCTCCCGTACCAGAAAATCTGTCCTGGTCGCCGGGAATAACAGCTCGAAGTTGTACGAGTATGATCAAGCATATTCGAGAACGTTTAGAGAAAACCGATCCCCCCAAACCGAGTCTGGTTAAAGAGTTTAATTTTTACGAAGACATGGCTCAAAAAATCGGATTGGACTTGACAAAAGACCCAATTATGTTTGTCAATGAATTTTTATTTGTGGTGACTCGCGACGGGGGCAAAGAAGTCGAGTTTTTAGAGCAATGGCAGAAACTCGCACTGTACGCCGAACTGCATAAACACCACAAGCACCCCGCTTATGCCATCGGGCTGGCGGCTGCAAAAGTTGGTTTTCCCATTCGATATGATACGATGGAAGGACTGGATTTTTTTGACGATCGCATCGAAACAGTCAGGATAGCCAAAGGACAATCCGACCCGGAAGCGAAACAAAAGTATTTTGAAGAACAGAAAAAAATCGAACATTCAAATTCTTCTATTGTCGATAAAATTATTCGGAAAATCGCCAAAAAAATAGAATATATTTATCACTCAGTCCGTTTGAGGATAACGGCGAACGTCGATGATTTAAACCTCTCATCTCGACCGACCGACCCGGAGTAAAAACAGATGCGATCGCAGCCACTTTTTCCCGGGATCGACTTTTTATGCAGTTCATATCACTTCTGATTTAATCCGATTATGAGCGACAATAAACAGCCACCAATCTACTTTTACTTGCCCTCCTACAATCAGTTTGAACGGGATCTGCCCCGCAGTCCGGAAACATCTTGGGAATGGATGTTCGAGCGTGGCAAACCGGAGTACAATCTATCCGATGGAGAATACGCATGGTCTTTACAAACTTTCCTCCAACTTCAAGCCCGCTCTTTTCCCTGCCAAATTACAGCCACAATGCCCGAAAAAGGAATCGTGATAACTCATCGGATTAATTTGCCACTCAACTTCAAACCCGGACCCGAATTGTTGCTAATTTGCTTGCAAGCCGATAAAGCACCACATCCTTTTGCTCAACTTTCGGTCGTCCTAACTCATCAAGCCCTACATACCCAGTATTCTTTTCTGGGGGATATACACGCCCCAAAATTACGCTCAAAAAGCAGTCAGCCATTAGAAGGTTATTATTTTATGCGTCACTGGCCTATTCCGGGTCTGATTCCGAGAAATCCAGCCCGGGGAGACAGATTTGAAAATGTCGTATTTTTAGGTGTAGGTCGCTCTTTGGCTCCCGAGTTGAAAACTGATTTCTGGAAACAGAGCATCAAGGAATTGGGACTGAACTGGTCTTTTAGAGGACCCGGAAAACGAGGAGAAGGCTGGAAGGACTTTGGCGATATAGATGTAGTTTTTGCTGTCCGTCGGTTTGAATGTTTCGATAATTTTGCGTGGAAACCTGCGACCAAACTTTTCAACGCTTGGCACGCGGGTGTTCCTGCTATTTTGGGATGGGAGTCTGCTTATCAAGCCGAACGGAAAAGTGACTTGGATTATTTGGAAGTTAAAACAGTCGAAGAAGCCCTGGCAGCCCTCAAGCGCCTGAGAGACGATGTGCCGTTCCGCACATCTATAGTCGAAAATGGCAGACAGCGAGCGCACGAAACTCAGCCGGAGATATTAGCTCAACAGTGGATTGAGTTTTTGACAGAAGTAGCCGTTCCCGCATATGACAGATGGTGTTCTAACTCCGTGCTACATCAAAAACGGTTTTTTCTAAGACGCCAGACCGCCTTGTTTGAAGACGGACTGCAACGTTTCTTCGGATTCAAAATCGAGGGATTACAAAAACGCTTAAATGCACTCGGCAAGTTTTTTGATGTTCAATAATCAAGCAAACGGAGTAAAGTTCGGGCAACGGAAAACTCGGTGGTTCCCATCGGTATCCCCACCAACAAAGTACAGGCGACAACCGCCACCCCGTCGTTAAATAGGGTTTGCTAATTAAACCTCAAATCCTTTTCAGGTAAAAGTTTCAGCATTTTTAGGTCTTGACAAAGTGCAAGCTTTTAGGTCAATAGGGTTCAAAAATTTAGTATTTTGGGGAGACAAAGACAG
>JAYKHV010000162.1:0-7298 GCA_035285085.1 Lyngbya sp. | reverse complement strand
ATAACTTCGTTCTACCATGTCTTTTGCTCAGTGGTAAATGTCAATTTCGGGGGCATCGAACCCCACTCAATTGACTTGGGGGATGTCCATGTATCCCAACGCCAAATCAAAGATTATGCCGTGGGACTTCTAGCCTCCCCCAAGCCCCCACCATCAGTTAAATTTTAATCAGCACTCCCCCCAAATGACAGGAGTGCTGTGTGGTTCAAGATGGAATTAATCTAACCCAACAATCGTTAATAGGCATCTTGCAACTCATGGAAATCAGGAGAGATGTAATCCTTTCGCAACGGCCAGCCAACCCAATCTTCGGGCATTAAAATCCGCTTTAGATTCGGATGGCCTTCGTAGACGATACCGTACATATCATAAGACTCCCGTTCTTGGAAGTCAGCCGCTTTCCAAATCCAGTACACTGACGGAACTCTAGGATCATCGCGGGGAACGAATACCTTGACGCAAACTTCCTCAGGTTGTTCCACGTCATCGTCAACTTTTACCAAATGATATACACTGACGAGATCTTCGCTTGGGCCGAGGTCGTAGGCACACTGACACCGCAAATAGTTAAATCCGTTGGCGTACAGTGCCGTAGACAGGGGAATCAGAAAGTCCCGACTCACCTTAATGATCTCCACTCCCGAGTGATCTGGGCCTAAGGATTCGTGTTCAAAGCCATTTTGACTGAGCCACTGGGACACCGGGCCTGCTTCAACAATTGCTGTTTCTTCAGTCTCAGCCACGTTGTTGTTCCTCCTTGGTTTGTTCGGTTAACAGTGCCGGCGGTACGGGCATTCCCATCGCTTCGGTGAGTTGCTTCGGTGGGGTTTGACGGGTTTGAGACTGTAAATATTGACCCGTTAAAATCGGTTCAACCGCCTTCATTTGATGAGAACGAGTGTAATAACGGTGAGTTTGTTGTAAGTTTCCTCGTTCCTGAAATGAATCATTGGAAATTTTCTTCCGCAGTTTGATGATCGCATCAATGATCGCTTCTGGACGGGGAGGACAACCGGGAATATACACATCCACCGGGATCAATTTATCTACCCCTCTAACTGCGGTGGTCGAGTCCATACTAAACATCCCGCCCGTAATTGTACAAGCTCCCATCGCAATCACATACTTGGGTTCGGGCATTTGTTCGTACAACCGCACCAATACGGGTGCATATTTCATCGTGATTGTACCGGCGGTAATCAATAAATCCGCTTGACGGGGACTCGAACGCGGGACCAAACCGAAGCGATCAAAGTCAAACCGAGAACCAATTAACGCCGCAAATTCAATAAAGCAGCAAGCCGTACCGTACAGCAACGGCCACAAACTCGACAGTCTCGCCCAGTTATAGAGATCATCAACAGTGGTTAAGACCACGTTCTCCGACAGTTCTTGAGTAACTTGGGGTCGTTCTATGGGATTAATAATTTTTTCCGAGTTCGGGGAAATACTTTGACTGGTCATAATTTCTGTGCGATTCTAACAACTCTAACAACTTAAGACCATTCCAGTGCGCCTTTACGCCAAGCGTAAACTAACGCAACTACAAGAATGGTAATAAAAATCAATGCTTCGATAAACGCTAACAATCCCAGCTTGTGAAAAGCCACAGCCCAGGGGTAGAGAAACACGGTTTCTACGTCAAAAATGACAAACACCAGGGCAAACATATAGTAGCGAATATTGAACTGAATCCAAGCACCCCCGATCGGTTCGCAACCCGACTCATAGGTAGTGCGTCTGACCCCACGTCGGCTTTGAGGACGTAATATCTTTGATGCACCGAGAGCGAGAACGGGGACTAGGCTACAGATAATCAGGAAGCCTAGAAAGTATTCATAACCACTGAGAACAAACACGATAGGTAATAAGTGCGATTGTACTGTCAATTGTCTTTTACATTATATAGTTGCCTTGGGTAATCTTTTCAGTCACCAGTCACCAGTCACCAGTCACCAGTTTAAGAGGCAACAGGCAACAGCTCATCTGGCAACAGACAACAGCTCATCTGGCAACAGCTCATGTGGCAAGAGGCAATCTTGCTATAGGCAACAGGGAAAAAACTGGTCACTGGTTAATGTTCACTGAAAACTGACTACTGTTATCAGTGGTGACTGGTGACTGGTGACTGGTGACTGTATTCTCTATTCACTTTGGTGAGATTCTGTAATATTATGTAATAGACATTTTAAGAATTAAGCCCTTCTCCAGGTTAAGCTATGAGCGAGCAAGCGACTGAAGTTCAACCACTAGATCAGTACGAATGTAGAGCCTGTGGCTACGTCTACGAACCCACTAAAGGAAGTTCAATGGGAAAAGTTCCCGTCCCCGCCGGAACAGCCTTTGAAGAACTTCCCAAGGGCTGGCGTTGTCCAGTCTGTGGGGCGCCGAGAAATCAGTTTTCTAACATTGGATCGAAAGAAGGCCCTTCCGGGTTTAAAGAAAATTTGAACTATGGCTTGGGTGTCAATACACTCTCCTCTCAACAAAAAAACATCCTGATTTTTGGTGGACTCGCCTTAGGTTTTCTGTTTTTTATGAGCTTATATGCTTTGAAATAAAAGCAATTTGAACCGATCTCAAACCCATGAATTTAATGAAATTTTTGCGAAAAATTCTAGTTGTATTTGCTGTTATTTTCCTGTGTACCAGTTGTAAATTTCTTCCCGCCCTCACTTACAACCCTTGGGAAGTCGTTCCTACCGCCAGCGATGCCAATTTATTTGATGTCGCCTTTTCAGAAAATGACCCGAATCATGGATGGGTTGTTGGTAGTAACGCCACCCTTTTAGAAACAACCGATGGCGGTAAAAGTTGGGAAACAAAAGCCCTAGATTTAGGTGAAGAAAAGGCACGGTTAGCTTCGGTGAGTTTCTTCGGTTCCGAAGGATGGGTTGTCGGTGAACCTTCGGTTTTATTACACACCACCGATGACGGAAAATCTTGGACCCGCATTCAACTCAGTTCTAAACTTCCCGGTGCGCCTTATAATATAGTCGCATTGGGGCCGCAATCAGCAGAAATGACAACCGATGTCGGCGCCATTTATAAAACAGAAGATGGCGGTCAAAACTGGAAAGCCTTAGTTGAAGAAGCCGTCGGTGTCGTTCGTAATGTCGCCCGTTCCTCTGATGGTCAATATATGACCGTATCGGCGAAGGGAAACTTTTATTCGACCTGGACACCCGGATCAAAAGCTTGGGAACCCCACAACCGTTATAGCTCTAAACGCCTAGAAAATATGGGCTTTGGAGAAGATGGGCGTTTGTGGATGATCGCCCGAGGCGGTGAACTCCGCTTTGGAGACCCCGAAAACCCCGAAGAATGGAGCGAAGCCATTCAACCCGAATATGCCACCAGTTGGGGATTATTAGATTTAGCTTATCGTACCCCATCAGAAATTTGGGTCAGTGGCGGGAGTGGGAACTTGGTGTGTAGTTTTGACGGCGGAGAAACTTGGCTGAAAGACAAACAAGTTGAAGATATTCCCGCTAACTTTAACCGCATTAAGTTTATTAACCCCGAGAAAGGTTTTATCCTCGGTCAACGGGGAACGCTACTGAGATACACAGGTCAGCCTTCTCAAACCCCCGCTTGAACTCTCAACAGATTGAGGGGAGATCATTTGCTCAATTGGGTTGTTACAAATTCCCAAATTTCGTATCATAATACAGTGATAGGCGTTTGATATTCTCAAAGCGTTTTGGAATGGAAACCCTAAGACACGAGATTTGGGAAATGTTGGATTCCCCGCGTTTAAAAAACGTAGTATAATTTCAAGTCTCTCATCCAAATTTGTAAACCGTTGTAATCAGGAGAATTGCACATGGCAGGTGATACCGGAGAGCGCCCCTTTGGGGATATTATTACCAGTGTTCGGTACTGGGTAATTCATAGCATCACTATTCCGGCTTTGTTTATTGCAGGTTGGTTATTTGTCAGCACGGGTTTGGCTTACGATGCTTTTGGAACTCCCCGTCCTGATGAGTATTTTCCCACTCAAGAACGTCAAGAAATTCCGATTGTAAGCGATCGCTTTAGCGGTAAACAACAAATCGACGAATATACCGGGAAGTAGTTTAAATTAGGAGTTTAATAAGATGACCAGCAGTTCAAATCGCAATCAACCCGTAAGCTATCCGATTTTTACCGTTCGTTGGCTTGCGGTTCACACCCTGGCTGTTCCCACCGTCTTTTTCTTAGGCGCGATCGCAGCAATGCAGTTTATTCAACGCTAGGAGGTTTTTATGGATCGTTCTCCCAACCCGAATCGTCAGCCCGTTGAGTTAAACCGGACTTCTCTTTATCTCGGTTTACTGCTCATTTTTGTACTGGGTATTTTATTCTCCAGTTACTTCTTTAACTAACGGGAATATTATTCTCAATTTAGTTCGCCATTGAGTCCGTAACGTTTTGAAATAAGAGGTAAAAAACCGTGTCTGGACAAGCCCGAATTCCATTGTGGTTAGTAGCAACCGTTGCTGGAACAGGTGTTTTAGTTGTTGTTGGTCTGTTCTTCTACGGTTCTTACGTGGGTGTTGGTTCTGCTATGTAAGACAGAAGCCATCAGGCTAATGATCTATAGAACTTTTGTTTAACAACAGTTCACCCCAAAAAAATCCCACTCGACAGCGAGGGGGATTTTTATCTATTTAACGATCAACCCGGTTTGTAAAAATTACTGGCAAATTTAAGTCTTGCTCGCCTCCGAAGAACCGGGTTTTTTTGCCCAATTGAACCTCAGTCTGGTTTAACTCGGTTCCGGTAACGGCGCTGCATCTTGTTCTGCGATCGCCCGACGCAAAGCATAACGGGGATTAAGATTTTCTCCCGCCCAACCCGTAAACGTCCACACCACCGCCCGACTCACATCTCGGGCGATGCGAACCTCTGACTCGGAAGGATAATCTTCCGTCGGAATGGGGACAGGGGTAAAAACAATTCCCTGACTTCCCAAGACAACAGAAGCGATCGCCGTCGCCCGAGGCATATGAAAATCGGAAGTGATCAAGTAAACATGAGAAATATCCCGTTTTTTCAAATCTTCAACCAAAGTTGAAAAGTTAGTCACCGTATCCACAGCCCGATAGTCCAAATGGACTCGCGCCAAGTCAACCCCAGCTTTTTGAAAAATCTCAGTTGCGGTGCGGCGATCCACACCCGAGGACACCCAAACTTCTAAATGATCGTGTTGTTTGGCAAACTCAGCCGTAAATTCTTCTCGATTTGGACTTCCACCCAACATCAGAATCGCTTGAGGTTCGGGGGTTTGTTGAAGTGCTAAGGTGGATCGAATAGAAATCATGTTTGCTAAGGTTGTTAAGGCAACACCGACTGATAAGGCAGACGTTACGCCTAAAGTTGGTAGATTGAAAGATCGAAAGAGTTGTTTCATATTCATCTGACTCTTCTTAATCCACTTGCTCCCGTCAAAACAGCCTCTAAGTATTTATTAGAAATCGAGATGCACAAATTTCGCTAAACTTTTGTTAAATAAACTCACACCAGGGCGCTGTAATGCCTTGAGAATCTATAAACATTCATGTTTCTAAGATAAAATAAAGACCTCGGCAGTGACTTCCCCAATCAAGGGGATAAACCCTCGCTCAAACGAGAGAAATACACTGCGCGTGATCCATCTTTGGAAACAAATGCCAATTCGACTTAATAATCTGTGGCTGCGATTCTCAATTGTTGCTGTTTGTGCAACTGTTAACACATTCGTCTGTTTGAGTTGGGCTAATGTCATTCGCTCTCCTAACAAAACCTCGACATCGGATAGCTTGTCGTTAACCCCAAGACGAGAACGCGATCTCCTCTCCACCGAAATAATTGCCACAGACTCCAGTTTAGCGCAACAACTGGCAAATACCTACCTTAAACGCGAACCTGTTGCCGCCCTGAGTCAGGATATGACGCTAGAAGAGGCGATTCTCCTACAAAAAGAATTTGTGCAAATCCTCACTTCTCATTTAGGGCCTGTGGTGGGTTACAAAGCTGCACTGACAAACCCCATCGCCCAACAGCGTTTAAACGTTTCTCATCCCCTACGGGGTGTTCTCCTCAAACAGATGTTACTTGATAACGGTGCGGTTGTCTCGCCTAATTTTGGGGCTATACCTCAATTTGAAGCCGATTTAATGGTTCGAGTCGGTGATGATAGCATTAACGAAGCCGCGACCCCTGAAGAAGCGCTTGCAGGTTTGGATGCGGTGATTCCGTTTATCGAACTGCCCGATTTAGTTTATCAAAGCGATGTTAAAGCAAACGCTGCCGCTTTAGTTGCCATTAATGTTGGTGCGCGTTTGGGTGTCTTAGGAGAACCTATCCCTTTGGAAGCTACACCCGAATGGGAACAACGCTTGGGAAATATTAAAGTGATTATGTTTGATGAAAACGGACAAGAATTAGCCCAAGGCGAAAGTTCTGCTTTACTCGGACATCCTTTAAAAGCGGTGTTGTGGTTGCGGGATGACCTCAAAGCCGCAGGGATACGCCTTCAGCCCGGAGATTTGCTCTCTCTGGGGACGATTACCCCCTTAATGCCTGTTCAATCAAAAACCACCATTCGCGCCCGTTATATCGGCTTAGAAGCCCAACCTGTGGAAGTTTCTGTTACTTTTTCAGAGAACAGGGAATAGGCAGTTTACAGTCACCAGTTTACAGTCACCAGTTATTAGGGAACACCGGATCAGGGAACAGGGAACACCGGATCAGGGAACAGGGAACACCGGATCAGGGAACAGGCAATTCTAAACTTCTTTTCTCCTGTCTCCTGTCTCCTGACTCGGTGACTCCTGACTCGGTGACTCCTGACTCGGTGACTCCTAAACTCCCAACTCCCGACTCCCGACTCCCGACTCCCAACTCCCGATTCCTAAACTAAAATGATAAAGGCGAAATTCGGGGTAATACTGGGATGGATTTAACGACCGCAATTGGATTACTCGCAGGTAGTTTAACAACAATTGCTTTTTTACCGCAAGTGATTAAAACCTGGAAAACTAAATCTACTCGGGATGTTTCTCTAGAAATGTTTGCGATTTTTTGTACAGGTGTGTTTTTGTGGATTATTTATGGGGCTTTAATTGGAGATTTACCCGTTGTAGCCGCGAATATTGTCACCTTGAGCTTGGCTTCAACAATTCTCTTTTTTAAGCTAAAATATAGATAGGGTTTGCTGATTAAATCTCAAATCCTTTTCAGGTAAAAGTTTCAGCATTTTTAGGTCTTGAAAAAGTGCAAGCTTTTAGGTCAATAGGGTTCAAAAATTTAGTATTTTGGGGAGACAAAGACAG
>JAYKHV010000161.1:0-9011 GCA_035285085.1 Lyngbya sp. | reverse complement strand
CCGCAAAATTAAACAGGTTTTCATCGCTGTCGTTAGTTACAAAAGAAAGTTCTCCCGTAACGTTATTAACAGCAGTTGTATCGAGTTGAACCTCAAAAGTTCCTTGAGAACCCGCAGCAATAACGGTTGGGAAACTTCCCAGTAAAGCTAACCCCGTCGGAAGTTGTAAGTCAGAAAGCGTTAAGTCAGCAGTTCCGATATTTTCGATAGTGAAAATTTTGCTAACAGAAGTTCCAACCGTCGAAGTTCCGAAGTCAAACGAACTGTTATCTATAATATTAGTCGCATTTTGAACAACGGATATTTCGGGAGTGGGAAACACATATTCATAAGACCCAATATCAACAGTTGCTACACCGTTATTATCCCCATCTAACGGACGAGTTTGTCCGAGTTGGTCTGTTGTCGATGCAGTTGTATTTGTTCCTGCATCTATCGCCGCACTTCCTGTTAACAAAGGATGAACCCACATTCCATTAATTTCTTGTAATGCACCTAATTTGGGGTCAGAAACTAGAATATTTTGTGTGACCAATTCCGATTTTGGATGAGTCGTTAAACCGGGAAATTGTAAGTTATTTCCCCCATCAATTAATTGGCGGCTACTATGATGAGTAAAATCATTACCGTTAGCAGAATTATCCACAAAAATAGTATTACTAACGGTGATTGGAATCAAATTATCCGGGTCCCAGCTAAAAATTCCCCCGCCTATTGTTTGAGATGTATTATTCGCAATGGTAGTATTGGTAATATTAGTAGGGGACTGGATAGTTATTGCACCCCCATAAGCGTCTCCTGCGAGATTTTCCGCTTTGTTTCCAGAAAAGGTGCTATTAATAATGTTAGATTGAGTTGATTTAGCATCTATCCAAAGACCACCTCCACTAATCGCTAAATTGTTATCAAACGTGGTATTTTTAATCGTAGCTAAAGCAACATTACCCGTTCTCAGTCCACCGCCGTTACCCACTCCCTTATCATTAGCAATAACAGTATTTTGGGTAAATCGGCTATTTTCAACTAAAATTTGATCATTATCATAACCAAATAAAAATGCACCGCCACCACTACCGGCGCCAATATTTCCCTGAAAATAACTATTTTGAATTAAAGCCGTACCACCTGTTTGAGTTCCGTCGGGATAGGTGACTTTTAAACCGTCGGTGTAGATACCTCCACCAAAACCCTGACCAATAGCACCGGGACTCGTATCATTATTAATAAATTGAGAATTTTTGACGGTTAACCAACTAGCTAAACTGTTAATTCCACCGCCATTCATTCCTTTATTGTTCTCAAAAATACTGTCTTCTACGGTGAATTCTACATCTCGAACATGAATCGCACCGCCTCCCTGTTCACTCTTAGTTAGAGTTCCGTCATTATTCCTAAAACGGCTATTTATAACAACGGCTTTACTAAAGTGATCAACGGTTAATGCACCGCCTTCTCCGGCTTTGTTATTTTCAAAATCAACATTTTCAATGGTAATATTCGTGCGTTTCTCCGCAAAAATACCCCCTCCTCTATCACCTAACAGTTCATTCGGGTTATTTGCATAACCGTCGGTAATTTTGATATTTTTCAGGGTAAATGTTGTATCTGACTGTTGATGAAAAACGCGAGAGGTATTGTTTCCACTGAGGGTTAAACCTATAGCATTTCCACCATCAATGGTGAGGTTTTTGTTGATTTCTAATTCCCCGCTAGTTAACGTGATTTTTTGATTCGCTAAACTGGGGTCAAACTGAATTATATCTCCGGGTTGGGCGAGGGAAATTGCTTCCCTTAATGAACCGATACCGCTATCATTAATATTGCTAACGGTGAGAACTGTTGCTAAAATTCCCTGGTAAGCGGTTAAAATATCAGATTTAATCGGTAAAATTGCATGAATTTCTCCGGTTTGATAGCCTAAATTCCAGGTTCCGCCTTGCTTGGAATTTCCAACAATATCTGTTGAAGCTGCAATATTAACCCCAATAAGTTGACTGAGGTGTTGTACAAAAACTGAACCAATACCCGCTGCAACTTGACAGCCATAGAGTAAAATATTGGCATCTTTAGAGAGATAAAGTTTCCAATTTTTTAACTGATTTTGATAGAGTGTGATGCTTTCGAGTTTAAGTTCGGTATTACCGAGTAACAAACAACCGGGATGACCATGAGATAAAATATGTACGGCATCAATTTCGGTTTTATACTGGCGTTTATAGGCTTTTAAGGCTTCGGTAATTTGCTCAATACCATCTTTTTCAGAGTCAATAATAATAACAGTTGTATTGGGATTTACTCCGTTAACTAAATCGTGATAATATTCTAAAGTTGCATCGATAAAAACAAGTGTAACCGGGTTTAAATTATCACGGCAATCGACAACTTTATCAACACAAAATGTAGAGAACATTGTTGATACTCCAAGAGGGTTTGTATTGGTAGATACGTCCCCGGAGTTATCAATTCAGGCTAATTTTTTAGCCAATTTTTATAGTAATCGCATTCAAAAAAACCGTATAAACACGGCAAAATATCAGGTCATGCTAACCTTTTTGATACCTGCGAGTTTGTAGCCAAACGCGAATATTTATTGGGGTTTGAAATCAAATCTAGAAAAAATTTCCATCATTGAAAAGTCTCCAAGAGTCAAATTGAAGGTAGATACACCCTTGGAAACTACTCACTTTAAGATTTCACCCTAAATCACTCTCGGCAGTCATCGATAAATAAATAGGTTGACACTTTCACCCAGCCACCATCGGAAAGTGCCAATCCTATACGACTCAATGATCTACCACAGGAGTGCTTCATAAACACCTAAAAAGGGTTTAGGTTGCCTTTTTGAGTCCTATATCTATTAATAACCTAGCTCCCGGTCAAATGCCCTCGGGAGATTTACGGATTTCCTCTGTTTATTTGACACCTCAACCTCTGTAAAAATCCGCATACTATACCCAAATTCATCCTTAAAATAACAAAAGTTAATCTTGAGCCTTCGCATTTCTAAGTTGTTTGGCGATCGCTTTATACCCCTGAAATTCTGCCAACATCAAAGCCGTACATCCGCCTTGATTTTTCAAATTCACCTCTGCCCCCGCTTCAATTAAAGCCTGTACCGCATCTATTTGGCCCCGGTGAGCCGCCCACATCAACGCCGTGCCTCCCACCTCATCAAGCTGGTTAACCTGCGCTCCCGAGGCGACTAACTCCCGCAAAACTTCGGTATATCCCCGTTCTGCGGCTTTCATCAACGCCGTTTTGCCATCAACCGCAACATTAACATCCGCTCCCGCCCGTAACAACGCCTTCACCGTATCGAGATCGTTGTGCAGCGTCGCCAGCGTTAAAGCAGTTTCCCCGAAAATTTTAGCCGTCAGGAGAGAGGAGAGATTTTCGGGGGAAACCCGTTGTAAAAGAGAAGCACAAATAGAGCGATAACCCTGTAATAAAGCCACCATCACCGGCGTATCCCCGAGTTTGTTCGCAACATTGACATCAGCACCCCGACTGAGGAGAAGTTCAACCATCGCTTGATGTCCTTCCACAACCGCTAAGTGCAAAGCGGTTTCGCCATCGTTATCGGTGGCGGTAATGTCGGCACCCCCATCGAGAAGACCGGAGGCGATCGCCACATTTCCCGAAGCCGCAGCCGCCATCAGCGGGGTGAAGCCCTCATCTGTGGTGGCGTTGACATCGCCGCCGAATTGAATTAAAGTATCAATAATTTCGAGATAATTTAAGTCTACCGCTTGCATTAAAGGCGTTTCACCTTCAGCATTCGGAACGTTGAGATCCATCCCCGCTTCGGCGATCGCTTGAATGAGTTTAAGATTGCGCTGTTGGATCGCTTCGGTTAACAAACCCGAAACAAATTCTTGACTCCCCACTCGGTTTTGGAGGATAATTTTAATACTCTCCCAATGGCTACCCGACAACGCCAGAGAGAAAGCGGTTTGTTGTTGATGATCCCGCTGATGTTCATCAGCCCCCGCATTTAACAGCAACCGGATCGCCTTGGCATTTCCCTTTAAACAAGCCACCATCAGGGCTGTACTGCCGTTGGGATTGGTGGCATTGACATTCGCCCCATGAGCCAACAATAATTCTATAGTCTCCAGTTGACCGTGAGCAACCGCCAACATTAACGCCGTTAAACCATAGCGTTTGCTGGTGTAATTAACAGATGCTCCTTTTTCTAATAAAATCTGTACGATGTCGTTATAACCCTGACGAGCCGCCAGCATCAAAACCGTAACACCATCTTGATCTTTGGCATTGGCGTTGACCCCTTTGGCGAGTAAGGCGCGGGTATGAATCAGGTTTCCCGTCTTAACGGCTCGAATTAATGTACTGTCTTGTGTAGAACCCATCAATGTCTCTCATCCTACTCGGTAAAGAGGACTGCACAAATATCCTCCCCAGAAGGAAGGTTACGCAACTTAATATACAGTTATCAGTGATCAGTGACCAGTTATCAGTGAACAGTGACCAGTTATCAGTGACCAGTTATCAGTTATCAGTGACCAGTTATCAGTGACCAGTTATCAGTGACCAGTTTACAGTGAACAGTGAACAGGGGATAGGTCTCAGGTGTTAAGGTCGGTGTCAGGTGAGATGATAACTGATAACTGTTAACACTGGTCACTGTTTACTGTTCACTGTAAACTGTAAAAGCTGTTATGCTAAGTTTTATGAAGTTTCTTAATCCAACCGGAGAACACTATGGAGTTGCCGATACCCGAGTCTGTTAAACCTTGGCTCAACTTTTTCCATCCGATTTTAATGTTTATTTTGCTGGCTCTTACCGTTTATGCGCTGTATCTCGGGATTCAAATTCGCCGGACTCGCAGTGCCGAAGGTGAGGTCAAAAAAGAATTAATCAAAGGTAAATTTAATCTTAGACACCATCAAGTCGGGTCTGCGCTACTGGCGTTCATGGTGTTAGGGACGATTGGAGGAATGGCCGTTACCTATATCAATAACAATAAATTATTTGTCGGCCCTCACCTATTGGCGGGGCTAGGAATGACGGGGATGATAGCCGTTTCCGCCTCTTTAACGCCCTGGATGCAAAAAGGATTTGATTGGGCCAGATACACTCACATTGCTCTCAATGTGACCTTACTGGCTTTATTTACCTGGCAAGCTTTAACCGGGGTTGAAATTCTCCAGCGGATTATCAGCAAAATGTAGATTTTCTCCTGAAACTACGGCTCATCTTTAGCAAGAGGCAAAGGGAGAAGGAAATATTAAAACAATCTGCGATCGCTAGAACCTTCTACCTTTTGCCTGCTTGGGTGAGACTTCACCGGATCTCAACTCATGCCTTTTTTGCACTTTCGGTGAGTCAGAAAAGGAAGATTCTCCGTTGTATGAAAATCCATTTGAGTTTTGTAACTTAACCGTCGGGAAACCTGCTTAACGATTTGAGCTAAAAGGCGATCGCCTGTTTTTTGAATCAAAGACTCTGACATTGCCCGAATAAACTTGGGAAACTTCACCCCCACATACAAATCTAACGTCCATTCCGCCCCAGTAATAACGGTTGGTCGCTGTTCGGGTTTGATTCCGTGTTCGCGACAAAATTCATCAATCGGTAATTCAACTAATTTCATCGTGGCTTGAAAATCAATTTCATATCCCGGAGGAGTGTAGCCCGGAACCGGAACACTGCGAATGCGATAGATTCCCTGTTCATCCGGGGGAAGTAATTCTAAGCCAATGCGAGCCTCAACCTGATAGCCAAAGGAGCCAAAACGACCAATTAATAGGTCATAGGCATTCTCTCCGATGGGCTGAGTTTGCATGGGTTCAGCACAGCGACAAAACCAACCCCGATGATTGCCGAGATATTCCGCAACCTTGTCTGGATCGGCATACATTTCCATGCAATCGGAAAAACGAGTGTAAAACCAAGTCGGTGCAACCTGCTCTAATCCCGTTCTATCCGTGTGTTCAGCTTGAGGAAAACTCAAAGCGTCATTGATAAACTCCTCAGAAATTGCTGCTGATTGTAGGTTAACCGAATTTTGGTGCATTAGGGGTTCTCCTGCCATGTGATCTGCCTAACTCCAGAATGCCTCTTATTAACGTCTGATGGCTACAATGAAAATACTGATCTTTTGAAATTGACCGTGATACAGTTTAACTTCTATACTCAGCATATTCATCTACCGAACAGGATAACGAATGATGAAAGCATTTGTAGCGGGTGCAACCGGCCAAACGGGTCGCCGAATTGTTAAACAACTGATCGAACAAAATATCCCCACACGCGCCTTAGTTCGCGATCAACAAAAGGGACGACAGACTCTTCCAAGTGAGGCGGAATTGGTTACTGGAGACGTTCTTGATCCCCAAAGTTTAAAAACCGCGATCGCTGATAGTACAGTGCTATTATGCGCCACTGGAGCGACTCCCAGCTTCGATCCGACCGGGCCGTATAAAATAGACTACGAAGGTACGAAAAATCTCGTAGATGTGGCCAAACAACAAGGGATAGAACATTTTGTTTTGGTTTCTTCGTTGTGTGTCTCCCAGTTTTTTCATCCCCTCAATCTGTTCTGGTTGATTCTGGTTTGGAAAAAGCAAGCTGAAGACTACATCCGTCAAAGTGGTTTAACTTACACCATTGTTCGTCCGGGAGGTCTCAAAAACGAAGACAATCAAGATGCAATTGTGATGAAGCCGGCTGACACCCTATTTGATGGCAGTATTCCCCGCACAAAAGTGGCTGAAGTTTGCGTCGAAGCATTGTCTATTCCGAGCGCCCGTAATAAAATTGTCGAGGTCATTGCCAAGCCTGAAGGAACCCAACCTTCTTTTGAGCAGTTGTTCTCCAGTGTGGTTTGAAGCTTGATGCGTCGAACAAGAAGAACGAAAAACCGAGTTCAACCGCTGAATTTACAGTCGGGAACTCCTATCTACCCTCAAGATTTGTCTTCCTCATCCCAAAAGATGACTCCCCTCCCATTTAGAGAGCGTCGTCAACGACGGACTGGACACCGAGGCCGTTTTCTCCAACGTCTGATTTTGATCGCTTTGGTGTTGGCTGGAATTGTCGCTTACTGGCCTGAAGCTCAGTTAAAGGAAACTAGAGACGATCAATTGGATATTGTTCTCGAAGAAATTAATCGAGATATCGATCGCCGTTGGCCGCCTCTGGTGATGGAAGGGGGCGATCCCTACGTGCGGGCCTTGATGCGAACCATCTCCGCCAGTGAGTCGAATTCGTCTAAGCCCTATCATGTCCTCTATGGCGGGCGTCATGTTTCCGATCTCTCTCATCATCCCGATCGCTGTGTGACGATTGTTGTTGGCCCGAATAAGGGGCGCTGTACGACGGCCGCAGGTCGCTATCAACTCCTGACTGAAACCTGGGAACGAATTGCTTATCGCTATCATCCCGAAGAACCCGATCAATCTTGGTTTCGTCAATCTTACAATTTTGACGCTCAATATCAAGATATTGTCGTTTACCGTTGGTTAATCGATGTGGAATTTTGGGAGATGGATATTGCTCAAACTTTACGAGACGGTCAACTCAGTGAGGTTTTACGTTCTCTTTCTGATACTTGGACCAGTTTGGGTTATGGGATTGAAGATAATGTGATGACTCCTTATTTACCTAAAATTTATGAGGAGATTTTACAGCAAGAATTGGATGCGGTTAATGCTCCCCCTGAGTCAAATCCCTATTCTTCTTCGTCTTCAAAATTAGATTAATTTTTCGGGGTTAAGTTGATTTGTTCTCGTTGGATTTTGAAGCCAAACGATCCGCCCAACGGGTGGTTTCGGGTAAACGGTATTTCGGCGTACATTGCAATACATAATTAATAGCAGTTTCTAAGCTAATTCGATGACCTGGAGACACGTATAAGGGTTTAACATTGGTTCGCGATCGCAATACCGCCCCGATCACTTCTCCCCGATCTATTAGAGGTTTCCAATTCCCCTTTTCTGCGGGTAATTCTTGATGAGTTCCGATCAATCTTGACTTGGCTGCCCCAATGGTGGGAAGATTAATTAATACTCCCAAATGACAGGCTAAACCAAACCGTTTCGGATGAGCAATTCCTTGACCATCACAGATGATTAAATCGGGGGTTATGGTTAGTTTTTCTAAGGCATCTAAAATCACCGGAACTTCCCGAAACGATAAAAAACCGGGAATATAAGGAAAGGTGGTTCGACGCTGAGTAATTGCCTGTTCTTGCAGTTGTAAATCAGGAAAACTCAACACCGCCACGGCCGCCTGAGAAATGGTATAATTGTCTAAAAAGCCGACATCAACTCCGGCGACATATTGAATCGATTCGAGTTGATCAGTGGTCACAACCCGAGATTTTAATTGTTCTTGAATGGGGATAGCTTCTTCTGCGGTTTCCGGCCAATAATCGGGGTGTTGAATTTTCATTCTTTTGTCAATTTCAGATAACAACTACAATATTAGTCGGTCGAAAACGGATTAGACTTGAACCGGGCTAACTGCTGACGTAGATATGCAAGTGCGGCTTCATTGCGTTCGAGTAAGTCCTCGATCGAACCTGCTTCGTGCCAACGATCAATCTGTTCAATCCCGAGAAACGGTTCAAAATTCTCAGAAGCTAAAATATTAGAAGCAACAGCATTTTGTTCGACCATCAGAACATTGTCAGCACGGGGATCGCTCAGAGACAGCAGACGAAGTTGGGCCGTTAGTTGAAGATATTCCTTGATTTGTTGGTTGAACTGCAACATCTGGCGGGGTCTATTCGGAGAGGTTTGCGGGCCGTTGGTAAAGATTTCCTCTAGCACCCGACCCGAACCCGCTCCCGGATTGGGTGCCTCAACCCCAAGCGCGTAGGCGATCGTTGGCACGACATCAATGATTTCTGCATAGGGAATTTTGACACTCCTCGCAATAAATTACGAGGATTCTTCTTTCAACGAGTCGGCTTTCATTGACGGGTTAAAACCCGCCAACTCATAGGTCGTCTCTCCAGAAGCGTTTTGCTCCGAAAGCAAGGTTC
>JAYKHV010000160.1:0-10148 GCA_035285085.1 Lyngbya sp. | reverse complement strand
CAAAGATATTCTTCCCGAGTTGTTATCAAAAGGCGGTTCACCGAAGAAGTTAGTCGAGAAAAAAGGCTTAGTTCAAATTTCCGACACGGGAGAGTTGGAAAAAATCATTGATGAAGTGTTAGCCGCCAATCCCGATAAAGTTGAACAGTTCAAAAACGGAAAAACCAAACTGCAAGGCTTTTTTGTCGGTCAAATTATGCAGAAAACCCAAGGACGAGCCGACCCCAAATTAACCAACAAATTGTTAGGTAAAAAGTTAAATTCCTAACAGCTTCTCTTCAAAAAAACCGTTTATTCTGTTGACCTCCAAAAACCCCCAAAAACCCGGTTTCTCAAAGAAACCGGGTTTTTAAGAATTAAAATTGTTATCTTAAAAAAACTGACAATTATAACCGGAGAAACAAGCGGAAATCTGAAGAACCGGAGTTCCCTCTTTTATACTGAGACAAAGACAGCGTTTTTGAAGGTTAACGTCCGCAGTCCAACAATAAATAGGAATCCCAGAAAAACCCGAACCGTTTTGTAAATTTCCCCGTAAATCTCGAAAAGTAATCGGTTGTCTAGACTTGCCAAAATTTCGGGCAAAAATTGCAGAAGCCAGGATAAAAGCCGAACCAACCGCCCCCAACTCCAGACCTTCTAAAGAAATAGAATGACCTTGATTAAGTTGGTCAAGTTCCCGATCAGAAAAAATTAATCCGATTTGCTGAATTACCCTTTTCAATTCCTGACTATCGACGATCAAATTTGACGGACGAATTGCTTGAACCATTGTGTTTTCCTCAAAATCAAATTTTTAACTCAACTCGACAGATTAAAAGCAACCCGCGAAGGTATTTATTGGAAATTAAACCAAGCACTGTGACGAATAAAATCACTCAAAAAATGAGGCGGATCGGGATCGGGTTTTTGTTGAATAATCCGACGAAATCGCCAACAAGCAAAGCCCAAAATCCAAACCGTATCCGCAACAACGGCGTACATCCAACCATGATTTTTAATAAAATAACGACGCCGAGAATCAAACCAATACTGAGGTAAACGTTTGCGAGAACCGGGTGTCGTTACCCCCGTACTTTGGCCGGCCATGTGCATGACTCGACTTTCAGGAACACGCCAACAAGACCAACCGCCCCGCTTGGCTTGCAGACAAAAATCGGTTTCCTCATAATAGAGAAAATATCCCTCATCCAGTAATCCCACAGACTCAAACACCTGACGACGAACCATCAGACTGGCGCCGGGAAGCCAATCCGCAGGTGCTGGTTCATCGGGCATAGGCTTGACTGTCGCCCAGTTGGAGAGGAGTTTGGAAACAATCCCCAACCGCAAACCCCCATCGAATTCGCTGAGAATAGTATGAAAGCGGAAACTGCGACGTTTAGGAACGCCCTCAGCACTTTCCATCCCACTTCCGGCTAACCCCACGTTTGGATGGGATTCCATGAAATTAACCAAGGTTTCAATCGCACCGGGATAAACGACAGTATCGGGATTTAGCAACAGAAAATAATCCGGGGGATGTTCCCATTGCAAGGCGGGACGAATGACCGCATTATTACCAAAAGCATAGCCACCGTTACGTTCTAAGGGAATTAAATTCACCCAATCTTCCCAATGTTCCGATGCGATCGCCCTTTGGATTTGTTCAACGGAATTATCTCCAGAATCGTTATCAGCAACCGCAACCCAAATACCCGGAAAAGATTGTACTTCCCCCTGCAAAGAACGCAAGCAATTAATCGTTAAACTGGGGGTGCAGTAATTAACAATCACCACCAAAACGCGAGTTAAATTCTGAGATTTAGATCCGTTTACGTTAGACATAAATCCTTCACTTTTGTTGACAGTAAGCTCGTCCCCCTTTTTAAGGGGGATATAGGGGGATCAATGTTAAAGTCCCTCTCCTTTGAGGTGAGGGATTACCATTAGCCCGGAAAATTTAGACCCGCATCAAGATATTTTCACCGACACGATCGCGAATATAGGCTTCTAACTTTTCTGCTAAAACCCGAACATTTGGCTCTTGCAACATACTCGAATGACCGCCAGGAATTTGATACCACTCAACGCCTGCGGTAGAACGTTCGCCCCAACCTAACAGAACATCTGGTGTTCGGTTGCTATAAGGTTCATCATCAATAGACGGGTGATTAACAATCAAAGCTTCAGTCGCTTTCAACAGCAACAACTGACCCCGATAAACCTGAGGAACATAATCTTTTTTGGCGAACATAAACGTAGTTCGCACCCCAAAATTTTGTAAGAAAGTCGGCAGTTGATATCCTTTATCCAAGTAATGTCGATACAACGACAGCGTGAGATCATCTCGGGTACTGTTAAATTTGCGCTGAGTTTCGTAAACAACCACATTTTTAACTTTCTTGGTGACAATCTTCAGCAAACCAAACAATCGTTGAACCGAATTTTGTTCCGAATTCCCCTGCAACGCTTGAGAAAATCGACTCAAACGGTTTTGAGTTCGACCGTGCAGAGGAGCTTCCACATCCATCGAATCCATCAAAACCAACACCGGTACATCCTCACCGAGCGCTTGCAATTGTACCGCAACTTCAAAGGCGAGAACACCCCCGGCGCACAACCCGCCCACTAAATATGGCCCTTGAGGTTGAACGCTGCGAATTTGTTCGACATAATGGGCCGCCATCTCGTCAATTCGAGTGTGAAGAATGGGATATCCATCCCGACTGTGAGGACGCAACCCATAAAGGGGACGTTCGGAGTCAATATAACGCCCCAATTGTAAATAGGGTAAAAGTTCCCCATCTCCATCGTGAACGAGGAATAAAGGCGGTTTAGAACCCCCAGATTTGAGCAACACCAGCGAATTTTTATTAATACTAGAATTAGCCGGAGAAACCACCGTTAACGGTTGTGGATCGTAGCCAAAAGACTCCGCAAATTGTTGAGTAATTTCGCCCAATTGTTGAGGATTGTAATGCTCGCGCCAACTCTCAGCAACTTTGGCTTCAATACCTTTATATTGGTGAAATTTCACATCCCCAATCATCCGGGAATTCGATTGTACCCCATCGGTCATTCGCCCCCGTTGATTTTTGTAAGGTTGCATCATGTCAGGATCAACCTCCAACCCCAGAAATTCACACATCGCGGCAATGCTTTTTTCCGGTTGACAAACTAAATCTTCAAACCGCAAACTGTGCTGACGTTCGGGCGGTACATCGGCGAGGAATTCTCGAATATTTTCATGGCTAACCAACCAAGTTAATTCCGCCAATTGTTGGGTCGGAAAAACCCCTTCACCCCCAAATTCACCCAACAAATCTAATTTCGCTTTTTCGTAGGAGTGAATCATCCCACCCGGATGGCGGTGTAAGTGAATATAAAGGGCATTCTCAAATTCCCGTTCCGCCCGTTTGAGCATATTGACATCCAGCGCATAAAAAGGCGTTTTATCCACTAAAATTTTACCGGGAATCTGCTCCTGCATCCAGCGATAAAATTGCTGAGTTGTTAACTGTTTTTCTTGTAATTCCTCCATCAGCCTTTGGGCTTCGTCTAAATCGCAGTGGCGAATTTCCATAATCGCCCGCAAACACCCTTCTAACCAGAAACGATTGCGTTCAGAAAAGGCGGCATTTTGTTCGGCTAACGTCCAGAATGATAACAGATGAAGTTCCGGCGGAGCAAATAATTTTGGATGTCCGCCCAAAATCACCCGCAACAAGGTTGAACCGGAACGGGGCGGAGACAAAATAAACACCGCCTGGGGATTTTTATCGTTTAATTTCTGACGCCGAGTCGGTAAAGTCTTGATTAACTTTCGGAACTCTCGCACCGTTTGAGAATCGATTTTTGGTAAAGAAGATGAAACCGTTTCTTTGACATCCACACCCGACATTTTCATCGCCGCTTCGGGATAGTGAGTGCGAAGATAGGTTGCCAACTGAGCAACGGTGGGCGCATCAAATAAAGCGGAAATATGAAGAATTTATCCGAGTTCATCTTGCAGCTTATTGAGCGCCCGCAATCCGTTCATCGAATCCCCGCCCAAATCAAAAAATCGATCCTCAATTCCTATCGGTTGAACATTGAGAACATCTTCCCAAATGGCAATAATTCGCCGTTCGAGTTCATCGGTGGGTGGCCGATAATTTTGAGAGGAATTTTTCGAGAAATTCTCCGATGAATTTGCACCGACTAACACCCCGGTTTTCACCGAACTCGAAGCAACTTTCTCCAGATCTTCGGGGGGATCGATCCAATAGCGTTGTCGTTCAAAAGGATAGGTAGGTAAGGGAATCCGACGATAACTGTAGTCCCGATTAAAACCCGCCCAATTAATCGCAATTCCGCAAACATATAATGTTGCTAAACTCTCTAACAACAATTGCCAATCCGATCGCGAACCCTGGAAACCGGGGAGAAAAATCCCTTCCGCTTCTGGGAGTCCCGTTTTAAACTGGGGTTGGGCGCTAATCTCCACAAACACTTGACAACCGCAAGCGTGCAGCACTTGTACCGCCATTTTCATCGATTGCGGTTGGCTTTGGCGATCGCTCCAATAGTCCAAACTCCTCATCTGGGCGATCGCCGACTGTCCAGTTTCGGGAAACAAAATGTCAATCTTGGCCGGAGAAAACGTGACATTCAGTTCTTCCGGGGGCGTTTGATGTAAACCCAATTCTAACCCCAAAAGTGCGATCGCCCCTTTGAGATCGAAGATTCCGGCGACACAGGCGGCCACATATTCGCCCCAACCTTCCGCCACGATTGCCGAGGGTTTAACGCCCCAAACGTTCCACAATTCAGCCTTAGCATAGCTCAGAGCGAACGCTGCGGCTTCTTTATAGGGGGACTGCGCCAACCGCTCCGGCTGCGGTTCAACGCCAAATAAATCGGGGTAGAGCAAGGATAACACAGATTGACCCAGGTCAACTCGCAACAGGGCATCGCATTGGATCATCGCCCGCTTGAAAGTGGGCAAGCTGTCGTAAAGTTGGCGATCGCAATTGATGACAGGAGAAGTTTGGCTGAACAGAAACGCCAATTTTCGCGACCCCCGAGGGAGAATTTCCCCGCCCATTACACCCTCTGCGGTTTTTCCGGCGACAAAGGCGGCCAACTGTTGTTGAACTTGAGCGGCCGATTCTGCCACAATTGCCAAGCGGTGGGCAAAATGCGATCGCCCCAATTGAGTTGTTAATCCGATATCGCCCAACCGTTCTTGGGGATGGGTTTCGAGATGCTGCCAATACCGTTGAGCCATTGTTCGTAAGGCGGTTTCGGTTTTGGCCGATAAGTTAATCAAATGAAGCGGACGTTCGAGGGGGTTGGGATCGGGTGCAACCGGGGGCGCTTCTTCCAAGACAATATGGGCATTGGTTCCGCCAAAACCCAGGGCTGTAACTCCCGCCCGTCGGGGTATCTCGCCTTTTTCCCAGGGAACCAAACGGGTATTGACATAAAACGGACTATTCTCAAAATCGATTTCCGGGTTGGGGGTTTCAAAATGCAGGTGGGGCGGAATTTGTTGGTGTTGGAAGGCGAGAACCGTTTTAATTAAACCCGTTACCCCGGCTGCGGCTTCTAAGTGACCCACATTGGTTTTCACCGAACCGATCGCGCAAAATTGCTTTTTGTGGGTTTGGGTGCGAAACACTTGGGTTAAAGCATCGACTTCGCTTTTGTCGCCGATCCGGGTTCCGGTGGCGCTGGCTTCGATATAACCGAGGGTTTCCGGGTGAATATCGGCGACAGCTAGGGCTTCGGCGATCGCTTTGGCTTTTCCTTCGACGCTGGAGGCGGTATAGCTGATTTTTTGGCCGCCGTCGTTATTAATGGCCGAACCTTTGATCACCCCATGAATGCAGTCTCGATCGGCGATCGCATCGGACAGGCGTTTGAGAACCACCACACCCACGCCGCTCCCAAAAATCGTTCCTTGTCCCTTGGCATCAAAAGCCCGACAGTGGCCATCGGGAGAAACCAGGCCAATTTCTTCATCTAACAGGTAGCCGCTGCGATGGGGGAAACGGATGGACGATCCTCCCGCCAAGGCCATATCGCATTCGCCATTTAGTAAACTTTGACAGGCGGTGTGAATGGCAACCAAGGAGGTTGAACAGGCGGTTTGAATGGTGAGACTCGGCCCGGTTAAATTGAGTTTGTAGGAGACGCGAGTCGCCAAATAGTCTTTATCGTTGCCGAGATGTTGGAGACTGCCGGTTACACCGTTGAGAATGCGGGTAATATAGCAAGCCGAAAGCAGGTAGCTGCTGGAACTCGAACCCCCGCCCGCATAAACTCCGATGGTGCCATCATAGGCTTCTGGGCTGTAGCCTGCGTGTTCGAGGGACTCCCAAGCACATTCGAGAAACAGCCGATGTTCCGGGTCCATAAATTGGGCCTCGGTTGTTGAGTAATCAAAAAATGCCGCATCAAATTGTTCAACTTCGTCTAAAATTGGGGCGGCTTTGACATAGTTGGGATGGTTGAGTAAAGCCGGATCGACGCCGGAGGCTTTCAGTTCTTCATCGGTGAAAAAGGAAATGGATTCTACCCCGTTTTTGAGGTTATTCCAAAATTCATCGGTATTTTTTGCACCGGGAAAACGACCGGAAAAGCCAACAATTGCCACTCCGTTAATTGAAGTGAATGCACCAGGTTGATTCATGGTTTTGTCTCTAAATTTTACTAAAATTGTGCAGGGTTTTTTGGAGAGGGCGGGTTCAAACAGTCACCAGTCACCAGTTACCAGTCACCAGTTTTACACCTCACCAGTCACCAGTTTTTTCAGTTGTAGCAGAAACCGGGTTTTTTTAGTTTCTACTGTACTGCTTTGGGTGATTGATGAGGTACAAGGTAAAAACCGAGTTTCTTTTACAATACACATCATCTAGACCGAGGAAGTCGTAGCAGAAACCGGGTTTTTTTAGTCTCTACCGTAACCTATCATCCTTGACCAATATTTCCCCAATAAAAATGATTAAAAACGGGAGTTTTATCGCTGAACTTGTTGGACTCGACGGCGCAGTTCAGCCCGAGTTGTGCTTTCTAGGAAAGACGCTTTTTCCGGTTCGTTTGCTTCACTTTGATTGAAGTATTTCTCGTAGGCATCGCAGAGGTCGCCAACGGTGCGAATGGTGGTAATTGAAACGAGTTCCGCGAAGGGATCGGCATTCAATTTGATTTCTAAAATTGCCACCAATTGCGCCAAATCGAGAGAACTAAAACCCAAGTCCGCATTTAATTTATGTTCGCTATCAATTTCGGTAATTTTTGCCGAATTTTGTTGTGCTATCTGTAAGACGGTTTCGTGAATAATTTGTTCGATGTTAACCATGATGCCTCCAAATTCTGAATACAATATTGACGGAAATCTCGAAAGTTTAATCGGTAATGTTCGGTTAATTTTTAACAGGTAATGCCGCCATCGACGACCAAAGTTTGACCTGTAATAAATTGAGCATCCGCAGAGAGCAAAAATCGAATTGCTGCCACAATATCCTGAATAGAACCCAACCGTCCGAGGGGAGTTCGTCGGATAATTCGGTTTCGTTGTTCGGGAGTTAAATCCCCCACCATCTCGCTTTCAAAGTACCCAGGAGCCACCGAATTTACCCGAATCCCTCGCGGCCCCAATTCTCGGGCGAGACTGCGTGTAAAGCCATCTAAAGCGGCTTTGGTGGCGCTATAAACCGAAACTCCCGAGTGTCCTCGCACGGCGTTGACCGAGGAAATATTAATAATAGTTCCGGTTTGATGAGATAGCATCACCCGAGAACAAACTTGAGTCAGATGAACCGCACATTCAAGATTAAGTGAAATCACACGTTGAATCTCTGCGGGTCGCATCAATCCCAAAACTCCATCGGAACCAATTCCGGCGTTGTTAATCAGTGCGTCTATCCGACCGTAGCGTTGGGCGACAGACAAAGCAAACTGTTTGACTTGTTCGGGGTCAGTTCCATCAACAGGTTCCCACAAAAAAGCGTTAGTTCCTTCATATTTGCTTTGAAAATCTTCGATAAATTGAGTTGAAGAACGGCTGAAAGTGGCAACAATATGACCGCGAGCCAAACAATCAGAAACAATTCCTCCGCCCAAACCCCGACTCCCGCCACTGACGAGAATAACTTGCTGTTGAAAATCCATGAATTATGCTCCTTTTCTCATCTTTTTGAACCGTCCGCTATAGAGTTTTTCTTCGCTGACTTTCAACACCATTGGAATTTTGAAAGGGGCGAGTTTGTCTTTGCAAAATTCCCGCATTCGTAGGTTAAGTTTCTGCGGGTCTTCGGGTTCGACTAAGTTAACGGTTGCAACCACAACATTGCCAATAACCGGGTTGGATTTTCCTCGCACGGCGACTTCTTTAATGTTATCCATTTCTCGCAAGACGCTTTCAACTTCTGCGGGATAAACTTTTTCGCCGCCCACGTTGATAATTTCGGAAGTTCGACCCAAAATTCGGATATATTCTCCGTCTACTTCGACCGCATCTCCGGTATTAAACCAGCCGTCTTTATCAAAGGGAGAAGGGGCGTTTAGATAGCCCAACATGGCTGATTCTGATCGAACCCACAGCACTTTATCAACGATTTTGGTTTCAAATCCTGCGCCGCTAATTTTAATCCAGAGGGAGTTAGAATCTCGGGATTGAGTTTTCGGAATTCCCAGTTCAGACAGACCGTAGGTTTGTTTAAACTTTACATTCGGAAAGGTTTTGTTTAAGTTGTATAACGTGCTGGCCGGCATGGGTTCGGTGCCGTAGGTAATCAGTTCTAAAGATGATAAATCATATCGTTTGTAGGCTTCTGAAATCAGCAGCATATTCAGAAAAGTTGGGGTTGTGGGTAGAAGCTGAACCCGATACCGTTCTATGGCTTGACAAATGGCTTTAGGACTCCGTTCGTCAATTGAAATGGCGGTTCCTCCACTGCTGAAAATGTAGAATAAGGTGTTGATACCGCCAATGTGATCTAATAATAAAAAGGTTAAACTCCGAAATTTAGGACGGGGTTTTTCAAAGTTGGCAATCAGTTTATTAAAGTTCAGCAATAACGCTTTACTTTCTCCGGTTGAACCCGAAGTAAATAGGATTAAGCCCGGTTCTCCTGCTGATTGCAGTTGGTGGAGTAAAGGGTGTGCGTCGGTTGTTTCTCGTTTTGTTAAATGCCAATTGTCGTTATTATCGAAGTCAAAAAGAGCGGTTGCTTGAGCAGTATTCAAAAATTTTTCTTTTTTATCGGCCACTGAAGTTGTTAAAGGAACTGCAATATTTCGATTGATTAGCAGTGCCACTAACAACATACAAATGTTGGGGGAATAGTCTCCGTACAGGGCAACACAGTCTCCGGGTTTAATGCCCGATTTTTTCAGTTGATTTTGCCAGCGATTAACTCCCTCCAATATGTTTTGGTAACTATACTGTTGTTCGTTCCAAATCAGAGCAGGTTCTTCTTTGAAGCTACTCAGGCGATCGAGTAACCAGTGAGTGATAATTGTTGAAGTCATTGTTATACTACTCAAACATTAAAAGGCTAGTTTTTGTTCAATTCATTTACCTGGCGATTTTAGGGTAAAAATTAAAAATTAGCAACTAACTTTACACAATTTTTAAAAAAGAAAATAATTGCTTTTTTATATCTTTAACTTTACCAATATTTACCAAATGTTTATCGAGGGCTTTGTTAGCTTATACATTTTGAATAATTACCCTCTTGAAATCGGGCTTTTAAATCAACCAGTTGATATACATTGGCTAAATTGTGACTGTGAACTCTAAAAATTTATGATGAAATTTAGGCTCCGGAGGCGGATCGGTATTGTTGTTATGTATATATTGTATATATTGTATATATTGTAGAGTGAACGACTCGATTGAGGAAATAGGACACCCAGAAGACAGGCTGACAAAGCGAGTGAATTCTTTCAAAAAACTGGGCTGATACCGCAGTTCTTGAGGGTATTTCGGTTCAATTCTTAGGGAAGCCATGAAGCCTGAGAGTTTAGCTCAATGAATTGGTTTAATTGGTGCCGGAACAATTAGCGGTAAAATTGCCAAAGATATTCTTCCCGAGTTGTTATCAAAAGGCGGTTCACCGAAGAAGTTAGTCGAGAAAAAAGGCTTAGTTCAAATTTCCGACACGGGAGAGTTGGAA
>JAYKHV010000159.1:0-6563 GCA_035285085.1 Lyngbya sp. | reverse complement strand
CAAAGATATTCTTCCCGAGTTGTTATCAAAAGGCGGTTCACCGAAGAAGTTAGTCGAGAAAAAAGGCTTAGTTCAAATTTCCGACACGGGAGAGTTGGAAAAAATCATTGATGAAGTGTTAGCCGCCCATCCCGATCAAGTTGAACAGTTCAAAAACGGAAAAACCAAACTACAAGGCTTTTTTGTCGGTCAAATTATGCAGAAAACCCAAGGACGAGCCGACCCCAAATTAACCAACAAATTGTTAGGTAAAAACTTAAATTCCTAACAGCTTCTCTTCAAAAAAACCGTTTCTTCTGTTGACCTCCAAAAACCCCCAAAAACCCGGTTTATCAAAGAAACCGGGTTTTTAAAATTCTTAAAAAAACTGACAATGATAACCGGAGAAACAACCGGAAATCTGAAGAACCGGAGTTCCCTCTTTTATACTGTTCTCAAAAAGCCAATGTAATGTATAGACAAAATATATATCATTGTGTATAATGGACGACATAACGAATTTGTTGCTTCAAATCCTAATGAGTTCTATTGGCTCTCTTTTCCAGCTTGAACTGATTCTCCTCTGCTTTAATGGTATCAAGACAGGCTCTACACATCGATTTGCTCTTGATTGGACTTTTTAGCTTTTGGCAAAATGAAACGACAACGCCCAGAACAGAAATGGACAATAATTTCAACTCACCTGATTCTGGAGTCAGATAGGGACGTAGATTTACCTAACACCATTATCAGTTTTTATACCCTTGATGGAACTTCACAGGCGGGAAATTTGCCTGAAACTCCCGTTAAGTTGACTGTTCAAGCCAATCCTTCATTTCACTTGAGAATTCCACTGTAATTGATATTTTACCGAGCTTTACAAAAGCTTTATAAATAATCAATAACTCTTTACTTAAACTTTAAATGAGGGGCTTGACCCCACACCCCAAAATAGTTATATTATGATAGTAGATGCACCCTGATGGTAGGGAGAGTTGCCAAAGCGACTCTCTCTTTTCTTTTGTCTGATTTTGTGAAAAACTTGGGAACATTGCTCCCCGTTCCTCAGAGAGAACTGTAACAAACCAGTAACAGAAACATGGGAGATAGTCGTGAGTATTGTTCGCAGTTAGTCATTACAAATTATCTAATAGTTTGCTTCCGCCTTTACAGAAGCTTTACAAGAAAAGGGGTATTTTTTTACAGAAACTTTAAAGTAAAAGGTTGACTATATACAGGATGTTGAGACATCATAATAACAGATGCACCCAGATGGTAGGGGGAGTTGCTCAAACAACTCTCTCTCTTTCTTATTTAAATAAATCCCAACAATTGCCATCCAAATTTCCGACAAAAGCTTTACAAAAAAACGAGGTTTTTTTACAGAAACTTTAAAGAAAAACCTTGACTCCATACAGGATGTTGAGAGATGATAAGAACAAATGCACCCAGATGGTAGGGGGAGTTGCTCAAACAACTCTCTCTTTATTTTTTTGAGAAATCTCCACAATCTGCACAGAAATTGCCGACAAAAGCTTTACAGAAAAACGAGGTTATTTTACAGAAACTTTAAAGAAAAACCTTGACTCTATACAGGATGTTGAGAGATGATAATAACAGATGCACCCAGATGGTAGGGGGAGTTGCTCAAACAACTCTCTCTTTATTTTTTAGGGGAAGATCAATAAGAGAAACCGATATTATAGTGGTTTTCAATTCCATGAGGCACTGTGAGATTAAAAACCCGGTTTCTCAATAGAAACGGGGTTTTTTGGATGTACCTCATCGCCGAGTTAAATCAACGGGAACCCCTACGGTTAACCCGCTCTCACTTCAAATCAAAAACATGATAACCCCAAGCAGGTAAATCTAAATATAAACCCGATGATAACAACTCATTTCCCTGACATTCATAAAAAGCCGAACTCATAAAATCTTCGAGTTTATAGGTTCTATTTTGTAAATCGTCAAAGGGAAGTTGTAGATAACATTGTTCAGGATTGGGGGAATAATTAACAACAATTAATAACCGTTGTTCCTCTGTTTGCCAACTAAAAGCAATAAAATGATTGGCAGTAAAATTGTCCGACAAAGTAGGCTGACAGTCAAGCAATTGCCAGTTTCCCTGATGCACGACAGGTAAACGCAAACAGGCTAATAACTGATGATAAAAAGAGGCTAAATTCGGATCGGTTAATTGTTGAGGCCCTCGCTCTAGATGAACCGATATTTTCTTGAGCAAACCCTGTAATTGTCCTTCATGGAAAAAACGCAAACCCGGACAAAGATAAGTTAAAATAGCAGCAGCTTGATGAACACCCGGGGGAAAGGTTGCAGCCGCCCGAGGTTCATCGTGATTTTCAAGAAACCGGGCTAATTTGCTTTGATAATTAATATCCGCCCAGAAATGTTTTAACACCGGATCGGCTTGTTGATCTCGGAGGCGATCGTAAAGTCTTTTATCATAAGTAAAATCAAATCCTTGTTGTTGTAGCGTCCATTCCATATCCCAATAAACTTCCGCCATAAATACAAAATCTTGATGTTGGTTTCGGACTTGATTAATGGCTTCTGGCCAAAACAATTCGGTGGTCATTCCCCAAGTGTGTTGAAAGACTTCGGGAAGAATTAACATCGCCATATCACAGCGAACCCCATCACCAAGTTGAGCAATTTCTAATAATTCTGCTAACATGGCTTTGGGAACAGCCGGATTGTTATAATTGAGTTGTAAAGTATCAGGCCAACCGGGAAAATAGGGATCGCGTCCGTGAGCAAAAACTCGGTTTTCTCCTGCTAGGGGAATCTGCACATAATTGAGCTGTTCTCGTTTGAGATCATCAATTGTTGCTTCGATATAATAATCGGGATGTTCTTCAACCCAAGGACAATCGAGTGCGGTATGATTGGGAACAAAGTCAAGCATTAGTTTGAGTCCCCGTTGCTGAAGGCGCTTTTTTAACCGCAGTAAAGCTTGATTTCCGCCCAGAAGTTCGCTTACCCGATAACGAGTAATGGCGAAACAAGATCCACAGATATCTCTTTGCTGTAAATCACTCAAAAGTTCTTCGTATTCTCGACGCCAACCGGGGTGAGAACGAGAAACATTTCGTCCTAAAAGTCCCGTTTCCCAAACGCCTAACAAGTAAATCCAATTAAACCCAAGCTTTACCCATTCATCGAGTTCAGTATCGGGAAAATCATCGAGAGTAGCAGGGCGGTTTAACTGCTGAGAAAGTTGTCGAAGTCGAACACGAGTGTTGACTTGATAGAGAGTGGGATAGGAAGGTGAGTTGATCACGGAGTTCTCCGGGTTTATGCGATCGCAGTTTAACAAGAAATCTCACCTTGAGCAAATTCTTCTAGAGGTTTGAAGCGATTGAAATCAAATACTTTACATACCGAATGACTTGAAGGGGCGGTTAGCCCCTTTTATTGTTTGATTCTAGAGTTTAACAGTACCGATAGAGTTTAACAAACCCGATGAAAAGCTTGTTTGATGACTTGACTGATATCTGTGTATGATAATAGAAGATAAATTTTTGTCCATTTTTCACTCCTGTAAACACCAATAATTGACCCTGAAGATGCTATCAAAGCATAGGTTTAATTGGTTTGGTTAAACAATTCTAAAACCTGACGACAAAAGAATTTCAGCTTATCTGCTGATTCGGAAGCGGGTTGAGTTGCGCCTTCAAAACTCCAATTGTCTACAGTTGAGACTTTCCATTGTTGTCCGGTATGATCGTAGCCTGCGGCTTCGACTCCAATCGCTCGCCGATATCCTTCTAAGGGGTCTTGATAAAAGCGAATTTGAATCAAAATACAGCGACTTTGCATTAAACGGCTTCTTCCGGGAAAATGGAAGCCAATGTCAATGGAGTCGGGATCAACTAATTCTCGTGTATCTGGATCGTTCATCCAGGGTTTGAGATCCACTCGCACATCGGGAAACTGTGCTTTGAATAAATTGACCACTGATGCAATTTTACTCGCCACTTCGACGTTGTTTGCTTGTTCTGCGGCATTCACGAAATTATTCTCCTTGCGATCTACAATCTAACTTTCTGGGCTTTCTCAGTTTAATTACTAATGTTAATCATAGACTCAGGGTAAGGAGGGAGACATCCGCTACAACTCCTCACTGATGTCAAGAAATGCTCAAATTAGGGAATAGGCTGTTGGGTGTCGGGTGTTGGGTGGAACGGTGTTGGGCTGGTGACTGTTCGATTAAAAATCCGGTTTCTATGAAGAGGCAAAAGCCGCTCTTGCAAGAGATCATGTGGCAAGAGGCAGTTTACAGTTTACAGTTTACAGTTACCAGTTATCAGTAGCATGGTACTGGTAACAGTTAACAGTTCACTGTTCAGTGAAAAACTGCACGGTACTTGTTCACTGGTAACAGGTAACAGTTCACTGTTCACTGACTCGGTGAGGAGGTGACGACTGAGGAGGTGACGACTGAGGAGGTGACCAAATCGACTTCTGACGACTGACAACTGAGGAGGTGAGGAGGTGACTCCTGTTTTCAAACCAAGAGTCAAGATATAATTTCCACAAGGCACTATGGGACTGACACCCCTTTGGATTGGCTGTTGTTTGTGCCGTGAGGAACTTCTTACTGTTAGAAACACTCAAAATTACTGAGCTTGCCATCTGTTGTGGGTAGCAATAAGTTTCTCAGCTTGGAGACTGTAATTACATGACCTATTTTTTCCGCAATTCTATTGATCTGCACGTCAACCCGAAACTTCGCCAGTTCATACTGGTGAGCGTTTGTTCTATGATAGCGGCGATCGCTGGAATTGTCCCCGATCTGACCACAGTAGCGTCTACAACGCTGATTCCGCCGGCATCGGCTCAGTCTCGTCAGGAGTTCAGCGATGGAGAAATTCTCAATTATGCTCGTGCGGTGTTAGCCATTGAACCCAAACGTCAACAGACTTATGATGAAATTCGACAAATCGTGGGTGAGTCGGTGCCGATGGTGGTTTGTAGCGAAACGGGCAGCCTGAACCGCTTAAAGCAAGACGTGCGGGTGTTGGCGACGAATTACTGTTCTCACGCCAAAAAAATGATTGAGGACAACAATCTCACCGTTTCGAGATTCAATGAAATTACCCGCACTCAACAAACCAATCCTCAACTGCAACAACGAATTCAGGATGCGTTGCGACAACTGCAACGACCCTCTGGAAACTAACTGACTTGTTTTTCATCTGGGAAAATGAATACCAATCGGGAAAAACGGATTAAGCTAACTGTTAGAAGAATAGATTTTTGTCTTTTCCGATTAAGTCAATCCGTTCTTCCGCGCTCCTTCTAAAATTTATCTATCAATCACCTATAGCGCATTCACTATGAATACTCACACTCAACTATTCTCTGGCACTTTCTCTCAAATTCTCTCAAAAGCTTTAGGCGTTAGTCTTCTTTCTATGATTAGCTTACTGGGTGGATTAACTCCCAGCCTGAGAGAACAATTTCCTCACTTTGGCTTGAGTCCAGTTCACGCTCAAGTCAATCAAAACTTCAGCGACCAAGAAATCACCAACTATGCTCGTGTGGTTATTGCACTAGAGCCGAGAAGAAATGAGGTGTTTAATGAGATTAAAAAAATCGTCGGGGAAGTTCCTCGGATTGTTTGCGATCAACCCAGTAGTATTAACGCCCTTCCGGGAAATGCGCCCCAACTCGCTGTTAGCTACTGCGATCGCGCCAAACAGATTATTGAGTCTAGGGGCTTAACGGTGGCTCGGTTTAATGAAATCACCCTTCGCCAACAAAGCGATCCTCAATTTAGGCAAAGAATTCAAGCTGAAATCTCTAAACTTTTGGAGTCCCCTAATCGCTAAATCTCAACTTGTCCCCAGTATAGGCCGTTTTATCTATCCCCGCCTGTGTTAACTTCGAGTTCGGGTAATCTCAATTTGGATTTGACCCCCAAAATCGGGAATGGGAGGATTCGGTTTGGTTAACTGAACTCTCACCTGTTGAACCCGAGGCTGTTGTAACAACGCTTGAGCAATTTCACTCGCCAAGCGTTCTACCAAAGCAAATTTGCAGGTTTTTATCCGTTCCTCGACAATGGCGATCGCTTGCCGATAGTCTAATGTATCTTCGATCGCGTCGCTTTCTCCGGCTTTGGTTAAATCTAACCACAAGGTTAAGTCTACCTCAAACCACTGACCGAGCTTTTGTTCTTCGGGTAAGTACCCCGTGTAACCATAGCCGCGAATTTGGCGAATTTGAATGGCATCCATTAATTTAATCTTTTTATTTTCACAATAGGTTGAAACTATGCTATAGTTTACAGATATGTGGGCATGTAGCTCAGTGGATAGAGCATCAGATTCCGGTTCTGAGGGTCGGGGGTTCAAATCCCTCCATGCTCGTTTTGTCTATTTACTTATCCTAACTAAATTTCAGCTTCTAACTCAAGTTTGAGTTACTGCCTTTTTACTCACTCTTTACTCAATTAAGCTCAGTCTAACTGGTAAATTGAGTAACTGACTATCACACACTTGATTGATTGACTAAACAGGCAACAAGCCTAAAATCATCAATCTGTCAAATCAAGGGTT
>JAYKHV010000158.1:0-11774 GCA_035285085.1 Lyngbya sp. | reverse complement strand
CCCAAACCACCCACAATCAACCCATCCGTTACCCAACCCCACCGATAACCCATCCGTTTCCATGCATCATTAACCCAAACCACCCACATTCAACCCATCCGTTACCCAACCCCACCAACAACCCATCTGTTACCCAACCCCCACCTCCCATTCCAGGGATTGACCGATAGTCAAACGCCAGAATATAATAATAGATCGTGAGTTTTGTATGTAGTCATGCACACGAAAGAGATTATCCGCTTAATTGAGGCGGAAGAGATTGAAAATCTCCAAAGTCAGAAGAACAAGGAACTTCCCCAGATTTATGTCGGCGATACCGTTAAAGTCGGAGTCCGAATTCGGGAAGGGGGAAAAGAGCGGATTCAGCCCTATGAGGGGACTGTAATCGCCATGCGAAATGGTGGTATTAATGAAACCATTACGGTACGCCGGATTTTCCAAGGGGTAGGAGTGGAACGGGTTTTTCTGTTACATTCTCCTCGGATTGCCAGCATCACCATTGTACGTCGAGGCCGAGTCCGTCGGGCGAAATTGTATTATCTCCGCGATCGCGTGGGTAAAGCAACCCGAGTTAAGCAACGTTTTGACCGTCCCGTTTAAAGCTGTCGGTTCTTGTGGGCAACTGTTGACTGTCTTCAAATTTTTTAACGATTTTTGCAGTGCAGCCAGCAAAGTGTGTTATACTAGAAACAGCGTCAGTAAATTAGCGGCAGCGATGCGTCCTTAGTTCAGTTGGTAGAACGCAGGTCTCCAAAACCTGATGTCGAGGGTTCGAGTCCTTCAGGGCGCGCTGAACACTCTCAAGACCCAGGCGAAGTAACGTTCGTCTGGGTACTTGTTCGGAAATGGCTTCAGCCAAGCCGCCGCAGCCCCATCCGACGAGACTCAATCCGGTGGCTGAAATCCACTCCCCTAAAAAAACTGGAGAGGGGTTGGGGATTAATAGTTTTCAGCAGCACTATTGAGGTGTTATGATAAACTATTTGAGTTTGTTCAGCCAAACCGAGAAGCGGTCACATTCGAGTATTGCAAGGGGAAGTTACCGTGGCAAAAAAAGATGAAGCAGGGACGAATCAATCCCCAGCAGGGTTTAACGCCGTTGACTTTTTAAAAGAAACAAAAGAGGAACTCGATAAAGTCGTCTGGCCTAGTCGTCAGCAGCTTTTTAGCGAATCGGCCGGCGTATTGCTGATGGTCATGCTGTCAGCAACCCTCATATACCTGGTGGATAACATCTTTCGTTGGGCATCGGGGCAAGTGTTTGGATGACGGAATGCATTTCTTCCAATCAAAGTAGTCGAGACCCATGACAGATCTAGAAGACACACAAGAATATGCAGCAGGCGAAGTGCGCTGGTATGCTGTTCAGGTGGCGTCTGGCTGTGAAAAACGAGTTAAAGTCAACTTAGAACAGCGAATCAAAACGTTGGACGTTGGCGATCGCATTCTACAAGTTCAGATTCCCCATACCCCAACCATTAAGCTCCGTAAAGATGGATCTCGCCAACAGAGTGAGGAAAAAGTCTTTCCGGGCTATGTGTTGGTGCAAATGAAGTTGAAGTGGAACGGTGATTTCAGCCAGTGGGATATCGACGATGAAGCCTGGCAGGTCGTCAAAAACACCCCTCATGTGATCAACTTTGTCGGAGCAGAACAGAAGCGCAGTAGCAGCCGAGGACGCGGCCACGTCAAACCTTTGCCCTTAAGTTCGGCAGAGGTCGAGCGCATATTCAGACAGGCTCAACAAGCTGAACCTGTGGTACAGGTGGCAATGGCAGCCGGAGATCACATTGTTGTTCTTTCAGGTCCTTTCAAAGACTTTGAAGGAGATGTGATAGAAGTGAGTCCAGAGCGTAATAAACTCAAAGCATTACTCTCAATTTTCGGACGGGATACCCCGGTCGAACTTGAGTTTAATCAGGTTGAAAAACAAGGCTAAGGAATGGCAAAAAAAGTAGTAGCAGTCATTAAGTTGGCAATCACTGCGGGGAAAGCCAACCCCGCCCCGCCCATAGGCCCTGCCTTGGGTCAACACGGGGTAAACATCATGGCGTTTTGCAAAGAATACAACGCCAAAACCGCCGATAAAGCGGGTTTAGTAATTCCGGTAGAAATTTCGGTTTATGAAGACCGCAGTTTCACCTTTATTCTCAAAACCCCACCCGCTTCTGTTTTGATCAAAAAAGCGCTCGGCATTGAAAGAGGGTCTGGCGAACCCCACAGTCGCAAAGTCGGTAAGCTTACCCAAGCCCAACTGCGAGAAATTGCCGAAACCAAAATGCCCGACTTGAACGCCAACGATATCGAAGCCGCGATGAAAATCATCGCCGGAACCGCTCGAAATATGGGCGTGGAAGTGAGCGCCGAATAACGCCCGAAGTCGGCTATTTGCAGATTCTACAACTGGTTATTAGTAGAAATTATCGGGGGAGAAGTCCGACTTCGTTAGTCACCCCAAGGAGGAAATCATGCCCAAAAAAATCTCGCGTCGATTAAAAGAACTGCTGAAAAAGGTTGAAGACCGAGCCTATGAACCTTTAGAAGCGATTAACTTGCTCAAGGAAACAGCTACAGCCAAGTTTCCCGAATCAGCAGAAGCTCATATTCGTTTAGGAATTGACCCCAAATACACCGACCAACAACTGCGAACCACCGTCACCTTACCCAAAGGAACCGGTCAAACGATTCGGGTCGCCGTGTTAGCCAAGGGTGAAAAGGTGAATGAAGCCCAAACCGCCGGCGCCGATATTGTCGGTTCGGAAGATTTGATCAATGAAATTCAGCAAGGAATGCTGGATTTTGATTGCTTAATTGCAACACCCGATATGATGCCCCAAGTGGCAAAATTGGGTCGTTTGTTGGGACCGAAGGGATTGATGCCTTCTCCCAAAGGGGGTACGGTGACGACGGATGTTGCCCAAGCCATCCAAGAATTTAAAGCCGGGAAACTGGAATTTCGCGCCGATCGCACGGGAATTGTTCATGTGATGTTCGGTAAAGCCGCCTTCTCAGCCGAAGATTTGCTGGTCAATTTGTGTGCGCTGCAAGAATGTATCGATCGCAACCGTCCTTCTGGGGCAAAAGGTCGCTACTGGCGGAGCGTCTACATTTCCGCAACAATGGGACCGGCCATTCCGGTGGATATTTATACCCTGCGGGAAACCAAAATCACCGAAGCCGCCTAATTCTAGCGCTGTCAACTCCGACGATCAAACACCCGTTGGGGTTGACAAAAGTAGATTATTATTAGATAATAGTCTATTGTCAAAAGTTTAATCGAGATCCACAAACTCAAAATCACAGATTAACCGAAGACAGCAGGTGCAGAAGTTGCTTAATATCCTGCCGAGGTTAGAAGCTCTAAAATTTAGGATTAAAGATAGGGCAGTATCCTGCTTATATTTTTATTGATTAGATTTTAAGTCTTCAACCTCGGCAGATCGAGCCGGGGATTTTTTATGGCGAATTAAAACTCCGATTCGAGATTGATATTAGAAGCTGTCAATAGATTCTACCCGATGTGAGTGGATTTGTTATCCACAAATGGAGATGAAAGACCAATGGGGAGAACCGTAACTGAAAAACAAGAGATTGTTGCCGATCTCAAACAGACATTGAGTCAGGCTCAACTGGCTTTAATCATTGACTACAAAGGTCTGTCTGTTGCTCAAATTACCGATTTACGAAATCGTCTGCGGGAAAGCGGAAGTACCTGCAAAGTTACCAAAAACACCTTCATGCGTAAAGCGATCGAAGGGGATGAAAATTGGGAAGCAATGCAGGAGTTTTTGAGCGGAAGTTCTGCATTTATCTTTGCTCAAGACGATCTCGGCGCCGCCATTAAAGCCTACCAAGCTTTCCAAAAAGACTCCAAAAAAACCGAACTTCGCGGTGGAGTCATGGAAGGTCGGGCTTTAAGTATCGATGAGGTCAAAGCGATCACCGAACTCCCGACTAGGGAAGAACTGATGGCCAAAATTGCCGGGGTCATCAATGCCATCCCGACCCGAGTGGCTGTGGGAGTCAAAGCGGTACCCACCCAACTGGCGGTTGGCATCAAAGAAGTACCCGCTTCTTTGGTCCGGGCGATCAAAGCCGTTTCCGAGAAAGAAGATTCTGCCGATGCCGCTTAACGCTTTTAGCGGTTTAGTTGTCGATGGTTTATTGTTTGTCAATTATTTCTCAGGAGTTAATCCATGTCTGAAAAAACCGATCAAATTTTAGAACAGTTAAAATCCCTGTCTCTGCTTGAAGCTTCTGAGTTAGTTAAACAAATCGAAGAAGCGTTTGGCGTTGATGCTTCTGCTGTCGGTGGCGGTGGTATGATGATGATGGCTCCGGGTGCTGCTGTTCCAGGTGCGCCTGCTGCCGAACCCGAAGAAGAAAAAACCGAATTCGACGTTATCCTCGAAGAATTCCCTGCTGATAAGAAAATTGCAATTCTTAAAGTGGTTCGTACCATTACCGGCTTAGGCTTGAAAGAAGCAAAAGACCTGGTTGAAAGTGTACCCAAACCCCTTAAAGAAGCAACCAACAAAGAAGATGCAGAAAGCATCAAAAAGCAGCTTGAAGAAGCAGGCGCTAAAGTAAGCGTTAAGTAGGATCGCCAAAAAGTTTTCTGATCCTAACGTTATTCTGGGGTAGGCATTGCCTACCCTAACTTGTCAAAACCGAAATACTCAAGCCGTTAAATGTTAGGCTGTTGTATTATGCACTCGACCAATCACAGCCGATGCAACCGAAAATAATTGTACTCGATGACGATCCGACCGGATCTCAAACCGTTCACAGTTGCTTGCTCTTGACTCAATGGGATATCGACACCTTGCGACTCGGACTCCGAGATCAGTCGCCGATATTCTTTATCCTCACCAATACAAGGGCTTTAACCCCAGAACAAGCCGCCACCGTCACTCGGGAAGTGACTCAAAACCTCAAACAAGCGATCGCCGCAGAATCGATCGAAGATTTTCTCGTCGTTAGCCGTTCCGACTCCACCTTACGGGGTCATTATCCCATTGAAACCGACGTCATCGCTGAAGAACTCGGAGGTTTTGATGCTCATTTTCTGGTTCCCGCCTTTTTTGAAGGGGGACGCATCACCCGCAACAGCGTTCATTACTTGATAGTCGATGGAGTTCCCACCCCGGTCCATGAAACCGAATTTGCCAAAGATTCAGTATTCGGCTACCATCACAGTTACTTACCCGACTACGTTGAGGAAAAAACAAAGGGTAAAATTCCCGCCACTGCGGTGGAACGGTTTGTTCTCGATGACATTCGCACCGGAACTCAACACCGTCTGATGCAGTTTTCGGGAAATCAATGTGTTGTCGTCGATGGGGAAACCCAAGCGGACTTAGATCGGTTGGCGTCGGATGTTTTAGCCACTGCTAAAAAAGGAAAACGGTTTCTGTTTCGGAGTGCGGCGAGTATCCTCACTTCTCTAGCCGCCCTCGGACCTCAACCTGTAGCCGCCGACGAGATGGCAAAATATACCCGTGAGGGAAAACCGGGAGTGGTGTTGATGGGTTCTCATGTGAAAAAATCAACCCAACAACTCGAACGCCTTCTCGAAGAACCTAACGTTGTCGGAATAGAAGTTGATGTCTCTCATTTACTCGAAGATAGTGCGGTTCAACGCCAGGATTTATTAACTGAAATTCTCCAAAAAATTCAGCAGGTCCATAACGAAGGAAAAACACCAGTTATCTACACCAGCCGTCAAGAAATTACGTTTAAAAGCGTTCAAACTCGGCTAGAATTTGGGGTTGCGGTTTCCGATTTATTGATGGATATTGTCAGAGGTTTACCGGAAGATATTGGATTTTTAATTAGTAAAGGCGGAATTACGTCCAATGACACTTTAAGTAAAGGTTTGGCTTTGAAAACCGCCCGGTTATTGGGTCAGGTTTTAGCGGGATGTTCGATGGTAAAAACCTCCGAAAATCATCCTCAATTTCCGAATTTACCCGTTGTTTTGTTTCCCGGAAATGTGGGGGATGCCAACGGGTTAGTTACCGTTTATCAGCGACTCAGCCAACAAAGTTAAGGGTTTAACGGCAGATTAATCCCATCCGCCAACCGGAGCAACTTCTAGCACCCCAGACGGCATCATTACCACTTCAAATTCTATCAGATCTTGGGGTAAAATATCCCTTTGACGCAACTTTTCTAAAGGGGTTTCGCTCACCCAATCAGAAGCGGCAGCATTCATGGGTTGATAGGATGCAAGTTGTCCGTCGGCAGTCAGTTTAACCCGATAAACTAAAGTTTCGTTAAACGTTACAGACTGCCAATTGCGGTCAATAACATTATACAACATTTGGTTTAACTGCGCTAAGGTTTTCGGGTTGGTAATTTCAGATGGAGTCGGTTGGGGTTGTAAATTGACTTCAGGCGTTCGGGTACTTTGGCGGGGTGGGAATTTTTCCAATGAAGAAATCTGCCACAACTTCACCGTTTCGTCACTACTTCCACTGGCTAAAATTTGACTATCTCGACTAAATGCTAGCGACCAAATAGGCTTTTTATGACCTTCCCATTGGTGAATTTGTTGACCCGTTTTCGGATTCCAAACTCGGATGGTTTTGTCATAACTCCCACTGGCTAACATTTGACTGTCAGGACTAAATGCCAGCGTCCAAACCGCTCTCGAATGTCCGGTCAGGGTATGTTTTAATTGTAGATCATTGAGTTGCCATAATTTAATCGTTTTGTCGGGACTTGCAGTGGCTAAAGTTTCACCATCCGGACTCAATGCGACCGACCAAACCGCTTGAGAATGTGCAGTTAAAGTTTTTAACCGTTTTCTATGGGTTAACGACCAAATTTCCACCGACCCATTTTCACTCCCACTCACTAAAGTTTGATTGTCGGAACCGAAGACAATTGAACGAACCCAATCCGAAGTTTTTAGCGTTAAATGTTCTTTTCCGGTTAGCAAATTCCAGAGTTTAATGGTTTGGTCTGTACTCCCACTCGCCAACCATTTTCCATCGGAACTAATCGCCAAAGTTTTGACATCTTCCCCATGACCTTTTAGAGTGCGAATAAGTTCACCCGTTTCTAGGTTCCAAACTCTGATGCGGTTATCCCAACCTCCACTGACAAGAATCTTGCTATCGGGACTAATTGTTAAGGTTTCAATCGCATCTGTATGACCCGAAAAGCAATGAAGAAGTTGACCGGTTTTTAGATGCCAAATTTTGATTCGACCATCATAACTTGCACTGGTAAGGTATTGATTATCGGGAGAAATCGCCACTTCATAAACCCAATTTGAATGTCCGAGGAGAGTTTTAGAAGCAGGTAAATATAGGGGGTCTTGAGTCTTGGGTTCGGTAAAAACAGAAGGTTGAAACTGGGGCTTTTGCGAACTTAAACCCAGTACAATCGTAATCGTAGAAAGGATTAGTAGGGTGGAATATTTCCAGTGGTAACGTTGTGACCCTATCATGGGTTTATTCTCCAAGAAGTGAGGGGTCAGGAGTCAGGAGTCAGGAGTCAGGAGTCAGGAGTCAGGAGTTAGGAGTCAGGAGTCAGGAGTCAGTAGTTAGAAGAAATGCAACCTGCAAGAACATTTGAAGATTTAATAGTCTGGCAAAAAGCACATCAATTTGTGTTAGGAGTATATCAATTAACAGCTAACTTTCCCAACACAGAAATATATGGACTTACTTCTCAGCTTAGACGCGCATCAGTTTCTATCCCCGCAAATATCGCGGAAGGATTTAAGAAAAAAGGAGACGTAGATAAAGTAAGATTCATGAATATTGCACAAGCTTCTTTAGAAGAATGTAGATACTATCTTATTCTCACAGATGATTTAGGATATGGGAATACGTCAGAATTAATGCTGAAACTGCAAGAAGTTAGTAGATTATTAGATAGTTATGCAAAAGCTATTCTCAAAAATTCTACTTCATAACTCCTAGCTTCTTCTTATTCCTACCTCCTGACTCCTGACTCCTGACTCCTGACTCCTGACTCCTTATATTTTCTGATATCTCATTCCTGGAAGTTGGGAAACCAAACCCATTAATTCTAACTGTAACAAAGAACTAGAAACTAAACCCGCATCCATACCTGTTTTCTGCACAATAAAATCAAAAGGTAAAGCATCAAAAGCTAAAGTATCTATTACCTTTTGTAATTCTGGTTCTAATTTAGGAGTTTCTGGTTTAGGAGTTTCTAATTTAGGAGTTTCTGGTTTAGAAGTTTCTAATTTAGGAGTTTCTAACTTAGTTTGAGTTGGTTGAGATAAAGGAACAGAATTAAAAAGAGGAGTTTCTACATCTATTTGGGGAATAGCACCCAACATAATTAATAATTCATTTAATTGTTGATTTATTAAACCTGCACCTTGACTAATTAATTTTAAACATCCTTGGGATGGTTCATCATCAACTCTTCCCGGTAAAGCGTAGACATCACGACAAAATTCATTTGCATAATTCGCTGTTATTAAAGCACCAGATTTTGCTCCCGCTTCCATTACTAATATTGCACGACTTAAACCTGCAATAATACGATTTCTGCGCGGAAAATGAGTCCTGTTAGGTGTAGTTTTCGCAGGATATTCACTAATTATTATCCCAGATTTTAAAATTTGTTGATATAAATCTTTATTTTTCACAGGATATATAACATCTACACCAGTTCCCACAACCGCTATAGTTCTACCTCCCGCTTTCATCGCTGCGGTATGACTTTCCGTGTCTATTCCTTCGGCCATTCCCGAAACCACAGTAAAACCATTTTTAGCTAAAGCAGTGCTAATTTGACGAGTCCATTTTATTCCATATTCTGTAGGTTTACGAGTTCCTACAATACCTACCAAGGGTTTTTTCCCTGAATTTTCTTGTAAATCAACTTCACCACGATAATATAAAATTGCTGGAGGTGTGGGAATTTCTCTTAATAATTGGGGATATTCTGCATCTGCGGGTGTCCAGAAATTGGGATTGATTTCTTGATGTTGAATCAGTAATTGTTCTGGGTTTATACGACTTCTTTGTTGTACAACTTTTTCTAAAGTTTGAAAACCAAAACCTTCGATTTTTCGTAATTCCGCAGGACTAGATTTCCAAGCATTTTCTAATTGACCAAAATGCTGGTGTAATCGTTGTAATAATATTGGACCAATTCCCGAAATTTGCGACCAAGCTAACCAATATTTGCGATCTTCTATAGTAGACATTTTCAAAAAATCAACCTTTGCGTCTTTGCGTGAGATATTTTGATCTTTAACCCTTTGCTAATCTTTGATTCTTCAAATAATCAAAAACCGACTTATCACCAATATCTGCGGGAATATTTTGTACTGTTTTCCGCAACGCAAAGACTAAAAAAGCAATTACCCAAATACCTAATAAAACCTGTTCTGCTTGAGTTGATAAAATTCCTGCTAAATGTCCTAATAATAAAAGTGGAACAAGGGGAGTTAAGATTTTCGTTTCTAACCGATTAAAACAAAATCCTTCTTTAAAGAAAATACCTGTTAAAGCAGCAAAAGTAAAACCCACACCCAATAATGTTAGTGGTTGATGATAAACAGTAATCGCAAAAGGTTGATGATCCAAATGTCCGAAAATCAAAGCTGAAATACTACCAATTATCCAGAAAAGTTGTAAAATTTGATGTAGCAACTTCATATATATGTGAATAGTTAATAAACTCACACCCAAAGCTAAACTAAAAACAGTGTAAAGAGGGGTAATAGCTTGAATAGCTAAGGGATAATCAGCATAAAATAAAGCTAAATTACTAGCAATTGCAAAACTAATTGCTGCTATCATTAAACTGGTACGATAGATGATCACACCGATGCGATCGCCCTTAGTAATGGTAAATTCTCCAAACTGTCCTTGATATACTTCTGGTGTAGGTTCTGGGGTTGATATTGATTGTATAGTCATATTCAATAATAGAGGATATTGCTAACTGACTGCTATAGCTATTGTATTATGATATTGTGAATTTTTACATCATGCAAAACCCCATATCTGTATAATTCATCTTAACCCTGCTTATTAAGACAGGAGTTGGGGGGATCTGAAACTTTCCCTGTTTTCAGTAAAATTGCTATTAGCCATGATTTAATATATGTATATGATTATCTGGGTAGAAGGGTGAATCCGATGATTGGTAGAATCATTGCAGCACGATACAAAATCATCAGTAAGATAGGACAGGGTACATTTGGTACAACTTATTTAGCGGAAGATACCCAAGTACCCCCACCAAGTGAATGTGTAGTTAAACATTTTACACCATCAAGCACCGAACCGGAAACAATAAAAAAATCTCAAGAATTATTTGCACGGGAAGCTACAATCCTGCATCAACTAGGTAAACATCCACAAATACCCCGACTTTTAGCTTATCCCCAAGAAAACCAAGATTTTTTTATAGTTCAAGAATATATAGCAGGATATGATTTAAAACAAGAAATTCGTCCTAATATTCCATTGAAGGAAGATGTTGTAATTCAATTATTAACAGATATTTTAGAAGTTTTAGTATTTATTCATGAACAGGAAGTAATTCATCGAGATTTAAAACCGGAAAATATTAGAAGAAGACAAAAAGATCAGAAAATAGTCATCATTGATTTTGGTGCAGTCAAACAAATCAGCACTCAATTATTAGGAAATCAACAACCACAAAATCCTACTACAATTGGTACTCTTGGATATATACCAATAGAACAACAAATAGGAGCAACTGAATTTAGCAGTGATATTTATGCTGTAGGAATGATTGGTATTCAAGCACTCACAGGTAAACATCCTAAATCCTTAGAAAGAGATCAAGAAGCAAAATTAATTTGGCGTGATTTTGTGAACGTTAGTGATCGATTTGCTAATTTTTTAGATAAAATGGTAGAATACAATCACACAAACCGTTATGCTAATGCAACAGAAGCATTAACAGCATTACAGCAAATCTCACAACAACAACATAATAATAATCAACCTAATAATCAACCTAATAATCAACCTACTAAAACAGGTAAAAAGTTTAATCCTTTATTTCTGAAAATTGCATCTGTAGGATTAGGTATATTAGTGACAGGAATTATTACTTTTGTATTTCTTAACAGTCGTCTTCCCGAATGTGGAGGAAAATTAGCAACCTATCAAAACAGAGAATATAATATCAATCTGGAATATCCAGAATGTTGGCCTCAAGATGCAACACCAAATGCTTTAGATGATAAACTTGTGACATTTATTCACCCTCGAAAAAATTCAAGATTGATAATTAGTAGTTTTCCTTATTTAGAAACTTTAGATCAGCTGCAAAACTTTCAAGAACAGGATATAACTGATAATTTAACAGATGGGAAAGTCACAACAAGAGATACATATTTTTTTAGTGGGAAACAAGGAAGAAAAATCATTGCAACTGGTAGAAACGGTGATGAAAAAATCAAGAATATGTATGTAATGACTTTGAAAGAAAATAAAGCTTATGTGATTATTTATTCAGCAGAAGAAAATGAATATGACAAGTTTTTAAACACTGTAGAAATGATAATTCAATCAATAGAAATCGAATAATTCTCGTTCCCAGTCTCTGACTGGGAATGCAAAACGTGAGTCTCTGACTCACAACATGGTAAAATGATATTGATGATTTTTGTCTGAATCAGGTGGTTATCGAGCGAAGTCGAGATAATGTCCAGGATTTAAGGATGTACAGGATGTGATTGTTAAATTTCTAGTTTTCCTTAGCGTCTTTTTTTGTCTGAATCAGGATGTCCAGGA
>JAYKHV010000157.1:0-95492 GCA_035285085.1 Lyngbya sp. | reverse complement strand
ACCAATCCCAGAACTCAGAAGCTAAACTAAACTTCCCTAACGCTTCCTTGACTTTCCATGCCTTGTCAATAGCCTGTATGATACCCGCTTCTGTGAATTGTACGTTGCATGGCTTAGGGTTGCGTTTCCCAGTGCCAGGATGGACAAATTGCAAAAGTAGGTATTTATTACTTTGTAGCTTGAGAGTTACTCCTTTAGGACATTCCTTGCGTTTCCGGTTGTAAAAATCCAGTAAATCACTGTGCAGTTGATATTCAAGGAATAGTTCAGTTACTCGATATTTATACGCTTTTGGATAGATGAAGCATTAACCAGATTGAGTCAAGATGAGTTAAAACTGAGCTAATGGAGATTAACTCTATGGTTGCTACTGGAAACTCCAAGGCTGTCAGCGATCTTGAGTACGATTTGATTGCCTTGTTAAAGAACAAATCTGAAGCCGTTCAGATTTATAACACCTATATCCAAGACGCGCAGAATACTGACTCTGAGGCTTGTGTGGAACTGTTCAAGAAATTACAACAGCAAGAGTGCCAGCAAGCTGAGGAAGTTCGTCGTCATCTTCAGGAAGTGATGCAGAAGGGTAAAATGTAAGCCTTCTGGATACTTGAAGTTATTGACATCCTCCCCGCCGTAAACGACGGGGATTCCAGACCTCACTGTTTGCGCTTCCTGTTTCTACGAGTTGACTTACATGACTGGGATGAGTGCGTTGCCGCCGTTCAATATCGCCGCAATTACGAGTTTGCCGTCGGTCGCAACGTTTCGGCGATCGCGCCAGCCCAAGGGGAAACCTGCCAAAAAATCTCTACAAGTTGGATACCCGCCGCCGAAGTGCCGCCAGTCGCCCCCGCCAAAATTCCCGGTGTGGAGTTGGGAATGGAAGCACTCGCAAACACGGGTGACAAATCCAGTCCCAACTTTAGCGAACAAACACAAAGCCCAATTTCGGCGATCGCAGCCGGACAAAATAGCAGTCCCTTTGTGGTTGATTGGGATCGAGATGGAGATTTAGACCTGCTGATCGGCCGCGAAGATGGTTCGGTGAGTCTCTTTTCTGCCGAAAATAACGGATATTCCACCAATCCCGAAACGCTTATTTCCAGCCCAACAACAACCCATCCGTTACCCATCTCCCCATCATTCTACCTCGGCGACAACAACGCGATCGCGCCCCTGTTTTTTGGCTTGATAAAGGGCGCTATCGGCAACATGAATAACAGAAAAACCTGTAGTTCCATGTTCGGGAAAACAAGCCACACCCAAAGACGCCGTAATTTGCCCGAGGCTTTGACGTTTGTATTCAAGATTAATTTGTTTAATTAATTTGCGAACTTCTTCGGCCCGTTTATAGGTATTTTCTAAAGAAGCTTCTGGTAAAATTAAAGTCATTTCTTCGCCCCCGTAACGACAAGCAATGTCAGAACCTCGCAAACTACTTTTCAAGAGTTTTCCTACTTCTTTAAGCACCGCATCCCCCGCATCATGCCCAAAGGTATCATTAAAGCGTTTAAAATGGTCAATATCAATCATTATGACACCGACATCGTGTTGACTGCGGCGGGCGCGATGAATTTCTCGATCTAAAGATTCTTCGAGGTAACGACGGTTGTATAATGCGGTTAGGGGATCGCGAATACTTCGGTTTTGCAATTCTTCTCGCAGTTGTAAATTCGCGAGTGCAAGTGCCATTTGTTCGGCGACGGTACTGGCGAGTTGGCGCTTACTTTCACTGAGTTTATCCGAGGAATCCGAACAAAGGTAAAATAATCCTAGTGTTTCTCCTTGTGCCATCATCGGTAAACACAGGGTTGCTTTTGGCGGTGAACGGCGATCGCTATGATTACAAAGTAAGTCAAAATGATCTTCATTAACCCAATGTTCTCGCCCCCGTCGCAGACACCAACAGTCTCTCGGATGAAAGACCGTTTCTCCGATGGGAAGGTTTCCCCAGGTGGCGACGGCTTCGACAAAATCGCGGGATGCTTTGGTAATAAAAATACCTCCCGAACAACCCGGAAATAGGGGTTTAATTAGGGTTCTAAAAGCTTTGTAGGCTTCTTCTAAGGTCAGACAAGCTTGCAGAAAATCGTTCATCTGACTGAGTAATAATATTTCTTGGTTGCGTTGTTGAAGTTGGCTGAGACGAGATTCTAATTCATCATTGAGTTCTGTTAATTGTAGTTCGGATTCTTTGGTGCGGGTAATATTGCGAAAGGTGACAGCAAACCCATCTGCTAATTTAACCGCAATATTCATAAACCAAGATTTAATTCCATCGTGTTGGTAGTAAAATTCATGTTCTTGGGGTTCTCCGGTTTCTACGACTTCCACATAGCAATCAAACAGTCCTTCTTCTTTATTTCCCGGTAATTGTTCTAGCAGCCGTTTTCCTAACAGTTCGGTTTCGGTTCGTCCGACCATTTCACAGGCGGAGGGATTGCTTAATAACCATTCAAAATCAATAATTTTCCCGCTTTCATCCCGGACGGATTTAAACGCCATAATTCCATCGAGAGAACTATTGAGAACCCCGGCTAGTAACATTTGTGAGGTTTTTAATTCCTCTCTAATCTTCACCGTTTCGGTAATATCTCGGTTCACCCCAATGGCGGCGATAATTTTACCCCGTTCGTCTTTGAGGGGAACAACGCTGGTTTGACAAATTCGTTGAGTTTTATCTTGACAAATGACTTTAATTTCCCCCGTCCAACGACAGTTTTTGATCATCGATCTGATGATTTTAGTTGTCAGATTTTTGGCTTGGTCTGGCGAGTATAAAAATTCGGCACTTTTCCCTAAAACTTCGGCTTTGCTATAGCAAAACATTAACTCAGCAGCGGGATTCCAATCGATAATAATCCCTTTTAAATTGGTGATAATAATCCCATCGGAAATATTTTCAAAGGTTAAGGCTTGTCGTTTGAGGGCTTCTTCAATTTGTTTGCGTTCTGTGATATCGTAGACAACAGCATAAATCAGTTGAGTTTCGGGAATGGCGGTGGAATTCCACACCAACCAGCGATAACTTCCATTTTTGCAGCGATAGCGATTTTCAAAGGAAATTGCATTGATTCCTTGGCTGAGTTTTTCCGCTTCTTTTAAAGTTTTTTCTCGGTCTTCGGGATGAACCAAGTCAATATAAGGTATCGCTAAAAGTTCTGCTTCGCTATAACCTAACGTTCTTTCCCATGCCGGATTAATCCGGGTAAAATAGCCCTCAAAGTTGGCAATACAGAGTAAGTTTATCGACTGCGAAAAAAAGTGATCCCGTTCTTCTTCTGCTTGTTTGCGTTCGGTAATATCCGTTTGAATTCCGATATAATGCGTTAGTTTTCCCCAGGTATTTCGCACCGGAGAAATGGTCAGTTCGTTCCAGAATAAGCTGCCATCTTTGCGATAATTTCTCAGCGTCACATAGCAACTTGTTCCGGTTTTAATCGCCTGTCGGACTGCTTCTAAAGCCGGTTGATTTCTATCTGTTCCCTGAAGAAATCGACTGTTTTTTCCGATCGCTTCTTCGTAACTGTAGCCGGTGATACGTTCAAAACCGGGATTAACGTAGATAATGGGATTATCCGTTTGGGTCGCATCCGTAATCACGATCCCGTTGCTGCTCGCCGCCACTCCCCGTTCGAGCAATTGTAAGCGATATTGGGTTTCTTGGTCTTGGGTAATATCGTGGGCTACCCAAAGAACCGTTTGAGATTGAGGTCTGGGGGAAACCCGAGCGGAAAACCAAAACGTTCGCCCGTCTACAAACACCCTATAGTCAAAGTTGATGACTTCTTGGGTTGTGAAAACTTGTCGAATTAATTCTAGCCATTGTTCGGACTGTTCGGAGTCATAAAATTGTTGAATGGTTTGATTAATAATTTCGGCTGTCAAACCCGATTTTTCATCCAAACGGGTGGGGATAACGGTAATATTTTTCGCTTCGGTTTCGATCACCAGAATAATTTCAGAGATCGACTCAAACACGGCTAAAGTTTCTCGGTCTCGTGCTTCCAATCTACGATACCATAGCTGCTGGGCGATCGTATCCTCTACAAAAGTTTCTGCGGTCTGTCGTTTGTGGGTTCTACTGGAGTCTGAGTCAAGGTTTTTATCTATCTTACCATCGATTTTCATAGGGGTTAACTTGAGTAAAAATTTTTTACATTGCTATTTAATTCAATTTCGACTCGCCCGGTTAGAAAAACTTTGAATGGTCTTGTATTTATTATTTTTTGGGGTTGGTAGATGCGATCGCGTTTTGATAGAATTTTGAGTTCCAGAAAAGTTTTGGGCTAACCCGCGATCTTTACTAAAAAGTTTATTGATTTGATTTGCTGTTTTAATTTTAATCTAAATTATTGATTACAGTCAATTTTATTTTGTTTTGTCTTTATTTTGTTTTGTAAATTATTTTAAAGAACAGTTACGACCCAAAGCTTGGGTTAACAAATTTTTGTATTCTTTATTGCTAATAATATAAGATCCAAATCGCTCTAAATGTGGATTATTCATTTGAGCATCAAAAAACAGAAAATTTCGTTCTCTTAAGCGTTCAACCAACTTAACCATTGCCACTTTTGAGCCTTCTGGAATGCGATAAAACATCGATTCTCCAATAAAAGCACCCCCAATAACCAACCCCAAAATTCCCCCGGCCAGTTCATCTTCTTGCCAGGTTTCAAAGCTATAAGCATATCCGGCATAATATAAAACGTGGTAAATTTCTCGTAATTCTTCAGAGATCCAAGTTGTTTCTCGATTTGCACACCCGGCAACAACCGCCGAAAAATCTCGGTTAACCGCAATACTAAATCGATTTTGATTCAACACTCGTTGTAGCGATCGCGGATAACGAAATCGGTCATCAAGGGGAATCAGCGCTCTTTGACGAGAAGTATACCATCCCAAGGTTTCATCATCATCATTTGCCATGAGAAAGTAACCTTGAGCATAACCCTGGATAATAGCCGCGACATCGTATTGCATGAGCCGATGATTTTGATATATTAATTGAGTAGTCTGTTTAGAGCGAAAATCGAAGCCGATGTTAGCATTTAATGAATGTCCTCTGTTGGAAAATACCCTGGAGAAGTTAATCAATAAAACCGAAAAAAACTGGGGGTATTTACAAATTAACAAGCGAGCTGATTTTTACACTATCAATATTTTAGGTAAAACCGAAGATATTCTCAAGTTCAAAAGTAATGAATCGACCCACTCTTACCGTCTATTTTGGTACAAGCGCCCCGAACCGTCGGTCTTTGTGCAGTCGAAAACCACCAAAACCTATAACCGTTCTACCCGCACCTACGACAAGTCTAAAAGTTATCAAGTCTGCTTCAAACAGGAAGCCAACGCGATGGAGTCTTCGATCAATCAACGATTTGCCGATCTGGTCAAACAGAAAATCCTGCAAGCCTATGACCCAGGTAACGCGCCGGCGATCGCCATCGTCCGCCAGTAAGCTTCTCCGCCGAGTCAAATGCAAACGATATAATTTGATCAAATTAGCCCATTACTGAGTCTACCGCTTATTTTAGACCCATGTCTGAACCGATTAAACCGATTACACTGCCTGAGGCGGAAAATCCCCAACAGGAGGGGGAATGGCTGGAAAAAGCCTTACACCGTTGGCTCGATCAAGAATTTATTCCCGAAGCCATTAACCAAACTATAGCCCAAAGAGCCGCTCAAATCTTTGTCCGTCAGCGTATGGAAGGAGAAAACGATCTCGGTTCTTTAGTGATTGCCATTGTCACGGAAATGCAATCGTTTGACTTTTCACAAAGTTTTTATGGAGAGTTTGCGATCGCCAATGCCGTCAGCGATTTACTCTTAGAGAGCTTAGGCTATGAACGCTGTTGTGGAGGATAGCCCCAAAAAGTCCTTCAGGGAGAGGGAATGCGTGCAGGACTCCAGGGAACGCGGACACCGCCCCAATCCCCTGCTCCCCATAGCTTCAGCTTACCAACTGGACTTAACGACGCCCGGTAAGAGTCCTTTGTGTGCCATTTCCCGCAATTGGTTGCGGCAGAGTCCAAAATCGCGATAGTATCCTCTAGGCCGTCCGGTTGCCCAACAGCGGTTGCGAACCCGAGTCGGGGAGCTGTTGCGGGGGAGTTGCTGAATTTTGCGGTGAATCTCCATTTTTTCGGCTTGATTGGCTGCCTGATCAAACTGCTCTTGGAGTGCTTCCCGTTTTTCGGCGTACTTTTCGACCATTTTTTGGCGCTTAAGATCGCGCATAATCATACTTTTCTTAGCCATTTGAGCGTTTTTCCTCTGTAAATCTACCTGTATTGCTATTTGGTGAGGGACTCGATACAGACCTTAAGGCTGTGATGCCCTTGCCCGACTCGCCTCAATTTGGGCTGATGGACATAAATCAGACAATTTACAATCATAACACGCTGGATTGCGAGCCGTACAGACTGCCCGACCGTGATAAATCAAGCGAATTGACCAATTTTCCCAGTCGGGCTGGGGCAGTAAGAGCATCAAATCTCGTTCAATGCGAACCGGATCGGTATGTTGGGTGAGTCCCAAGCGTTGACTGAGGCGCTTGACATGAGTATCAACCGTCACACCCATGTTCATCCCATAGGCATTGGCTAAGACCACATTAGCCGTTTTGCGAGCCACTCCGGGGAGTTCGAGCAACTGTTCCATCCGCTTGGGGACTTTGCCGCCAAATTTCTCCGCAATCATCTGACAAGCCGCCTTAATATTTTTGGCTTTGTTGCGATAAAAGCCCGTTGAACGCACCAATTCTTGCAGTTCTTCCTCCGGTGCGGTCGCCAAGGAAAAAGCATCAGGAAAGCGTTTAAACAGGGCGGGAGTGACCTTGTTGACTCGCTCATCGGTACATTGGGCCGATAAGATGGTAGCCACCAAAAGTTGTAGCGGAGTTTGATAAGTTAGGGTACAACCGGCATCCGGATACAACTGTTTGAGGCGGACCAAAATCTCTAAGGCCCGTTGCTTGGTGGTTAATCGCCTGCGAATGGTCATGGTCAGTTACCTACTTACTGTTGCAGAAGACTTCGCACCCAACCCAAGTTAGCGGTATCGCGGACAATCAGGAAAATTCCTAAACCCAACAGTAACATCAATCCGGTTTGCATGACACTTTCTTGAACCCGACTGGGGAGAGGTTTACCGCGAACTGCTTCAATCAGGAGAAACGCCAATTGACCGCCATCGAGCGCCGGAAGGGGTAAAATGTTGATAAAAGCCAGGTTAATACTAATTAACGCGGCAAATTGGAACAAGTCCCCCGCATCCGAACGAGCAATATCGGCACCAATCGCTACAATTCCCACCGGGCCAGAAAGCTGTTCGGCGGTTTGACTGAAGTTGCTGATCAGTTGACCAAAACCCGATAGGGTTAAGTTAATAATCCGTTGGAACTCGTTCGCCCCGATGACAAAGGCTTCAATTGGGTTATCGGCCCGACGACGGACGACATCCCGGTTGTGGGTGAGTTGGACACCGATGCGCCCTTTGCCATCGCTTCCGGGTTCAGCAATGACTGTTAAAGGGATAATTTCATCGGCCCGTTTGACTTCTAAATCTAACGGTTGGTTGGGATGAGATTGAATCTCGGCGATCAAGTCTTGAATGGCTTGTTGGGAGGGTTCGAGTTTTTTACCCTCCACCGAGATAATCACATCATTCGGTTTGATCCCCGCTTTGGTAGCCGCCGAACTGACATCAGTTGCCACTTCTGGCACCCGCACTCCCGGATTATAGTTAAATTCAGGAATACCAACCAGCCCGACTTGGCCGACAAGCAGAAAATAGGCAAAAATCAGATTGGCAATTACCCCGGCACTGATCACAATTGCCCGATCTAAAATGGGACGGTTGCTCAACAGATCGGGATCATCTTTGGGAATGGTACTGTCGGGGTCTTCATCGGGAAATCCCACAAACCCACCTAAGGGAATTCCTCGTAAGGCGTATTCGGTCTGAGAACCTTGATATTTCATCAAGATTGGGCCGAAACCGATGGAGAAACGGTTGACGTGAATATTTTGCAGCCTCGCCGCCATAAAGTGACCGAGTTCATGGACGAAAATCAAGACTGCAAGAACTGCGATCGCTAGCAAAACGGACATGAATATACTTCGCTTAAACTATAGGTGTATTAATTTTATCTTAATGGAGCGAGAAGACCGCCATCACCTCATCAACCCCCAGGGCCGTGCGCGTTCTAGCCCGAAAATTTGATTGGTGGGGAGGACCGGAGGTAGGGAGGTAGGGAGGTAGGGAGGATTTTTATTAATAAAAAGTTATTTTTCATCTCAAAAAAATCCTCTCCCCACCACCCCCGGAACCCTTTCACCCCATCAACTCCGGCAATTTTTAACTGAGAATGAAACAGCCCTCAGGAGATGGGGAGGAACCGGAGGTAGGGATCGGAGTGGTTACTGCAAAAATAGTAAAACTTTTATAGGACCGAACACAGGGACTTTCTTCGGAGTTTATATCAAATACGGAAAATAATGCGATCGCATCTTTATCCCCACCTCCGGTCTTCCGGTCTTCCCCATAAATCCTAGTCACGCCAATTAAGTATTTCATATTAGCAGGGGTTTTGAACAATTGGCATCCTTTCCGAAGAATTTTTAGGAATCTCAATCACGATTTCTGTTCCCTCTCCAACTTTCGAGTTACAGGTTAATTGACCCCCATGTTTTTTGATAATTGCATAGCTGATAGATAAACCTAAACCCGTACCACTACCGACGGGTTTAGTCGTAAAAAATGGCTCGAATATGCGTTGTTTTATCGCGGCAGAAATGCCACAACCATTATCATAAATCCCTATTCTGACCCACTCTTTTTCTATCGTCTCTGTCCGAATCCGAATTTGAGGAATTTTTCCCGTTTCATTCATTCCTAGAACCGCATCAAGAGCATTACTAATAATACTCAAAAATACCTGATTGAGTTGACTGGCATAACAGGTGACGGGAGGCAGGTTGCCATACTCTTTAATAATCTGTACCTTAAGTTGATTATCGCTTCCTTGAAAGCGGTTTTGTACAATCAGTAAAGTGCTTTCTATTCCGGCGTGTAAATCGACAGATTTCATCTCGGCTTCATCTAAGCGAGAAAAATTACGCAAACTCAGAATAATTTGCCGAATTCGTTCGCTTCCTGACTTCATCGAATGCAAAATATTAGTTAAATCTTCCTCGATAAATTCCCAATCTATTTCGTCTATTTTGGCTTGAATGACCGGATTTTGTTCGGGATATTGTTGGCGATAAATTTCTAACAAACTTAGCAGATCTTTAATGTAATTTTCGGTTGGATAAAGATTGCCATGAATAAAAGTGATGGGATTGTTGATTTCGTGAGCGATTCCCGCTACCAATTGACCGAGGGCTGACATTTTTTCGCTGTGAATTAATTGGGCTTGGGTTTGTTGTAAATTTTTCAAGGCTTGCTCTAAATCAACAGCTTTTTGGCTTAAAGCTTTAGTTTTGCGCTCGACTTCGGCTTCTAAGGTTTGAGAATAGTTTTCGACTTGTTGATACAAACGGGCATTTTCTATCGAGATTGCAGCTTGAGAGGTCAGCATTTGCAGGATTTTTAGTCGCTCGCTTGTAAATGCTCCCACTGTAAGATTATTCTCCAAATACAAAATCGCGATTAATTTTCCTTGCTTGCTAATTGGAGTACATAAAACGGATTTGGGTTGGTGCGTAATAATGTAGCGATCGCCTGCAAATTGAGAGGTCGCACTCAAGTTATCAAACACTGCGGTTTTTTGACTTCTAGCTACAGAATAAATCACACTTTGGGGTAATTCTTGACATTCAACCAGAGGAATTTGCAAGTTTTCTGTCTGGTTTTGATTGGCTTTGGCTACAACTAACCATTCGGCTTGTTGATGAATGACTAAAAATCCGGTTTCTCCTCCCGCATTGGCGATCGCAATTTGCATCAAAGTGGCTAACAGTTTCTCTAACTCTATTTCCTCAGAAATCGCTTGTGCTGCTTTCATCACCGCCGGAACATCTAACCAAAAATTAGAGTTTTGGTTATGAGTGCTACTACTTACACTTTTAGTTAGGGTTGAAGAGATAGTTCCTACAAACCCGCCCGTTGGCTGAGTGGGTTGCAGAATTATTTCTAATAGTTTGGGATATTTTTGTTCTAAATCGGCGACTTTTCCTTTTGCTCCCCACCGGGTATAACAGTAGTAGGCTTCTTGCATATATCCAGCAGCAACTTTTTCTTTTCCCCAATTCAAATAAAATTTAGCTGCGAGTTCATTTGCTAAGGCTTCTTCGTTAAGATATTCGTTTGCCTTTGCTCCGTAAATTGCGCGATCGTACCAATCTCCCGCTTCATAATTCTTGCCTAAAACCCGACATTTTTCTGCTTCTAATAAATCCACTTTATGTTGGTGATTCATCGGCGCATAGTGCGCCCACTGAGCTAAAGTAGTTTGATGGGTTTTCACTTGCTCAAGAGTGTTAGCTTGCTCGATTTCTGACTGGGTAGAGTAGAGCGCTAAATAGGTTAACCCGGCATAGAAATGGAAAATTATAGAATGAATCATTGCTCCTGCTACCATCAAATAGCTGTTTGCTTGGGGAATGTATTCTAGGCAGTTAGTGTAGTTGCCAAAAACATAGGCAAGCATTAGTTTGTAGTTGTAGCCAATAGCGAGGGCAGTCAACTCAAGATCCTGATGATGCTTAGGAAACATTACTGTTTCATCGTAAGCAGGGCCGCAAAAAAAATCGGGTTGATTTACAATTTCCCTCAAGTTATGCACCATCTGTTGTGTCTCTTTCAGGTAAATTATAGGAGAATATTGCTTCACATTCGTTAAGGCAACACAGTAATTTTCTATTTCTGCTGCCCAAGCATCAATCTCTACTCCCGCGAAAAAATTATTATAGAAATAACTATTGATGCTGTAGCCAGCATTTAGAAAATCACCTGTCTCCATACCAGCCAAATAAGCCTCTTTCGCCGTTGGGATTGTTGCCATCATTGCTTCTTGACGATGCTGGATAAAACAGGTAAACCAAAGTAAAGTTATACATTTATATTCCCGTGCATTTAACTGATAGAGTAAGCTCCGTGCTACTTGCCCAAAACAATAACCTTTTTCTACTTCTCCGAAAAAATCAGACAGTACAATCCCATAACCCATATACCCAATTGTTGATGCGGGTGCATTTCCATATTCTAGGGATAGACTGACCATTCTGGAGCAAAGCAGGGGCTGCAAGGCAGGATTTCCCATAAAAATAGCCGGAAACAAGATGCCTAACAGTTGCATGGCTGCCATTTTCTGAGGGTTGCTCATTACAGGCAGGTTAACCAGTTCCGAAATCTCTTTGCCCTCCAGTTGAGAGGCAAGATTTTCTAGTGCAATGCGTGTCAAAGCTTCGTCAGTTTTACTGGGGAGTTCAATGCCCAATTCTGCTAGAGCTTTTGTGCCTACAGATATTGCTTCTAACATCTGACTCTGAGTTGTCAGTGCATTGATTTGAATCTCAAATATCTTTACTTTATCTAGTGTTGTTTGGGCGGATTGCAAAACCCGAGTTGCCATGTTTTCCATGCCTTCAAAATCGGCGTTTAAGTAGGCGGTTTCCGCAGCAGCCACATAAAGATTTAGGGTTAATTCATACTGACTTTGCCAACAGTCTGTCGGAAGCAAATTAATCCCGGTTTGCACAAAGTTTCTGGCTGCTGAATAGGCGGTAGAATTTCTGGCTTTTTGTCCGGCTGCTAAGTTAAGTCTCGCTAAGGTTTCCCGTTCTTTGGGTTGATTAATTAACTCAATTCCTAAATTGAAATGTCCGACAATATCAAAGAGCTTTTCTTCTTTTTCTGTCTCTGATAAGTTTTGCTGTAGTAATTCTCCAATTTTCAGATGAGTTAACTGTTTTTGGTCGTCAGGAATTAGGGAATAAGCAGCTTGTTGAACGCGGTCATGCAGAAATCTGTATCTGGCATTTTGTTTATTAGAATTTTCATCTTCTGGACTTAACTTATCATTCTCCTCAAGCTGATAAAACTTATACACATCACTAACAGGTAAAATCAAACCCTCCTGCAATGCTTTCCATAAGAAAGTTGCTATGTTTGTTTCTAATTGTTGCGAAACGATTGCCAAAGTTTGTAAATCAAACCCGGCTCCAATACAAGCTGCTAGTTTAAGAATATCCTGAGTTTTTGTGGGCAATTTCTGTAATTGCAATCCCATGAATTCAACGACATCATTCGTAATTGCTAAGGCTTTGACTTTGACAATATCGCATTCCCAATGTTGGATATCCCAATTAAAGCTAATTAACTTGTCATCATGTAATGCTTTGAGAAACTGGGTAGCAAAGAAAGGATTTCCTTTAGTTTTTTGATAGACTAATTGGGTTAAAGGTTGGGCTAGGGATAACTCACAATTTAGCGTATCTGCGACTAACTGATTCAAATCGGATTCACTTAACGGGGGTAAAGTAATTGTATTTACCGTTGCCTCTGTTTTAACAAGTTCATTTACTGTTAAAATAAAGGGATGAACCGGGGAAACTTCATTATCTCGATAAGCACCCAATAATAATAAATATTTTGTATCTTGCACCAATAATTTCAGCAGATTTAATGAGGCGGAATCGGCCCATTGCCAGTCATCTAAAAATATGACTAAGGGATGTTCTTTACGGGTAAAAACTTGAACAAAATTTGAGAAGAGTAAATTAAACCGATTTTGGGCAGCAATTCCCGATAATTCTGTGGCGGGTGGCTGTTTACCAATGATGTTTTCCAACTCAGGAATGACATCGATTAAGACTTGTCCGTTTTCACCCACTGCCGCGAGAATATTTGTTTTCCAATTTTCTATTTTGGCTTCTGATTCTGATAATAATTGCCTCATTAAATCCCGGAAAGCGATGACAAAGGCAGAAAAAGGAATGTTGCGATTAAATTGGTCATATTTCCCTTGAATAAAATAACCCTGTTGCCGAACAATCGGTTTATGAACTTCATTGACAACTGCGGTTTTTCCTATACCTGAGAAACCGGCGACTAACATCAATTCCGTTCTTCCTTCGGGAGGATTACTAACTCTATCAAAAGCATCCAAGAGTTGATTAACTTCTGTTTCCCGACCATAGAGTTTTTCGGGAATCATAAATCGGTCGCTGATATCTCGCTTTCCGAGTTCAAAATATTCGATTTTTCCGGTGGCTTGAAGTTGAGTTAAACAGTTTTCTAAATCATGCTTAATTCCCAATGCAGTTTGATAACGGTTTTCGGCATTTTTTGCCATCAATTTGCTGATAATTTTTGATAAAACCGAGGGTATTTTTGAATTAATTTCATGGATTGGTATGGGTTGTTTTGCTAAATGAAAATGCAATAACTCCATTGCATCTTCTGAGACGAAGGGTAATTTTCCCGTCAATAACTCATAAAAGGTTACACCCAAGGAATAAAAGTCGCTGCGATAGTCTATGCCTCGATTCATTCTGCCTGTTTGTTCGGGAGAAAGATAAGCTAATGTACCTTCTAAGATATTTGGATTCTGAATTTCTTGGGTTTCTCGTGGGAGGAGAGAAGCAATACTAAAGTCAATTAATTTAATTTGTTTAGTGTTAGGATTAATCAGAATGTTGGCGGGTTTGATATCTTTGTGAATAACTCGGTTTTGGTAGAGATAGTGCAGAGTTTCTGTGAGTGGGATGGCTATTTCGAGAAATTCTGTTAAAGATAAGTATTTATCTTGAGGATTTTTATCTGTCGCTATTTCGAGGTAATCAGATAGGGAAATCCCCCCAAAGTCTTCCATAATTAAAGCATAGCTATGGTCATAGACTTCTAGGGTTAACAGTTTGATAATATTCGGAAAGTCGAGATTTTTGGCAATGGTATATTGGTTGCGAAATTGAACGATTTCGTTAAAGTTTGGGTATTTGTTTCGCAGTAGTTTGATAACGACGGGTTGCTCGTCACTGATACGGATACCTCGATAAACTAGAGTGCGGGTACCTGCGTAGAGTTGCTCTGTAATTTGATAATTGGGTAAGTTGGCGATCATGTTTGTAACTTGTTTCTCCTATATTAAATAATTTCTGGGATTTGACGATTTCACGGGTAGGGAGATTGTAAATTCTGTTCCGACACCCATTTCTGAATTAACGCTGATGCTACCCTGATGTTTTTCTACTACAATTTGTCTGGCTATAGCCAACCCTAACCCCGTTCCTTTTCCTACGGGTTTCGTTGTAAATAAATGCTCAAAAATCTTTTCTTTTACTTCTTCACTCATCCCGTTCCCATTATCAGCTATGCTAATTTTTACGGTTTGATTTTCTACTGAAGTTGTAATTGTAATTCGGTTAGGATTAGCTTTGATTTCAGCAAAACTGCGACCTGTATTAGATTCATCTATTGCATCAATCGCATTAGCCAGAATATTCATAAAGACCTGATTGAGTTGCCCTGGAAAACATTGTACTTGAGGGAAGTTACCGTAGTTGGTAATCACTTCAATTCCTGGACGCTGTTGGTTCGCTTTGAGTCGGTGTTTGAGAATTAACAAAGTGCTATCAATTCCTTCGTGGATATTAAACGGGACTTGATAATCTTGATCGGCGCGTGAAAATGTTCGCAGAGAAGTGCTAAGATTTATGAGGCGATTGCAGGCAATCTTCATCGAATCAATAAGTTCGGGTAAGTCTTCTAAACTCCCCTCTAAATCGATTTCGACCGCATGATCTTTGATTTGATCGCCGGGATTGGGGAGGCTTTCTTGATACAGTTTTAAGTGTTCAATAATCTCGGCAAAACAAGGTTTAAATAGATCGATACTGCCAGCAATAAAACCCAAAGGATTATTGATTTCATGGCCGATTCCTGCAACTAAATTACCCAAGGCTGACATTTTTTCACTTTGGACAAGTTGTAATTGGGCGTTTTGCAAGTTGTGTAATGCCTGTTCTAACTGTTGGGAATATTGCTGCAATCGCTGATAAAGTCGGGCATTTTCTATAGAAATTGCGGCTTGAGCGCAAAGTAAATTGAGCAGTTCGACGCGATCGCGGGTAAACGCTCCCGTTGCTAAATTATTTTCTAGATATAAAATGCCCATCAACTTACCCTGATGTAAAATCGGACTGCACAAAATACTTTTAGGCTGCTGACGGATAATATAGGGGTCGTTGGTTAAGCTCGGTTCTGCTGTCCCATCTCCCAAAACAACAGTCTGCAAATTATGCTTAACTTTGTAGATCAATTTTAAGGGAATATCCTGACTCTCCTCAACAGGAATACGCTGTAATACAACAGGTTCTGTGCCTAAAGTAATTAACCCTTTTATGAGCAGGCGACTGTCTCGCATCAACATTAACACGCATTTATCAGCCCCCGCATTTTCGATAACTATCGAAAGTAATGATGACAGGAGTTTTTCGAGTTCAATTTCGCTGGAGATCGTTTGGGAAGCTTTGAGAATAGCAGCTAAATCCAAAGCCACAGAAACACTGCTGCTAGAAGTGGCGGATGTGGATGTAACACTTCCCAAAGCGAAGACCGTTTCGCTCGTGGAGAGGGGAGAAGGGGTTTGCTGTAATATGGGAGCCAGCAGTTGGGGATAGCGTTTTTCCAAGTCGGCGACTTTGGCTGTTGCTCCCCAACGAGCATAAGCGTAGTAGGCTTGAATGATGTATTCTTGGGCAATGCGCTGTTTATCCCATTCCAGATAGAAGTTTGTCGCCAGTTCGTTAGCCAGTGCTTCTACTTGAATATAACCGTTAGTTTTGGCTCCCGCAATGGCGCGATCGTAATACTCAGCCGCTTGCCAAGTTTGCTTGAGTTTGCTGGCTTTTTCTGCTTCTACTAGCTGATATTGATGTAGAAAATTTTCCGGCGCCTGATTAACCCAAATTTTACGGATTTGTTGGTTAGCATCCACTATTTTTAAGCATTCAATCTGCTGACTTTCTGACCCTTCTGGATATTGAGCGAGTAAAGCAAGTGAATAGTAGAAATTCTGTTCGCTGACCACCAGTAAACCCGGTGCATTGGCAATATGAGTTCCTGCTAATTTCAGGTGATTAACGGCGGCTTGATATTGACCCATTGAGTATTCAAAAAACCCTGACAGAACATAAAAAATAAAGAGCGTCGTCCAATTTTTTGTGGTGATTAGCTCGGACTCTAATTGAGCATTTTCTTGCAAGTATTCCAGCGAGGTAAAATCAAATAAGTTCTTTTCCTGAAAGTTCAAAATCGTCTGTAGATCGATCTGAAGAATCGTTGTCGCATATTTATGCTTGAGTTCAGTAAGGCTTTGCAAATAATCCTCAACTTTCTTCTCCAGTTCTGACAACGGCATCCCCAGAAACAACAGACTTACGCAATAATGAATAATTGAATATCCCCCATTCTCTATATCTCCAGTTTCTAAGCCACTCAAAAATCCCTGTACGCCAATGGCTAAATCTATATTTTCTCGGGCCGGTTTTTTCCAGTGTCGAATGCAGTTTCCAAATATGTTCAAGACCTTCGCAGTACAGATTTTAGCGCCGACTTCTTCTATGAGATCGACGGACATTTGACCCAATTGATAGCCCCCCTCGATATCTTCCATTGTCGCACAAAGGAGCATCCCATAAAGAGAATAACCATAAGGTGAATATTTAGAATTACCGTATCGAATGGAGAGATGAAGAAAGGTGTTAATAATTAACATCATTAATTCAGGCCGTTGCACATAAGCAGGACCTGTTAAAGCCATCAAGAATTCCATTGCGGCTTCTTTATACGGATCACTCATCAGGGGAAGATTGCTTAACTTCTCAACTTGAAGTTCCTCTTTTTGAGGGGGATTGGGTTCTAAATTAACGTTCAGTTCTTGCAGACAGGATAGCCCAACTTCGATGACTTCAGAATACAGAGATTGTACGTTATACAACTGTAATTGGACGCGATATACGGGTACGCGATCTAAGATGGAGGCTGATTTTTTGAGGGTAAAATCAATCAATTCTTCCGCTTGCTTGTAGTTGCCATTGAGATATTCGGCTTCGGCAAGACTGGTATAAAGATGATGTGTTAGTGGGTAGTTTGTCTCCCAACTCTGACTCGATAACAGCATCTTACCTATATTCAAATACTTGAGTGCTGCTTCATAAGCCGTAGAAGTTTTTGCTTTTTCACCCGCCTTTAAGTTCAGTCTGGCAATCAATTCGCGTTCTGATTCTTCTTGGAGTAAATTTACTCCGTAATTAATCTGATTGAGAATGGTAAAAATTTTATCATCCAGATTCTCAGAGTCGGTTTTTTCTAATAACAGGCGACCGATTTTTAAATGAGTAATCTGCCTTTCCTGTTCGGGAATTAAAAAGTAAGCGGCTTGTTGAATTCTATCGTGCAGAAACTTATAATAACAGTGTTGAGTATTTGGGGTTGAATGTTGGGTGTCGAGTTCCCAGTTTTGATAAAATTTGTAGATTTCGCTCTGCGGTAAAATGAATTCTTCTTGCAACGCTTTCCACAATGCTGTCGCCGTTTCTATTTCTGATTGTTCGGAAATAATCGCCAGAGTTGCTAAATCAAATTGGTTGCCAATACAAGCGGCGAGTTTCAAAATGTTTTGCGTTTCTGGAGAGAATTTTTGTAGCTGTAATGCCATGAATTCGACGACATCATCGGTAAGTGCCAGCAATCGCACTCCTGGAACATCGCATTGCCAGGAGCCTGTTTGCCAGTCAAAGGTAATCAATCCATCCTCATACAATGCCTTTAGAAACTGTGTCGTGAAAAACGGATTTCCCTTGGCTTTTTGATAGACTAACTCTGTTAACGGCAGTGCGCGATCAAACTCACAAATGAAAGTATCGGCAATCAGATGATTCACGTCAGATTGACTTAAGGGTGTGAGCGCAATTGTATTAACAGTTGCCTTGTTTTTTTGGATTTCCTCTAATGTTAATATCAGCAGATGAGTGGGAAAAACTTCGTTATCGCGGTAAGCACCAATAATAAACAGATAGCTGCCCTCGGCTTGACTCATTAATAACTTGATCAAATTGAGAGATGCTGAATCTGCCCACTGTAAATCGTCCAAAAACATGACTAAGGGATGCTCTGGTGTGGCAAACACTTCAATGAACTTCACAAACAGTAAATTGAAGCGATTTTGTGCCGCACTACCCGTCAGTTCGAGCGCTTCGGGTTGTGTGCCAATAATTGCTTCCAATTCGGGAATTACTTCGATCAAAACTTGCCCATTTTCACCCAAAGCAGACAGAATTTTTGCTTTCCACTGTTCTAACTGAGCATCGCTTTCACTGAGTAATTGCCCCATCAAATCGCGGAATGCTTGTACTAATCCAGAAAACGGGATGTTGCGTTGAAATTGATCGTATTTGCCCTTGATAAAGTAACCTTTTGATCGCACAATTGGTTTATGCACTTCATTGACAATTGCCGTTTTACCAATCCCAGAAAATCCCGTTACTAGCATTAGCTCCGATGCACCATTAGCAACCCGTCCAAATGCTTGAAGTAGGGTTGATACTTCGGTTTCTCGCCCATAAAGTTTGTCGGGAATAATAAAGCGATCGCCGACATCCCGTTGCCCTATTTTAAAGTCTGTAATCTGACCTGTTTGTTGAAGTTGAGTTAAACAGTTTTCTAAATCATATTTCAATCCCAATGCACTTTGATAGCGGTCTTCAGCATTTTTAGCCATCAATTTAGTGACTATTTTTGACACAACCGATGGAATTTTTGCATTAATTTTATAGACTAATGGCGATTTTTTAGCCAGATGACAATGTACTAATTCCATTGGGTCATTGGATTGAAAGGGTAATTTCCCTGTGAGTAATTCGTATAACGTTACTCCTAAAGAATAAAAATCCGTCCGATAGTCAATGCCTCGGTTCATTCTCCCTGTTTGTTCGGGGGAAATATAAGCCAGTGTTCCTTCTAAAACATTAGGATTGACAAGAGTTTGTGTTTCTCGTGGGAGTAAAGATGCTATACTAAAATCAATTAATTTAACTTGTTTGGTTTCGGGATTAATTAAAATGTTACTGGGTTTAATATCTTTATGAATAATCCGCTCGCCATACAGTTTTTCTAAGGCATTGCTGATGGCAATGGCAACTTCTAATAACTCCTTAAAAGTGGGTAGTTTTTCCGTTTTTATTCCCCATTCTTGAAGCGAAATCCCGCCAAAGTCTTCCATTACTAAGGCATAACTATTTTGGTAGGATTCCAGGCTATACGTTTTGATAATTAGGGGTGAGTTGATATTTTTAGCAATGGTGTATTGATTGCGAAATTGTACCAGTTCACTGAAGGTGGGATAGGGATTTTTCAGCAACTTGATCACTACAGGTAATTGATCATGGGTACGAATAGCCCGATAAACGATTGTCCGACTCCCAGAATAAACGGTTTCGGTGACTTGATAGTTGGGAATTGTAATCGTTGTATTTGGGTTGCTATTTTGAGTTGGGTTGTTCATGGTCGTCGGGGTTTCAAGGTTGATGAGTCTGTGTTTTTTGATGTTAAGAGAATTTAACTTTTCTTTAGGCTTCTTTAGGTAAAGTAATAATAAATTCCGTTCCTTCTCCTAGTATAGAATTAACATGAATTGAACCGCCATGTTTTTCTACTACAATTTGTCTGGCGATCGCCAACCCTAACCCTGTTCCTTTTCCGACAGGTTTTGTGGTAAACAAGTGATCGAATATTTTGGCTTTAACTTCTTCACTCATTCCTTTGCCGTTATCAGCAATTGAGATTTTAACCTGATTATTTTCAACTGATGTTTTAACGGTGATTTGGTTGGGATTATCTTGAATCTCGGTCAAACTTTTTCCTTCATTACTTTCTTCTAAAGCATCAATCGCATTGCTAAAAATATTCATAAAAACCTGATTCAACTGTCCCGCATAACATTCAATTTTCGGCAAATCACCATAGATTTTAATCACCGGGATTTCCGGGCGTTTTTCCCTCGCTTTGAGGCGATGTTTGAGAATCATAATTGTACTATCAATTCCCTCGTGAATATTGCAAGCAACGGGATAATCTTTATCCGCACGGGAGAAAGTTCTAAGGCTAGTGCTAATCTCTTGAATGCGCTTAACGCCTTCCCGCATTGAACCCACTAAGTTCGGTAAATCTTCCCGAATATAATCCAATTCAATCGCTTCGATTTCTTCCTCAACTTCCGAGTCTAATTCGGGATATTTTTCTTGAATTAAATCGAGCAATCCAAATAAATCCGTGATATAATCTAAAGCGGGTTGAATATTACCCCCGAGAAAACCAACCGGATTATTAATTTCGTGGGCTACCCCGGCAACTAAATTACCAAGTGCCGACATTTTTTCACTTTGAACAATTTGTAATTGAGCCTGTTGTAAATCCTGCAATGCTTGTTGTGCGGCTTGATAAAGACGGGCATTTTCTATCGAAATTGCAGCTTGAGCAGCCAGCATATTTAACACATCTACCCGTTCTGTTGTAAACGCCCCAACTGTTAGATTATTTTCCAAATACAAAATTCCAATTAACTGCCCTTGATTCAAAATCGGACTACACAAAACACTTTTTGGCTGACGTTTTTGGAGGTAACTATCGCCGAACAACTGAGGATTAATTCGCGCATCCGCCAGTACCACAGGAGTCAAAGTCCGCTTAACCTGATTCACGACAGCCAGGGGGATATCTTCACTTGAAGATAGGGGAACAGAGGGGAATCTTTGGGGTGTTTTCCCCGACTCTAACAAACCGACTAATTTCAACTCATTCTCTTGTTTGAGAATCAAAACACATTTATCCGCCCCCGCATTAGCCACCACTATTTCTAACAACATTGTTAACAGTTTATCGAGTTCAATTTCTCCAGAAATCGCCTGAGAAGCTTTTAGCAAAGTTGCCAAATCTATCGCTTCACAAATACTACTAGAACTATGAGTCGAAGTAATCTTTCCTCGGGTGTTACTAAATCTTACCGTCGGTATTGTTTCTTGGAAAAAGTCAGTCGGGCGAGGTTGTTGCAGGATGGGGGCGAGAAGTTGGGGATAACGTATTTCTAAATCAATCACTTTAGCCACAGCTTCCCAACGAGAATAACAATAGTAAGCTTCCTGCATATATCCGGCGGCAACTTTTTCTTTACCCCAATTCAAATAAAATTTAGCAGCCAGTTCGTTCGCCAATCCTTCCTCTTGAACATAACCGTTTTTATTCGCCCCTTCAATCGCCAACTCATAAAATTCTAGAGCTTCCGTTTTGCAATTGAGAACCCGATATTTTTCAGCTTCAACTAAATAATATTTGTGCAAGTAATTCATCGGACCATAATCGGCCCATTCTTTTAACTTGGCTTGATTTTCTTGCATTCGCTGCCATCTAGAGTCCGACTCCGTTATCGATTTGGGAAGACAAGCCAGCACCGTCAAAGAATCATAAAAATAAAAGACGGGTTCAACAATATTTCCAATTCCTCCGGCTAAATACTGTCGATTTTGAGCGGCATCGTGTTCGGCTTTTGCAAAATTTCCCAACCAATAATTCAATGTAAATCGATACAGATAAAAGTAGGATAATCGGTAAAAATCATTGGATGCTTTTGCTTGCTCCAAGACTTTTTCTTCATAGGAATCTTGACGCAAAGGAACCTGATTTTCTGACTCACCCTCCGACTCACCCAAGAGAATTTGAGCCGCTTGCCAGTAAGCCAAAAGACAGTTAGCCGCCGTGAATTGGTTGAAGTCGCACAACTGTTGATAATAAGCGCTAATTTGGGGTTCAAGTTCGGTAAGCGGTTGACCGCACCAATAGGCATTTAAGCAATACAATTGTGCATCATACCCCATAAATTCTAAATTGCCCGTTTCCAATCCGGTTTGATATCCATCTAGAAGAATAGGCAGGGTTTCTTTTAGATGAGTCGTCCAATGACCCACATATCCTCCCATTAACAATGCTGTTGCCGGTCGAATATTTTTAGCACCCATTTCTGAGGCGAGTTTGTATCCCAATTGCCCAAACTGAGTGACCTTTGTCATGTCTCCCCACAGCATCCGAAGTTGGAAGGCGTAACCCGCATAACAATAGGCGGAAACCGGACTATTTCCAAATAGAATTGACAGCTTTACTTGTAGCGCCACGATGAGAAAATAAAGCTTTGAACCTGTCATATAACAAACGGGGGTCAGGCGAGCCGCATTTTGCATAATCGCCAATTGTTGGGGATCGGTCATGGGCGCCAGATGAAAGAATGACTCAATTGAGCGATTGGAAATTAACCTATCAATTTCTTGTTTTATTGGCCGAATATCTTCTAGAGTTGGTTCATCTGGCAGGTTCACGCCTAACATTTGAAAGACCGATTGACCGATAGCAATTGCCTCTAAAAATTGATTTCGGGCGACCATTGCCTGAATTCTAACTTGATAAACTTCCACCCGTTCTAAAGGCGTTTTTGCATGATAAATTACCGCTTCAATCCACCGATCCATCTGCTCAAAATCCCCAACCAAAAAAGCAACTTCTGCCGCTAAATTGTGCAAAGATAGGGTCATTTCATACTGCCTAGCCCAAGCGTTTTCTCCGAGCAATTTCAGCCCGACGGTGGCATATTCCTGGGCGGCTTGATAAGCGGTGGCGGCTCTCGCTTTTTGGCAAGCATTCAGGTTGAGTTGTGCGAGTTCGTCTTTTTCTTGTTGTTTCTCAACCCGTGTTATTCCGTAGTTTAACTGATTGACGAGTTCAAAAATGCGTTCTTCTCGGGCTTCGGGCGAAATTTTTTGCAATAGCAATTGACCGATTTGATAGTGAGCAACTGCCCGTTCTGTTTCTGGAATTAGGGTGTAAGCTGCTTGTTGAACGCGGTCGTGCAAAAATCGATAATCTACGGTGTAAGACGTGTTTGTTGTCAGGTTCTGTTGCGTTCCCACATAAAATTTATACACTTCACTTTGGGGGAGAATTAACCCTTCTTGCAGCGCTTTCCACAATGCTGTCGCGGTTTCTGTTTCCGAACTCTCAGAAACGATTGCCAATGTGGTTAAATCGAACTGATTGCCGATGCAAGCTGCTAATTTTAAAACCTGCTGGGTTTGTGTCGGGAGTTTCTGCAACTGTTGAGCCATAAATTCGACGACATCATCGGTTAGTGCAGCAGAGCGAACTTGCGTAATATCACACTGCCAATATCCCGCTTTGGCGTCAAATGCAATTAACCCATCCTGATGCAATGCTTTGAGAAATTGAGTGGCAAAAAACGGGTTTCCTTTTGTTTTTTGAGACACCAATTCTGTCAAGGATTGGGCGATTTCATCCGTGCAGGTTAGGGTATCTGCAACGAGATGATTTAAACTGGTAAGCGTTAGGGGTGTTAATGTAATGCTGTTGGGAATTACTCCAGTTTTGCTGATTTCATCGAGGGTTAATATTAAGGGGTGGCTGGCTGATACTTCGTTGTCTCGATAGGCTCCAATGAGTAATAAATAGCCAAGCTCGGACTCGCCCATGAGCAACTGAATTAATTTTAGCGAAGCCAAATCTGCCCACTGTAAATCATCCATAAACAGGACTAAAGGATGCTCTTTTGTGGTAAAAACCGAGATGAATTTTTGGAATAGTAAATTGAAGCGGTTTTGAACGGCAGCACCCGATAATTCCGGCGCCGGAGGTTGTTGTCCGATAATGCGTTCTAGTTCGGGAATGACTTCGATAACAACCTGACCATTTTCTCCGAGAGCCTCAAGTATTTTGGTTTTCCAAATTTGAAGTTGGGCGTCGCTTTCACTCAGCAATTGTCCCATTAAATCGCGGAAGGCGATGACAAAGGCACTGAAGGGAATATTGCGTTGAAATTGGTCGAATTTGCCTTTGATAAAGTAGCCCCGTTGTCTAACAATGGGTTTATGAACTTCGTTAACAACTGCGGTTTTACCAATTCCAGAAAAACCCGCCACTAGCATTAATTCGGATGTGCCATCGGCAACGCGATCAAAAGCCGTTAGTAGGGTTTTGACTTCGGTTTCTCGTCCATAAAGTTTTTCGGGAATGATAAATCGGTCGGCAATATCTCGCGTTCCTAGTTCAAAATATTCGATTTTACCTGTTTGTTGAAGTTGGGTTAAACATTGTTCCAAATCAAATTTTAATCCCCAGGCACTTTGATATCTATCTTCGGCATTTTTTGCCATTAATTTCATCACAATCTTTGAAAGAATCTGTGGGATTTTTTCCGGGTTTTCTAAGGCTTCACTCTTGCCTATTGCCTCTTGCCTCTCTTGCAAACTGTGCTTCTGACGGAAACCGCCGGGCCGCAAGTTTGCGCTATTGCCTTTTGCCTGTTGCCTATTGCGTAACTCGTTCGGCTTTTTGGCAATATGATAATGCACTAATTCGATTAAATCATTGGATTGAAAGGGTAATTCCCCGCTGAGTAATTCATAGAACGTTATCCCCAAAGAATAAAAATCCGTTCGATAATCAATTCCTCTATTCATTCTCCCCGTTTGTTCGGGAGAAATATAAGCGAGGGTTCCTTCTAAGACATTGGGATTGATTAACGTTTGGGTTTCTCGGGGGAGCAGAGAAGCTATACTAAAGTCAATGAGTTTAACTTGTTTGGTTTCGGGATTAATTAAGATATTAGTGGGTTTAATATCTTTATGAATAATCCGCTCTCGATACAAAATTTCTAGGGCATCACAGAGGGCGATCGCAATTTGTAAAAAGTCTTGTAGCGATGTTAATTTTCCCCCGGTTTCCCATTCTTTTAAGGAAATCCCACCAAAATCTTCCATCACCAATACATAACTATTTTTGTAGGATTCTAGGCTATAGGTTTTGATAATCAGGGGTGAATTCAGATTTTTAGCAATGGTATATTGATTGCGAAACTGTACCAATTCGCTAAAACTGGGATAGGGATTTTTCAGCAGTTTAATAACTACAGGTAATTGGTCAACAATACGAATAGCCCGATAAACTAATGTTCGACTTCCCGAATAAACGGTTTTGGTAATTTGATAGCCTGGAATTTGAATCGTTGTATTGAGATTGGGGTTTTGAGAGGGGTTCTTCATTGTTATCGTTGTTTTCAAATTCTTGATTAGTTCGTGTTTTTTGGGTTGTCAAGAACAATTTACTTTTCTTTATATTTGTTGGGAGCAAGCAATAATAAATTCCGTTCCTTCTCCTAGTATAGAGTGAAGAAGAACGTGATCATCAAACCATCCTCCTCTCAACAATCTCCTCAACTTGAAGAAGCTAGACAACTGAACGAGCAAGCTTTCCAACTTCGTCAACCAGGACGCTACAGTGAGGCAGAACGCCTCATTCAACGTTCTTTAGCGATTCGAGAAAAAGCCCGGGGAACTGAACATCCCGATGTTGCCCAAAGCCTCAACAACTGGGCAGGACTCTATGCCTCCCAAGAACGCCGGCGTCGGAAGTGATGAAACTGAGGCTTTATGGTAAGAAATTGGTGGTGTTATCGGCTTGTGAAACGGGGTTGGGTTCGGTGGGGAATGGAGAAGGGGTTTATGGGTTGCGTCGGGCGTTTGTGAAGTCGGGGGCGGAGAGTCAATTGATGAGTTTGTGGCAGGTGGATGACTACGGAACCCACGAGTTAATTTCGTTGTATTATCAACGCATAAAAAGGGGGGAAGGGCGCTCCATCGCCATGGGTCAAATCCAGTTAGAATTGTTAGCAGTGCCTTTTTATGAACACCCGTATTATTGGGTGTCTTTTATTTTTTCTGGGGATTGGCGCTCAATGGAGCCTTTTTACCTTACAACGATGATATCAGGTTTCATTGTTCAAGTCAACCGAAAAAATTAATAACTATTATTGTTGGGTTTCCCGGCTTCAACCCAACCTACAAAATTATCTGTAGGGGCGGGTTCCGCCAAAATCTTTACTACTACTGAGAGATTGATATAAACCCGCCCCACTCCCTAACAGAATTAATCAACCGGACTTTTATTTTTTCTGGGGATTGGCGCTCGATGGAACGTTTTTAGTTCATAATTATTAGATCAGTTGTTGGGTTTCATACTTCAACCCAACCTACAAAATGATTCGATAGCCAACAAAAACAGTACGATTTCTCTGATCAATTCACCGTTTCGACCCGTCGAGACAACCAACTTTATACCGTTGTTCAGATTATCAAAAGATTAATTGGCATCGGAAGATCTAAAATTGCATAAGTTCGGTCGCCTCAGAATATGTAGAAGTGGCAGGGCAAATTAAGCGTCAATTTGGAGGTTATTCAAATTCTCATGGGTTCTGCATTGCGATATTGGTGTTGGGTGAGGTTGGACGGAGGCGGTCAACGTCGGGTGGAAGAAATTCCCACCGCCAAGGCCTTCTTTGAACAACAGTTTTCCCGGTGGATGAACGATGACGTTCCAGACGCCGCCATTCAACGAAAATTAGTTGATTTTATAGGTTCAGAAAGTCAACTTGAAGCCGAATTGTGTTTGCGGTGTTTTATTTCTCACCAAATCGATCAAACTTGTTTAGAATTGGCGAGAAGGTTCGGAGAAAAGGGCGGTTTTAATCAAATAGATTTGCTTCCTTTTGTTCTCGATGATTTTGAATTGCTTCAACGTTTTCACTTGCAACTTAATACAAAATATGAATCCCTCGCCGACAAAATTCTCAAAAACTTTAACCCAGAAAAAGGTCAACTTAGCACCTGGACGGCGCGACTGGTAAAATCCCATCCGGAATTGCGAAAGTTTCTTGAAGACTGTGGGATTTATCTGGAAACTGACTGGTCAATTCTCATTAATTATTATCCTCAACAGTTAGAACGGTTACTCACTGAATTCTACAATTATAGCTCAACTCTGGCTCGAAAAGCAAGGGAAATTTTAGACAGTTATCAAACGGTTTATTTAGGCGATCGCTTACAACAAAACCGCTCCCGTTCTCGTCCTCGCTGTCAACCGCCAACACTCGAACAATTAAACAGAATGATCGCCGATTTAGAGGAAAAGGGAATCACAGGTTTGACTTCTGATAAACTCTTAGAAGAGTTAAAATCTATCGCCGAATTGATTCGGAAATCGCGTCAACCGCAAAAAGAACAAATTCATGGTGATATACCCCCACCTCCTGACGATGAAACAGACGCAGAAATACAGGAGTTTTTGAAACGTTATCGTCAATTGCTTATTACTCAACTTGACCAAGCAATTGTACAAGTTTTGCAAGACCGTTTGAGTTACTTTCAAAGGCGAAGACCTCCAAAAGATCAAATCTTTATTCAAGGGTTACAGTTATATTGTCAGGGTGAAAGCATGAGTGAAATTGCCAGAGAGGTTGGGTTAAAACGACAAGATAATGTAACTCGTTTATTGCAGTTAAAAACGCTGCGAGAAGATATCCAACAACGGTTACTGAGTACCTTGAAAAACCAAGTTGTTCAACTCGCAGGTTATTACACTGATTTGATTTCACTAGAACGTTTAGAACAGGCTTTAGCCGCAGAAATTGACCGAATGATGGAAGAAGCCCAACGGGACACAATGAACCCAAATTGTTCTCGCGACAGCTTATTTTATCGCCGCCTCTGTCGTCATCTTGAGTTTGGAATTTCAACCCGATAAACTTAGAATTGGAAACAACAGCCATGAAAAACACAACGATGGAATCTAACCGCTTAAATTTTGGAAAATTCTTCGCAGAAGACAGTATTTCGCTAACGTTAGAACAGGTAAATTTAGCAGCAGAAATGAGCCAAACTTTAGCAACCCGTCCCCGCCAACAATGGCAAGTTTATCTGAATATTCTTGCTAAATTAGGAATGGTTGAATGGTTGCGACTACGCGCCCCAGAGTTTACAATAGAGCATGATATTCAGCTATCTAGTCTATCTGTTAATCAGGTTAAAGTTGGCAACTTAAGACTGAATTTAATTGTTACCGATAGTTCGACGAATTCTGAAGTTTGTGTTCCCCGAGTTCTCTTAGAAAACGAGATCAACGTCTCTCAATTGTATGTTTTAGTGGAAGTAATCGAAGATTTACCCGTTGTAGAAGACTCAGAAGAACAGGTTAATGTTTCCGTGTTGGGATATTTAACTTCTGCACAACTCAGCCAACAAACTCCAATCATTCTCGATGATGAACTGGCATTATTTTCAACAGATTGGTTTGAATTAAAACCCGATAAATTATTGCTGTATTTGCGGTGTTTTGAACCCGAACCTGTTAGCAGTAAACAACAATTATATCAAGCCGTTCAACCCGTTTTAAATGTTGCCAATTGGTTAAACAATCAGTTAGATAAAATCGCCCAAGACTTATCTTGGATGTTACTTCCTCCTCTATCTTACAGTTCAGAATTTCGAGATGCAAAAAGCCCAATGGAGTTGTTTAGTGAGGCTGTTAAGGCGTTAAGAAAGCAAGACCCTAAAGTTGAAGTTCCTTTTGAAGCAAGAACAGCTTATCGAGAGTTAGTTTGGGGTGAAGTTGCGATGGGTTTATATGCAACAACTTGGCAAATTAATCCTAATAGTTGTTCCCCAGAATGGACGCTATTACTGTTGCTGACCTCTCAACCCAGTTCAAGTTTACCGATGGGAACTCAATTAAGGGTTAGAGATGAGTTAAAATTGCTAGAAGAACCTGTTTTAACAAACCCCAGTCAAGCGTATATTTATGCTCAAGTCATTGGGGACTACAACGAACAGTTTTATGTTACGATAAATTTTCCGAATGGAACTGCAATTACTTTACCCCCATTCACTTTTATTCCTTAGTTTAAGGCCAAACTATCATGCTGCAATTGTCCGTTCAACACATCGAACAATCCTGTTTATTTGAATTAACTTGGGAGCAGGTAAAACGCCTCTCCTCCCAGGTTCCCTTTCCTCAAACCTTGATCGTTTTCTATCAAGAATGGCGTCAAGCCTACATCAACTACTATCAGTCTCAACCTTCCTTCAACCCAGACGTTACAGACAGCAATTTGCGAGGAAAATCCGCCGGAAGTGGGACAATAAAACCTCCAGTCACAGACTGGAAAGCTCGTTTAGTTGAAGCTGAAACTCATTTGATCTATGAGTTTAATGAATGGTTACGCAGCCAGCAATTACATGAAATTAGAGTAAAGATTGCTGATATTTGTCGAAAATATTCCTCTCAAAAAACGGTTAATCTCTATCTCATCTGTGGTTCAACGGAACTCGCTAGACTCCCCTGGGAATCTTGGGAAATAGGCGTTGAATTGGCGACAACTGCTCAACTCAATATTACTCGAATTCCCAACAATTTTACATCCCACCCAACTCCAACGGTTAAACGTTCTCGACCTCGAATTTTAGCGATTATTGGTCAAGATGGTCGTCTGAATTTTGAGCAAGACTTCCTCACGCTGCAAAACCAACTTAAACCCCTAGCAACAGTTGAAAGAGTAGGTTGGAAACCGGGAAAATCTATCTCCGACTTGGAAACAGAAATTAAACAAGCCATTACCGATGAAAAGGGTTGGGATGTGTTATTTTTTGCTGGACATAGCAATGAAACTAACTTGACAGGAGGAGAATTAGGAATTGCACCCGGAGAGTTTTTACACATCAAACATATTAGCCATCAGCTAGAAATTGCCAAGAATAATGGATTGAAATTTGCGTTGTTCAACTCCTGCAATGGCTTAAAAATTGCTGAGACTTTGATTAACTTAGGATTGAGTCAAGTCGCCGTCATGCGGGAACCCATTCATAATAAAGTGGCTCAGGAGTTTCTCTTGGAGTTCTTACAAAATTTAGCTCAGTACAAGGATGTTCAAGAGTCTTTATCAACAACTTGTAAACTCCTAAAGCTTGATAAATCTTTCACCTATCCCTCAGCCTATTTAATTCCCTCTTTGTTTTGTTATCCCGACACCCAATGGTTTAAACTAAAACCTTCGGGATGGAAACATTTTTGGAAACAATTGTTTCGTCCAAAGTGCCACGAAATCATTGCCATGGCTAGTTTGTCCGTCTTGAGTTTGTTTCCTTTTGTTCAGTATAACCTGCTCGAACAAAGAGTAATGATGCAAGCCATTTATCGCGATCGCACGGGTCAAGTCCCAGACAACTCTCCGGCGATTTTTTTAGTTAAAATCGATAATTCTTCTCTGGAAGAAGGCGAATTGATCGATCCCCAACCTATTAGTCGTAAATACTTGGCTCGTTTGATTGATCAAGCCGCCAAACTTGATGTTAATGTTCTGGGTATCGATTACTTATTAAATATTAGCTGGCCCGAAGAAGATCAAGCCTTAGAAAAATCCCTGACGGCGATTAAAAGCGAACAGAAAATTCAATCTATTTTCATCACCAGTCGAGACTCAAACAATCAACGTCGCTGGACACTTCCCAAGTTTGCGGATAAAAAATGGCAAGGAGATAGCCGAGTTTGGGAAAATGGACGCTATATGACTTTGCTACCCTTGGAACACGAAGAACGACCTTTTCCCCTAAGTTATCTCTTGGCATTGTCTCATAAAACTCGGGAATATCAAACCGATTCATTGGAGGAAATGAGTCCGAATTTGCTGATAGATAACTGGTTTTCTCCCTGGATGCGTCCTCTACTTTTCACCCGGTATTTTTACCAATATTATCAATACTGGTTGCATCCGATTGTAGACTTTTCTATCCCTCAAAGCCGGGTTTATGAAAGCATTTCGGCTCAGGAATTCTTGGACACTCAACCGGAACAACTTCAAAAACGCTACCCACAATCTGTGATTATGATTGTACCCGGAGGATACGCCAATGCCGGAATTAACCGCCCCGGAGAAGATAATTTTCCCGTCCCTCCCGCTTTCTGTTACTGGCAAAACAAATCCCAACCGAACCACCGCTGTCGCATTCTGTTGGGCGGAGAAATTCACGCCTACTTGTTTCATCATTTTCTCGAAAAAAAATCGGTCATACCCGTTCCCGACCTGTGGTTTTTATGGCTGTTTGCACTGGCTGCAAAATCCTTAAAAGTTGCCGCAGATCAATACGAACTCGATCCAAAAAAAGTTGTTTTTTTTATTTCAGGAGGTACGCTGGTTTACGGTTTAGTCTGTTTACAAGTTTATGTTTCGGCCTCGGTTTTATTACCGATTGTCATTCCAGTTTCTCTGGTCTGGATTTACTTTATACCCGAAGTTAACCCGAGAAAATCTTGAGAATCTAATTTGTTCTTAGAAACCCAATTGATAAGGAGATTTACAATGAAACTTTACTCGGCGATCGCGCTAGTTCGAGTTGGTTCTATTTTTATTAGTTCCGTTGTTCTGCTTTCGGCTTTAACCGTCAATTCTCAAATCGCTTTAGCAGAGGACTCACCACAAGGGCGTAAGTTTTTTGAAAACAGCGGACCGCCTACCGAACCCGGAGGAAGTCCGGGCGAAGCAGGTGGGGGTGATAGTGGTAGTCGATAGTTTGTGGCAATAGGTTTTAAAAACTAAAAAGCCACTGAAGCAAGTTCTGTCACCATATAATTCCTAAGCAAAAGTTATGGGGGTATCGAGCAATGAAAAATCAGCCTAAACCGAATAATTTTCCGCAATTTTTGAGCTTACTGTTTTCCTTTTCTCTCTCTTTTTATCTTGTCTTTCCGGTCTTGGCACAGGATTCGTCAACACCGTCCGGGCCTGGTTTTCCTGAAAGCAACGAACCGCCCACCGAACCGAAAAGAAATGATGGAGAAGCAGGAGCCTCCTGGCGTCGTTTTTTTAAAAGCAGCGAACCGCCCACCGAACCGAAAGGAAATGAGAGTGAGGGAGGAGCCAGAGGCGATGATATTTGTCCGATTGCTCCCAACAATTTGGGTGCTTTAAAAGTTTGGAATCTTCGCCCGACTTTCATCTGGACTGGACAAATTACAAAGCTGGAAATTCGAGAGCTTGATAGTCAAACAGCCTTTTGGAGTCCAAGAAATTCTTCTATAAATCAAGTGACATCCCTATCTTCAAATACTCTTAAATTATATCAAGCGACTGTCGAAACCGATCTTCAGCCCGGTCAAATCTACGAGTGGTATTTTTCCAATAATCCTTCGGGTGAATATGATCAATACTTGCCCGTTGAGTTCACGGTGATGACCGCTCAAGATCGAGACTCAATTGTTCAAGAATTACAACAATTAGAACAAAAACTGGCTGCCGAAAATATTACCGGAGATGGGGCTAAATTGCGTCGGGCTGATTTCTTTGCCAGTCAAAACCTTTGGTTAGAGTTTTGGCAAGAAGTCCTGTCGATGGAATCTCCTTCGGAGGATTTGAAAGCTCTGCTCGCTTCCACTATCAATCAACTTTGCCAGTAGGATGCTGTGAACAGAGGGATGGGTTCAGAAAAACCGTTCAAACGTCTGAAAACCCCTCTTTACTAGGATTTACACCAAAAACTGCATAAGTAATACTAGGCCAGAAATATAGTTGAACAAATGACGTGATTTGACTACCCAGTTTACCCGATAAGTATCTACCACTATGCTAGACCCAAATTTTGACCATCAAGAAATATTTGATTTGACTACAAGCTCAAATGCTGTAGATCTCCAAAACAACCTTACACCAAGTGCTTTTCAACAGCTTGACCCGTTTCCAAGCCTCCCTGAGCCAACCGAAGACTTTATTTTGCCTAATGACAATCTCTTGAATAGCAGTATTCTACCTTCTTTAGATACACCCACTAACTTATCTGATAGCGACTCTCTCAATAATCTGATTGTTATTTCTGATCCCGGTAATTTAACTGATAATTCTGCTGTTTCTGAGGTTGATAAGTTATTGGGCGTTCCCTCTACTGAGCATTCTAACCCTATTGACTTTTTGACAAGACAAGAAGAGGTTGATGAGTTATTGGGCGTTCCCTCTAGCGAGCATTCTAACCCTATTGACTTTTTGACAAGACAAGAAGAAGATTTAAAAGATTTAGGAGTCTTGTCAGGCATACATATTGTAGAAACTTCCCTAATAGCTGAAGTAATTAACAACACTTTTTCTTATCGTTTTCAGCTTGATACTCCACGCCATTTTTACATGGAGACTGAACACCCTGCCGAGAATACCTATGTTACCGCTACCCTCTTTCAAGATTTAGATAATAATGGCATCTTAGGATCAGAAGAAAAAATAGGGTTCACGACAGATATCCTTGATGCTTATACTTTAAATGCTGGAACGTATTACATCAAAATTCAAGCTAAAAAATTTTTGGATATACCAATAATGGGCTTAATAGAACCGACTACGTGGAATACTCTTTTATCAGTAGGAGAACCGACTGTCCCTCCCCTTGGAGGAGATTCTATATCAATTGTTCACGATCAAGATTACCTAAAAAGATATCCGTTGAAAAGATATCCGTTGGCAAAATCTGATTACGACTTGTTAAAACCAATCGTGCCAATCGTGGAAAAGGTAAGCGTGTACTCGCATGACGTGTCTTATAACAATCGGGATTTCCCCTCTTTTAATAACAATTATACCTATCCTCTTGATTCCCCTACTTTCAATATTGATGATGTCGATTGGGATATTCCTGATGAACCTGAGTATACTTCTTATTATGATCCATTTGACTCTATTTATCAGCCGAGTAAGAAAACTCCTAAATCGAAGTTCTCTTCCAAAGATATTTCTGCTATTCTTCCACCCCCACCTAATAACAATTCTATTCAGTTGTACGATGACATAGAAATCTTATAGGTTCGGAACCTATTTATCCGACTTAGATTTCAACAAACTAAGATAGGAGTAATTGAAGAATTGCTGTAGCAGGAGGGAAGGATAGCAAATAGAGAATTTATTAATTTAGCTTATTCAAATCCTCTTGCTTTATTCAGGTTGTTGGTTTGGACTCTACTTGAGGAATTTCAAATTGAGATTCAGTGATTCCTATCCAGTGACCTGAAGGAATAAAAGCTGCCCAAAAGAAAGGATGCTGATATTCAGGACTTTGCAGCATTTCTAGCTGAGTCTGTCGTAATGCTTCAGATACTCCTTCACCTGCAATCAAACGCTGATAATATTTCTCCATGAGTTCTTTAGTTGCGAAGTCATTAACTTTCCAGAGGCTAGACAGTTGGCTTCTAACACCCGCAATCACGAAAGCGCGTCGCAATCCATAAACTCCTTCTCCAAATCCATAAACTCCTTCTCCGCGCTCAACTTCTCCTAAACCTGTTTCACAAGCCGACAATACAACTAATTGAGTTCCTCTCAGCCTCAAATTCGTGACCTCCAATGCTGTCAAAACCCCATCTTCACTCCCACTACTCCGTAGATTGTAGCCTGCTAGAGCTAACCCCGAGCGAAGTAAGGGATTCTCCTGTCCATACTTTGGATGAGCATATAGAAAGAAACCATGAGTTGCGATATGAAGAATTTGAGGAGATTTTGAAGCTTTAATTGCATTCTCAGTCGCATCGGATTCGGTTAAAACAATAGCATTCGGAAGTAAAGCTTTGATCGCTTCGGCTTCGGCTTCAGTACCCGGTAATGAATCATAAGTCGTTGATAAAATTCCCCTGGAAACAAGATTACTTTTACTCTGATCAGCCCAAGAATTAATCGTCGTTGGATTGGCTTTATCCTGAAAATTAGGATTGGCAATAATAAGGGGAGGTTGCTGGCTTGGGGTATCACTTTGAAAGCGCAATAAATCTCGCCCAGAAGTCAAATAAGTAAAAGTGTAGTTTTCAATCAAGTATTGACCGTTTTCATCTACTAAAGCCCCAAATGGAATTAAATTTAGCTCACCATCGGGAGAGAGTAAAATATGACGAATATTATCATCTAGCTGCTGACGAATTGGCTGCATGAGAACTTTATCCAGATTTCTAGCCTCGACTTTAAGCTGTTCTGGGTTGCCTTTATGAGCAGACACTTTGTTTTTCAAATTAAGCATGAATCTGAGAGGGTTAATCCTCTCAGTTTTTCCAAGATCTACCCATATAGGCTTTCCTGTAGACTTCAGAATGTAAGCAGCATAATGAAAGTCTCTCCCACGTTGTTCATCTGAGGTTAACTGTGCATCAAAAGGTTTGTATCGAACCAGTTCAACCAAAGCCGCATCCACAGGAATTAACTTTTGTATGTCCTGAATCGTAACCTTTTGAGTCTCTGCGCGAAACTCAGCACTTCGTTGCAAAAGTTCTGCCTCTAGCTGTTCTTCCTGCTGTTCTAACTCTTCAAGTCGAAGACGATATCTTCTCCAACTTAAGGTTTGAGCTTCTGTAAATTTTAACATGGCAAGTTCCTGACGGACTTTCTCCAGTTGATCAAAGAGATATTGTTCATCAGAGGTTAGATTTTGGCGAAGTAATCCAATACTGTCAGCCATTACATCAAGAACACGACCCTTTCGACGCAGTATAGTTGTGAGTGCTAAATTGACAGCATCCTGATTATTAGGAGCATCTTGTATATGGAGAGAAATTGCTCTGTACGTTGTATCAACTAAAGTATTCATATACGCTTGTTTTTCGCCCTCAGAACCCATCGTTAATCTAAGATTCAGGTTTTTTTCTTCAATATCAGTTCCACGAGCCAAAGATTTGATTGCACTCGTAATATCTCCTTGAGCAAGTTGCAGAGCAGCTAAATTATTTAGAGCTAGAGCAAGTTTAGGGTGGTCACTTTCTTGTCTTTGTTCATAGTTTTCGATCACTTTCTCAAAGAGTACGCTTGCTTTAGCATATTTTTTCTGTTTATAATATACGCTTGCCAAGTTGTTAAGAATAGAATTTTCCGCAGAGCGCATATTTAATTGGTGTGTCAAATCATCTTTTTTATTGATTTGATTGTAAATTTTCAAGGCTTCCTCATAGAGTGGTATGGCTTCTTCGTCTTTACCCTGATTATAATAAAGTGTCGCAAGATTACTCAATGTTGAAGCCAACAACATAGAGTAAGCACGATTGTTTGGAGAAATTTTTCTATAGATTGACAATGCTCGTTCGTAAAGAGATTCAGCTTCAGAATATTTGCCCTGTATCCGGTAAACTTTGGCTAAATTATTTAGACTTTGAGCCAGATCGGGATGATAATTTTCGAGCAAATTCTCTCGGATTTCTAACACCTTTTTAAAAAGAGGTTCAGCTTGATTCCATCGGTCAATTTCTTCATATAAAGCAGCCAAGTTATTTAAACTCGTTGCCACCTTGAGATCTTGTTCTCCAAAAAGTTCCTGATAAATTGATAAAGCACGCTCTGCGAGTGGAATAGCCTGAACATATAAACCTTTATCGTATAGTTCTAAGACTTCTTGGGTAAGACGATCAGCTTCACCGAGTCTATTCTTAAATTCGCGTGTATCTAATTCGCGTGTATCTAAAGGGTGTTCACTTTCTTGTCTTTGTTCATAGTTTTCCATCACTTTCTCAAAGAGTTCGCTTGCTTTAGCATATTTTTTCTGTTCGTAATATATACTTGCTAAGTTGTTAAGAATAGAAATTTCCGCAGAGCGCATATTTGAATTTTCTGCTAAGGAATTTTCTTTAGATATTTTCTGGTAAATTTTCAAAGCTTCTTCGTAGAGCGGTATCGCTTCTTCGACTTTTCCCTGATTATAGTAAAGTGTCGCAAGATTACTCAATGTTGAAGCAAGAAAGATAGAGTTAACATGATTGTTTTGATAAATTTTTCTGTAGATTGATAAAGCCTGTTTGTAAAGAGATTCGGCTTCAGAATATTTTTCCTGCCTCCCATATATTTTGGCTAAATTATTCAGGCTTTGAGCCAGATCAGGATGATAATTTTCGAGCAAATTCTCTCGGATTTCTAACGCCTTTTTCAAAAGAGGTTCAGCTTGATTCCATCGGCCAATTTCTTCATATAAAGCAGCCAAGTTATTTAAACTCATTGCTACCTGGAGATCCTGTTCTCCAAAAAGTTCCTGATAAATTGATAAAGCACGCTCGGCGAGTGGAATAGCCTCAACGTATAAACCTTTACCGTATAGTTCTAAGACTTCTTGGGTAAGACGATCAGCTTCACCGAGTCTATTCTTAAATTCGCGTGTATCCAATTCGCGTGTATCTAATTCGAGTGGATTTAATTCGAGGGTATCAAAGAAAAGAGGATTTCCCTGAACAGGTTTTTGAGTAAACTCTAATACAAAAAAAGTTGTGCTTAATATGATTAAGCAAGTTTTAAAAAGTTTGGTAAAGGCTCTGGAATACATTAATAAACTCCCAACTAATTTTATCCATTGTTAGTATAGCAAAGTACCGATCTGCAACAAAGGTGTACTTATGGGAAGGGACATTCTTTCTTTGCCAGCCAAAAACTCGGCATAATTTTTCAACAGGTTTTCAATTACATCACGATAGGAATATTTTAGCGAATCCATTGAATAATCACCTCTAAAGTTGGATCGAAACTGAATAATTTATAACAATTTACAGGGTGTCTGGATCTATATTCAATTCTCGCAATTTGGCGGCTAATCGTTCATTGCGTTGACGTTCGGCTTGTCTTTGTTGACGTTCGGCTTCGAGTTCTTCTTGGGTTTTGCGGCTTGTTTCTTCCGCTTCTGACGCTCGTTTTTCGGCTGTTTTTGCTGATTCTTCCGGTGTCGGAACTAATATTCCTTCCGGTGTAAAAAACCTCAATTTTCCTTCATAAACTCCCAGAAATAAGTTTAATTGTTTGCTCCAAAGTCTGCCCTGTTCGTTGGGTTGGAGTTCTTCATAAGTTCCCTGTAACAAACCAAATCCCTTAAACTCTAACGTCTCTGGAGAAAACCAAAAATATTCGGGAGTTCGGAAGATATCTTGATAAATTTCTTTTTTGTTCGTTCGGTCACAGTTCTCCCGGATGCAAGCTCCGGGAGCTGCTGTGACTTCGTCTACATTTGCTGTTGATTTTGATAACAGTTCGATAATTACATTGGGATATTTTCCCCCTTCTTCCCAAACCACCCAACTTTTGCGGGGTTTGCGTTCTGTGTTCAATACCACAAAGAAATCAGGCCCTCTAAAATTATCCGTTTTCTTTTGTTCGGGACTATAATAAATCGTCAGGTTTCCAAAAGCATAAAAATCTTGACGATCTTGCCAGAGATATTCTAGCATTTGAATCAAGAGCAGAATTTGTCGTAGATGCAGTTCACTTTCCAATGGCGGCTCCTTGCTTTCTAAATCTCCGGGGGGAAATTCAATGTCTTCTAATTCAGTTTGGGGTTGGAGAGTTTCTAAATCTTGAGCAATCGTCATTTTATTTTCCCTTTTAATGTTACAATTATAAAGTATCTGGATCAATATTTAATTCTCGCAATTTGGCTGCTAACCGTTCATTGCGTTGACGTTCGGCTTGTCTTTGTTGACGTTCGGCTTCGAGTTCTTCTTGAGTTTTGCGGGTTGTTTCTTCCGCTTCTAAGGCTCGTTGTTCTGCGGTTTCTCGTTGCTGTTTTTCGGTTTGGGCTGCTTCTTCGGGAGTCGGAACTAATAGTCCTTCCGGTGTAAAAAATCGGAGTTTCTGTTCATAAACACCGAGAAAAAGTTGTAACTGTTCACTCCAAAGAAACCCTTGTTCGTTCGGTTGTAGGTCTTGATATTGACCCAACGTTAATCCAAAGCCTTTAAATTCTAACGTCTCTGGAGAAAACCAAAAATATTCGGGAGTTCGGAAGATATCTTGATAGATTTCTTTTTTGTTCGTTCGGTCAACATTGGCTGTTGAATTCGATAATAATTCGATAATTACATTGGGATATTTTCCCCCTTCTTCCCAAACCACCCAACTTTTGCGGGGTTTCCGTTCGGTATTTAAAACCACAAAGAAATCCGGCCCTCTAAAATTATCCGTTTTCTTTTGTTCGGGACTATAATAAATCGTTAGATTTCCAAAAGCATAAAAATCTTGACGATCTTGCCAGAGATATTCTAGCATTTGAATCAAGAGCAGAATTTGTCGTAGATGCAGTTCGGTTTCCAATGGCGGCTCCTTGCTTTCTAAATCTCCGGGGGGAAATTCAATGTCTTCTAATTCAGTTTGGGGTTGGAGAGTTTCTAAATCTTTAGCAATGGTCATCTGATTCTCCAGTTTACTACTTTATAGTATAATTGATTAACATCAACTAACGACTTCAATCACGGCCGAAAGCACTGCCATTGTCGAGGTTTCATAGGGCGTTGAATCTTGAGTTAACACAATATCTCCATCCGGTTGGCGACTGCGGGAAAAACCCGTTAAATCTTCGAGCAAACCGTTAATTAAATCGGTGGGTTCATCGTCGGTTAAACTGGTGATTAGTCCCCGTGAAATTTTCCGACTGCGTGCAATAGTTTGCATGGCTTTGAGGGCTTGGCGTAGCGGTTCTTGACTCACTAATAATAATAACTGGGGCGTAGCACCGGATTCACCTTGAACTTGAAAGTTACCCTCTCCGGGGCGAGGTACCGTCAAACTGCCATTTCTATCAATTCTAGAGGCTTCTTCGGGCGCTTCCCAGTCGGCGGGATAAAGAATATTAATTGAACCTTTTGTACCAATCACTAACACTCCTAAATACAGGTCTTTATTTTCAAAATTATCCACTTTTACTTGCAGATTAGTTCTTGAAGTAACTTGCAATAAATTCGCCGTAGGATTGCCGGATTCTGCGCCCCGACTCGCCACTTTTATCGCGTTTCCCCGACCAAAAATTTCGGCTTGAACTTGAAGCGGTGAACCCCGACCCACATCTAATAATTGCCCTAAAATTTGATTGGCTATTAACCGTTTAAAGGTGGGTTGCAACCGATTAATTGCATCAACAATCGGTTCCTCTAAACGACCAAAAGACAGGGGATCTGGTGTTAAATCCGCTTGAAATAAACCCACACTATTCACAGACAAAAGTTCTATTTCGAGATTCCTTGCAGTTTGTTGTTGTTTGTGATTTTCCGTGAATATTCCTAAAAAATATCCGCTATTATCAAGTTGATTTGCGGGTACTAATTCAACCCATTGATTCGATTCAAATTCGGCTTGTGCGGTTTTAAAATCCGCTCCCAACGATTCATCTAAAGCCAGTTTCAGCTTGGGATTTTTTGGAATTCCGACTATTTTTTCCCGCAAAAGCCGACCTTCTTTAATAGCCGAAGCGTCTCCCGAAATTTGTTTCCCTATTCCAAATAAACCCTCAACCCGAGACGTTTGTTGAATTTATGCTATTACTTTTCCCGACTCATTTAAAACAGAAAACACGCCCCCTTTCTCAGAACCTTTGAGGTTTTGAGATGCCACACCTCCCAACCAAAATTCTATCGTTTCTCCCCGAACTTTTGTAATCACGGCTTCGGATGAAGGAGTTGTTAAGTTGAGAAAAAATAGCGGTTTTTGATGAAAATTGCTTCCCGGTTGGTATTCAAACGTGGGAATTTGACCCGTTCGGTGTTCTTTGGATTCTGCTAAACTTCGGGTACTTCTCCGCAGATTAATATAAATTGATTCTACGCTTTGAGTTGAGGTGAGTTGCCAGAGATAACGGGTTAATAAATAGGTGAATGCACCCGCATGAAATCCGTCAAATTGTGCATCAATTGCTTCTTGAGTTCGTCCGGCAGAACCCAAGGCTACACCCTTAGCAATTCCCGGCGATCGCTTGCGTTTAAATTCCTCTTTACCCCAACCCAATTCGGCTAATAATTGTTCTTGTAATTCCAATTCTATTTCGCTTGGAATCAATTCTTGGCCGCGTCTCGTCAGTCTCGCCGCCCGAACTACTGCATTTCCCCTCGTTCCCGCTCCCGAATGACAGCTATCCAAAATGGTTGTTAAGTTGTCGGTTTGTAGACGGCTCATTAATAAAAATAAAGTTTGTCCCATGATGTCGGAAACGGCGAGAGATTCCCCTTTGTCTTCGAGAGGGGTCGCGTTTTGAGGAACAATTGTGCCGTTGTACAGACAGCTATTATATGGACGATTTTCTGCACGACATTCTTTTAAATCGAGGGGAAAGGGATCTCGAATTAAGCTACCATGTCCCGAATAATGAAACACGACTACATCATCGGCTTTTGCTTGTTTAATTAAATGCTCTTGAAAGGCTAGAATAATATTTTTTCGGGTGGGTTTAAGATTAGAATTGTCAGATATGATCATAATATCGCTCGGGTTAAACCCAAACCGATAAATGAGTAAATTTTTCTGCAATTCTACATCGGTGAGACAACCATTTAAGGGTTTAGCGCCTTCATAGTTGTTTATTCCAATTAATAGTGCTAATTTGCGGGGTGTAGTTTGTGCTAAAACTCGACCGTAACCTTCTGCTTGGTGGAAGAAGTCAAATTGACTCAGACCCAGTGTCGCCAGAGTCGAACCCGCAAATTGTAGGAAATGACGGCGTTTTAGTTGAGACATGGTTTAGGCTTTTCAAGTTCAATAATGGAATTTTAATAGTATTATCACCTAGAATCTATTTAGGTAGTCTGTCAACTTATGCAATTGTTTTATTAAAATCTTGTCAAATGAGCTAAGTTTTAAGAAGCTAAAAATTAAGTTGGGTGTTGCTTTCGCTCGACCCAACCTCTATGAGGTAAAGAACGGTTTATACTGAGTTGGAAATCGCTATTTGATGGGAACTTCAATGCGTGAAACGGTCTTCAGCAAAAACTAATTCCATAAGTTGGCCTGCCGATACGGAATTGGTGGGGTTGGTTTTGGCCCTGCGCCCGACGGGTGCGGATTTTCTGTATCCTCAATATACCATCGGACTTCATGCCTGGTTTCTCGACCAAGTGCGACAAACCAACCCGGAGTTATCGGCTTATCTTCACGATGGAGAGTCGGAAAAGCCATTTACAATTTCGGGGTTGGAAGGTGCGCTGAAAATGTCAGGAAAACAGTTTCAATTGCAACCGGAGCAAACTTACCTTTGGTCTGTTACAGCTTTATCTAAACCTGTGGTGGAGTGGTTAGGCGAGTGGGTTAAACGTCTGCCAAAAGAGGTTGAATTGCGAAATGCACCGTTAACGATTCAATCTTGTCAAATTGCTTTGCCTCCAACAACTTATCGCCAACTTTTTGATGCGCCCATACCCAAACCCGCCAAGATTAATTTGAGTTTTATCAGTCCAACCAGTTTTCGCCGCAAAGGTCATCATTTTCCCTTACCTCTGCCGACGAATTTATTTCACAGCTACCTGCGGCGTTGGAATGATTTTTCTAATCTCCCCGCCGAACAAGAGTCTTTTTTAGAGTGGATAGATGAGTCGGTAATTATTCAACGCCATCAGATCGCTTCTACAAAAGTTGCGGCGGGAAAACGGGGGATGGTAACGGGATTTACCGGGGCGATTGAATTGGGTTTATCGAAGAAATCTTCTTTATTTTCTGCGGAAAACCAACGGTTATTTTATGCTTTGGGGCGGTTTGCTCCCTATTGTGGAACGGGTCATAAAACGACGTTTGGCTTGGGACAAACTCGGTGCGAATGGCAGGTTGAAGAAATAGAAAAGATTCTTTCAAGTTCACAACAATTGGGTGAACGAATTGCGGAATTGACCGAACAGTTTACCGCACAGCGAAAGCGCACGGGGGGAACCCGCACCCAAAAAATAGCGGAAACTTGGGCGACAATATTAGCACGTCGGGAGGGCGGAGAATCTTTGATGGCGATCGCCGTTGACCTGGAAATGCCCTATGAAACCGTGAAAACTTACGCAAAATTGGCACGTCGAGCCTTGCGTCAGGAGGATTGAATTTTTCTATTTTCTGCTGTTTTTTGTTGTTTGAGTCCCAGTTAACGAATGAAAGGGTGCAAGCCTTGCACCCCTACAAGTTACTCACCTCACTGAGATGAGAAAGGCTATATCAAGAAATGGGATTACTCTGTTAGGCTGTTTGTATGGGAAAAAACAGATAGAATATCAATATCATGTACCATATTATCTGCCGTTATTCCTAATTGCTCTTGCAATTCTGTTAAGTTCAGGTAAAGTAACACCAATTGAGCGCGAGCTTTATTTTTTGCTCTACGTTCTGGTGTCATTCGCTTGCGTAATTCGTCAAAAGACTTTGTTTTCATATTGAACTTTATCTTACGCTTTCAACCAACCAGTTTCACCTTTTTGAGGCTACCATCTTCTTTTAAATCAACGATTTCAACCTGAACGTTTTGCCCTTCAGATAAAGAACTTGCTTTTTTGGGTTCTTTCTGTGTTAATTTAATCGTTTCCAAAATTTCATAAGTGACTCTATTTCCCTTCTTATTAGTGACAGTTGCATCCAAAACTTGACCGATTTTCAACTCTTGGGATGCGACAACCTCGGCAATTTCTGCTTGACGTGCGGACTCAATAACGGGCGGAGAAATTTCTCCAATTGGCCCTGAATTTTTGTAATACTGCATTAAACGAGCCACCCAACCGAGTATCTGTAACATTACTATTGCATTATCTTCGTAGGCTTTGAGGTATTGGGTGCAAGTTGCTTCTATCGTTTCATAATATCTGGAAGTTTGTCTGCTGTGACCAATACTTTTACCATTTTTAGTTAAAGTTTTTAGGTAGTCAAAAAACTTCCGTCCCGATTGATTGGGAGTCACATAATTTCTGAGATAGGAAATTGCTTTTCTTAACTCATTTACATCCGTATTTTCTAACACTAAAGTTTGAGCGATCGCGTGAGCAGTTGTCCATTGATTTTCTGTTAGAGAGTCGGTGTTAAACATTAATACATTCCTTCTGGGGGTTCGCGGTCTGTTGGATAGCGTAAAACTTCAGCGAGTTGTTGAAGTTGGGGAGTTTGAATCAAGTTAGAGTGAGCAGATTGAATCTTTTCTCGAATAAACTGTTTTAATTGTTCGCCCGTTTTTTCAGTTTCTGAAGCTTCAAAGTTAGAATAGCGATTCCGTAAATCGTTCTGATTTTCTAAAACCTTTGCTGCGGTTATTTCAACGCTCATTGTTCCCATTCCGATGGGTTTACCGCCTCCGACTTTTAACGCCATCGGGTATTTTTCATCTTGTCCGAGAGAAATCAGTAAAGTTCCCAGTTCGGCAGATTTTAAATTTTTAAAGCGAATTTGAGTAGTAAAAGTGTATTCTTTCGCCGCCTGCTGAACAGGAATTCCCTGATTTTGACCTTTATCAATGGCGGATATGGTATGATAATAAAACTTGCGTCCTGCAACTTTTCCCCGTTTAAAATAGGCGGTTCGTTTGTCGGGATTGGGAGGATAAAGAGAAGGCATAAACCCCGTTGCAAAGTTCTGAGTTTCGCATTTTGCATCATTAAATTCTATTAATCCTTGCCAATCTAACGCCCCAAAAACTTGACTGGCGGGACACAGTTGAGCTTTATTTCTACAGGGTAAACGTTCGGGTGGAATTTTATCTTTATAGTTTCGAGTAACGACTGCTAACGTGCTATTTGTAATCGCTTCATAAACCGCTCGAACGCACCCTTTTAACGAACTTCCTTGAATCGAAAGTTTTTGATCGACATCTTGAACCATCGTTTTAATTAGGGGAACACGGGTGTTAAGAGCACTTCCCATCGCCACAATACCCGTTGAAACATGAACGGCCGTTTTAACAGTTAATTTTAGTTCTAAAGTTCCATGAATTCGATCATTGAAAAATTTATGATGTCCTGCGGGTCGCTGTAAATTGGGACGATTTTCAGGGAAAGAAATTAATTGATAGGGTTTTAAAATATTAACGCCCTCATTATAATTTATAGAGGGAGGTTGCTTAGGTGAGTTGGGTCGGTTTGGCTTTTTGATAGGGCGATTTGTCATTATTCCTCCTGAACTGTTAGAGCGATAAAGTGTACAGTTGAAGTGGTTTTATTTTTGAAATAACGTTGAGCAAGATTGATATCTTTGGGATACTTAAATTTGCGAGGAAAGCGTGTTACCGTTGGCTGATATAAACAAGCTTTTCGCACCTCAGTTTCCCATTCACAACCCTCCTCTATAGTTTTCCATTCACCGGGTAAAGAATCACCTTCAGTTAACAGCAAAACTTCAAAACCAGAATCTTTTCGTTTCCAACGCAGTTCAAATTCGGAGTTAAACATCTGTCCTTCTGGACTGGGATTTTGTTCAAAATCTGAGGGAAATTCTTCAATAATTCCACTAACTTTATCAACCCAACGCAGAAAATAGTAACTACTAGAGTTGGCATTTTGAGTTAATAACTCTTTCAACTCCTCAACAGAAGAAATATTTTTAGAACCAACAAAACTCATCGGGTTCCTCCTGGCTGTAAAAGTTCTCTCCAAGCATTAACTGAGCGGGTAAATAAATGTTTCACCTGTTCTTCTCCTGAAAACGTTAATTCTACTCCAAATCCCAAATCCATTAGTTGAGCAGCTACAGGTGTTTCTTGATGGTCAGGTTTAGGAAAAGTATAACGTTCTGCTTCGTTGGTTTCGAGAAATTCACCCGCACCTAATAACATTGTATTTTCCCATATTTTATCACTACCTAGCAGCTTAATTTGACGGGTTTGTTCATCTAAAACGCAACCGGGATATTGAACAGTAGCTTCATTATATTGTACTGAAACCGTCCCCAAGCCGCGAGATTTTGCAAACCCCAAACCAAACCAACCATCATTCAAGTCTCGCAAGACTAAACCCATTAAACCCAACTGAGCGAGGGTAAAATTCTTCAGGTTAATTTTAGTTTTAAATTCTCCAAATGTACAAACTTGATAGTTAAATAAAGCCCCAGGTATTACCGAACCAAAAACGCGATCAATTGCGACGCCGTTACGTTCTTCTATTTTGAGTTTTGTTTTGTCTTTTGGGTAAGCATCTTCAATTCTAACTCGACTCGCTATTGAAGTATTTCCGAACATTTGATCCGTGAAAGAAGAAAGTTTGTAAATATCGCAACTGGATATATTTTTATTTTTGAGATAATTGTAGTTATCATTTAATGGATCATTCGCCCAGAGAATATTTTTTGAACTATCGGAGTTTGTTTCTCGTCCAACGGTTCTGACAATGCGTTCAGCGTGAGCGCGAATCGCACCTTTTAAAGAACTCCCCGGAAGATAAATTGAACGTCCGCCTGTGTGGTAAGTTTCCACAAATTCCATATCGGGTTTTGTCGGGTCAGCGCCTTCTTTTCCCGATTTAATTAAAATTGGCCCGTCTGGAATAATTGTTAAATTTATTGTGCAATGATTGACTAATTTTTTGTGCATTTTTCTACCTTTATTTAAACAGAAACTAAAGAATTAAGTTGAGAATCACAGGATTGAAAAATGAAGTTAACCGCAGCGAAAAGCGGTACAATTTCATAAATAGAATAAGGGATAATTTGTTTTGTAAAGAAATTATACTCTAGTTTTCCAAATTGCCAAATTTTTCCGTTGGAAACAATCCCAAATACAGTGATTTTATCGTTTTGATTGAGGCGTTGTGCTGCGATCATTTCCGCCAAGCACTGTCCCCAACCTTCATCAAATTTGTCTTGCTTGGCTTCAACTAATAAAAAATAAGGTTGATCGAATACAACTTTTCCCAGTTCGGAACGTTTAGCGAGAATATATTCAGGAAAACCTGAAAGTTGTTCATCGTAGTTTAAAGATTGATGACTCCAAAGCGTAAATTTGCTACTGTAACATTTCCAAACTTCTTTCAAAACGGGGTAAATTAAATTTTCACAAATAGCATATTCTGAGTTATCAACAACTCCCTCTCGCATGACTATTTCTAAATCTTCTCGGAAGTAATCAGAAATCTGAAATTCTACCTCTTGGATAAAATTCGATTCAGTATAAGTAATCTGAAATTCTTTGAGGACTGCACCGATGTTTTTGTAGGAACTGAAAGACATTTTAACCTCCTCTAATCTCGGTTTTGTTCAACTGCATTTTCTGGGTCAGTACGTTGAGATATTTTTGTATTTAGATGTTCAATAAGTTTACTCACCCATTCATCTTTATAGTCCGAAGCATCTTCATAGGCAGTCGGATCATCTCTCAATATTTTTTGGAGATATTCTAACAAATATTCTGGATTATCTTTAACACCAACCCAGCGCATTTTATCAATTTCTAAACAAACCACACCCAAGCCGCGAGAACGTCCGCCACCCAGGGGAATTTGTTCGGTTTCAAACTGATGCAAACCAATCATTAATAAACCCAATTCCCAATCTTCTGCATTTTCTACAACTGCTTTAAACTCAAAATCCGTTCTGCCTGGTACAACTTGATAATCATAAAGTTTACCTTCCGATGCGGTTTCTGTATCTCTATCTATAGCCACTCCATCCCGTTCTTGATATTGATTAAACCAAGTGTTAGTATCAACGGTTAAATCTCGAACCTGAAATTTACTGGCGATCCAGGGAGAACCAAACAAACTAGAAATTAAGTCCGTATTTTTTATGATATAATCATGTAGTTTATTTTCTTTTTCGAGCGAGTTCATATTCTGAAGTTCGTTCATTTTGAAGTCTGCTAATTCTTTAGACGTGAGCGACCATTCATCATTTATACTCGGATTTCCAACTAATTTAGGGTCACTTCCTAATATTCCTCGCAAGAAACTTTCAAGACGCGATCGCAATGCTCCTTTGAAGCTAGAACCCGGAATAAAAGGCCGTCCTAACGCATCTTTAATCACCGGTAAATCCGATCCAATGGGTTCGCTGGAACGTCCCGCACTAATGCGTAATGCGGTAATTGTAGTCAGTGTTCCGGTAATTTCCAGTCGATTTTTAAAGGTTTCAAACATAAGAGTGCATCCTGATTGAGATTAATTGAATGTTAAATAACTAAACACATCTTGTACAGAAAGTTGCCAACTTTGTAGTAAAGTTAAAATAGGTAAATTATCCTGATCGCGTTTAGTTTGGGGTTGTTGATTGGGTTTGAAGATCATCACCATTCGTTCTTGGGGATCAATTAACCATCCGAGTTCAGTCCCATGATTTAAACAAAATAAAATATTGTCTATTACGCGGGTAGAACTTTGGTCTGGGGAGAGAATTTCAATTGTCCAGTCCGGTGCAATTTCAAAGGTATTTTCGATTTCCCCTTCTGTATCTTTGGGGATTTTTTCCCAAGCAAAAATACTGATATCTGGAACAAGAGAACGACTCCCAAATGTACAGCGTAATTCGGTAAAAGCACAGGCTAAACGTTGAGGTTCAGCGACTTGATTAATATCACTAACTAAGCGGGTTTGTAGTCGGCTATGCTTCCCTTTTGGCATCGGTTTCTGGTAAACTTGACCCTCAATATATTCACGAGCGGGTTTGGTTTCGGGTTGTTGTAAAAATTTGGCAAGGGATAGTTTAGGGGGTAATTGAATTGAAGTCATAATCATCAAAAACTTTGATTGATTTTCAAAACTGTAGCCTATAGTTTTAAACTCAAGGATTATCGTTTACATAATCGTGTTCTCCATAATGACGAAGATAGAGTTGACCTTTATCAAGGATACAACTTACCCTTCTACCAGTATTTTTAATATAAAAGTGATCAATTTGATTTTTCAAAATTCCGCCCTCACATTTTTTCTTTCCTTCATATCTGGAAAAATTTAACCTTCTGTCAAAACGAGTTGTATCTCCATTATATTTAATCATTGAGGCAGAAACTTCTGCAATGACTTCATGTAAATCTAATTTTTTATTAGCATCTGTAGCATTTTTTTGATAATCTTTTGAAAAAGATTGTTCATACTTAATTTTGGGAAATTCAAGTAATTTTTCTGTTGTCAGAAAATCCTCCTTACAGTTATTCCAAGTTAGTCTTCCCCAGTTTGTCAGTGTCGCTTCATCGTCCACTATGAATAGTAGAGTATCAGCAGGTTCAACGCCTTCTAATTCTGATCGTTTAACCCATATACCAACCTCTGTAGCCATCAAAGCAAATTGCACTGGCTTAATAACTGATTTTTTAATTTCAATGGGTAAGCGAGGAATCTTAACAAGTTCTGAACTTCCTTCAAAAATATAGATAATTTCATCCGCGTAAAACATTCCAATTGTATTTAGGTATCCCTGTAAAGCTTTAAACCCTCCAACTAAATTGAAACGAATTTTATAATACCCATTATATTTATATTCTCGTAATGTCTCATCTGCCCATTTCAAGAGTTGATCAATACCATCTTGAAATTTCTCTGTACTTCTAGTAGATAGGTTATCTGGATCATAAACTTGAACAGCCATTCCTTTCGATTCTAAAAATTTTTGAACAATATTAGCTGCGATTTCTCCTTGTGCTGTATCTGTTGTAATTAACCAATGTTGATCCTGCTGACTTTTCTCTGTATGCTCATAGATACCATAAATACCATTAAGTTCTGCACTAATTTCTCTAATTTCATCATCTTCCGTATCTTCATCATAGAGTTTATCCTCAACTCGTTGTTTTAAGGTTTCAAGAATATTTTGAACGTCTGGATAATATTCCATTTCCTCAACAGTATAGTTGGCCGCTTCATTTAAACGACCTAGCCAGCTACTCGGATGAATATCTGGGTCAATTTGATTGGTCAATAAACTTGTACCAACTGTTGAAATAATTAATTGTGGCATGATGCTATATTCCTAAATATCAAGTGATTAAAATGATAAAAATGCTTTAAAATTCACCTTCTAGTTTGTACTTCAGGTAACGCGCACCATATCCTAAGTAACGACGTGTTAGCTGAATCAAAATAGAGTTGTATTCTTCCGTCTTTGCTTCTTTTGAAATCTTACGAGCAAGTTCTTTCAATTTACCATCAATGTCTTTAATTATTGTTTCAGCTAAAGACTCTTTACCTCGACCCCATTTGTTATCACGCCCTACTTGATAACGTAAAAAGTTTTTAATAGCTTCTGTACTTTCTGTACTCTCTGCAACTCTCACTAAATTGCGAAACTGTGATTCTTCCAATTTCCCGTATGAAGCTGTCTTATTTAAAGCTGTTTGTATGGCAATCACGATTTCATCTTCCTTTTTACGAATACATTCCTGAATTTTCAGTTCTTTCTGAGCCTGAATTCTCAATTCTTTTTGTTGTTCAATATCTTCGTTCATACTGCATTCTCCCGGAATTCTAAATGAAACTCATTACAAATTTGCACCTGTCCAAACCCTTCGTTTGTTCGTTCTCCTACCCCCTGATTTTCTAAATTTTTTAAAGCGGTAAACCAGAGATCAGGTTGAGTTGTACTAAACAGATAAACGCCTCCTTTATTCGTGACTAACTCAATGTCTTTCATTAACCCCCAAGCTGAATTCCAACCCGAATAATAGTCATAACTACTATAGGCAACTTCTAGCTTGAGAGATGAATCTTCCGAATTTTCAATTCCTGCAAATTCTTTCAGCATTGCTTCTGAAATAACGGTTGTTCGCAGCCAGTTTTCAGTTAAGATGGCATCGGATTGAAGGTCGAGTGTGAAGTAGGTTTTCTCTTGTGAATACTTTCCTGATGCTGGATGAAATAAACTTCCCCAGAGTTGCCATCTGTCTTTTAGTTTATCATTAAATTGTTGAATTCGCTCCTTAACTGAATCTGATTTTTTTCTGCACTCAGCCTGAATTTTGACTTTCCCTAACCCCCGCGAAGTTGAACCCCCCAAACGAAATAATTCGCTGTGGTTATTAATAAAACCAAGTAACTTTTCAGCCAGTTCTCCATCGGGTACAAGAATAGCACCTCGATATATTGACGGTTTTTGATTTTTGGGTTTGGATTCATTCAACACCTCAACACTGTAGAGAATAGACTCCTCAGCAGTTGCACGTTTTCGGTTAATTCCAACTCTCGTTAACAGACGTTTGTTCGCGGAGAGGGGATGGTACTTATCGTTTATTTTACAATAAAATCCGCTAAAATTATCAACCCTATCAGAATCTTTTGGACAATTTGGATCGTAAAGTTGACCATAATCTTCTGCACAAAACCGATCAATTAAGGTATCAAACACACCATTTCCTTTGGTTTTAAAGCCGGGTTTAGCTTTGGAACTGAGAACGGTTGAAGGAAGAACAGCAATTTCTTGATCCGCAGGTACTTTCTTACCTTCTTTAAAGATAGCTGGATAAGCATTTTGAAAAATTGCTGAGTTTTCATTCAAAAATAGGGCGTGAAAATCATCGTTGGGTTCGGGTTGTTGATTGGGTTGTAACAGAACAGAAGCAAACGCACCTCGGATAACGGAACCGGGAATATAATCTGGGGCTTCACTAATAGAACCACCCGGTTTATGACGACCAATTGCGAGGGGAGATAATGCTTCTATTTCGAGTTGAATTCGATTCATTTTTGGACTCCTTTAGCGAGAAATTCCCAAGCTGAACTATCTGTATTAATTTCAGATAATGTGCTTTCTAAATTCCAAGTTAACCAACCCAAACCGGCGGATTTACTCCCACCTAACGCATGAATATGATGCAATCCCGCAACGATTAATATTTTGGCATAATTTGGACAATTGGGTAATAAATGAATCTGACCTGTGAATTGTAATTTGGCGTTGACGGGAGAGGTTTCTAGGAAGTAAAGTTTTTGTTCTTCTGCAGTTCGACGGCGGCGGTTAATTGTCACGCCTGGACGCAACACTTCCGGGAGATTTTCAGGGTCTTCTGTACAAATCAAATCGTCAAATAAAATCCGAGACGGTAGACTAGGATTCCCGAAAAGTTGACAGATTAAACAGTGATAGTTTTCATCTATTTTATATTCATCGCGATGAAATTTTTGTTCCTTATTTTCCGATAAACCCTCTCGTTGAGGACACATGGTATTCGGTGTAGGAGATTGACAAACCGCCCAACCTAAACCCCTTGTTATTTTCTCACATTCATGTCGCAAACGACCTTTAATTTGAGATGCTGGAATGAGTAAATTTCCGTCTATATTGCGAAGAATGGGTTTATCCGCCAAAGAACCCGATGAACCTCCCGCACCCACGCACAAAGCAGTGTCAAGAGTTGCGGTAATTGTGTGAGATTCTATGGATAAATTGAAGTTTTTTAGAGAGATCATTGATTTGCCTCCGTTGTTTTTTCAGATGGTTTTGATGAGTCGGTATTTGTTTTTTCTGTGAACGAAAATAGGTCTACTAAATCTCGCCAAATTGTTTCATAATACGATTCTTCGTTTTTGTCTGGATCGCGTTTTCCTTCTTCATACATCCAGGGTGCTATATTTCCATCATTTGTTTTTGCTGAACACCAAACGTCTTCAAAGTCTTGTTTTAGTGTATGTTTTCCTTGACTTAAACGCGAACTAAAATAACGATAATTTAAAATAGCGGTGCGTTTTCCTCGTTCAAGTAAACTGCGAATTTGGTAAAGTTGCGATCGCGGAAAATCTACGTTTTTAAAAGCTTGAACCGTTTTCAAAAGTCCTCCGATTTCATGTAAGGTGTAGGGTGCTGCATAGAGTCTTATTTTTTGTTTCCCAACTTCTTTTGTTAACCCTTGTTCTCGAAACTCTTTAATACTCGATGCAATCATTGTGACTGATTTCATGGTTAAAAAGTCTATTGTTCCCCCATAATATCCTTTTTTTCGCAACAGTTTTGCACGTTCTTTAGCAGATTTTAGAAGTTGATTGGTTAACTTCTCAGCATAGTAAATCGGTGTTTCTTCAGCAGTAATTAAAACTCCCGTTGACATACTGAGTTCACATTGATTATTTCCGGTTGGAAGATTGTCACCGTGACAACGATGAATCTCTCGAGGTGTGTAGGTTTTCTCTGAATTATAACCGCTTGCTTTCAGCAGTTCTTTCTCAAATTCTTCACCTAATGTTTTGGCAACTTCTAACGCTTTATTAGCCGGAACAATTAAAAGAACATCATCTCCGCCAATCGTAATAATTTCAAAGGGATGAATCCAGTCTCCATTTTTGTTTTCAATATCTGGATCGGTTAAGTTTTTTAACTGATGGGGTCGGAGATGTTCTGACAAAGCATAATAAACGGCTTTTTCTGTTGCTTTGAAAATATCTTGGCTAAATTTTTTGTAATCTTGAGGAGTTTTAATTTTCTGAATATAACCTCCCATGTTATTACCATCGGCGTAGATATAAGCAATAAAACCGTTGTAAACATTCCCTAATTCTCGCACAGTTCCGGCTTCTTTAGGTTTGTAACATTTAGGTTCAGAACATTCTGAATAGTATTGTTCATGCTGTTGAGGGTTTTCTTTGAGATAGTCTTCAAATTTAGCCACCCAACTTTTAATTCTAATACCTGTCGGTTGCCAACCTAATTGAAGCTTATTAAACCAAGTCGGTAAAGTTTGATCTTTAGCAATTTGACCTACAATTTTTTTCCGAACTAATGCTTCTGATACAAGGGGTTGACTTGGAATTTCATCAATTTTAGCAATAGCTGAACGACGTTCGCTTTCATCTCGAACTAAATAAGGATGGGTTTCAAACATTGGCGGGTAACGGCGACTCGGACGGTTTTCAGCGAGGTTTCCGCTGCGACGGTGATTGAATTTAATCGCTAGTTTTGTGACCAGTTCGTTAAAACTTTTGCGGTTTTTAAATTGTTCTTTTGGGTCACTAACACCTGGCTGGCTGTAATAGGCTTGTACCAGGTGATTATCTTTATTTTCGGTATATTTTTCCAGCCAAAAACAGTTTGTATCGATAGTATCGGGAAGGACACCCAAACGAAGTTCTAGGAACTTAAAACAATCTCCAACCGCACAGGAATTAGCCGTTAAAGTTTCATAGGTATAACGTTTTTCTATCGCATCACAGAGTTGATCGACAAACGCAGCCGGACAAAAGGCTAAGATATTTCCGCCTGTTGAATAAATGATTAACTCGGGAATTAAAGCTTCTTTTAATCCGGGAAAATGATCGCCAAGCCACTGTAAAATAGTAATGGACTTTTCGCCTTCCCCAAAAAAGGCGGGTAAATCAACTAAATTAATCCGATCTAATAGCGCCGATGCACCCCGAACATCCGGTAATTTTGACGCTTCAAACACATATTGTTTGATTTTAGTTGCGCCTCCGTAAATTAAACCAATTTTTGAGTTCCAAAGGGTTGAATAGTCTTGGGTTAACTCTTTTAACTTTTCTATGGTTTCGGGAAAGGGGAAGTTTTTATCTTCTAATTTCCTCACCCCTTCAACGATGGATTGAACTTCTTCTGGAATTTCTTGATTTTCCCGCATCGCTTCTCGCATTTGCTGTAAAATTTCCGGGTTTAACCGGGGCTGAATTTCTTCTCCCCAAGCCAAACACCAAGCAATTCCAACGGATAAATCTATTAAAGAATCTGTCATGTTTTCACCCTTGATCAAACATTAATTTAAGACGATTTCAAGAAGCCGAAGAATGAATTAAAGCTTGAATTCGCTTGAGTAAAACTTCGGGAATCCGACAAGCATTTCCGCGAATCCAAGGCTCACAATTCATCTGAAGAAAGGGTTCTTGTTTGTGCGTTGTATCGATTCCGGGGGGTAATTCTAATTCGATTAAATCTTCGGGGGAAATAACGCGTTCGCGTAGCGTCTCGGAACGAGAATCGCCCGTTTTTAATTCAATAGTTAAAAGTTGACAGTTCAAGCCTTCAACAGTTTGAATTGCCGTTAAGGTTAAGTTAATTTTATTCATGGGATTTATTGATTCTACACTCAACTGGTCGGTGCAGTTTGTCTATTGTGCTATTATACTCCCATGTGGAAATGGGGTATTCCAACATGGGGCATCGAACTTTTACTTATCCCCCCACGCCGATGATTTTGCAATGGTTGGCAACCGGACAACTCGCCAATCGTTTGCTGCGTTCGGTGCGGTTGTGGGTGATTTTAGATCGGTTATACGGTACGTTTGACTGGGCGAACGAGTTGCCAACTGAGTTTAATTATCCTCCCCTACGCGATCGCCTTTTTTCATCGGGTCACAGCAAAAGTGAACGGCTGAGTGTCGAACAATTGGAAGGGAATTGTCAGGATAAAAGTTGTATTTGTCATCGCACGTTACAGGAGTTGGTTTTGACTTGCGAAATGCCCCTTTCTCAACCGGAATGGTGTCAGCAAGTCATCCAAATGACCGAGTTAACTTCTGAAGAATGGGAGAATTTTATCATTCAAAAACCCTTTGCAACCGTTCACCGTTCTCTGAGAGATGATTTGCATCAGTTGGTTAAAATGGGTTGGCTAAAAAGTTCTAAAAAAGGGTATTATATTTGTTGTGCTTCTCATCTTTTGCCGACACCTCCAACGGCCGATTATTCTTCGAGTTTAGCCGAGTTAAATTCTACGCAAATTTGGCAACTTTTGCAGATTTTAGTGTAGTGAAATAATAAAGTTGGTAAATTTCTATCCCTCAAACACTTGATTTTTCGTTACCAAGAACACAAGCTGGAAAAATCAAGTTGGTAAATTTATGAATATCAAATGCCCGAGCGATCCTCAAAACTCCTGCCTTGTTGAATAATAAAGTTGGTAAATTTAGGACAGCCGATAATAGCTAGTTACAGTATCGCACGTCAAACACTGCACTTCGGGTTCACCCTTCGATGAGGCACGTCGCATGACGGAAGGCGTTCCCCAAAAACTTATTGCTACGACAGATCAAAGCTTGCCGAAATCGTTCCCCAACGGCCAAAGCCTCGGTTAAGGGGGGTAAAACCTTTCCCCGGAAATCAAACCGAGCAACGGTAAAAAGGCGGTTGTCCGAGGGAGAAGCCGATCCGCTTTCGGGAAAGGTTTTTGCCAGGGTATAAGTTACCCATCTCGCCCCCGTAACCCCGCTCCAGCCCTGACGGTGAAGGTCGCCGATATCGACTTCCAGCGCCTCCAGAACATCCTGGGGAACTTGCCATTTTGCCCGTTTTGGCTTGGGAACGGCGGCGATCGCCTGTTGAAAAACGACCAGCCCCTCCCCGGACAACGGAGCCAGCAAGCGCACGGTTTCATCGGTTGTCACTTTCCCACCGTCAAGGGGCTTGACATTGCAATCGATCTGTGAATCATTCGACTGAGAAACCGAAAGTTCGCACCAAGACTCGGCTCTCCCCAAATAGGTAACGTTGTCGCACAGCAGTTTCAGCAATTCCAACAAATTTTCATCGAGTTCGACCCCCTCCCAAACCACTTTAATCTGCGCTTCTTCAGCTTCAGTATCCGTCCTCGCCCGTCCAAAGAGGAATTATTTAAAGCAGAAAAGTCCATAGCCCCCAAACAGTCGCCCGCCTCCAACCGACTCAGCAAGCCGGGGACACGGGGCAAGTCCGTTTTCTTCTTATCCGAAAGGGTTCCCGACTCTCGCTCTTGAACGGGAATAACGCGACGAAAAACGGGTTCCAGCAAAGCAAAAGCCGCCGGAACGGAAATTGCTCGGGTTTTCTGTGAATCAGAAGTTTTTTCGATCTTGACAAGCTTATGTATCTAGTGATCGAAGAGGAGCGTAATAAAGGACATATGCGACTAGCTGACCAGTTAGAGAATATAACTAAGAAAAATCATCACAACAATCAGCTTGCTCCACAGAAAGCAGAAAACTTACAGACTCTTAGTGAACTACCCACAAGTAAAAGGTTCAATTCTCCTTTAGTAACAATTATACCAAGGGAAAGGCTGCGACATCATATGGTGCTACCTTTGGATATAGAAAAACGCTTTCACCGAATAGAAAAAGAGTATGTTGCTAGAGATAGACTAGCTGATTACGGGTTACGCTACAGACAGAAAATACTTTTATATGGCCCGCCGGGTTGTGGAAAAAATCTGGGAGCTGAACGTTTAGCATGGAACTTGGGTTTACCTTTAGTTAAAGTTCGTTTTGATGCAATGGTATCATCATACTTAGGTGAAACTGCAAGTAATTTAAGGTTGGTGTTTGATAAAGCCAATGAAAGTCCGTGCTTATTATTTTTAGATGAATGTGACTCGATTGCCAAATCACGGGAAGATACTCAGGAAGTTGGAGAGATTAAGCGGGTAGTGAAGAAGTTGGCTCTGTTAACTGGACTGTTATTACTAAGCAGATGAATAATTTTTCTGCTGATCAAGCTGTTAAGGTGGCTCAAGATGCGGCTAAGAGAGCTATACTTGAAAGGGAAGAATTAGTCATTCAAGAACATTTAGAAGACGCTATTGAAGAAATCAAAGCTTACACCAGTTAATTTTTGAATACATAACGTTAAATGGTAGAAAGACAATCTCAAAAATTTCCTCATGTTCAGCTTCGGTTAACAACAACAGGATCTGCTGTGCCAGCAAAATCAGGTTCTAGAAAACAAAATCCCAAAACATCTGCTAATCGTGGCGATCGCCAAGGTCATGGTAAAAAGCTTCAGGGTGAAGTATTTTCTAGGGTATCTGAATGGCAAGATATTGATGAGAAAAGAGAAGAGGAAGAAAAACCTAAATTGCCAGATAATTCACGGCGACTTATCTTGCAAATAGATCCTACTACTGTTGATTCAGATAAACTTAAGGGTTATGGAATAGAGTTAATTGCTGAATTAGAAAATGGGTATATTATTGGTGCTTCAGTAGATTTAGAGCTTAGTGAATTACAGAAAAAAATAGAGAAATTTATCGAAGAAGAAAAGAGAAGTGGTGGAGTTGCTGGAATATGGGAAATAATTGATGGTATTAAGAAACCAGAGTTGATTCTTTCTCCTGAACTTTGGTCTCACTGGGAACAAGTCAAAGATAACCAAATTTATACAGTTGATATAGGAATTGCTTGTGTGGGAACTGAATCAAAGTTGCCTGATCGTCCGAAGCGAAAAGATCATGAAAGTGACGATAAATTTACTGAAAGAGTTAATAGGTGGATAAATAAACGTGATATGACCTATCAATCTTGGGACGATGTGCAATCTCAACGTCAAGATGAACTGGAAAAATTTGTAAGTTTTTATAACGGATAAATTCAAAGTTTCATAGACGGGGAAATTGTAGCAGGAGCATTGTTACCTGATAGTTTTTCATGTCTAATTTCTATTTCAGGCAAAGCTTTAAAGGATCTATTTTTGAACTTTCCCTATAGATTTGACGTTGGTAAACCAGATGAATTTAGTGAGATGATATGAGAAGAAAATCTACACAATTGAAGAATATCTAGAACTCGAACTCATATTAGAAGCACGCTACGAATAACGATGACTCGACCCATGTCGTGAAAGGAAATGCAATTAAATTATAAAATATCAGAATTCGTACTCAATGAAGCCAAACAAAAAGTTTTTTTGTAAAATTTATAAACTAGGTGTATAATAATATTTAAAATTTCCTTCGCTCTTGACTCAATAATTTTAGATAGAGAGACAACCCAACCGATATGTCACAAGCGAATTCAGATTCCACGCCGAACACTTTTCATATATCGGGGAGTCCGATTACAAACCTGGTGGGTTCGGGTACGATTAACTATAATGAATCTACTCAACAACGAGAAAATGAAAACTCTTCTGATTTAACCGCAAATCAACCCAAGAGAACGATTCTTCTTCTGACGGCTAATCCCAAGTCTACCCATAGATTACGCCTGGATGAAGAGGTGCGGGAAATTGAAACCGGATTACAACGTGCTAAACAGCGCGATCGCTTTATTTTAGAAACGAGATAGGCCGTCCGTTCCAGAGATATGCAGCGTGCTTTACTCGATCTTAAACCGCAAATTATTCACTTTTCCGGACATGGTGAAGGGAAAGCAGAAACGCAACAATATAGTTCTTTTGATGTCGAGGAAGGTTTGTACTTAGAAGATGAAAAAGGGGAAGCAAAACTCATTAGTACAGATGCTTTGGCAGCATTATTTAGATTATTTGCAAACTCGGTAGAATGTGTGATTTTAAATGCGTGTTATTCTGAAGCACAAGCCAAGGCGATTACTCAACATATTCCTTACGCGATTGGTATGAAAAAGGCGATCGGTGATCGAGCAGCAATAGAGTTTGCAATTGCTTTTTATGATGCTTTGGGTGCAGGAGAATCAATTGAATTTGCTTATAAACTGGGTTGTATTGCGATTCAGATGGAGGGGATACCAGAGCATCTCACACCTATTCTAAAATCAAAATAACTTTGATTCGGCAATGTTGTTAATCCTCACTTTTATTTTCCCAATCTTCAAACTTGGGTGGTGCAGGAAACCAAGAAGTGGTTCCTTTAATCTCGCCATGATTTTTATCTGAAACTAAATTTCGGGCGCAGGTCGCTAGAATCGAGAGTTTAAACAATTTCTTATTCAACAAGAACAACATATACTTAGTGCCATGCCTCAAGAAAGATTAGCTACAACATTTCAAACCGTTATCAATCAACTTAAACAATAAAAATATCTATTTCATCCTTTTATCGAGGATGGAGTTGAAGGGAGGCGCGGCTTGACCCCCGGCTTTCGGTAACGCGATCGCCAATCCTGCGCGGGAAAACCTCAACCACTACTGCCGAATCAGACTTCCGACCCACCCCAAGACAGGTACGGTTAATACGAAATATTAGTTCGGTTAACCGAATCTACGGCATTGAAGTCAAAAAATTTCTGTACATTAACACATTATTTGTCATCGGTAACAGATTCGTGTCGTCGAAACCACGCTTTATGTCGTCGAACTGCGCTTTGTCAAGCTTTTCGGGGTTGTAATTCTCCAAGGGTTCTGATCAGATAACTTTTATCACCACAAGAAGCGATAACCATGTTGGTCTACGAGAACTAGATTTTAGAATCGTTTTTGCTAACAGTTTGGCTGAACTTGTCCGGAAGAACCTTTTTTTAGATAGGGTTTGCTGATTAAATCTCAAATCCTTTTCCGGTAAAAGTTTCAGCATTTTTAGGTCTTGAAAAAGTGCAAGCTTTTAGGTCAGTAGGGTTCAAAAATTTAGTATTTTGGGGAGACAAAGACAGAAAAATTGAGGAACAATTCTTACTCCTATCTTCTCTAAATTTCCCATTCCTCCTGACTCGGTGACTCCTGACTCGGTGACTCCTGACTCCTACCCCTACTAAAAGACTTTTTCAGCAAACCCTAGATAAAACAACCGCAACCCATACCGCCGATCCATCCAGAAAAACCACTGGCTGAGTTCAATAACGACGCGGATAAATTATTGCTAATTTTACTGTTTAAACTGGCGGGAAGACAACAACCAACATGGGTCGATAACGAGATTTGTTTTGATTTTTGTTGGGAATAGTGTTCGCCCCCGTAATAAGCAACCGGAGACCAATCCGGACTCACGGGTAACGGAGGAGGCGCCAAATTACTAAACTCTTGATCTGCATAAACGGTCTGACCGCCAACAATTGTTAAAACCGATTGTAATCCGCGAATTTCTTCTTCTGGAATCGAGAAATAATCGGCCGAAAGAACCGCCAAATCTGCCAATTGACCGGGAACAATTGCCCCTTTTTCGCCAACAGTTGAGGTGAACCAATCCGCATTTGCGGTATACAATCTTAACGCTTCCATGCGGTCAAACCGGTTGTTTTCGGAATACAATGGTGTTCCGCCAACGGTTTTCCCGCTTACCAACCAATACAAACCCACCCAGGGATTATAACTGGCGACTCGGGTGCCGTCCGTTCCCGCACCGACGGGTATTTCCATCTCCAACATTTTCTGAATGGGCGGGGTGCGTTCGGCGGCTTCTTTTCCGTAACGTTTGAGGAAATTTTCCCCTTGAAATGCCATCCGGTGTTGAACGGCTATTCCGCCCCCCAAGGTTTTAATTCGTTCTAAATTTGCATCGGAAATGGTTTCGCAGTGGTCTAATAACCAGTGAATTCCGGTTAGGGGAATCTCTCGATTTACGGACTCAATCACATTCAAAAATCGAGTAATTGATTCATCGTAGGTGGCATGAAGACGAAACGGCCACTGATTTTCTGCCAACAAACCAATTACTTTTTTTAGGTCTTCTTCCATCGTCTGCGGCAGGTCGGGACGGGGTTCGGTAAAGTCTTCAAAATCGGCCGCCGAATACACCAACATTTCCCCGGCGCCGTTGTTGCGATAAAAGTCGTCACCCTGGCCGGGTTTGGTGATTTTAACCCACCGTTCAAAGTCTTCGAGTTCCTGCCCGGGCCGCTGGGTGAACAGGTTGTAAGCAATGCGAACCGTCAGCAAACCCTGACTGTGGAGTTGTTCAATAATTTGATAATCGTCGGGGAAATTTTGGCCGCCGCCCCCCGCATCGATGACGCTGGTAATGCCCAGGCGGTTCATTTCTCGCATATATTGGCGGGAGGAGTTGATCTGATCTTCCGGGCTGAGAAGCGGTCCCCGGGCGATGCTGGCGTAGAGAATGCCGGCGTTGGGTTGGGCGATCAGGAGGCCTGTGGGGTTGCCGTTGCGATCGCGTTGAATGGTGGCGCCTGGGGGTTCGGGGGTGTTTTTGGTGAAGCCCAAGGCCCGGACTGCGGCCCGGTTGAGGAGGGCGCGATCGTAGAGGTGGAGGACGAAAACGGGAACGTCGGGGGAAACGGCGTTAATTTCTTCGAGGGTGGGCATCCGGCGTTCGGCAAATTGAAATTCTGACCATCCGCCGATCACCCGCACCCACTGGGGCGCCGGGGTGCGTGCCGCCTGTTCTTTGAGCATTCGCAGGGCATCGGCGAGTGACGGTACCCCATCCCACCGCAATTCCATATTATAGTTGAGGCCGCCGCGAATCAGGTGGGTGTGGGTGTCGTTGATGCCGGGAATGGCGGTTCTTCCCCCGAGATCGATAATTTGGGTATTGTCGCCTTTGTAAGCGATGATTTCTTTGTCGGTTCCGGTGGCAATAAATCGACCGTTCGCGATCGCTAGGGCTTCAACAAAAGAACGATTTTCATCTTGGGTGGCGATGCGACCATTCATTACAATTAAATCGGCATTTGTTGGCTGGTTTGCCGTTTGTTGGTTCCGGCGACAGGAGCTTAAAAAATAAGTGGAAAGTCCCGAAGCAACGGCCAGTTTTATAAATTCTCGTCTGGGCAATCGACTTTTGTTAAACATAGTTCGCTTGAAGGTTTGAGGGTACAATTGGAGAGGGTTGGAAAGGGTCAGCGAGAACGTTTAAATGAAGTTTTGCGCTTTTTTAAATTGTAGAACGTTTTGCGTTAAAAAGCAATGGAAATTTTGTAGATGGGTTGGGGAAAATTTATAAATTTTATCAAAGATTGGGTTTTCAAATCTACTCCGATGTTACCGTTGGTATACTTTTGGGGTGTAAGTTAGTTCGATGATCAAAAAATCGCCTCTCAAATTAATGAGACGGCGACTCTTGTAAAATCTATCCCGAAAAAAATATTCTTTTAATTTCGAGGTTTTATCGAAAGTTTAGAATTGGCGATTTTTCAGCGAAGATCGCTTCTTTTTGAGAAGGAATAAACTCCCCAAAGCCAACAAACCGACGCCGGTAGCCGGTTCGGGAACTTTTTCAATTTTAATGCGGGCCAGTTGATAGTTCGGCTGAGTAAAATCTGCGTTAGGAAATGCAGTTAAAATATTACCCCCCGGAATAAAACCCGGATGAGGTGAAACGACTCCATTTTCATCAATTCCGGTGTTCGGTGCGGCTTGGGCGAGTGCTGCGGTATTTTCAGGAACTTCGTCATTGACTTCGGTTCCCGCATCTCCAATTTGAGCGCCTGTTATGATGAAGTCGGCTCCCAAAAAGTTACCTTCCTCATCAAAAATTTCAACCGCAAAGGGATTTTCGTTGCCAAAAAAAGCATCATTACTGGGGAGAATCATCGCCCCATAGCTAAAATAACGGCTTGCTGTCGGATCATCAATTTGAAAGGTTGAAGATACGCGATCGCCGGGAAAAAAGTCACTAAAAGAGCCGGTTAAACCCAAAATTGTGCCTTCAGTTCCGACCGTACCGCTGTCTAAAAAAGCGCTGCTGAGAGTATTTTGGAAGGAACCTGTGGGTTCTGTAATGGCATCTTCTGCCAAGCGTTCTAATAATTCGGGTGCCGTTTCGCCATCATTAAAAATGTCAAAATTGCCATCGTGAAAACCAACCCAAGTTCGCGAGAAAAATACACCTTCTTCGGGGCTAATATTCTCAATTGTTACTTTGAGAGTTGCTGCGGTGGTAGCAGATGCCCAAACGGTGGAACTGACAGCGATCGCCAGTGTTAGCAGAGATGTTTTGAGAGAATTAAGGTAAATGGAAGTCGCTTTAGATTTCATGTTGCTTATGAATAATGGTTGTTTGCACCCAATGGTTATCCAATAAATTTCAGGAGGTTTCATCGTTCATCCTGTCAGTGAATAGTTTACAGCTTTATTGAAAAATATGTCGTGTTTTTTCCTACCAAAATGGCTTGATTTAGATCAAGCAACGAAAAAATTTTGTAGGGTTATCGTATTCTTTGAACGGGTAATTAGTCCTTCCGCTTCCAATCGCAATAAAGCTCTTGATAGCGTTTCTGGGGTAAAGCCCAACTCGGCAGCGATTTCTTTCAAAGGTTGATCAAAGGTTATAACTTTAGAGTTATTGGATTGGGCTAGATCGTGCAAGTATTTGAGCAAGCGTTGATGAGCAGAGCGAATATTTTGCAACTCCAAACGTAATTTCAGATGATGATTTTTTTTGATCAACATCTTAGTTAAATTCTCGAATAAAACTGGATAATCGTGCAAGCTGGATAATAATAGCGTTTTGGGATAAATAATAACTTCAGAAGTTATTTCTGAAATTGCCGTACAAGAATAAACTTCGGAAAATAGAGCGGTTTCACCCAAACAATCGCCGGCTTTGGCGAAATTCAGCAAAATGCCATGATTGGGATTGCTAAACCGAATAACTTTGAAGCGTCCAGTTTGAACAACAAAGAAGAAAGATGCGGAATTTCCCTGCCAAAAAAGTTTCTGTTCGCCAACTAATTTTTTGACTTTTACCGCATTTTTTAAATCTGGGGGAAGGCTATCAATATTCAAAAGATTCACGGTTACTTCTTCCGTTTGTAAATTAGAGAATTCGTCGAATGGCTAACATTGTAATATCGTCAAACTGTTCGGCAAGACCCGTATGCTTTTGAACTTGTTCGCAGATAGATTGTACCAAATTTTCGGCAGAATTATTGTTTTTTTGCAAAATTGAGAGCAACTTTTCTCCGGTGAAAAATGAACCATCTACCGCTCTGGCTTCGGGAACGCCATCGGTATATCCGATTAAAATTTCCCCCGGTTTAATGTAAGTTTGAGCGAGATTAAATTTCATATCGGGCAACATCCCAACAGCCGGCCCGGTTGAGGTGAGCGACTCTCGAATTCCGGCTTTTGAATTGAGAATATACAGGGGTTCGTGTCCGGCATTGATATACGTTAATAAACCTGTAGTGGGGCATAAAACCCCAAAGAAAAGGGTGGCAAACATTCCCAAATCCCCGTGATATTCTGCAACATAATTATTGGCTAAACAAACCGCTTGCAGTGCGTTTAAATGAGCCAAATTCATCGAGGTTGATTCGCCAATCCAACCGTTAAGGGGTTGATGATCGTCGAGAATTTTTGAGGAAGAACCTCTGAGTTTTGTTTGGGCTGAAAATATTCTAATTAAACTCCGGAATAAAGCCATAAATAACGCCGCCCCGACGCCTTTATCGCAGACATCGGCAATCACCAAACCGACAGAACCTTCAGAAAGTTCAAACACATCATAAAAGTCTCCGGCGACTTGTCGGGCGGGTTGAAAAAAGGCGGCAATTTCCCATCCAGATTTCTGCAAAAGTTCGGGTGGGAGGAAGTTTCTTTGAATTTCTCGACCTTTTTCGAGTTCTTTATTTAAGGCTTGGGAATAAGCCTCAACTTGAGTTAAACTTTCTTGGAGTGCGGCTTCTGCTTTTTTGCGATCGCTGATGGCTTCTGTGATTTTATGAAACATGAGATGAAAATCAAGAATTACATCTCCCAACTCGTCCGGGCGGTTATTTTTCATCGAACAAAAATCTGGCGGATCGAGGTCTTTTTTGATGGCATCACCGGCTTTAATTAAATCTTTTCTCAGGTCTAAAATTGGGGTAATGACTAGGGGATTTAAAGCGATCCAAACGCCGAGGGTGACAAACAGAGAGATAATTAAAACTAGCCCGACAATTCGCAAAATAAAAGCACTTAATTCTTGATCGACGGTCGAAACATCGTGACGAAAGATCAGGATATAATCTTGCATCATGCTACTCGGAGTCCAAGCCGCATCAAAGCGATCGCCATCGAACAACATGATGGGTTCTTGTTGACTGACTTGGGTGTAAGATAGCTTGGGTTTTTCTCCAAAACTGCCAATAAGTTTCCCGGTGGAAGCTTGATAAAGTACGCCTCCGACAATTCGATGGGTCAGTTTTCCCATCAAGTTAATCGGTTGATCTTCTAGAGTTTTAATACGCCTAAAAAATTTTGATTCGGAATCGTTGGGGGGAATAGTTCGGATGAGAACTTTAACCTGTCCCGCCGAAACTTCTTCAATTTGATTGAAAAATTCTTGTCTGCGGCGAATAACGGAGGGAATGAGTACAATCCCTTCAATAACGACAATACTCGCAAAGACAACCATGACAACTCGGCGAGATAAACGGGCTTGGGATAGAGAAAAATATCTGAACATTTTCGATTAATTTATGCTAGAATTAGGGTTGATAGCGGGTTGATTATTGGGGTCGATTCATCACAAAAATATTTCGATTGGTATGATGAATTCGCTGATAGAGAAATTCATCGACGTTTTCGCGAGCCAGATAAATTCCCAGTCCACCCAAAGCACGTTCTTCTAAGGGTTTATCTAAGTTTTCGGGATGCTGATGAGCGGTTGGATCGAAAGGAGTTCCCGTATCTTCGAGATAAATAGTTAAGGTGTGTTCGTCAATATTTGCCCTAATTTTAATCGTTCCTTCTTGGTTTCCATTTTGGTAGCCGTGAAGGATAATATTGGTGGCAATTTCATCAACGGCGAGACGAAGTTTTGAGGCTTTTTTTCCCAAGTTCGCACGTTTGGAGGCGCAGAGAACATATTGAGCAATTTTATCAAGATATTCTAAAGTTCCGGGGACGACTAGAGGTTCCATTTTGAATTGGCTAAAATTAGCTAGATAAAGCTTGAAATTTTGATGAATGAATTTGGGCTGAAGACGCTCCGGGGAAGAACGTCTTCAACTCCGTTGTTTGTGGGGAAATTTAGGCGGATTCTAGTTTGTCGGTTTCGTCTTCATCCAACAGAATAACACTGTGATGAAATCCAGTTTTTTCCAGGGTTTCTTTGACGCTATCTTGAACCCCAACGAGATAAATATCAACCGTTTTCCCCATTTTTTGTTTTGCAAAAATTAGGACTCTCAGCCCCGCACTTGCCATATATTCCAAATCTTTCATCACCAAAACTAACCGTTGCAGATTTTGACAGGCGGCTTCTTCAATTTTGGCTTTAAATTCCGGGGCTGCATTGGCGTCAAGTTCTCCCGATAGGGTAATTTTTGCCGAGGTTTCAAGGGTTTCTAGAGTTGCTGTGAAAGCCATAGTTTTCTCCTGGTTTTAGGGTTGCAAAGCTGATAATTTTGAGGTAAAATAGAGGGTAAATCGGGGTAAAATCGAGGTAAAAATTACCGAGAAACGAGAATGACAACACTGCGATCGCCGACCAATAATCCCGATTGATTTTCTAGTTTCGGTTCGGTTCCGGGTTCCCAAGAATCTTGCGGAGGCTGACATCCGGTATTGACAAAAACACACCATTTTTTATGTGCGGGAAGTTGGGGAAGTTCAAACCAATGGCTTTCCCAGTGCATATTCATCGCAACATAAATATCGCTATCTTCAACGCTTCCCCGTCTGGCGTGTTTTCCGCACAGCATAAAGGCTAAAATACGGCTTTCATTTGACCAGTCCGCATTCCAAGCTTGGGTGCCGTGCCAGGTAATATCCGCGTAGCCGCTACCGAGATAATCTTGATTTTGGAAATGGTGGCGATTTCTCAAAACCGGGTGTTTGTGGCGAAAAGCAATGCAATTTTTGACAAATTGAAACAAGCTCGAATTTGATTCTAGCAAATTCCAATTCATCCAACTGAGTTCGTTGTCGTGGCAATAGGTGTTATTGTTGCCATTTTGAGAACGTCCGATTTCATCTCCCATCAATAACATTGGCGTTCCCTGACTGACGAGCAAAATTGCAATCGCATTTCGCATTTTTCGCCGTCTGAGTTGATTAATTTCGTCGTTTTCCGTCCAACCTTCCGCCCCACAATTCCAGCTATAATTATCATTTGCGCCATCGTTATTGTACTCGCCGTTGGCATAGTTATGTTTGGAATTGTAAGAAACCAAATCCGCCAAAGTGAAGCCATCGTGACAGGTAATAAAATTAATTGAAGTCGCCGGACTTCGACCTGCAAAAGCGTAGAGATCGGGAGAACCTTGTAAGCGTTGCGCCATCTCTCCAACAATGCCAGAATCGCCTTTTAAAAACTTACGAATGCAGTCGCGATATTTGCCATTCCACTCCGCCCAGCGCCCAAAAGCGGGAAACGATCCAACTTGATATAATCCCCCCGCATCCCAGGCTTCGGCGATCAATTTACACTTAGCCAAAATCGGATCAAATGCCAGAGTTTCTAATAGCGGGGGATTCGTTAGCGGCGCACCCCAAGGATCTCGTCCGAGAATAGAAGCCAAATCAAATCTAAACCCATCAATATGATATTCACTCGCCCAATATCGCAGGCAATCTAACACCATATTTCTGACAATTGGATTGTTACAATTTAGTGTATTTCCGCACCCGCTAAAGTTAAAATAATATCCCTCCGGCGTTAACATATAGTAGGTTTTGTTATCGAGTCCCCGGTAGGAAATATAGGGGCCTTTTTCGTTCCCTTCTGCGGTATGGTTGAAGACAACATCGAGAATAACTTCGATACCATTTTTGTGCAGTTCTTTCACCAAACTTTTGAACTCATCCACCTGCATTCCCAACCGACCCGTTGCGGCATAACCGGCTTTAGGCGCGAAAAAACCGACGGTACTATAGCCCCAATAATTCATCAGCATCTCGCCGGTTTCGGGGTGGGGGCGGGAATTTTCAAACTCATCAAACTCATAAATTGGCATCAGTTCAATGGCGTTTATTCCGAGTTCTTTGAGATAGGGAATTTTATCCCGAATTCCCGCAAAAGTTCCCCGATGTTTCTCTTTGACACCCGAAGACGGATGGCAGGTAAAGCCGCGAACATGGGCTTCATAAATAATTAAATCTTCTGCGGGAATTTCTAGGGGTCTATCATCTTCCCAGTCAAAATCATCAAAGGCAATTCTCGCCCGGTGATGGTAGAGATCATCCCAGTTAGGAGGAGTTCCCCAAATATCGCGACCTCCGATTATTTTGGCATAAGGATCGAGAAGGATTTTCTGTTTGTTAAACCAGTGACATTCTTGGGGGTTAAACGGCCCGTCCATCCGATAGCCATACTCCAGATTTTCATAGTCTAAATCAAAGACAACCATGCTGTAAACATGACCGATTCTAAATTCTTCGGGAAAGGGAATTTCTGCGAAGGGTTCGACGCCGTGTTTTTCAAATAAAACTAATGTGCAGGCGGTGGCGTGGGAGGAAAAAATAGAGAAATTCACGCCTCCGGGTACTAAAGTCACGCCAAAGGGAAAGGGTTTTCCCCGTCGCAGTTTAAAGTTATTGTAAGTATGGGTGGGATGAATATCGATGCGTTCAATCTTCATCTGTTGGCTTTCGTTTGTGGTGTTAATCATGGTTTTTGGATGATTATTTTAACGCTTTGATTCCCGCTTCTACGCTGTCAAAGGTTTTAAAAAAGTCCAGAAATCCGGTGATTGACATGGTATCTTGCAGGTCTTCCGACAGTCCGACGATGGCAATTTTGGCATCTTTTGCGGTTGCAGTTCGGTACAAAGACAGCAACATTCTTAAGCCTGCACTGGACATATATTCAACCCGACTCATATCAATTAATAGTTTGCTTTCTGGCTTGACTAAAGACAGAACGTTTTGAGTGATATCGGGGGCGGTTTTGGTGTCAATATCTCCCGCCAATTCGATAACGTTTACCGCGTCTATTTGTTGGGTGTTAATGTTCATGGTTAGTTTCTCTTGTTTGGGGTTTTAGTTGGGAACAATTTGCACTTTTACTTTGACCCGTTCTTTGGTTTTGGGAAGTTTAACGGTGAGGTTATAGGCATCAAAATCGGTGTGGGGTTCTCCGTCTATTTCGACCGAACCAATTTTAATGCTACCCGTGGGAAGAATATCCGGTGAAACGCGCAAGATATTATCAGTAAATCCGCCGGGAATGGGTTGGAAATAGAAGTTCATCGGCTGTTTAGTCACGAGTAAATTGGTGTAAACCGCAGCCAAATAGCACAGTTCAATGGAGTGATAACCGCTCATGGAATGTGACCCTTTCCCCCGTTCATTTCCGCTGGCTAAAAACGGGATTCCATTGGCTAAAACGTTGAAATAAACGCCCCCATCTTCCACATCTAAAAACCAAGCATTGTAGAAGGCTGCGGCTTCTCGGGCATGGCGATGATAGCTTGATTTTTTCAAGATTCCTGCTAAAATATAGTAAGCAAGAATTGACTGTTCTTGTTGCCACCAAGCTTTGCGGTCGTGCCAAACAAAACGATGATATTTTTCGCCTTTTTCTAAGATTCTTTCAACAACATCGTACCAACCCCCCCGCTGGCGATCGCTTCCGACTTCGGGCATTATTTCAGCAATTTTTGTCGCCAATTCGACATATTCATCTTTGTCTTTGAGGGAATTCATTCGCATTAAATTCCAGGCAATTTTGAGGTTGTGACCGACAACCGCCCGATTTTGTTGCCATCCCCAAGTTGTATCGTGAGACCAGTCTTCAAAAAATCGTTCTTGCACAAACGGACTATGTTCGTAATCGGGAAATCTTTTGACAATTGTATCGAAAGTATACTCCAACATTTTCGCATATTTGGGTTCGCCCGTCGCCAACCAAAGGTTAATCAAATAAGCGGGAGCATGATCGCCAACGGAGTTCCAATTTTTCGTGCCTTTATTTCGTCCCAAAGCCTCACTTTTCGGGTCTAACGTTACCGGATCTAAGTGCGAAAAATAACCGCCATATTCGCTTTTATCGAGGAAGAAATCATCAAAGAGTTTAATGGTTAATTCTGCATCTTCTCGAATTTGCGGGTCGCCGGTGATGCGATAAGTTTGGACGGGACCGGCTAAAGCATAAATTTGTTCGTAGGCGGGAATTGCATCGTAATCATCCCCAAATTCTGAGGTGAAAATTTTAAATTCTCGCTCGCCTTGAACGTCAATTCCATGATACCAATAAACAATTTTATTATCTAGGTCGAGAAACCTCATGTGTTCTCGCAGATATTGAACGCCTTCTTCTGCCGCTTCCAAAAATCGATCTTCACCGGTTAAGAGAAAAGCGCTAGCAAACCCGTAGACTAAACGGGAAATGGTATCGGTTTCTTGACTGAAATTTACCTCGGAACGAATTCCCGACAGGTTGAGAAAAGTTCGGTATCGACGATAGTTAATTTCCCCCTCTCCAAACTGGGCTTTGAGATAAAAGTTCGCCAAAGAACGGGCTTGATCGACCCACCAATTGGGTTTTTCAAAGATATAATCATCGGCTGTTCGTCCGACAAAAACAATAGATTTTACATCAAATAAAGGACTATCCGGGTAAAAGACTCCGTAAGCATATAAATAGCGTCCGGGGACTAACATTGAACGCAGGGTTCCGGTTGCATCTGGATAAGCTTCATCCAAATTTTGAATCAATTTCGCGTAGGTCATTGGACTCAATTTGGCGTGAATTTCTCGTTCATCGGATGTTTTTATCCCGAATTTATCCTGTTGGGAATCAAAATAGGTGATGTATCCTGCGACTAAATCGGAAGTTGGAAAACTGACCGCATTCATGGTTAAAATATCCTCCCAATTGTTAGTGTAGTTTGAAGTGTTGGTTTGGGTAGGCCGAACCTACCCGGTGATTTTTATTAAGTTGCTGAAACCGCCGCTTTCTGATTTAATTCTTGTAAGAAAACCTGCATAAATTCTTCAACAACGCCCGGATGTCGCCCGGTGATTAAGTTTCCATCAATATAAGTTGTGGCGGTTTCTCCGTTTTCGTAGATGATGGTTGCGCCCGCATTTTCAACATCACAAATAATATTGTGGGCGCAGGTAACTTTTCTGTTTTTCATCAGTTCGGGGTCGGCACAAAACAGCCACAAACTATGACAAATTGTACCGATTTTTAGATTATTTCTATCCATTTCTTGAACGGCTTGGCGAAGAAATTCAACCGCCGGAGATTGATTTTTTTGACCCGGTTTGACTTGAACTTGATACCGCAACCGATCCATTGCGTAGCCTCCGATAAGGATAATTCCCCGATAATCGGAGGGTTTAATATCGTTAAAATCAATACTGACGGTAACGGTTTCTTCGTGGTCGTTTCCCTTAAAAGTTAGGCTATTTTGTCCCCAAAGGTTAGAAACATATTCGACATCGTAGCCGTTTTTGGGAAAAAATTCGTTGAATCTTCGATATTCGGTTTCGTCAAAATGTTCTTCAACAATAACCGCTATTTTTCCTTGTTTTTCTGTGGTCATTTTGCCAAAACTCCTGATAAATGTTAACTCTAATTTTCGAGGTTTTGTTGTTAGGGCGTATGCCATACGCCCCTACGTTAGGTTTAACCTAAAATTTCGTTCAGCATTCCAAAACAACCGGCGGCTTTATTAAACCCCGCATAAACGCACATAAACAGCAATAATTCTTCAATTTCTTCGCGGGTTGCGCCTTGCTGCATTGCCATATTTACGTGAGCGCCAAAGGGATTTCCCGGCCCAGTTTGGTCTTGATTAACAACATCAATCGCAATGGTAATCAAGGCTTTTGTTTTCTGATCAATTAACGGAAGTCCCCAAGCTTCCCCCGCAACCCGAGTACAAAAATCTCCGAATTTGGGGTTAATACTGTTCAAACCCGCTTGCAGATTTTGGTCATCGAGAACCGCATTTTTAAACGCTTTATTGTCAGTCATGGTTAGGCTACCTTGATAAGTTTTAATAGATTTTCCGGAGCAAAAACGTCCCGATAAAAGGTTAATTGTTCGGTTTTGAGATAACAACCTCCCCGGTGTCCGCGACGAACCCAAGTTACATTTCCTTTGGCGATAGTTTCGTTGGTTTCGTTGTCCAAACATTTCCATTCAAAAAAGGTATGTTCGCCGTAAAACATGACAATAGGCCACACCATTGTAACGCCGGGTTGAGCAATTAACGCCCACCAATGTTGTTCCCGTTCTTGTTGTTGTTCCAAGCCTCTATAGGGACCGTCTTGACAAAAATAAACCAGATCTTCTCGATATTCACCGGTGAGAATATCGCCCCGTCCCTGTCTCAAAGCTTCGCAGTGACTCGGCCACCATTCTTTATTTTCTTTCTCGATTTGTTCGAGGGTGTAATCTTCATTAATTTCGGGTAAGGTGGCTTCTTTCTTGCTAACAATTTTCTCGCCGAGTTCGATGAGTTGCCGTTTCATGTCTTCGGAAATTAATCCGGGTCTAGAATAGTCTGCCGATAGTTCTTTGTAGTAGTTAACTCGCATCATTTTAATTGTCCTCGCGTTTATATTTCTAGAATATTCCCTGAATTTAGAGATGCCAATGGAAAAAGTTTAAGTCGCGGTGGAAAAAGTTTTGATGTTGAAGCAAAAAAAGACAAGCGAATAGAATGCTTGTCCCTTTTACAGCAGAAGATAGGCAAAAGTTTAGTCGATGCTGGGTACAAAATTTAACGCCTGACCATTCAAATTTGGAAATTCAATAAAAACATCAATAAACTCTCCCGTTGTCCCATCAAAACGAACTAAACTTCCGGTTCCGGTACTGCTAACATAGAGATGATTATCGGGACCAAAACCTATTCCTCTCGGTGCTGCTAATAACACTTCTCCCCGTTCATCAACTCCCGCATTTAGCACATTTAATAACGTTCCATCGTCAATATCATAAACCCGAACAGTTCCGGTTGCCTCATCACTTCCAAAGGGAAATTCACTGCTAACGTAAAGATTGCCATCCAACCCATTAATCACATCCAAAGGACTAAGTTCGGGGTCATTTACAAAGTTAGAATTGATTAACTCTCCGGTCAAACCATCATATTGATTAATTGAACCGCCCCCGGTTCCCGTTGCGGGATCTGCACCATTTCCCAAATAAAAATTTCCGTCCAAACCAAACACGAAACCCCGGGGAAAATCAACGGCCTCCGAGGGGATAAACTCATCAATAAATTCCCCCGTTTCTCCGTTAAATCGTAAAATAGCTCCCAGCGATCGCGCACCAACATAATAATTTTCATCAGGTCCGAAAACTGCACCTCCGCCGTTTAAGTTGGGAAACTCAATAAAGCTGTTAATAAAAGTGCCGTCACTCGCTTGAAACCGCAAAACATTATCGTCGCCGCTATTAATTAAAACCGTTGATTGGTCGGGAGGTTCTAACACGATATCTCGGGGATCTGTAAGTCCTCCTCCAATGGGAAATTCTCCAATAAATCGCCCGGTTAGCCCGTCAAACCGCAACGCCGCACTATTACCATTGTTGGCGGCACTGGTAACAACAATATCAAATTGAGTTCCGATAAAATCTTGAGCAAAAGTCCGACCTTCATCAATGCCAAATTCAACAAAATGCTGAAAGGGAGTCAGGTCTAAATTATTTTCAAGTGCTTCGGCAAGGTCTTGATTTTCCAGCAAATAAGTTGTAGTATTAAACTGGGAATTGGGATCTCGTCTTTCAAACTGACCGAATTGGATAAAGTGTTCAACTGCGGTTAATAGACCTTGTTCAACCGCTTCAGCAACGCCGGGATTTGTCTCCAAATAAAATTGATGATCGAAGAATAAACTGGGGTTTCGTCCTTCAATTTGACCAAACCGGAGATAGTGGTCTAGGCTATTTGAAATAATACCCCGACTTAAAGCATCATCGACATCTGGATTTGTTTCTAAGTAAAAGTTTTCGTCAAAAAGGTCAACTAGATTTAGCATAGCTTGAAGTAGGGGATTGATTGAGTTGAAGTGAATTAAAGTCCGTAGGTCAATTTCTCGATATCATAAATTCTGACATCCGCATCTTCGGCTAATAACTCGGATATTTCTTTGATTAGCGGGGTAATATAAGGTTGTTGAAGATGTTCTTTTAGGGCTTCTCGGTCTTGCCATTCTTCAAAATAGAGAAAGCAATTTGAATCTTCAATATCTTCGTAAAGGAAGTAGCTAATATTTCCGGGTTCTTTGGGGCTTTGTTCGAGTCCGGGTTTGGCGAGTTCTAAAAATCGTTCTCGTTTTTCGGGCTTGATTTTATAGCGTCCGGCTAAAACTAATGTGATTTTTTGGCTAGAATTGGCTGAATTCATGGTAAACTCCTTTAAGGTTTGTAGTAACGATTGAAATGAGAGATTTTCGGTTTAAGATGCCGCTTGATGCTGACTCGGGAATCGAGTCATCGCAGGCTCCGGCTTTAAAAGCCGGAGTACCGATGACTATTTCTCCAACTTTGAGGGGATTGATGATGGAATTGGGTAAACTGTTTAATAAAATGTCCGGGGTCGGAATAGCCGACGGCTTCCCCAATTTTCCGAACCGACCAATTACTGGAAATTAACAAATAACGCGCCTGAAACATTCGCCGTTGAACTATCCACTGATAAAGCGTTTTTCCCGTTAACCGACGGACCAAACTGGTGAGGTAAGCCGCCGAATAGTTGAAGGTTTTGGCAATTTTATTCAAGCTGATAGACCGATGAAAATTTGCTTCGATAAATTCAAAGATTGGGTTCAGTTGCTGATGCTTTGGAAAGGCAAAAATTGAATGTTCTTGACTTTTTTGGGGATTTTGTGGTAAATTCTTGTCAAGTGAGATGATGGCTCTCGGTGTGCCTTCTCCCCGAACGTGAACCGATGAAATGGGGAATGCAAGGCTAGAGTCTGCCGAAACGGGACTCAAAACCGACGGCTGCGGTAAACGGGATTGCAAACCCTGGCAGTTGGCTTCAGTCGCTTCGCTTCCGACCATCCGATAAACTTCCCCGATTCTGCGCTGAAGCTGGCTTTCCAACGCTTCCAACTGGGCTAGAGATTGACGCAGGGCGACGAGTTCATCGAGAAGTTGCGCTTTTGTCTTTGCCTGATTGTTCATGGCGATTTCAGATGTACCACTCTGTATAACAGCCTAAGCGCAACTTTTGGCGATGTCTGTCGGAAAAGATCGGAAAAGATCGGATCTTGACGTCGGATTAATATTCTTCGCAAAATTCAAAATCCCGAACCGACACGTTGGGGTTGGTTTGCAGGTAATCCCCGACCCAATCGCACCCCTGGGCGATCAATTCTTCTACAGTTAAATCAACTTTTAAATTCCAAAAAATCACCTGTCCGCTGGCATCCGACGACACCAAAGTTTGACCGTCGCGGCTAAAATTAACATCCCGAACCGCCGACATATGACCCCGCAAAATTTGCAATTTTTCCCCCGTTAAACTCCACAATTTTACCATACCATCGCGATAAGCCAAAGCAATTTTTTCGCCATTCGGACTGAAGCCAACCCCGGTAATTAAACCGTCAAAAGTTTGAAAAGAACTTAATTCCTCACCCGCCAAATTCCACCGTTTGACCGTGCCATCTTGGGAAACCGAAATGACCTCGCGACTGTCGGGGCTAAAATTCACCCCAATCACCCAATCGGAATGACCCGAAAACGTTTGTAAAAGTTCGCCGTTCACCGTCCAAAGTTTAACAGTTTTGTCTTCGCTTCCCGAAACCAAAAACTGAGAATTCGGACTAAAACTAACAGTAAAAACCCCCGCTTGATGTCCGGTCAAAGTTTTCAGTAATTCCCCTTCAATACTCCAGATTTTAACAGTTTTATCTTCCCCAACCGATGCTATTTTATCACCTTTTGGACTAAAAACCACATCCCAAACCGCCGCCTGATGTCCTTCAAACTGGCGCAATTCTTCTCCGTCAATACTCCAAAGTTTAACCGTTTTTCCCCAGGTTGCCGTCGCCAACATTGAACCGTCCGGACTAAAACTCACGCTTCTAACCGTCGAATCAAAATTCCGCAAAGTTCGCAACCTTCGACCCGTGCGACTCCACAATTTTACCGTCATATCCATGCTTGCCGTTGCCAATATTTTATCATCTTGACTCAACTCAACACTCCTAACTGCGGTATCATCGCTTCGCAGAATTTGAACCCGATTACTTTCAATTTGCCACAATTTTACCGTCCGGTCTTCCCCTCCCGTTGCCAATATTCCATCCTCACTTAAACTTAATCCCCAAACCGCATCATTATGTTTCAATTGAATCGGAAGTTCTTCACCATCCAAATTCCACAATTTAACCGTTGTATCCCAACTCGCCGTTGCCAAAGTTTGGCTATCCGGCGTAAAACGAACTCGAAAAATAGCCGCTTCGTGGGCGGAAAATCTTTTTAATAATTCCCCCTCGCGACTCCACAATTTTACCTCACCATTTCGACTTCCACTGGCGATGGTTTTACCATCAGGAGAAAAACTCACCGTAAACACCCAATCTTGATGACCTTTAAGCGTGCGAATCAGGCGACCATCAGGAGTCCAAAGTTTAACAGTACCATCCCGTCCTGCGGTTGCAAACACGCTATTATCGGGACTAAAACTAATATCAAAAACCCCTCCCGTGTGACCCGTAAGCGTTTTTATTAGCTTCCCTTCTAGCGTCCAAAGTTTCACAGTACCATCCCAACTCGCCGTTGCAATTTCTCGCGAATTCGGACAAAAAACTGCGTCAACAACCCAAGCTTGATGACCCCGCAAAGTTTTTAATAATTTTCCATCGCGACTCCAAAGTTTGGCGGTTTCGTCTCGACTGGCGCTAATTAAAGTTTGACCGTCGGAACTATAATTAACACTCCAAACCGAATCTTGATGACCCCGCAACGTGTGCAGAAGTTCGCCGTTTCTTCCCCATAATTTAATCGTTCCATCCCGTCCCCCGCTGGCAATTTGTTGATTATCGGGGCTAAAACTTACACTCATCACCGAATCTTCGTGTCCTTCCAAGCGGTTTTTTTCCCTCACCCAATCTAGGGTTTGTTGCAAGTTGGTTTTTACGTGAGTTTTCAGGTCAATATTGTTGTTCGCCCAAGCATTTTTTCTCAGGAAATTGGCGGCTTTTAAACTTTCTAACAGCGCCTCAAAATTTTGGTTGGCTTTGAATAAAGCTTCCGAAGAAAGAGTTAAAGCCGAAATTTGATTTTCTAGGGCTTGTCGCTTTTGTTGGGTGGCTTGAAATGCGAGAAAAGCGGCGAGTCCGAGTAAGGCGACGGCGAGAATTGAAATGCTTCCCAATCCAATTAATCCCCGCTGAATTGTTCGCTTGGCTTTTTGTTGGGCTTCCGATAAAATTTGGTTAGCTTTTTGGGCGGTATTTAAAGCATTTTGTACCTGTTTTTTTTCGGATTCTTGACTGGCGGCGAGGAACCGATAATCGACATCGCTCAAGCTTTTTCCCCTCGCCCAATCTTGGGCATCTTCTAAGGCATTTCCCCGCAACAAACGGGATTCGTCTTGAGAATTTGATTCTATCCAAGCGCAAATTGCTTCTGAATATGGCCGCCGTTTTGCCAGTTCTTTATCTATCCAAACTTGATTGAAAACGGCTTCATAAATGCGATTGTAAACTCTCAGTTTTCCCTGCTGTTTGACCACCAAACCCGATAACAGTAAGTCAATTTGTTCGCCGCTATCGTCGGCTAAAATACTCCCCTGCTGCAATATTTTTTGATAGAGTCCCAACAGTCTCCCGGCGCGTTGTTCGTTCATTAACAAACGATTGCGAATAGTTTTCAGGTGTTCAGGTTCGTCTTGAGATTCCCAATTTTCAATCATATTTTTTTGAACAATTGCCGCAATTTTTGCTTTCCGAAATATTTGTTGAGTCGATTTTGAAGGTTTGGATGTTGTCTCGGGAAAACTGGGGGTTGACGGGGGATTGAGAATCGATGAAAGCCTTTCTACTTCGGGGCGTTCCCATTCTCCCCGTTCCGCATATTCTAACACCAGTTTACAGAGTTTTTGGGTTAGAAAAGGTTGTCCTCCCGTCCAATCTAAAATAATATTCAGGACGGCTTTGGGATTCTTAATTTTTCCCTCTAATCCCTTCGCTAAGGGTTGGGCTTCCCGAAATTGAAAGCCGTGCAGTTCAATCGCTTTACCAATATTAAACGGGGTGCGATTTCGGTCTTGAATTAAATTTGAAGGGGTTGCAACCCCAAACAACGCGAAGGTTAAACGGTTGTAAATTGGGTTTTCCGCCCGTTGGTTGTAACAGTATCGAATCACCGCAAAAAAATCATCAATGGAAAAGTTTAAACTCAAAATACTGTCAATTTCATCGACAAAAATAAAGATTTTTTGGCTTTCAATCTCCGCCAGAATCACTTCTTCAATAAAACGGCTTAATCGCTGTACCGGAGAAATTCCTTCCTGTTCTCCCCACCAACTTTTAAAATTAACAACCCCCAAAAGATTGAACCCCCGCCAAAGTTCGGAAGCAATGCCTTTGTACCACTGTTCGGCGGTTGTATTTTCGCTACCAATACTGGTAATATCAATCGCCGCACAACAAAATCCCTCCTGTTGAAGTCGGTGTTTTATTCTCACTCTCAGGGAAGATTTTCCCATCTGTCGGGAGTTAAAAACATAACAAAATTCGCCCCGAATTAAACTTTCATAAAGTTCGCTGTCGGCTTCTCGTTCAACATAACTGGGGTCCGTAACTTTCAGACTTCCCCCAACTTGATATCTATAATTTTTCATCGTTATTTTAACAGGATAGAAGTAAAATAAGGGCTTAATCAAGCTGTTGGCGAAAATAAAGCCGATACAGTTCGCAACTGGGATAAATTTTATTTTGACTCATTTTTATCAATCCCATACTATCCAACTTGTAGGCAACAATAGACTCCAAATCTACACTTTCAGAAGCCGTTACAACCCGTTTTATGGCGGTTTTTAACTCTAAATTTTCCTTAATTGCGTTCAGATGTCGCCGCAAATGATGACTGTAAATTCCCGTCGGTGTCGGGGCTTCTTCTAAAAGTTTTTCTAAGGTATAATTTTCTTGAGAAAGATGGGAAAGTGCCAAACCAATTAAATAAGGATGTCCGCCCACCAATTCCATCAACTGCAAAGCCTTTTTAGTCTGATTTTTTGTACACCAATTCAACCCGTAACAACCCGCCAATTTTATCACTTGTTCTAGGGTAAACTCCGGTAACTTAACGGGAACTCCCACGTTAAAAGGAGATTGATTCAGGTTGAGGGGAATATAAATTTCGGTGGAGTGAACCACAATTTGTCTGAGATTTTGCCAAATTTCCAAATTGTTGCCTTCTTCGTACCAAAACCTCAATAGCGGTAAAAAGTCCTGTGCAACGGTGGGAAACTCAAAAATTAAATCAACTTCATCCAATGCCAAAACCAACGGGTTCCCAATTTGCTGAAGAATATACCCTTGAAAATAGGTTGTGCAGCTTACTTTACTCCCCAAGTCTTCATCCCAGTAATTATTAACTTGCGGTTCCAAATTTAACTGGCGGCTGACATTGACACAAAACCACCGCAAAAATTTATCCGAATCTGCAAGAATTGCCCGATCCGCTTGACTTAAATTTAACCTTGCCGTACAATAACCTTGGGCGCTAGCGTGGGCTAAAATTCGGGTCATTAAAGATGTTTTTCCCATTTGTTTGGGCGCTTTGATTCTTAATAATGCTCCCGGAATTAAAATTTCTTCGTAACAGCGCTGTTCGAGGGGAGGACGTTCAATATAAAGCGGAGAATCAACGGGAACCAACCCGCCGGGATGCTTGGGATTTTCTTCTTTCAAATTGGAGGTTTTATTCCCCAAATTTTCGGTTTTCAACCGAGAAGATTTTACCCGTTTTTGGGGTTCTAAATCTTCCAGTTCAGACAACCGTTGCATCACCACAGATTGTACATTTTTTTTCGTCACTTTTTCATCGAATACCTCTGAAAGAAGCTGCCATAACTGATAGCCAACATCTCGAATATGTTGTATACTATAACCAGACGACTGGGCAATTTCTTCATAGGTTTGTCCGCACCAAGACAACCGCAACACAACTTCTTGAACGGGATTTAGACGTTTGGGTAATACAACTGTGTTCACGATTTTCAATACTTCTTCATCGGTGAGTTGTCCGTTAAGATTTTGAGTCATGGTCAAATCCGATCCACAGATAATGAACTCAAGTTTAGCCGAAAAATTTGAGAGTTTTTTATAAATATATGATTTAGAAAGGAGAACTTCAGCCCGAAGCAGGGAAAATAAAAATTTAAACTCTTAGCAATCGCTATCTACTCCGATCACCAAAATAGCCCGCGACCCCAATCTTATTTTTTGGAACGTCACCTATTCTATGTCACCTTTGGCAAGGGTGATTAGTATTTGATCTCAAAATCTTTGTCAAAAATAAAATATTTTCAAAATCCCTTTTCAAATGGTTGTCAAGATGTTATAAACATCTCTAGACCCGATTAGTTGACACTTCTTGTCAAAAGTTGGGTCAAACCTCAATCCCATTGGGGTTCCTCCTGCGTCTCTGTTTTCAACCGATAACAGGGATACAGAAAGCCGACTCGGGCATTTTTCCCAATTTTGCCCACAAAAAACCCAGAACGTCACTTCTGGGCTAACAATCAAAATCTACTTTCGTAGAAGTCATATAATGAACTATCTTATTCGATTTCTTGGCGATCGCACAACCAGTGGTCGTCGGGTAAAACTTGCCAACATCTCAGTTACCATTGACTCAGGAGTTGCCGATAGCTCGAACGCTAGCACGCCGAGTCCCACCAAAGCTTCAGGGAGTGACCAAATTCCTCCCGAGTTCGCCTGAAAAGACAAATTCATGTATGTTTATTCTCTGATAATTCTCCCTTCCTGCTGATGGAGATTTTGAGGAATTAAACCATGAATTAATAATAAACTGAACCGACTCAAATTATTAAAGATGACGATTTCCGAATTTTTCAAGGGTGAAATTCGGCCGTTTATTCTGCTGAAAATTAAGAGCATAAAATTTTTATCAAGCTATTGAGAATGAATCTTAATAATGTTAAGGTAATCCCATTCGATTTGACTGATAGGTACGACCAAAAAGAATCGATGGTTTTCATCTCGATTACAACCCTCGAACTTTTCCACAATTTGTGATGTCAATCTTCAATTCTTAACGAGAACACAAATATCTCAATCCATGTAATCCAGCAAAAATCAGACTAAAAAATCATGCCAACCCTTTCATTAACAGCAACTCCCACAACATTAATTGAAGCCGAACAAACCCTATTAACGCTCAATTTCAACCTCGACGAAGCACCCCCATCAGAAGGTTTGCTGGTAACTCTCAGCAGCGATATGATCAACTCCCTCGGGGAATTTGATGTATTTGCAACTCAATTTTCAGGGGCGCAACTTGTCAGTGTCAGCGATAATACAGATGGTTTTACGTTGCGACTAACCGAACAAACCGCAAGTATTAGTTTACCCGTATTTACGGATAACGAAGAAGAAGGAAGCGAAACCATTACTTTTACCGTAGAACCCAGCGAAGAATTTACCCTAGATTCCGACGCCAATTCTGTGGAAATTACCCTCGAAGATACCGCCGATTCTACACCGACTCCAACTCCGGTAACAAGTTTCTACGATGAAGCCGTCGATGGGGATATTTCTGGCGATCGCAATGCTCCCACTATGCTTGAATTAGAACAGGGAGTTAATTCTTTAACCGCAACTTCGGAAGCGGGTGATGTCGAATACGTTACGCTAACCGTTCCGGAGGGGTTACAACTCGACTCGGTTGAGGTTGCATCCTACGCTTCCGATACCGATGATATTGCCTTTGCTGCGGTACAAACCGGTAGTATTTTTACAGAACCCCCCACTCAAACCGATGTTGAAAACTTACTCGGTTACAGCCATTTTGGTGCTATTGATGTCGGTACCGATATTTTAGAGGATTTAGCAAACGGTCAGGGTGCAATAGGGTTTGATTCTCCTTTACCCAGTGGCGACTATACGTTCTGGCTGCAACAAACCGGAGATGCCTCAACCTACACCCTTGACTTTAATGTATCACAAGCCGAAAATCCGGTTACTCCGGGCGAAAATCCAATCGTTTCTGTGAGCGCTTTGGGGGGTACGTTTAACGAGTCCGAACTGATTTCTCCCAATATCGTAGAATCAGCAGGAGAAGGTGTTCCGATTCTCAGTTTGGCGGTTAGCGTTGACGGCGAGATTCCCGAAGGGGGATTAATCGTTAATATTAATAGCAATCTCGATGATATCACCGAGTTTATTCAGGGGGCGAATTTCATCCCGACGGTTTTTGGTCCCGGAGAAGTTTTGGGGGCAATTTACAATAGTGACGGAACTGCAACGGGCTTGCAAATGCGGCTGGATGGCCCCAATGCGGTGATGAATTTTGTCGGGGTTGGCTTTGAGGCGGAAGGTTCACAAAGCGTTAGTTTCTTTGTCGAAGATGGGGTTGGCTATGAGGCGGCGTCGGGCGAGTCTATTGTTAATGTTTACGATAGCCTTGACCAAGTTCCACAACTCACGAACCCGCCGGAAGTGGCGATGGAGTTTGTCAGCAGTAGCGATACTCTAATAGAAGGTGGCAGTCCGGGTACTTTGAACTTTACCGTTGACGGTGAAATTCCCCCCGAAGGAGTTGTGGTTTATGTCACTAGCGGTATTCTCGCCAAGTTGGGCGAGTTTAACCTGTTTGATGCGGTTGTCACTGGGGGCGGTTTCCCTTCGCCGGATGGCAATGCGGGGGGTTTCTACTTCAAAATTACCGAACCAACCGCCAGCATCGAACTTCAAGCGTTTGCGGATGATATTGTTGAGGGTTTGGAGTCGGTTACTTTTAGCCTCCAAGAGGTTCCGGGCTATGCGATCGCCGATAATGCTAGTGTAGTTAACTTTGCGATCGCCGATGATGCGAATTCTCTGACTCAAGTTAGCTTGGAGGTGAGTCCCGAAGTCTTAATTGAGTCGGAAAATACGGTATCGGTTCACACGTTTAACCTGAGTTCTCCCCCACCCGCAGAAGGGTTAACAGTTTCCGTAGATGCTCCCAATTTAAACGAATTTGACCTCGATAGCATCAACGTAGAGGGCGCTACAATTGCGGAAGTTCGGGATGATGGTTTTGACCTAACAATCACAGAACAAGCCGCTACGGTGAGTTTACCCGTCGCTAACGATAACGAGTCAGAAGGCTCGGAAACGGCTGTTTTTACCGTTGCAGAAGGGGAGGGTTATCAAGTTTCGCCGGAAGTCGCAGAGGCCAATTTTACGATTGTAGACACAACCGATCAGGCGCCTGCCGCACCGTTGGAAATCTCCGAACCCAATGATACAATTGCAGATGCGATCGCCACGAATCTCGGCCCCGATAATAATACCGTTTCCCTAGATAGTGCCATCTCCTTTACCTTTGGTAATCGTTTGGTCGATCAAACCGAAGATGTGGATATGTATTCCTTTGAGTTGGAAGCGGGGGATACGGTTGTATTGGATATCGATGCGGAATTGTTGGGGTCTTCCCTCGACTCGGTGTTACGTTTGTTCGACGCAGAAGGAAATCAACTCGCCCAAAGTAACGATGATTTTGCACCCAATGAATTGGTTGGGGAGAGTGAGGGAGATTCTTATTTAGAATTTACTGCTGAGACGGAAGGAACTTATTATGTAGGGGTCAGCAGTTCCCCCAACGGTGAGTTTGACTTTGAGAATAATCCCTACGAACCCTTTGAGGCGGGTAGCGGTACCGGAAGCAGTAGCGGAGAATATACCCTGAATCTGTTATTGAATCAAGAAATTCCCTCGGAACCGATTCAAGATGGTATTGAAAACCCCGGTTCAGTACCCGTAACCGATGATGACAGGTCATTCGATGAAACGGAATTAAACGATACCATCGCCAACGCTAACCTGATCGAAGTTGGGGTTAATTCGACTGTTAGCCTTTCTGGAGAAATTGGTACAACTCCTGAAACCCGCAACCTAATTGACCGTTCCGAAGATGTGGATATGTACGGCTTTGAGTTGGAAGCCGGTCAAACTTTGGTCCTCGATGTTGATGCGGGGGGTTCTGGCGATGCGGGGGTCGAAGGTTCGTTAATGGACTCTGTACTGCGGATTTTCGATAGCCAGGGGAATGAGGTTGCTATTGTTGAAAATGCGGCGGCGCCCGATGAAATTTTCCAGGCGAATGGCGACACTTACATCGAGTTTATCGCCCCCGAAACCGGGACTTACTACGCCGGAATTAGCAATTTGGGCAATAATTTCTATGACCCCAACGTTGCGGGAAGCGGTAGCGGTTGGACGTTCACCGGCGCCTTTGAACCGGGTCCGTATTTGCTGAATGCGACGTTGCTACCGGTTGATGGTTTTGTTGCTGATATTGTGGGTACCGATGACGCCGAAACTCTCGCAGGCGATGGCGAAAATAACAGCATCGATGCTTTGGGTGCTTCGGACCTCGTTGCTGGCGGTTTGGGCGATGATACCCTGTTTGGCGGTTCGGGTGATGATCTCCTGCGGGGTGATGCAAATAGCCGTTCTCCTGGCGGTTCTGACGGGGGTGATGACGTTATTTCGGGTGGTAACGGTGATGACCGCATTGGCGGTAAAGCGGGTAATGATCTCCTTAGCGGCGATGCGGGCGATGATGAAATCTTCGGCGATGACGGCGATGACACTATTATGGGCGTCACGGGTAACGATACGCTGACGGGGGATGATTTCTCCGGGGGAAGTGGTTCGGATCTGTTTGTCTTTGGTAATGGGGATGGTACCGATACGATTACCGATTTTGATGTTACCGAAGATTTAATTGGTTTGGTCGAAGGTGAATTAATGTTTGAGGAACTTTCGATTACCAATAGCGATATGGGTGCAACAATTAGCGTTATCGAATCTGGGGAAACTTTGGCAAGAGTTCAAGGTGTTGATTCTGATGAATTAACTGAAGAATTGTTCCTCGTGACTCCTGATGTTTCATTCGGTTAATTAAACGGCATTTTCCCCGAGTTTTATTTTCAAGTCTGAACGGTCTTGTCAACAAGCGAGACCGTTCTTTTTTATAGCTCTGCTATAGTTGAGAAAATCTTACTCAGAACATAGGCAACTATGACCACAACCCTTAAACTGAGTCCCATTATTCAACTAACAGATGAACAGTTTTATCATCTTTGTCAGTTCAACCGCGACCTGAGACTCGAACGAAATGCGAAAGGAGAATTAATTGTGAACCCACCCACAGGAGGAGAGACGGGAAACTACAATATTGGACTCGCTGCTCAGATCTGGAACTGGAATGAGCGAGCTAAACTGGGAAAAGCGTTTGATTCTTCAACAGGCTTTAAACTTTCAAATGGTGCAACTCGCTCTCCAGATGTTGCCTGGGTTCGGTTGGATAGATGGGAATCTTTATCACACGAACAACAGCGACGCTTTCCCCCGCTTGCCCCGGACTTTGTAATTGAGTTGATGTCTCCCAGTGATGAACTCACAGATATTCAAGAAAAGATGAAAGAATACATCGAGTGCGGAGTTCGATTAGGATGGTTAATTAATCGCAAAGATGCCAACGTTGAAATCTATCGACTCGACCAGTCAACCCCAGTTGTAAAAATGCCTGTCAAGCTAAGTGGAGAAGATGTACTGCCGGGGTTTGAGTTAGAAATTTAGCAATTTCCGTTAGAGAAGAGAGTAGCTTCGATAGTAATTGTAGGCGGCATTTATGGCATAAACCAACACGGAAAAGCCGATATCCGGGAGTTGTTGTAAGTGGAAGCGGGTTTGTCCGATGTCTTCGACGCCATGATTGTAGAGGATAGTATACTGACTTTCGGGGTTGGGAAGGTAGAGGGCGGTAATGCGTTTAAAATCGTTAGTTTGGGTGTAACTCGCAGGTGGCGGGAAAAAAAATCAGGCGCCCGGTACCAAAGTAAGCCCAAATACCGACACCAACATCAATGATGATTGCAGAACTCAGCAAGCGATGGAGTGAAAATTCTCCTATAATGAGGCGTCTGAGAGTTACTTTATTCATCATTCTAGCCGATTGTGCTGGGATTATTGGGTAGCTCAGTTTGCAATGTCAGGCTGAATTTTTTTCAATTTGTGAGGAACAATTATGGTGCTTGAATATCCAGAAGATCTAAAATACACTGAGACCCATGAGTATGTCCGACTTGATGGTGAGATTGCGACCATCGGAATCAGCGCTTTCGCAATCGACCAACTGGGGGATATTGTGCTGATAGAATTGCCCGATGTCAACGATGCGGTTGAAAAAGGCGAATCTTTTGGGTCGGTGGAATCGACCAAAGCCGTTGAAGATTTAAAAGCTCCCGTCAGTGGAACGGTGATCGAACGCAACGATGCTGTGGTAGAATCACCAGAGCAAATTGAAGACGATCCCTATGGTGAGGGATGGTTAATCAAAGTTCGCATTGATGATGTCACTGAGTTGGATGATTCGATGACTGCCGAGGAGTATCGGCAGCTTGTTGAAGGTGAGTAGGACTTAAGTGATTGGGACTAGGGACGGAAAAATATCATCGATTACTCTCTTTCCCCGTGAGGGACAACCGCTAAACCGGAGACTGGGATTGACTTTTCCCAAACAGTCGCGATCGCAGAGTTGTCTTTGAGTTTAAATAATTGTGAGCTAAGTGTATCACAAGTGACTGTTCCTAGTTCCCTAACCCAAAGAATTTGTTACAAATAAATAAGGAAGCTGTACCTGTAATCTGGGCGAGTGCATCATCTGTGGCCAGGGTTCAGAAATCTGATGTCAGACGTACTCTTCCGGTTGATAAGAAGTTATTTTAACGTACATCCAACTGATCCCGTAAACCTCAACTGCATACCATTCACCTTTTGGAGTTTTAATCAAAGTTTCATGTTAGATTTTCATTCCACGTCCAATCCTGAAGAAACCGACACTCCATCTACTGTTACCGAAACCGATCAATTTTATTTTAGTTCTCCAACTTCTGAGGATGAACCGCAATTGACTACTTCAACAGATTCCTTTTTAAAGCGACATATCGGACCGAACTCCGACGCGATCCAACAAATGTTAGAAACGTTGGGATTTTCCGATCTCAATGAACTGATTGATCGCACGATTCCGCCTTCAATTCGCCTCAACCGTTCCCTGAAATTACCTGCGGCTAAAAGTGAATATGCAGCCCTCGCCCAACTGAAAGAAATTGCCTCAAAAAATCAAATCTTTCGCTCGTTTATTGGGATGGGTTATTCTAACTGTATCACGCCTCCGGTGATTCAGCGCAATATTCTAGAAAATCCGGGTTGGTACACAGCTTATACTCCCTATCAGGCGGAAATTGCCCAAGGTCGTTTGGAAGCGTTGTTAAACTTTCAAACGATGATTATTGACCTGACGGGGATGGAAATTGCCAATGCTTCCTTACTCGATGAAGCGACAGCCGCCGCCGAAGCGATGAGTATGAGTTACGGCGTTTCTAAAGCAAAATCCGATGTGTTTTTTGTCTCTCAAGACTGTCATCCCCAAACGATAGATGTTGTTCAAACTCGGGCGTTACCCTTGGGAATAAAAGTCATTGTCGGGGATTTTAAAACCTTTGATTTTTCCACCCCAATTTTTGGGGCGTTGCTGCAATATCCGGCAACCGACGGGGCAGTTTACGACTACCGAGACTTTATCGAAACCGCCCACAAACACAAGGCATTAGTTACCGTTGCAGCCGATATTTTAAGCTTGACTTTGTTAACGCCTCCCGGTGAATTTGGGGCGGATATTGTGGTCGGAAATACCCAACGGTTTGGCGTTCCTCTGGGTTATGGCGGCCCCCACGCGGCTTATTTTGCCACCAAAGAAACCTATAAACGACAAGTTCCGGGTCGTTTAGTTGGGGTGTCAAAAGATGCCAATGGAAACCCCGCTTTGCGTTTGGCTTTACAAACTCGCGAACAACATATTCGTCGGGATAAAGCCACCAGTAATATTTGTACCGCCCAAGTTTTGTTAGCCGTTATTGCGGGAATGTATGCGGTTTATCACGGGCCGAAAGGGTTAAAACAAATCGCCGAAAAAATCCATCAGTTAACCACATTGTTAGCCAAAGGATTACAACGGTTGGGTTATGAAATGAGTTCGGAACCCTATTTTGATACCCTGCGGGTGAACTTGGGTTCTCAACCGTTACATGAAATTCTCGATGGGGCAAAAGTTCATCAAATTAACCTGCGAACAATTGATGAAAAAACCGTCGGAATTAGTTTGGATGAAACCACAACAATTGAAGATTTAATTGATTTGTGGGAAATCTTCTCGGATACCGATGAATTGCCTTTCCGCATTGACGAACTTTCCGCTAATTCTAATTTAGCTGATTCCCTCAAACGAACCAGCGAATATCTAACTCATCCTGCTTTTAATCAGTATCATTCCGAAACCGAATTATTGCGGTATATCCATCGGTTGGAAAGCAAGGATTTATCGTTAACCACTTCGATGATTCCTTTGGGTTCCTGTACGATGAAATTAAACGCGGCAGCAGAAATGTTACCCGTAACTTGGCCGGAATTTGGCAAAATTCATCCGTTTGCACCCAAAAATCAAACCGTCGGTTATCAAATTCTGTTCCAACAATTAGAACATTGGTTGGCAGAAATAACCGGATTTGATGGAATTTCTCTACAACCCAATGCGGGTTCACAAGGGGAATATGCGGGTTTATTAGTCATTCGTCGCTACCACGAAGAACGGGGCGAAGCCAACCGCAATATCTGTTTAATTCCCGAATCTGCACACGGAACCAACCCCGCAAGTGCGGTGATGTGTGGCTTAAAAGTTGTTGCTGTCAAATGTGATTCTGAGGGAAATATTGACATCAATGACCTGAAAACAAAAGCCGAAAAACACGGTCAAAATTTGGCGGCGTTGATGGTAACTTATCCTTCAACTCACGGGGTTTTTGAAGAAGGAATTCAAGAAATTTGTGATATTATTCACAACAATGGCGGTCAAGTTTATATGGATGGGGCGAATATGAACGCCCAAGTTGGTTTGTGTCGTCCGGCTGATTTTGGCGCCGATGTTTGCCATTTAAACCTACACAAAACCTTCTGTATTCCTCACGGTGGCGGCGGCCCGGGAATGGGACCTATTGGGGTAAAATCTCATTTAATTCCCTTTTTACCGGGGCATTCAGTTGTTACAATGCAGGATGATAATCCTCAATCTTTGGGCGCTATTTCGGCGGCGCCTTGGGGAAGTCCGAGTATTTTGGTAATATCTTGGATGTATATTGCCATGATGGGCGCCGAAGGGTTAACCGAAGCCACAAAAGTAGCGATTTTAAATGCTAATTATATGGCTCATCGTCTCAAAGAATCTTACCCGATTTTATATAAGGGTAAAAATGATTTAGTTGCCCATGAATGTATTTTAGACTTGCGAGGCGTGAAAAAATCTGCGAATATTGAAGTCGATGATATCGCCAAACGGTTGATGGATTATGGTTTCCACGCCCCCACCGTTTCTTGGCCGGTACCGGGAACCATGATGGTTGAACCGACGGAAAGCGAGTCGAAAGCGGAATTAGACCGTTTCTGCGACGCTATGATAGCGATTCGACGCGAAATTGGGTTGATTGAGTCGGGAGACATGGACGGCGAAAACAACCCGTTGAAGAACGCACCACACACCGCAGAATCGCTAATTGTCGGCGAGTGGAATCACCCCTATTCCCGCGAACAGGCCGCTTATCCGACACCTTGGTTGCGAGACCACAAGTTTTGGCCTTCTGTTGGACGAATTGATAATGCTTATGGCGATCGCAATTTCGTTTGTTCTTGTTTACCGATGGATGCCTATTCTGACAATTAGAATAGCATAAAATCATTGTCGGGGCGGGTTTTTACAGTCACCAGTCACCAGTGATTAGAGACTACATAAACCCGCCTTAATTTTATTCTTCTCGATGGAGAATTACAAAAGGTGTATTAAAACTTTCCCACTGTTGAATTAAAGAATAAAGTTTAGTATTGCGAAAATAAGAAGATTCATAAGCCAGTCGCAGAATTTTCTCTATTTGATCTGCTTCTACATCTTTTGAATTATTTGAACCGAGGAATTTACACAATCCAATTGAGAGAATTTCAATCAAATCATGTCCACAGCAGACACACCAAGCATCGTGGTTATCACGTTCTAAACTTTCCATCTTTTGTTCTATCTCTCGTTCGTCAATTTGGAATTTCTGAGAGTTATTTTTAACGGCAACTATTAATTTAATTTTATCTATAGCCAACGTTTTTTTATCGATAAATCTACTAAAAGATAATCCCTCAAACTTCAAATTAAGTGACTCTTTTAAAGAAATCCACCGCAAATAACCAATATAAACTCCGCCTGCAAGTAAAATTGAACGAATATCTTGATTTAGCTTTTGAATTTTCTCCTCTGAACCAAATTCACCTAAAACTTTTTCTAATGCGGGAGATTGAAGTAACATAATCTCCAAATCGTGATTATCCGTTAGTAGTAAATTTTCCTGAGTAGGTAAATTCCCTTCGAGTTTATCAAAGTCAGCATCAATAATTGCTAAAACGCCTAAAAATTTATCCGATTCTAAAATATCTAACACTCGAATCACATTACTTTTACCCAGTGCAATATTAATCTGACATTTTTCTTGGTCAACTAAGTTTTTATAAAAACGTTTATCCGCATCTCCTTCTACGATGAGAAAAGAACCCTGAAATTGAGTCCGCATTAACCGAATTTTATTCGCGATTCTCTCAGGGGTAATAAATTCTCTCATTTCTACTTATTAGGCCCTTTCAGTTCTACGGTTAAATCCCATCGTTCATTGATAATATCTGGGGAGTGAGTTGCGATTAAAACATCAAAGTTCGCTAATTTTAGAATATCTTGTAAATCATTCAGAAATTCAACTTGCCAAGCAACGTGTAAGGAAATTTCGGGTTCGTCAATTAAAATTAAAGAGTTGGGTTGAACTTTGAATAATAACTCATAAAGCATCACTAATTCATGTTGTTCACCTGAAGATAAATTTATGGGTGACAAGGGATTACCGTTGAGTGTAGTAAATGTAAATCCTTTATCTTTAGTGATTGACATTTTTTTATAACTAAACCGACTTTCGACAATTTTCTTGAAAAGATCTATTTTACTGGATATCTCACTAAAGACTTTCAGTTTTTTCTCAACATCCTCTACATAAACGGATAAAATGCTTTTCGTTTTATCATCAATTTCTCTTTCAACTTGAAAATCAGGATTTTCATCTCTTTCTAAAAGACCTAAATATCTTAATTTTTTTCGTTGTTCTTCCAGTTTACTCAGCTTATCTCTCAAAGCCTCTTCTGTTAAATTATAGGAAAATTCCTGGTTAATAACTCTCGCCGGAAAAGTTCGATCTAAAGATTGAGATAGTACACCATATTCAGTTAGTGTTTCTTGAATTTGTTCTGCGAGTTCCTGAGAATAAGTCTCGACTGAAGAAACCATAGATTTTGAAGAAGAACGGGAGCTTACATTAGAATAATTATATAAACGTTCGGCTTCAATCAAACCAATTTCAATATTTTCCGTTAATTCTAATAACCAATAATCTTCTCTTGCTTTATTTTCTTTTGCAGATATTACAGACAGTGCAGCAAGCATTGAAAGATGAATTTCAACTGTATTATCTTTTTCACTCCAATCTCTTAATCTCGAATTATTATCAGTATAATTTTTAACTTCTTTGCCTTGTTGATGATATGAAAATTTAAGTGATTTTTGCTTATTATCCTTGTCTTCGATAGATTTGCTAGTTATCAGATAACTTTGCTCGTCAAAATCTAATCTAAACTCGGTAAACGGAATAGTATGAAGAAAAGAGTATTCTGAATTAAATAAACTGTTTAACATCTTGAGTAAGATAGTTTTTCCTACTCCATTCGGTCCGTGAATAATGGTAATTCGTTCATCCATATTCATCGGAATTACATGATCGAACATACCAAACAGATTTTTTACAGAAATCTCTTTGATTCTCATGGCTTAGAATTTAAGATAATTTGATATTATACCACAGATACAATTCAAATCAGCTTATTATAGGTGTGAGGGTTTGAACTGACTGATTTCTCCTCAAACAGAGATAACATGAATTTATCCTATTATTAACAGGAATTTTACCTAAGTTCTCTAAGATAGAATCGTAGAGAGAACTCCGTTGATTATGTATAACAAAATCTCCCCAATAAATACCAGCGAAGTCAACCGTTTAACGGAGACATTGATGAAGGGTTCAAGTAGTCGTTATCAGATTACGGTACAAGTTGCGAAACGGGCTAAACGGTTTCGGTATGAGGAGTTTGATAACCCCAATCCTTCGGAAATTAAACCTGTTGTACGTGCCATTCTAGAGATGTCTGATGAACTGACTCAGCCGGAATTGATTATTGATGAGATTGGCTAACATTACCAAAACTTAAGCATTTGATTACCTTTTTATAACTCATATCCTCCGGGTTCGTTATAAAATCTCAGCAGGGTCGCGCTTAAGCTCTCAGACCTGTTTTTGAAAACCTATTCTTTTGTACCTTTGATGTCTGGGATATACTTGATTTGGTTGATAATTGCTCTGGTAACAGCATGGGCTGGATTCAAAACAACAGATGATGTACACCGCATTGCCCTAATTTTAATGGGCTTGTTTTTTATCCTATTGTTTTTAATTTCAACTCCTGAGTCTATGCAACTGTTTTTTAAGTTCATGTTTGTGATGGCGTTATTGTTGGGGCGGTTTGGGTTGCGTTATGTGATGCGTCTCCAACCCCAACAGTATAAATGACAGGCGAGAGAAACTTATACTGAGGTTTAGTTGGGATGAGATTTGGATAAGATGGCATAAATAATAGAAGGATAAACGTTTAGATAGCGTACAACTAAGACGTGTAGTAAAATGTTCCACATTGCCACCGTTAAAGCGGTAGAAATAGCCGCACCCAATATCCCAAAAGCAGGAATAGTAATCGCATTTAAAATGACATTTGTGATGGCACTACATCCAAAAATTATCGCCGATATATTTTGATGTCCTGTCATTACCATTAAATATCCTACCGAACCGGAACCGACATTCACCAACTGTCCTAAAATTAAAATCGTCATCGGTAGGCGGGCGGCGACAAATTCCGAACCAAATAATCCTAAAATTGGGTTAGCGAAGGCAATGATAGCAATAGAAAGAAGTAAAGACGGCCAGAAAATCCAATGGGCAACAGTCGCCACTAATGATTTTAAACCGGAGCGATCATTTTGGGTGTAAAGGGTTGTAAAAACGGGGGCAACGACTGTATTAACGGCTTGTAAAACAAAGGTTGTCCAAACTGAGGTTTTCGCCGCAGCACTATAAATTCCCACTGCTTCCGGGCTAATAATTGTTCCAATCATTAAAATATCGGTTTGGTTGAGAACAATAAAAAATACCCCTTGTAATAACAAAGGAAAAGCCACCCGCAACCATTCAATGGTCTGATAATCTGGAGTAGCTAACTTGTATTCATTCGGAAGTTGATGTTGTAATAATTTCCATTGACCGCCTACAATGAGCATGAGAGAGAAAACGGATAAACTCAAAACCCACTCGCTGGTTAAATTGGAATTTATTTTCCTGAGAATAAAAGTTTCCAATAGCACCAAACAGGGTAGAATTACGCGAAAAGGAGCATAGGCTAAAATAATTTTATTAAAAGCCCGAGCCATCTCCGCTTGCAGTTTTTCTAAAGCCATCAAAGGCACCATCCAAACTCCAATTAATAGCGGTGTATAATAAATCCAACTGGAATCTTGGAAGGTTAAAATTAAAAGAGTGGTGCCTAAACTCAGGGCGAAACTAATGACTCCGGTTAACCGCCAAGTTCCTTGAGTTAAACCTGTTAATTGTTGCCATTGTTGGGTAACTTGATATTGACTAATAAACCGCAATACAGCAGTCGGTAAACCGAGTCCAGCGAAAATTGTCAGTAACAACGTCCAGGAAATAACATATTCATAAATCCCAAATTCTGCTATTCCTAGCCAACGAGCGAGAAAAATCTGCACAATATAAGTCAGTCCAACCCCTGAAACCTGCACTAAAAACGCAATTCCCGCACTTCTGGCTAAATTTTGCAATAAAGGAGAGCGTGAAAAAGATTGACGACTTTGATTTAAAAGTTGTAGAATATTCATAGAAAACTCTTAAAATCCTCAAATAAAAGCTCTCCCAATTCAACACCTAGATAACCCTATTTCTTTACCTGAAATCAGAAAGCCTGGGCGAGTTTATCTAAGTTGTCTGTTATAAACAAACAAGCAACCCCAGATATTATAGCGGTTTTCAATTGCATGAGGCACTGTGAGATTAAAAACCCGGTTTCTCAATAGAAACCGGGTTTTTGGGATGTACCGAGATCGCAAGTAGCACTATAATATAGCAAATTCCACAAAAGAAAGCATGGAATGTCTGTACATTTTTACCGGGAAATTGAGCCACAGTCGAACATCAAGAGTTGATTGAACAGTTTTCTAATGAATTGGATTGTTTAAATTAACTTGACTGATTTTAGCATAATAATCTGTTGCTTTTAACTGAAACAACAATAATTCAACCCCATAATATTCATTTGTTCGTCCAAGGGGTTTCATTCCCAACCGTTGAGTCACACGAATTGAACGCTCATTTTCCGGCTTCACCACTGCATAAATAACAGGTAAACGTAAAATGGTAAAAGCATAACCCAGAATTTGTTTGGCGGCTTCTGTGGCGTAACCTTTTCCCCAACTGGCTTTGCGAAAATGCCAACCAATTTCATAATTTGTTGTCGGAATTCCATCGTTATCCGGAAGCTGAATCAGCAAAACTGCACCAATAATTTCTTGGGTTTCCTTTTCAACGACCGCCCAAGAACCCGTTCCATTTTTACGAATTTTATCCCGCTCTACTCTTTCTTGGAGTCGAGAACGAACGGCTTCTACCGTTTCAAAATGCGGACTAATAAAACACATAACATCGGGATCACCATAAATTTTAAACGCTTGCGGTGCGTCTTGTTCCGGTTCCCAGTTCCGGATAATTAGGCGCTCGGTTTGAAATAAAATACTCATATTGTTTTAAGCTAAAAAACAACTTGATTTTAACCTCATCTGTTGCGGATACCAATTTTTTTGAACTTGCATCTAATTAATCCCCCCTTTAATTCCCCCCTTAGAAAGCAGGGCTGTTTCATTCTCAGTTAAAAATTGCCGGGGGTTCGGGGGGTGATGGGGGGATGGGGAGGTGGGGAGAGGACTTTTTTCCGATGAAAAATAGCTTTTTGTTAATAAAAATTCCCCCCA
>JAYKHV010000156.1:0-5533 GCA_035285085.1 Lyngbya sp. | reverse complement strand
GGTCACAAGTCAAGTCTTGAGGTCAGAATTGCCTCTTACCTCTTGCATGATTGCCTTTCCCCTTTCCCCTTTTCCCTTTCCCCTTTCCCCTTCCCCCTATTCCCTGTTCCCTGTTCCCTGTTCCCTGTTCCGGTGATATTTAAGCTCTCGGAAAAGAAACTTGTTCCTTTGATGAACCATTGGATGAACCGTTTTTTGAGGTGTAGTCATCCAAGGGGTAGCCTTTTGGCTGTATTTTTTCCTCTGCTTTGGCTCCCGAACGATGGGCTAAACCCTTAGTCCGTGCTTTAGAGGGGGCGTGGCGGTCAGGATCGATTTTGACATCAATCACAACTGGCCCTGGAGCGGCCATCGCTTTAACCAAGGCGCTTTCAAGCTGTGATTCCTCATCAACCTGAATACTATCGGCTCCCATACCTTTGGCGATCATCGTGAAATTGGTTTGAGGTAACAGAGCATCCGCTTTGAGTCCCAGCATCGCCATGCCTTGGAAGCACATATTGTAGCGAGCATCGTTCAACACTATCCAAACCGCAGGGATTTGGTACTTAACCGCAGTGCTGACTTCGCTGTTCATCAACATTGAGCCATCGCCCACAATGGCAACTGCTTTACTGCCTTTAGCCACAGCAGCACCCAGTACGCCTGTGGTGGCATGACCCATTGAACCCACTCCTGTGCTGACTCGATAACGATTTGGCTGAGAAAAACGCAACAGGTGAGTAGACCAAGTAAATGAATTTCCCGACTCGGCCAGTACAACGGCGTCGCTCCCTTCGACGATGATTTTTTGAATCGCTTCCATCACCATCTCAGGACGTACCAGGGTACTGCTCGCCTCTGCAATCGGTTCCTGTTTGGGATTTGGTAGGTTAACCTGATGTTTGGGATAATCTGATAAATGCGGTATGAGTTGTCTGAGGAAAGTACCGATATCGGCTTGCACGGGAACGGTGGTCGCCGTTGGATAGCTGACTCCAATCACGCTCGGATCAATATCGACTTGAATAAATCCTCGGCTTGGGACCAACTCCGGACTCCAAAATGAGGTGGGTTCACCCAAGCGAGTGCCGAGTACCAAGGTTCGTAGCGGCTTGACGGTTTTGAAATAGCTTCCAACTGATTCGTGACCGCCTAACCCCGTGATCCCCACAAACTGAGGATGATCTTCGGGAAACAGTCCTTTCGCTCGCGGTGAACACATCACCGCTGCACCCGTGATTTCGGCAAGCTGCATCACTTCTTGGGTTGCTAAACGAGCGCCATAACCCACCCAAATGGCAAAGGGACCTTCAGACAGTAATTCGACGCAATGGGAGACAACTGATTCTGTGACGGCGATCGCGCTTTCTACGACCTTCGCCTTGGGTATCTGCATCGGCATCGGTAAAGTTTGTACCCCGGTGGGAATGCTCACATGAGCGGTAAAGCCACCCACCTGAGACAGTCCTTGAGTCAGTCGTCTGGCAATTTGAGGGAGTTGCTCGGGACAGTCAACGATTGTGGCGTAATTATACAGCGCTCCGGAGGTGAATAATCCGTCTTGGGGCAGGGTGCGAGCGCTGGTTTCTTGAATTGACCACCGTCCTCGCTGGGAGGGTGATGTACAGGCGGACAGATGAATGACTTGGCCTCCCTCGCCTCGGGCGGCAAATAGCCCGGTCAGCGTATTCATAATACCTGGGCCTGCCGTTGAAAAGACGACAACCGGGTTGTTGCTGACCAGGGACGCTTCTAATGCGGCAAAGGCGGCGCCGGACTCGTGACGACAGTGAACGACTTGGATTTGACGGCTGCTCGATAAAGCCGCCCAGAGGCTCGCCATTGCACCGCCGGAAACCCCAAAAGCCCACACCACACCCAAATCTTCCAACAGTTTGACGATCGCTTGACAGACTGATGTCTCTTGTTTGACTGCTGAGGAGCTTTGATGTAAACCTTTGGCTGATTCTCTGATCGACTGTTTATTAGCAGTTTTAATCGGTCTCTCCGCAGTGATCACTGGAGAAATTTTAGTAGATTGATCGCTCATTTTTTTGGCTCTATTCTCTCTCTAGTTTTAGCCTTCTATTTCTTGTAGCTGGCTGCACGTTTCCCACATGATAAATACATATTCCGTAACACTGCTATGTATTTTATTTAGGAGAAGATATCAATTCTTTAGATATTGCTTTTTTCTACGATTGATTTGGCTTTGTATCTAGATTGGGTATGGGTTCTGGCTGCTAGGGGTGATATGATCGATTAACTTGACAGATTGAATGCTACCTCTTAAGATTTATACATCCGTCCGTTTTTTACGGTTCATTCATCTATCTAAAGAGGGAATTTTGTTGATCAACCCGGTTCGATTCTTCCCGATTTTTACCAACAATAAAATAAAGTTTGAGCTACAGTGTAGCCCAAATCAGCTTCGTCAGTTATGAATAAGAGGTTTGTCGAATTACTCAGAAAATTGACAAGATCTTTGAGAGTTAGCTTTCTGTTGGTTTCTCCAGATTTGTGGGGCAACTCCGTGATACTTGCGAAACTGTCGGGAAAAATGACAAGAACTTTGATAACCGATGCGACTGGCTATCTGTTCTATGGTATAGTTGGTTTCTTTGAGAAGCGATCGCGCCGCTTTCATCCGCCGTTCAATAATCCAGCGATTGACTGTTTTTCCGGTCAAAGACCCCACCTGACTGGTTAAATAAGCCGGTGAATAACCCGCATCTTCAGCAACCTCAGCCAAAGTAATTGATCGCCAATAGTTTGCTTCAATAAAATTGAATACTTTCTTGAGCGATTCTTCAAAGGGGAAACTACAATTAACTTCTTCCCGGTCAACATTCTCCGAAACTTCTATTTCCTCTGAGTCGGTTTCATTCGAGGTTTGACCAAATTTCATCGCGTATCCCTGCTGTAAAATTGAGCGTTTTTTGATCTGGGAGAGGACGGCTTCGGTTAGGTCTTGCAAACGACAAGGCTTTGTTAGGTAGTCGTCTGCTCCTAACTCCATCGCGTGCCTAAAATCGACTTTCTCCCATTTTGCTGTCAGAAAAATAAACGGGATGATCGCCGTTTCTGGGGATTGTCGCAAAGCATCTAAAACCGCATAGCCATCTAGCTCTGGCATGATAATATCGCAGATAATTACTTCCGGCAGATGCTTACGAGCCAGTTGTAATCCGATTGCCCCATTTTCCGCTGTAATTGGATCAAATCCTTCAGCTTCCAAAGATTCAAAAAAGAGCTGTCGGGTATGATGTTCATCTTCAATAATTAACACTTTGGGAGAAGATGTACTTCCAGAAGATGCAGAAGATGCACTCATCATTGCTGTGCTTAGTGTCATAGTTTCAGGTAAATTACTTGATTACAGAAGTCGAACGGACTGGTGTCAATCTAAAAAAATACAAAAATAATTCAGCTCGACCAAACTGGGCTACTTATATAGCACTACGCAAATTGGTGTTTGACATTTTTAGATTCTGAAACCCTTTCATAGTCTGCTGTTCCCTCTCTTACAAACTGTGCTTCTGGCGGAAACCGCCGGGCCGCAAGTTTGCGCTGTTCCCCGTTCCCTGTTCCCGATTCAAGTAGCGCTATAAGAGAGTTTTTTGGTGATCTAGTTAGGTACAAGTTTGTCAACCCTCTCAAGTCTCTATTCTTGAGCTGAGGATTAATAAGCTCCTGAGAATCATCGGCTCTAACTTATCGTTACAGCTAATCATTCAACGGTTATTAACTTATGTTACACCCCCTCGTAAGATTTCCCCAACAACTTAATAAAAAATTGAGGAATTTGAATCGGCTAACTAAAAATCGCATTAAATTTAAGCTTAATTCGTTAACAAAGAAGTAGAATTAAGCGATGTCAAATTCAAAAAATAAATAAATAGGTTGTCGGATAGCTCTCGACTTTCGAGCTAACACTTGAATTCAATCTTTAATATAGTAACGTTTTTTTTGAAATTTAGTCAACCCTAGATTTTTAGATCAAGATTCGGTAAAATTATCAGGATACGAGCAGTTAGAAATGCTCGCCATCAGATTAGTGATAAATACACAAATTTCTGACCGGGGAGGGTTGACTAAATTGATTTGATAAGCAGGGGTCAATCGGCTTAATTTTTGGTTAACCAATGAGCTGTTATTGAAATTGCAGAAAGGGGAATGATTAGCGATGAGATCGTCAGATCGATTGCCAGATTTACAGCAGATTAGGTGTCAAGAATTCAGTTCACGATGCGGTCTAGTTGTGTAGACCATTGCATCGACTTCTGTTGACAATCTGCCGCCGACTGTTCAACTCTTGAAGCTGCTAAAAATATGCTCAAGCTTTCGATAATATGATCGGTTTCGGGTAAAGCATCAGGCACCACCGTTTGAAAAGCTTGATGAGCCATTTCAAAAGCAGTTTTGAGCCGCTCGACATCACCAGAACCAGCAGCAGAAGCAAGTTGAGCGATGGTTTGAGATAATCGCTCTAACAAACTCCGACTTTCAGGAGAACCGATCATAATCTCCAAAGAAAGAGAACCACTTTGAGCAAAAAGACGACTAGCAGTCGCGATCGCCAACCGATACAACGGACTAGACAACTCCAAACTCCGAGCCACATCAACCCCCTCAGTTGCCAAAAACACCCCCAAACCAAAGGTCATAAAATGACGAATCCCCTGAACCGTCGCCATCATCCGATCGTGTTCCGAAGCCGAACTGGTTCTCAACTGACCGCCCTGACGCTTAATCAGTCTTAACAGCCAATCAAAAGCCTCATCGGTACGCCCCGGACAAACCACAACATTCTGAGATAAAAAAGAACGTATTCCCGGGCCAAACATGGGATGCAAGCCCATCACAGGCCCAGAATGATGAGTCAACATCGCCTCCAAAATCGGCGCTTTAATGCTAATAATATCCGTCAAAGCTGTCGTCTGTCTTAAGTAAGGCGCCGCCTTTTCAATCACACTCACCGCCTGTTGAGTTGGCACACAAACCATCACCAGATCGGCATTACCCAACAGCACCTCCGCATCTTGCCAATCATTGCGACCCATCAACTCTACCTGATGTCCGGCATCAATTAGCTGTTCGGCAAAAAACAGACCCATCTTACCCGTACCGCCAATCAGCGTCACCCGCTTCGGCGAATTCGTTTTAGAGAAATCCGTTGAAGACCTAGAATCATCCGTTGGAGTAATTTTCACAGCAGCCTTAGCGCTGGTCAACAGACGCCGCCAGACAAACTCAGGAACACCCGAAGCGTCCAACTCAGTTTTAAGCGCCGTCGAATCGATCTCATCGGGAGAATCAGCCATCGCCGCGATCCGTTCTCCAAGCAACTTGACAAGCTGACGGTCAATTTCTTCTAACTTTGACGTAGATTTTGAACAAAGTACCATTCAATCACCTCTTTTTCAGGGAACAGGGAACAGGGAACAGGGAATAGGGGGAAGGGGAAAGGGGAAAGGGAAAAGGGGAAAGGGGAAAGGCAATCATGCAAGAGGTAAGAGGCAATTCTGACCTCAAGACTTGACTTGTGACC
>JAYKHV010000155.1:0-49009 GCA_035285085.1 Lyngbya sp. | reverse complement strand
GGGAAAGGGGAAAGGCAATCATGCAAGAGGTAAGAGGCAATTCTGACCTCAAGACTTGACTTGTGACCTCACGACTTCTTTCTCCCCACCTCCCCAGGTGACAGTGACCAGTTTGACAGCGTTAACCGAAGCGCACCCAACCGTCAACCCATCCGTGACAATCGCGCGTTAACCTCGAAACCCAACCGTCAACCCATCCGTTTACCACCTCCCCACCTCCCCACCTCCCCATCTCCCCACCTCCCCATCTCCCCGTTTAAACGAGGGCGGGAACCCGTTGGGGAAGGAGTTCGGCGGCCAACGCATCAAACTGATTTGGGGTCAAAGATTGCGGCCCATCAGAGAGCGCCTTAGCGGGGTTGGGGTGAACCTCAATCATCAAGGAATCGGTACCGGCAGCCACCGCAGCTTTTGCCATCGGAGGAACAAACTCAGACTTACCGGTGCCGTGACTGGGGTCGATCATGATCGGCAAATGAGTCAGAGTTCGCAGTACGGGGATAACCGATAAATCAAGAGTATTGCGGGTATACTGGCGGTCAAACGTGCGAATTCCCCGTTCGCATAAAATCACGTTCGAGTTGCCTCCAGCCAACACATATTCAGCCGCCATCAGCCAATCTTTTACCGTTGCGGAAATACCCCGCTTCAACAACACCGGCTTATCTTGAGCGCCGACTTTTTTGAGTAAAGAGAAATTTTGCATATTGCGGGCGCCAATTTGTAGTACATCCGCAACCTCGGCAACCGCTTCTAAATCTGCGGTGTCCATCACTTCGGTAATAATGCCCAAACCAGTCGCGGAACGAGCCGCATCTAACATTCCCAAAGCACTTTCACCGTGACCTTGGAAAGAATAGGGAGAAGTTCTCGGCTTGTAAGCGCCTCCCCGCAAAAACTTAGCACCTGCGGCTTTCACCCGTTTGGCGGTTTCCACAATCATTTCTTCGTTTTCAACCGAACAAGGCCCCGCAACAATTACCAACGGATGTTCTTCACCGAAATAAACATCACCATTGGGCGTGGGAACTTTGATCGCACTGGGTTGCCCATGACGAAACTCTCGGCTTGCCCGTTTAAAAGGTTCTTCAATGCGTAGAACTTGCTCGATCCAGGGATTGATCTTTTGGATCTGATCTTTGTGAAGTAAAGCCGTTTCGCCGATCAAACCCAAAACGGTTTTATGCTGACCGACACTTTTTTCAACTTTGACATTCCACTGTTCGGCGAGGGCTTCACTGATGACTTCAACTTCAGAACTGGGAACACCGGGTTTGAGAATAACGATCATAATTTACTCCTGTTTTGTGATTTGTAGTTGTTGTTTGCTAGTTGTTTTTTTGTCAATTGACAGATGAATTAGTCACATAAAAAATGACTAAGTTCTTCTAATTTTTTCCAAGCTTGTCCGCTGGCTAAAATCTCTTTAGCGATCGCAACACCTTTGCTGATACTGTCAGCATAGGAAACCGATTCACCCACATAGAGCGCCATCGCCGCATTGAGAGCAACCACATCCTGTTGAGCTTGGGTTCCTTTGCCTTGCAACACCGCTTTGAGAATTTCAGCGTTATCATGGACATCGCCGCCCTTGAGGGCTTCTGTCGGGGCGATCGCAATGCCGGAATCCGTCGGGGAAATCACGGTAAGATTAACCGTATGTTCGCCGATCGCGCCCTTTGGGGTTTCGCTGACAAAAGCGGCATCGGTGAGATCGGCCAAACCCACTTCGTCGAGTCCTTCCCGTCCGTGAACCACAACCGCCCGACGGATATTAAGCTGAGTCAAAGCCAGGGCAACCGTTTCGACTAACGACGAGTCATAAACGCCGATCACCTGTCCGGTGGGTTGCATCGGGTTCAAGAGCGGGCCGAGCAAGTTAAAGACCGTGCGAATTTTTAAGGTTTTACGCAGGGGCATAATAGCTTTAAAAGCTGGATGCCAACCGGGGGCGTATAAAAAGGTAATTCCCACTTCATCGACCGCCGCTTCTACCCGTTCGGGACTGGCTGATAAATTGATGCCGAGCGCTTCTAAAACATCGGCAGACCCCGCTTTGCTAGAACTAGACCGATTTCCATGTTTGGCGACTTTTACCCCTGCTGCTGCGGCAACAAAAGCCACTGCTGTGGAAATATTAAACGTAGATGCACCATCACCGCCCGTGCCGCAAGTATCGATCATCGGGACGGTACTGGTAGGGGAATTTGACTTAAGCGCCTGTTCGCGCAGAACTTGGACCATACCGACTAACTCGCTGGCCGAAACCCCTTTTGACTGAATGGCGGCTAATATGGCGCCAGAGATCACCGGGGGAATTTCCTCAGCTAGCCAGCCCCGCATGAGAACAGATGCCTGTTCAACGGAGAGGGACTGCCGATCTAATAGCTGAGTCAATAATTGGGGCCAGTTTTGTTGTTTAGCCGCTTCCGGGGCGCTCTGCGGTTTGACAAGATTGGTGTTGGGAGAGATTAATGTTGTCATGGGATTTTACAGTGAACAGTTATCAGTTTTCACCAGTTCGTTGTTGCGCCTTTAGCGCTTTTAAGTTCGGGCTGAAGCCCAACAACAACTTTTGAAAAATTCACCAGTTGTTGCGCCTTTAGCGCTATTAACTTGGGGCTAGAGCAACGACAACTTTTGAAAAATTCACCAGTTGTTGTGTCTTTAGTGCTATTAACTTGGGGCGGTCGCCCAACAACAACTTTTGGGAATTTCACCCGTTGTTGCGCTAAAAGCACCTTAAACTTGGGGCGATCGCAACAACAACTTTTGGGAATTTCACCCGTTATTGCGCTGTTTACTTTTGACGATTTTCTAGCGCTTTAATGACGGTCTGCACATCTTTATCACCCCGTCCAGAACAGTTCAAAACAATGCGGGGACTGCCTGTTAAAGTCGGACAAAGGGTGTCAAGATAGGCGATCGCGTGAGCGGTTTCTAACGCCGGAATAATGCCTTCAAGAGAAGACAACATTTGAAAACCTTCTAACGCCTGCTCGTCGGTAACGTTATAATATTCGGCGCGACCGAGATCTTTGAGGTAGCTGTGTTCCGGACCAACGCCAGGATAATCCAGTCCGGCGCTGATCGAATGAGCCTCAACAATTTGACCTTCGGTGTCTTGCAAAAGATAACTCATCGCCCCGTGCAGAACCCCAATTTTTCCTTTAGTTAAGGTGGCGGCGTGTTTATCAGTTTCGACGCCAACACCTGCGGCTTCAACGCCGATCATCCGAACGTTGGTATCGTCAACAAATTCGTTAAACAAACCGATCGCGTTCGATCCGCCACCGACGCAAGCCATTAAAATATCGGGTAAACCGCCCCATTTTTCCAAACATTGGGCGCGAGTTTCTTTACCAATAACTGCATGAAAATCTCGGACAATCATCGGATAGGGGTGAGGACCTGCCGCCGAACCGAGAATATAATGGGTGGTTTCTACGTTCGTTACCCAGTCGCGAATCGCTTCGGATGTCGCATCTTTGAGGGTACCGGTTCCCGCTTCCACCGGACGAACTTCCGCACCCAACAGGCGCATCCGAAACACGTTCAAAGATTGCCGTTCAATATCGTGTACGCCCATATAAATCACGCACTCCAAACCAAACCGGGCGCAAACTGTTGCGGTGGCAACACCGTGCTGACCCGCACCAGTTTCGGCAATAATGCGCTGTTTGCCCATACATTTGGCAAGCAACACTTGACCGAGAGCGTTATTAATTTTGTGGGCGCCGGTGTGGTTGAGGTCTTCTCTCTTAAGATAGATTTGCGGCCCGGTACCGTCAGCTTTGGCATAACGTTCGGAGAGGCGTTCGGCAAAATAAAGCGGACTGGGACGACCCACATAGTCTTTCAACAAACCGTCTAATTCTCGGTTAAAATCCGGGTCATCAATATAGCGATGAAACTCTGTTTCTAACTCGTGGAGAGCCGGCATCAGCGTTTCAGGGACATATTTACCCCCAAACTGGCCGAACCGTCCGAGTGCGTCGGGTCGTTGATTTTTGCTGTTAGAAACTGTTGGACGTTCGTTCAAACTAACCATATGTCAAAAAATCCTTTTTTTCTAGGAGTCAGGAGTCAGGAGTCAGGAGTCAGGAGTCAGGAGACAGGAGACAGGAGACAGGAGTCAGGAGTCAGGAGTCAGAAGTTTAGAATTGCCTGTTCCCTGTTCCCTGTTCCCTGTTCCCTGAAAAACTGGTGACTGGTGACTGGTGACTGGTGACTGCTTTAAGATCACGTGCTAACTGTTCAATGTCTTTTAGTCCTTGTTCGGGTGAATTTTCAGCCAAACGCCGGACGAAAGCACTACCGACAATCACCGCATCAGCGCCCCACTGGGCTATTTGTTGAGCCTGTTTCGGTTCGGAAATGCCAAAACCAACGCCAATGGGTTTATCTGTACTGGCTTTCAGGTCGCCAATTAACGTTTCAACCCGTGACTGAACCTGCGATCGCATTCCCGTTACCCCAGTCACACTCACCAAATAAATGAACCCCTGCGACTTCTCGGCGATCGCCTGGATGCGCTCTGAGCGGCTTGTCGGAGCCACCAAAAGGATCACTTCAATCCCCACCTCAGCAGCAATATCAAGCAGCGTTTGAGCTTCTTCTAGGGGCAAATCCGGGATAACCAGCCCTTTAACTCCCGCATCGGCAAACCGAGTTAAAACCGCCCGAATACCGCGATAAAGGATGGGATTGTAATAAGAAAATAAAATCAACGGGGCTTTCAGAGTCGGAACAACAGAAGTCACCAACTCTAACACTTGGTCAAATGTCACCCCTTTAGCTAAAGCGCGAGTAGCTGCGGCTTGAATAACCGGACCGTCGGCTAACGGATCGGAATAGGGAATTCCCAACTCAATCAAGTCGGCGCCGCTGCGGTCGAGGATTTGTAAGGCTTTTGCCGTTGTTTCCAGGTCGGGGTCGCCTGCGGTAATAAAGGGAATTAATGCACATTCGCCACGCTTTTTTAGAGTTTGGAAACATTCGGATATCGTTTGAGTCTTCGTTTTCATCTTTGTAGTTCTAATTGTTTAGGAATAATCGCTCGCACGGCTTCAGTAATATCGGTTTGTTGCACCAAAGATTCGCCCACCAGCACGGCATTTGCACCGGCTTGATGTACCCGAACCAGATCGTCGGATGTCTTCAAACCCGACTCGCTGACGACCACAATATTTTTCGCGGTTAGTTCTTCACCTCGCGCTTTTAATAACTGTTCGGTGGTCGCCAAATCAACGGTAAAATTTTCTAAATTGCGGTTGTTAATGCCAACCAAACGAATACTTTTACCCGTCTCAGGAAGCGCCAACACCCGATCTAACTCCGCTAAAGTATGAACTTCAACCAGAGAATCCATTCCCAAGCGATCGGCTAAAATCGATAATGCACTCAAGTCAGCATCACTCAACACCGCAGCAATTAACAGCACCGCATCCGCACCGGCCGATCGCGCCATCAACACTTGGCAGGGGTCGATGATAAACTCTTTGCAAAGTAGAGGAAGCGATACACTATCTCTGACTCGTTGTAAGTTCTCAAAACTGCCTTGAAAAAAGGTTTCATCCGTGAGAACCGACAAACAAGCGGCACCGCCCCGTTCGTAGGCTTGGGCAATTTTTACCGGGTCAAATTCCGGGCAGATAATACCTTTGCTTGGGCTAGCCTTTTTTACTTCAGCAATTAGCGCCGGAGATCCTTTTTTGAGTGCTTTGGCAAAATCTCTCCCTTTGCTAAAAGCAGAAGAAGGCTTTAACAAGGTTTCATAATCAGAACCCGATTCTAAAGATGACATCGCCTGCTTCATTTGCAAGACTTCTTGTTCTTTTTGCCAAATAATCTTTTCGAGAATATTATCCTCAGTTGCATTTGGCGGTGCTATTTCATAACCAATATTCGGTTTTGCTAAACGACGACGAATTTTCATCTGTACTCATCCTCTGAATCCCTATTTCCATCTCAAGCAAAGTATCGTTGCTATGCCAAACCTCTAAGCGCGAACAAATGCCTCAACAATGCTGTTTTCAACTAACTCTTGATTTCGGGTATCTGTCGATGGGCTATCACCGTCAGTTGCATAAGCATCAACGACATTTTGAATAATCTTTAAACCCGCAGTACCCGCCATCGTCATCAGTGACTCGGGGTGAAACTGAACCGCAGCGATAGGGAGATCCCGATGTTCGATCGCCATCACCACCTGATCGGAGGAAAATGCTGTTACTTTCAATTCCGCAGGCATTGCTTTGGTTAACGCATACAGCGAGTGATACCGTCCCGCCTCAAAGGTTGAAGGCAGTCCTTGAAACAAAACTGAATCTGCGTCTACAACAGTAATTTCTGAAGAAATACCATGCTGCGGATAGTCTAAAACCCCCAAAGTTCCGCCAAAGGCTTCGACAATACCCTGCAACCCCAAACATACTCCAAACAGGGGAATATGGCGATGAACGCAAGCTTTAACCATGTTGGCGACGCCGAAATCAGCCGGACGTCCGGGACCGGGCGAAAGCACCACCAAGTCGGGTTGTTCTTGGTCAAGGGTTTCGATCGCGAAGCCGTGACGTCGGGTGATCACTTGGGCGCCGGTTTGCCGAATATAGTTGGCTAACGTATGCACAAAAGAGTCTTCGTAGTCTACGATTAACACTTTCGGGCGATCGCTGGTTTTGGTCGGGGTCGGGGTTGTTGACTGGCTTGGTGTTGAATGTTCCGGTTTGCTTTGTTTCAACGCTTGCAGCATTGCAGCCGCTTTGGTGAGGGTTTCTTTGGCTTCAGCTTCGGGAACTGAACTGTGCAAGACTGTCGCCCCCACGCGCACTTCTGCAACTCCATCCTGTAGGCGAATGGTTCTCAACACTAAGCCGGTGTTCAGGTTGCCGTTAAAATTGAAATAACCGACCGCTCCCCCATACCACCGTCTGGCGCTGCGTTCGTGCTGTTCGATAAAGGCGATCGCGGCTCGTTTGGGCGCTCCTGTTACCGTTACCGCCCAGGTATGGGTTAAAAAGGCGTCTAGAGCGTCGTATTGGTCCTCTAACACCCCTTCAACGTGGTCAACGGTATGGATCAAATGGCTGTACATTTCCACCTGACGGCGGCCGATAACTTGTACCGATCCGGGTTTACAAACTCGGGATTTATCATTGCGATCGACGTCTGTACACATAGTCAATTCTGTCTCGTCTTTGAGAGAATTGAGTAAATGTCGAATTTGATAGGCGTCTTCGATCGCATCGTCGCCCCGTTCAATGGTGCCGCTGATCGGACAGGTTTCTACTCGTTTTCCATCGACCCGCACGAACATTTCTGGGGAAGCACCGATTAAATATTCGCCTCCTAAATTGAATATAAATCCGTAGGGGCTGGGGTTGATATTTTGCAGGGTTTTAAACAGTTCGCTTGGGGCGGTTTCGCAGCTTTCAAAGAAGCTTTGAGAGGGGACGACTTCAAATAAGTCTCCTCTGCGGAAGTATTCAAATGCTGTTTTGACTAATTCCGCATATTCGCCCGGACCGTGATCGGCAACTTTGGTGACGGGTTTGCGTTTTCCTTGATAATTCATTACCTCGCCGGTTCGGGGGAGTCCGTTGGTTGAACTGTTGGCGGTTTTGAAGTCGTATTGTAGTTGAAATGCTTGTTGTAGGTAGTAGTCTACGACGATTAATTCGTCGGGTAAATACAGCACTAAGTCTCGCTGATCGTGAGGACGTTTTATGGTTTGGGGGATGGGTTCAAATTGGAAAACTAAATCGTAACCCAGCGCTCCGTAAAGTCCTAAATGTTCGTCTTCGTCGCTTTTTAGTGCATTGCTAATTGCTCTAATAACGGAGAAGGCGGAGGGCTGTTGGCTTCTTTCTTCTTCTGAAAATAACCGTTGGGCGGGTGCGACGTTTCCTGTTATTTTTTGATGAGTTTGCTTAATGTTTTCTAAGTCGGCACAATTGAAGATTGCATCGGCTATCTGTTTGAGTAATATTTCTCCCCGTTCGTTTAGGGCTGTAATTGTAAATTCATGGTCGCGTGTGGCGATTTCTAAGGGGGGATTTACAAACCCAATCGCCCATCTTCTATAGCGTCCGGGATATTCGTAGCTGCTGGTTAATAATCCACCTCGCGCAGTATCTAATTTAGATAAAACTTGATCTAAAGCGGTTGATTTGGGTAGAACTTTGACCTGGCGATTGACTTCGATATTACCATCCGTTAGATATTGTTGAGACTTGTAGATCATATATGAATCTCCATGATACTGCGGTTGATGTCTGTGAAAACACTGATTACTTTCTCAGAGCTTAAAGAACTTTATACAGAAATTTCAATGATATTTTTTAGGAATATCGTTACATTTCTTTAGATGAGCTTGTCTAAACGAATTATCAGACTGAAAGTGTTAGAAGCTTGAGTGATTTTTTTACAAAAACTCTAACTTTCGACAGAGGTATAATTATCTTTTGATAGATGAATCAACATCAGATCGGTATTAAGACTCAAAACTTTCAAAAGTTAAATTCAATTCTGAAAAATACCTTAATTCCCCTGCGATCGCCGAGTTTTTGTGGGGTCTGACACCTCGTTAAACATTACCGTTATCAAACATCCGTAAAAACACGAAGGACTGTCTCAGAGCTTAAAGAACTTTGTAAAGAAATTTCAATGATATTTTTTCGGAATCGAATGATTTTTTTTTAGATTGACTGATAGATATAAATTCCTAGAGTAAAATTCGGAAAAGAGGGGTAAATTTCTTCACTAATTTCTACCCGAAGATAGATGAATTAATCCCGTTCTAATGATAGGTTAAATTCAATTTAAAATCCCCAACCCAGATGTCAAATCAAGTCGGGGCTAGTTTCCGCAGTCGTGCTAAGGTTTTAATCTCGATAAGGCTTTCCACCTGTACGACCTCTATTTTGGTCTATAGCAAGTCGCGAGTCGTCTATTTACAGATCGCCATTGTAAGAAATTGCTCAAAGCCTTGCACTATAAGCATTTCTCTCTTCAGTTCCCAGATCCGGCGTTCCCTGTTCCCGCCCGCGTTGCGCTAGAATTGGAAAAATCGGGCGTTTTGGGATGTAGACGACGCTTTCTATTTGGGCAATGCGCTTCTGGTTTGTCCGATTTTGCGGGAAGGACGGCGATCGCGTAAAATTTCCTTACAGGGCGGTTGCTGGTACAACTTTTGGCGGGATAATATCATCGAGGGAGGACAAACGGTGGAGTTGGAAGCCCCCCTCGAACAGATTCCGGTTTTGGTAAAGGCGGGGTGCTGACGGGTTATCAATACAGCAAGTTTGGGTGGACGAACACCCGACGATCGCGATTCGGACAACAGTTGCGCTGTCATTTGTTTCGCCGGGTTCGCTTTCGGTATCTTTGAATTGAATCAACTTTTCAAGAAACCGTACAAAGAACCTAGAAAATCCGTAGCGTTTGCTGTTGATTATCGGCAGTATTCAGCAGTGGGGACGGCGCGTGCTATTTCATAAGAGGCGCCGGGTACCATGATAAACTCGCTGGCTCCCACTTCACTCTCGGGGTTTCCCCAGTCGTATGTGTAGCCCAGTCCCGTCCAGGGTACACCGCTGCTGCTCCGATAACTTTTGAAGTAGAGATTTTCATAAAAATCCGGGTAATCAGCGATATTTTTAACCAGGGGAGTCTCCTTGTCAAAATTGAGGTTGCAGGTGTTATCTTCTACCTCCGGATCGACGCAAGGACGGAATAGGTCGGCGGGGTCCACCCACATTTCTACAAAAGTATCGTACTGCCAATCCGGATCGAGGCCCAAGTATTGTTTGATCCGCAACTCAACTTGCTCTTGGGAAAGATTCGGGTTGGCGGCAAACATTTCGGCACAGAGATTTTGGACCTGCGGCACGGCAGTTACCCAGATCGCATAATTTGGATTATCGGATGTTTTATTATAGGGTTTGAGGAACTTTTCATAGGAACTCTGGGACTTCCAAGTTGAAACCAATATTTTGGTATCATCAGCATTCCACCGCAGTTCCCGGTTATCTTTGCCGATTGAGATCAAGTCCGATATGATCTCATCCGGTTCGCTAAAGGCGGCATCGATCACGCCCATACGATAAGCATTGTATACTTCGGGAGTTGCTGCTTCCGCCCTTAAAACTGTCAATGAAAAAGTGACAATAAGGATGATAAACAGGCGGCTCAAGAATGAGATGAATCTACTCGTCCGATTCAAAAATTTACGGATCATATTGATTCCCCACAAAGATTGTTTGTTCTCAAAAGACTTTAGACAGAGTGTTATTATATCAACACCAGAAACAGCAGGGCAATCGAACATTTGTGATTTTCAGCCGAAAACTTGACCGAAAACTCGGCTTAATATCTCTCCAACCCAATCTCCACAAGCCTTTCGAGCTGATCGCACCCCTAGACCTTGGCCCGTTTCCGGGAACCCCGATGGGGGAGGTAAGGAGATGGGGTGCAGGGGGAGGTGGGGAGAGGGGACAGTGAACAGTGAACAGTTCTACAGTACCAGTACCATGCTACTGATAACTGCCTCTTGCCTCCATAGACACGCAAGTATTTAAGTATTTCAGATTACCTGGTGCGATCGTTGCTCTACAATAAAAACATCGAACGAATCAACATCGGTTTCATGGTAAACTCAATTTTAGAGCAACTGTTAGAACGGGCAACTCCAAAAGTCGATGCGGCTGAGGTGTATTTTCTCTCGTCTCAAGATACGCCGATTCAGTTTGAAAATAATCGCCTCAAATCTCTACAAACTAAAGCCACACAGGGCGTTGCTTTACGAGTGATTCACAACGGGAAGTTAGGCTTTGCCAGTTCAACGGATTTGACTCGACTCGACGATCTGATTGAAGCTGCCATTCAAACCGCAGAAATTGGCGATCCGGTAGAGTTTGAATTTGCTAAAAATTATCATCACTCCACCCCGAAAACCTCTTACACTCCCCCCAAAACTCAAGAATTGGTAGAATTGGGTCAATCGTTAATCGAGCAAATTCACAACTATAATTCAGAAATTCTGGTTAATGTTGATTTTCAGGTTGGTACTCAATTTGTACAAATTGCAACAACTGACGATGTTTTTGCCGAACAATCTAATCAAATTGTCAGCGGAAGTTTGGGCGGAAATTTAGTTCGCGGTGAAGATTTTCTCGAAATTTACACCTATGATATTGCTCGCGATCGCCCAATAGATAGCGATCGCTTGCTATCAGACCTAATTGAAAAATACCGTCTTGCCGAACAAAAAGCAAGCATTTCAAGCGGTTCTTTTCCGGTTTTGTTTACGCCGAGGGCGGTGGCGATGGTGTTGGGAAGTTTATTTAAAACGGTGTTATCCGGTCAGGCGGTTGTACAAAAATCTTCGCCTTTGAGTGATAAACTGGGTGAAACTTTATTTGATTCACGTTTGAGTTTATTAGAAGACCCCCAGTTTGGGCCTAATGCTTGTGATTTTGACGATGAAGGTACGCCGACGACTCGTAAAAGTTTAATTGACAAAGGCACCGTTCAAGGGTTTTACTGGGATAGACAGTGGGCGGTTCGAGGTCAGGTTCAACCGACGGGAAATGGTTTTCGCCGGGGATTATCTCGTCCGGGTCCTTCTTTGGTTAATCTGTGTATGAGTCCAGGAAGCACTTCTACAGAAGATTTAATTGCCAGTATGGACGAAGGATTAATTGTCGATCAAGTGTTGGGGGCGGGTCAGTCTAACCAGTTGGCCGGAGAATTTTCGGTTAATTTGGATTTGGGTTATAAAGTTGAAAAAGGTGAAATTGTCGGTCGGTTGAAGAATACAATGGTAGCGGGGAACATTTTTGAGGCGTTTAAACAGTTGGGGGATTTAAGCGATCGCCCCGAATGGGTTGGCGGAGGTTCTTATGTTCCCAGTCTGTTGTTTCAACAGTTAGGAGTCGCCGCCCGTAAGTCTTAATTCAAGACCGCTGAGAAACTATTTCTTTAGTTGAGACTGTGATGATGAAAACGATCCGAACTTTATTAGTCGTTTTTCTAACGGGTTTGTTGCTGAGTGGGTGCGTTCAATACGATGTCGGGATTGAATTTAATAACCAAACTCACGGAACCATTCTGCAAAAAATACAGCTATCCGAACGTTTAACCGGGTTTAGTCGCGATGGGGTTAATGAGTGGGTAAACAGTCTCAAAGGTCGATCCCGAAGGGTTGGTGGACGAACAAAGCAAGTTTCAGATCGGGAAATTTTAGTCACAATTCCGTTTAATAATGGGGCGGATTTAGAAGCAAAGTTTGAACGATTTTTTAATCCGATTGAACCGAAAAACAATCAAAAAATCACCGATAAAATCGAGGATGATTTACCTCAATTTTCATCGAATTTGAACCTAACACAAAATAATTTTATCTGGGTTCTCAAAAATCATTTGAGTTTAGAATTGGATTTGCGATCGCTTGCTTTACTCACAACAAAAGAACAGGTTTTAATTAATTCGGGAGATTTGTTAGGGTTACAGTTTAGTTTAAATACCCCTTGGGGTGCTACACTGATAGAACCGACGATAATAGAAGGGGAAACAACTAACCCTCTAGCGGTAACATCCAAACCAAACGGTCAAGTGGTTTGGACGCTAAAACCCGGAGAAGTTAATCACTTAGAAGCGGTATTTTGGATACCCAGTCCGGTTGGAATTGGTGCGGTTGTAATTGCTTTATTAAGCTATTTCGGTTATGCTCTCAAATACACGCTGTTACCCAAATTGAATATTCGTAAAAAAACAGCCCAAGCCAAAGTTTAACCTAAAATCAGACAACCGCCAGGTGAAAACCTTGTAGGGACGCAAAGCTGGCGTCCTAAAACTGTGCAAATTCCCAAAAATTAAGAAATATAAAATCTCAAAAAAAGATTAAACCCCTTTGAACGATTGTTCGTTAAATTATACAATATCTAGCAAAAATAACCGAATTTTAGAAATGACCCATGAAAAAAACCTTATTCCACCTCAATCTTTAATCGTATCCTGTCAGGCACCAGTTGACTCTCCCCTACACGATCCGATTATAATAGCAGCAATGGCGAAAGCGGCTATCAATCAGGGCGCTGCTGGAGTGCGAGTCGATACACCCAATCACATCAAAGCCGTGCGAGAACGAATCACACAGCCGATTATAGGGCTGTGGAAACAACAGATTCCCGGTTTTGAAGTTTATATCACACCTCGGTTTGCAGATGCAATGGCGATCGCGCAGGCGGGAGCTGATATTATCGCCATAGATGCGACATTAAGAAACCGTCCCAACGGAGAAACAATAAACACCCTGATTCCTAAAATTCAGCAAGAATTAGGTAAACAGGTGATGGCGGATGTAGACACCCTAGAAGCAGCAATAGAAGCTTCTATTGCGGGTGCAGATTGGGTTGGGACAACCCTTTATGGTTACACAAAAGCCACTAAAAATTGTTCTCCTCCCGGCTGGGAATTGCTGGAAAACATGGTAAAAAAACTGAAAGTTCCGGTGATTTGTGAAGGCGGAATTTCTTCACCTCAACAGGCTCAAAAAGCCATTGAATTAGGGGCTTATGCTGTGGTTGTCGGGACGGCGATTACCGGAATAGATATTCAAGTCAAAACCTATCAAACTGCATTAAATCAAATGGAGGTGAAAAACTAAAAATAAAAAAGCCAGAAATAACATCTGAAATTTGAGCGCTTGTTGAGCAACTATAACTCCCGAAAAAAAGTCTTTCTAAACAGGGAATCCCCCCAGAAAAAAGTGAAGCAGATAGAAGAACTGAAACGCTCTAGAAGCAACGCTCTAGAAAACCGTTCAATAATTGATAATTAATAATGGATAATGGATAATTACTTCGATCCTTTATGAAGAGAATTGATAGAGAAGAAATAATTTTTCTTTTTTCTCCTTGAAAGTCGAGGTCTTAAACCTCATTAATTAATGATCAATTATCAATTGTCAATTATCCATTGATCAAACCCTCAATCAACCTATCTGTTTGAATCTTCCCTCGTCTGACTAAGATTGATGCCTAAAAACCCGTAGCTTGGCTATCGAGTTTAGTAACCGAACTGCTAAACTTCAGATGAATAGTTCTACAGCTTCATTTCATCCCAAAAAAAGGGTTAAAACATGGGTTAATCTTCCTCTCTAATAGACCAGACAAGTGCCTGAATAGATTGGGGAATTTCGTTGAGGATTTCACGAAAAAAATAGCTGTACTTCGGGTTGTCTCCCGGCTCAGATTTTAGAGAATTTATCATCTCGTCCGGATTTTTACTTCCCTTCATCGGGAATAAGAAATAATACACTAATGTAATTGCTATGGCTACGGAAACCTTATTTGACTATCAACCCAAATATGTAACGACTGCTCCCGATGTGCAGGATTCAACCGTCAGACGTTCCCGTTTCCACAAAGGGATAATTCTGCTGTTGGTGATTACAGGTTTAATGAGTGTTTATAGCATTCAGCTTGCCAAACTACAAATCATTGAAGGCGAATATAATCGACTTTGGGCAGAAACAAATCGTCTGCGTTTAGCACCCGTTCCCGCTAAACGGGGTGAAATACTCGACCGCAAAGGAGAAGTTCTCGCCACCAGTCGTCTGTCTCGTTCGGTGTATTTATGGCCGCAAGAAAAAACCCCCGAACAGTGGCAAGAAACCGCCAAACAGTTAAGCAAAATTCTGAAAATTCCAGAAACTAAAATTTTAGAACAACTCGAACAAGCCGGATATCGTTCTCGGCTTCCCGTGCGAATTTACCAAGATATTAATCCTTCGATGTTTATCGCTTTAGCCGAGGAAATGGGCAAATCCCGAGGGATTGAAATTCGAGGTGAATCCAGACGTTATTATCCTCATAATAATTTAGCCTCTCATCTGTTAGGATACATCGGAGAAGCGACCCTCGATGAATTAAAGGCAAATCCTAATTATCCGATGGGGATGATTGTGGGGAAAACGGGTGTCGAAAATAAAGCCAATTCGGAGTTAGAAGGAGTTTGGGGAAATCGTTTAGTAGAAGTCGATGCCAAAGGAAATGAAATTCAAGAATTAGGCTTACAATCTCCGGTTTCAGGAAAACCCGTTCAACTGACTCTCGACTACAAATTACAGAAAATTGCACAAGAACAATTGGGGGATAGACGGGGTGCAGTTGTCGCCATTGATGTCAGAACCGGGGCAATTTTAGTGATGGTAAGTAGCCCCAGTTTTAACCCGAATTTGTTTACTCGTCAGTTAACCGCCAAAGAATGGAATCAACTACAAGGATCGGAAAATCCCCTTCTTAACCGGGCAATGCAAGGATATCCCGTTGGCAGTACGTTTAAAGTTGTGACGGCGATCGCCGGAATAGAATCGGGTAAGTTTAAACCCAATTCTACCTTGATGACTATGGCGGCGCTGCGGGTGGGAAATATTTCTTTCCACGAACACAGTTCCGGTTATGGAGTGATTGGATTTAGAAAAGCGTTAGCGGTGAGTAGCAACACGTTTTTCTATCAAGTGGGAATGAAAGCAGGTCCCGAACAAATTTCTAAATGGGGTCGAGAATTGGGGATTGGCGGTTCAATTAATTTAGATGTTTTGGGGCTTGATGGCGCAGGTCACGGTCAAATTCCCACCCCTGCGGAAAAGGAAAAAAATTACGGTGAACCCTGGTATTTGGGTGATACGGTTTCGATGTCTATTGGTCAAGGGTTGGTGTTAGTTACGCCGTTAGAATTGGCGGTAATGACAGCAACAGTTGCCAATGGCGGATGGCGAGTTCAACCTCATTTGTTGGCGTCTCAAACGAATACACCGGAAACGGAACGGGTGAAAACGGCAATTTCTTCGGCGGCGCTGAATGTTGTTCGTCAGGGGTTAATTGATGTGGTCAAAGAAGGAACAGGACGCCGTTTAAATGATGGTTCTATTCCGTTAACGGGGGGTAAAACCGGGACGGTAGAAATTCCAGGAAAACCGGATAATTCCATGTATATCGCCTTTGGGCCGGCTGATAAACCAGAAATTGCGATCGCGGTGGCGGTAGAAGCAGGGGGTTATGGTTCGGTATCGGCTGCACCCATCGCCCATGAAATTTTTAAAGGGTATTTTGGGCCGCCCAAACCGAAAGCACCGGCGCAGAAAAAACAGAAAAAATAATCGTTTTATTTGGATTAAAAACCCGGTTTCTATAAGAAACCGGGTTTTTGGAATGTATTGAATTTGTAGGGGCGGGTTCTCCAATGGGCAATTCTCAGTCTAAATGTTTATAAACCCGCCCCGAGTTCGGAATTTTCTTAGAAAAGGGGATTTTGTTTCAGATTTACCCCTCTTTCCTGGCCGATCATCGGGGGGCTAGGGGAGATAATTTCCTGTGATTTTCCCGAACAACTAAACCTTTAATACCGTTGTAAAATCACCACCGAACGGGCGGTTACGGGTACGGGTTTGTCTTCGGTATATACAATCAAATCCGTGATAAATTGGGGTTCTTTCGTATCAATCACCACCCGCCATTCGCGATCGCCTAAACCCTCGGGTAAACTAAACTCAATCATCTCATAGTGAGCGTTAAAAAAGAGCAGAAAACTATCATCAATTATCCGCTCACCTTTGAATCCCAAAGCCGGAATTTCTTCCCCATTGACAAAAACAGCGATCGCTTTCGCAAAACCCATACTCCACTGTTCTTCTGTCATTTCACCGCCATCAGGATTATACCAACCCAGATCGGTGACTGCCGAGCCATGAATCGCCTGTCCTTGGAACCAACGGCGCCGACGAAACACGGGATGACGGCGACGAAAATCAATCAATTGACGGACAAAATCCAGTAAATCTGCATTACTATCGGGTAAATTCCAATCTAACCAAGATAATTCATTATCCTGACAATAAGCATTATTATTACCAAATTGAGTCCGTCCCAATTCATCGCCACTGACTAACATTGGCACCCCTTGAGATAACAGCAACGTTACCAAAAAATTCCGTCGCTGACGGTTGCGTAACTCCAAAATTTCCGGGTCGTCTGTTTCCCCTTCTTCCCCACAATTCCAAGAGCGGTTGTGGCTTTCCCCATCCCGGTTTTCCTCTCCGTTGTCTTCGTTGTGTTTTTCGTTGTAACTCACCAAATCATTTAAGGTAAACCCATCGTGAGCGGTGATAAAGTTAATACTGGCGTGGGGTTGACGACCGTTACTTTCATACAGGTCAGAACTTCCGGTAAACCGATAGGCAAATTCGGCCAACAAACTATCTTCGCCCCGCCAAAAATCCCGAACGGTATCCCGATATTTCCCGTTCCATTCCGACCATAAGATCGGAAAATTCCCGACTTGATAACCGCCTTCTCCCACATCCCAAGGTTCGGCAATTAGTTTCACATCCGACAACACCGGATCTTGGTGAATAATATTAAAAAATGCCGCCAAACTATTGACTTCATACAATTCTCGCGCCAACGCCGAAGCCAAGTCAAACCGGAAACCATCAACGTGCATTTCCAGCACCCAATAGCGTAAGCTATCCATAATCAGCTTCAACACTTGCGGATGAGAAACGTTGAGCGAATTCCCGCATCCGGTAAAATCCATGTAGTAGCGAGGATTATCGGAGACCAAACGATAATACACCGCATTATCAATTCCTTTGAGTGATAATGTCGGCCCCATGTGGTTGCCTTCTCCGGTATGATTATAAACCACATCCAAAATCACCTCAATTCCCCCCGCGTGCAGGGCTTTCACCATTTCCTTAAATTCCTGCACCTGTTGTCCGGGGGTTTGATCGGCGCCGTAAGTTTGATGGGGCGCAAAATAGCAAATCGAATCATAACCCCAATAATTTTTCAGGCCGTTTTTGATTAAATGTCCGGGTTGAGAAAGAAAATGATGGACGGGCATTAACTCAACTGCGGTCACGCCCAAAGACTGAAGGTAGGCAATGGCGGCCGGATGTCCGAGTCCGGCGTAGGTTCCCCGCAGTTCGTCGGGAATGTCGGGATGCCGTTGGGTAAAGCCCTTGACGTGCATCTCATATATAATAGTTTCGTGTTGGGGGATGCGGAGCAGTTGATCGTCTTCCCAATCAAAGGTTTCATCGATAACAACCGCTTTGGGGACCAGATGAGCATCGTCAAGTTCGGAAAAGGACAAGTCTTGATCTTCTCCGTCCCAACGGTAGCCAAAGATTTCTTCTCCGTACTGTATTTCTCTGTCTAAGGCTTTGGCATAGGGGTCAATGAGGAGTTTATTGGGATTAAAACGATGACCTTCTTCGGGCGAATAGGGGCCGTGTACGCGAAACCCGTAGCGTTGACCGGGGCTAATGCCGGGGATGTACCCATGCCAGATAAAGTTATTGACTTCTGTTAGCCAAAGTCGGGTTTCCTGATTTTCACTGTCAAACAAACACAACTCAACCGCTACCGCATTTTCACTGTAGAGTGCAAAGTTTGTTCCTTTACCATCCCAAAGTGCGCCTAAAGGATAAGGTTTACCGGGCCAGACAGGTAAATACATAGAAACGCTTCCTATTACAATTTAGGGTCAGGACAGCCCGAAGGCGAGACGATCTAAGCATCAACAGCTTCGAGATGCTGTCCACGCTGAGTGATGTTTCAGCATGACCTGAGTCTAAAAATAATATTAACCAAACCCAGTGAATTCAGACCATCTGTTAAAATGAATATATCCATTCTCCGTCAACTTTGGCGATCGCTCCTCCCGGAAAGGGATCGGTTTGGGAACGGTTGGGAGCAGAGATTAATGCGGTTAATTTTTCGATCATCTCAAAACTCGGGGATGTCGGTAAAATGTGTTGCAGCCAACGACGCATCACCCGACGTTGCAGAGCGAGCGGTGCCTGACGTAAAATGAGGCGATTGATTTTTAAGCTCGTAGAATTCGGTTCAAATGCGATCGCTTGTTGATAGAGTTGTTCGCTGGCTTGTTCTAAGTAGTCTACTTCGGCTTGCAGGAGTTCGGCGGTTTGCGCTAGGGCTTGTTCGGTTTGCGGGTTAAAATGAGTTTGCAGGTAGGGAATTAATTCACTCCGAATTCTATTGCGAGCATAGGTTAAATCTTCGTTAGTGCTGTCTTCCCAAATTTTTAACTGTTGCTCTTGGCAAAATTGGCCGGTTTGCGATCGCAGAATATCTAACATCGGTCGCACCAACCAGAGATTATGATGAGTATCACCGGCAATTTCTAAAGGACGTTTCCAAGTTAAGGCTTGTAAACCATCGGCACCGCTGCCGCGAATTAAATTGTATAATAACGTTTCAGCGCGATCGCTTTTTGTATGACCCGTAACAACATAGCTGGAATTAGAAGTTAGAGCCATTTCAGACAACACTTGATAACGCCAACGACGAGCATCGGCTTCAGATTTCGGAATCTGTTGTGCCGTTTGACGGTAAAATGAAACTTGCCAAGATTGGGCAAGCTGTTCGATATAGTCAGCATTGGCCGCCGAGTCCGAGCGCCAACGATGATCGCAATGGGCAATAGCCAAGTCCCAACCCCATTTCGGCTGTAAGTCTAGAAGCAGTTTGATTAAGCTCATCGAGTCTTGTCCGCCAGATACCGCCACCAAAAGCCGCTGTTGGGACGGTAAAAGTTGACGGACTTTTAGCGTTCGATGCAGTTGAGCGTGGAGGGGTGTCCAACAGACAGAATTAGACATTAAATTCTCATAAAAATTCGGGTCGGTTTTCGGTTTCCATATTTTATCAAAATGTCAACGCTGTATACAGAAATTGAAATTAATGCCTCCAAAGCGGAAGTTTGGCGGGTGCTTTATCATAAAGAAGATTGGATAAACTGGAATAGTTTTTTATTTGACCGCGACTCCAGTTTACCGTTTCAGGTCAATAAAATGGTAAGATTATCGGTTTGGCGCAGTCCGGCCGACGAAGATACAGAGTTTCAAGGGATAGTTAAAGTTGTACAACCGCCAGTTTGTTTGAGTTGGGTTTGTGAAATTCCCGGTTTTCGGGGAGAGTATTGGTTTGAATTACAAGAAATTGGCGTCAAGCGAACAAAATATATTCATCGAGAACAATTTTCGGGATGGTTATCGCGGGTGTTTTTACCGTTTATTCGTGAAGATGAGAAGCGGGGAATGGAACGGATGGCCCGTGAGTTAAAGCGATATCTAGAGAAGTTTTAAGTTTTATAAAGTTAATCCATCAGAAAGATTTAACCCAAAGTCCCCCCAAAAACAGTGAACGGTGAACAGTTTACCGGAACTGTTGATGGTAAGAAACCCACCCGTAGATAATCATAATCGATTACTCGGACCTGATAGAACTGATGAGTTCATCGGGTTTGTCTGTGTACAAATATCTGTTTTGAGTTCAGCATCCTCGAAAAAATACAGATGGGAGTTTGTTCATCTGCATATTCAGCCAAGAAGATCAGTATAATACGGATGAGCCTGAGCAGAGAATGATACATCGCTTTACGGAAGCTTTACATAAATGGGTGCAGTTTCCACCAATGTTTTACACAACTACCCTTACTTTTTCTGAACTTTAGCGGTAGGATTCAAATAGTAACGAATAAAACATGATTATTCAAAACAAGGGTGTTATTTAGTTGGAATTTTCAATCCTTCTACTTAGCCTGTCATTATTCGAGATTGACACCTCAAGCTGAAGACTGTGGTCAAGTTTGGGTTGAAAGCAATTCAAAAAAAGCGTGATCAGTCAGTTCAATTCTGGCTCAAATTATTCTGCACTATCTACAGATTATAGAGGGATAAAATGGTAATCACTGCCAACACCAAATCCAAGCAAAAAAGCGTTGTCCAACATCAGATTAAGAAGTTTCGCCAGAAACATCAACAGGATGTAAATGGTTCCAGCGGCTTAAATATCCTATTTTTAGCACCTCATCCCTTTTATCAAGATCGAGGAACCCCGATTGATGAGAGTTTATTTTTAAGAGTTTTATCGGAAAACAACTATAAAGTTGATGTCATCGCTTTTCCCGAAGGACGAGATATTGAACTGAAAAATGTGAGCATTCACAGAACACTGAAAGTTCCTTTTGTTGAAGGAGTTCGTCCGGGATTTTCTTGGAAGAAATTGGTTTATGACTTCTTGATGGTGTTTAAGGTGATGCAGCTTGTTTCTACCCGCAAATATCACCTGATTCAAGCGGTTGAGGAGTCGGTTTTCATCGCCTTATTGATGAAGGTCATGTTTGGAATTCCCTATGTTTATGATATGGATTCCTCAATTGCCCAACAGATGGTCGAGCAAATACCATCACTTAAACCTTTAGCCGGAGTATTTAATTGGTTTGAGAAAATCGCCGTTAAAAATGCCAAAGCAGTGATTCCCGTATGTCATGCGATCGCTGACGATATCGCCCGTTATCAACCGGAAAAAGTCACAATACTTCCTGATATCTCGCTGTTAGAAGACTCCGCAGATGAAGTCAACGAAGACATTCGTCAAGAACTCGGTATTCAAAATCAAATCCTGATGTATGTGGGGAATTTAGAAGGATATCAAGGGATTGATTTGTTGCTCGATAGTTTTGCACTCACCTTAAAATCGACCGACGAAGTAGACTTAGTTATTATTGGAGGAGATGAGGCGGGAATTGAAAAATATCAAGCTAAATCTGCTCAACTCGGAATTAATCAAAAAGTTCATTTTCTCGGTCAACGACCCGCCCAACATCTCAGCGCTTATCTTTCTCAGGCGGATATTTTAGTTTCACCTCGAACTAAAGGTATCAATACGCCGATGAAAGTTTACTCCTACTTAGACAGTGGGAAAGCGGTTTTAGCAACAGATTTGTTAACCCATACCCAAGTCTTAACGCCGGAAATTTCCATGCTGGCTCAACCCATACCAGAAGACTTTTCTCAGGCTATGATTGAGTTAATCAACAATCCTAGCTTGTGTTCAAAACTCGGAAGTGCTGGAAAGCAAATGATTCAAGACAAACACAGTTACAGCGCTTTTCGCAAAACTGTTAATAGTCTCTATCAGTGGTTACAGTGTGAAATCTTTCCGACTCAGTTTCAAGTAGGATTAGAATAAATAATCCCACAAGAGCAATGAAAAGAAACCTTGCTACTTTAACTGAAAATATCTACGATGTTGTGATTATTGGAGGGGGAATTTACGGCGCCTGCGTCGCTTGGGAAGCCAGTTCACGGGGTTTGAGCGTCGCCTTGGTGGAACAATCCGACTTTGGGGGCGCCACCTCCGCCAACAGTTTAAAAACCGTTCACGGGGGATTGCGATACCTACAAACTGCGGATTTGAAACGGATGCGAGAGTCCATTTCTGAACGCACAACTTTAATGGGAATCGCTCCCCATCTCGTTCATCCCCTCCCGGTTTTAATTCCCACCTACGGACATGGAACGAAGGGTAATGTTGCCCTTTCTGTCGCTTTAAAACTCAACGATTTAATCAGTTTTGACCGCAATCGACTTTCGGATTCTCAAAAACATCTGCCCAAAGGTCGAGTGATTTCTAAAGCCGAATGTCAACAGTTAACTCCCGGTTTAACGATTAAGGGATTAACCGGAGCAGCCGTTTTTCACGATGCTCAAGTTTATAATTCTGAACGATTAACTTTGGCTTTTCTGCATTCGGCCGTTGCAGCGGGTGCGGAGATATCTAATTATACCAAAGTTACCGGATTTTTACAACAGCAAAATCGGATTACCGGGGTTAAAGTTACCGATGTTTTAACCGGAAATTGTTTTGAAATTCAAGCCAAAACGGTTATTAATACGAGCGGCCCTTGGGTGAATCAGGTTTTGGGTTTAGTTAAACCTCAACCCACTCTCCATCAAATGGGTTTAGCCCAGGCGATGAACGTAATTACTCGGCCTTTATTTAAAGATTATGCTGTTGGTTTACCGGGTAAAGGACGGTTTTGGTTTGTCTCTCCCTGGCGGGGAAAATCGATGATTGGAACCTGGCAAGGCGTCGAGGCCCAACACCCGGATGAGTTTCAAATTTCCGAAGCATCTATTCAAGCCTTTATCAACGAAATTAACGAAGCCTATCCCCCCGCAAAATTAACCCGAGAAGATGTCTTATTTGTGCATCAAGGTCAGCTTCCATACAAGGGAATTGACCCGAAAACCGGGGAACCGGCGATGCTGAAACAATATCAAATTCGCGATTTTGCCCAAGAAGGACTTCCCGGATTAATTTCGGTGGTTGGTGTTAAATATACAACCGCCCGGGATGTTGCCCAAAAAACCATTGACCAAGTGTTTAAATCTTGGGGTCAAACATCGCCCCCATCGCTATCGGCTAAAACCCCACTTTATGGGGGAGAAATTGTCGATTTTTCCGCTTTCTTACAGCGAGAAATCACAACAAAACAATCCGAGGGTTTTGCAGAGGAGACCATTCGGAGTTTAGTCTACAATTATGGTTCTGTCTATGAAGATGTGTTAGGCTATTTGAAGAAATTCCCTCAGCCGAGTTCATCGGATGATGCAGTTCTCAAGGCTCAAGTCTTGTATGCTGTTGATTATGAAATGGCACAAACCTTAAGTGATGTGGTATTTCGACGAACAGAACTCGGAAGTGCAGGTGAATTAGATAAGAGTTCTGTACAACTTTGTGCGGAAACAATGGCTAATCTGTTGAATTGGAGTCCGACCAAACTCCAACAAGAACTTCAACAGGTAGGGAAGATTAACGAGCATCATACTCCAATTTTATCTGGTGTTTAAAACAAAAGCAGACTAAATTTGAATTATGCCTTCTCCCATCGCTCACGCTGTTTCCGGATACGTTTTATCTGAATTATTTCCCTTAAAATTGCGCCCTTTAAATCGAGGAAAGCGTTATCATTGGGAAAGTTTTACAGCCGTTTTTCTTGCCATCGCCGCCGACTTTGATTTTGTCCCCCAATTACTCACAGGAGAACGATTTCATCGAGGGTTAACGCACACCCTCATTTTTGCTGTGGGTTTGAGTCTAATTATCGGTTTATTGGGGCGTAGGTTTGGGACGTTTTCCGCTCAAAAATTAATCGGGTGGACGTTGATTCTGTATGGTTCCCATTTACTCTTGGATATTTTCACCGGAGGCGGGTTAGGTGTACAACTCTTCTCGCCGTTTTCGGAGGTTTATATTCAATCTTCTTTACCTCTTTTTCCTCCCGTTCATCATTCCAAAGGGTTATTTGATCCCAGCCATTTAGTTTTTGTCAGTTGGGAGTTAGGCTACTCCGCCATCATTCTGACAGGATTATGGTTTTGGAAACAAACCCAATCTGAAAAATTTGTAGAGTAAAATAGAAGGATAAGACTTTTAAAGCTCAACTTGCACATCTCCCCTTGTAAGCCGAAATGATGACTTCTCTTTTAGCCAAATCCATTGATGCTGCTCAACCTTTAATCCTGGCCGATGCTCACGTTCATATTTATAACTGTTTTTCCCTCGAACAGTTTCTCGATTCGGCCTTTAATAATTTTCAAAAAACCATCGCCAAACTTCCCGAACAAATTCCCTCATTCTACCTCTTGTTTTTAACAGAAACAAGCGATAATAATTGGTTTAAAACTTTAGTAGACTATGCCGAAAATCAGAAAACCATAAAAGATTGGAAATTAAAAAAAACCGGGGAAAGCCACTCAATTTATGCCGAAACTTCCCCAAATCAAGGGATGTATTTAATCGCCGGTCGTCAGATTATCACCTCGGAAAATCTGGAAGTTTTAGCCTTAATCACCGATGAAACGTTTCCCGATGGTTCTTCATTGCAAGACACCTTAAAAATGATTCGAGATGCGGGCGGTTTACCCATACTTCCTTGGGGGTTTGGGAAATGGTTGGGGCGACGGGGAAAAGTGTTAAATAACCTGTTAAACTCCGATGATTCTTCTCCTTTATTTCTCGGAGATAATGGCGGACGTCCGATATTTTGGCGTCGTCCCCCTTATTTTCAACTCGCAGAAGCCAAAGGATTAAGAATTTTACCGGGAACTGATCCCCTTCCTCTCACCTGTGAAACCAGCCGACCCGGAAGTTTTGGGTTTCAAGTTCGGGGTTCATTTAATTCACAAGAACCCGGAAACAGTATGAAGGAAATTTTACTGCGTCCCGACATCATATTACATCCTTATGGGTCTTTACAAACCCCCTGGAATTTCTTTCGCAATCAAGTTAAAGTTCGCTATCAAAATCAAGAATAAAACTGTGAAGATTCACAGAAACTAAACAAAAAGGTTGAAAAGATGGTGGTCAATTCTAATTTTCCAGAAACCGCAGATATAGAAACGTCTTCAGAAGGCTATGCTTCCCGGTTTTCCGGTACTGTCGGAACTTGGATGTTAAACATTCAAACAGAAGCAACATTACAAATGCTTCAAGCCTATCCCCAGGCGACGGTTCTCGATGTGGGTGGCGGACATGGACAAATTACGGCGCCTTTGATTGCGAATAACTATCAGGTTACAGTGTTAGGAAGTGCGGAGGTTTGTCAAGCCAGAATTCAGCCTTGGCTAGACAATAATCGTTGTGCCTTTCAAGTGGGAAATGTTCTGGATTTACCCTACCCCGATAACGCCTTTGATGTGGTAATTAGTTATCGGTTTCTCGCCCATGTTACCCAATGGCAAAAATTTCTCTTTGAACTGGCTAGAGTGGCTAAAACAGCGGTAATTATCGATTATCCAACGGTTCAGAGTGTGAATGCGATTGCTCCCTATTTGTTTAAATTTAAAAAACGTTTGGAAGGGAATACACGCAGGTTTATCTGTTATCAAGAAGCTGAACTCCAAGGGTATTTAAAAAGTCGGGGACTGCAACTAACCGAACGCTATCCGCAATTTTTATTTCCGATGGTTGTACACCGAATGCTGAAGTCACCAAGCATTTCCTCAACTTTAGAACAGTCCGTGCGATCGCTAAAATTAACCCATTTCTTTGGATCTCCTGTGATTGCGAAATTCACAAAAGGTTAAAATTGATTTACTGCCCAAATTTTCATCCCATCAATTGAGGTTAAAATGGAAGACTCTATCTATCAACTTCCCCCCGGTTCTCGGGCATTGGTGACAGGTGCCACAGGTTTCACCGGATCGCTATTGGTTCGGAAGCTCGTTCAACAAGGGGTAGAAGTCGTGGCGATCGCCCGTCCCACTTCCAATTTAGAACCCTTTGAAGGACTCAATATTGAATGGCTTCGCGGCGATGTTTTTGATGAAAACTTGATTAACAAAGCCATCAAAGGGGTTAACTATATTTTCCACATGGTGACTCCGTTTCGTGACCCAAAACTCAAAGATATTGGGTATTTCAACGTTCATGTTTTGAGTACCCAACTCTTGGCAAAAGCCGCTTTAAAAGAACCCAATTTTCAACGATTTGTTCACGTTTCAACCATTGGCGTTCACGGTCATATTGAAAAGCCTCCTGCTGATGAAACCTACCGCATGAAACCCGGTGATATTTATCAGGAAACCAAGGTCGAAGCTGAACTTTGGATTCGGGATTTTGCCCCGAAAGCAGGACTCTCTTTTACCGTAGTGCGACCTGCTGGAATTTACGGCCCGGGTGATAAACGACTCCTGAAAATTTTCCAGATGGTGAGTAAGAAATGGGTGCCAGTTATTGGGGATGGAAGTAACCTTTATCACTTCATTCATGTGGATGATTTAACGAACTTTATGATTTGTGCGGCGACCCATCCCAAAGCCGAAGGAGAAGTGTTTATCTGCGGCAGCCCAGAGGCGATGACCTTTGAGAAAATGATTTCAATTATTGGGGATGTTTACGGCGTGAAAGCCCAATTTTTAAGCCTTCCTGCGCCCCCCTTATTTGCCTTGGGCTATGTGTTTGAAATCCTCTGTAAACCTCTAGGAATTCAGCCGCCCATTTACAGAAGACGGGTGGCATTCTACACCAAAGACCGCTCTTTTAATACCTCAAAAATGCGGAATATGCTAGGCTTTAATACCGCTCATTCTGATGTAGACGGTATCAAAGAAACGGCTCAATGGTACGCCGATAAAGGATGGGTTTCGTTGAAAAAAGCTTAGTTTAAACTCGCGAAAATAGGGAGCAGTCAGATTAATGGTCGCACCGGAAGAACGAATAAAAATTTCTAAAGTTGCCTTAACCGAACAGCTTAATCAAGAAAAGTCTTCGCTGTTAAAGAAATACCAACAAAAGGCATTGGGAGATGGGCGATTTTTGCCTTTTTTACACTACGAACTCGCCAATTTATTATTTGGAGATGTCTCGGGGGCGTTGGGTTATGCCCTGAGAAAATTAACCTATCCGGGTTTATTTAAGCAGGTGGGAAAAGGGGCGATTTTTGGGAAGGGAATTGTTTTGCGTCACCCCGGAAAAATTACCCTTGGCGATCGCGTTGCTATCGATGATTATAGTATGATTGATGGCAGTGGAGCCGGAGAAAAAGGCTTAATTTTGGGGAATGATGTGATGATTTCTCGAAATTGCGTTATTCAGGCGAAAACCGGGCCATTAAAAATCGGAAATCGTGCGGATATTGGCTGCAACACGCTGATTTCTTCAATTTCTGGAATTACCATCGGCGACTCGGTATTAATCGCTGGAAACTGTTATATTGGCGGGGGACGCTATATTTCTGACCGTTTAGACGTTCCGTTAATGGATCAGGGACTTTTCTCCAAAGGAACCGTTGAAATTGGGGATGATGTTTGGTTGGGCGCCGGTGCTATTGTTTTGGATGGCGTTAAAATTGGTAAAGGCTGTATCGTTGGAGCCGGTGCGGTTGTCACTAAAAATTTACCCGATTATGCGATCGCCACAGGAGTTCCAGCGAAGATTATTAAAATGCGAGGTGAATAACGATCGCATAAAATTATAGACTCTTGCTTTGGAATCTTATTTTCAACGGCATAAGTTTTTACAAACATAACAAAATCTAAATTCGAGAGGTTAGCTCAATTCTAGGGGAAGTGCTAACCTTTTTTTTAAAATTTATAATAACTAAATTGTATCAATTGCATAATTTTTGTTATCTAAATATACCAACTAATTTCAATATGTTCGTCTCTACATTCAATCAAATTATTATCCGGCTTAAAGCCAAAGTTTTTTTACAAAACCTTTAAATCTATTGGTATTAAATTTAAAGGTTTTGTAAACCTTTCAAGATTGGATTGACAAGTGATTAAATTAATCGCTAAATAAGAGATAGTACCAAATTGGCTTGCTCATTTCAGTTAAGGAGAATTTGATGGCTAAAGTATTGGTAACAGGAGGGGCCGGTTATATTGGCTCTCACACCGTGCGACAGCTTGGAGAGGCAGGCTATGAAGTTGTGGTCTATGATAACCTCTCAACGGGTTCGGCAGAAGCCATACTTTCTGGAGAATTAGTCGTTGGAAACCTCGAAGATCAAGAGCGTCTATTCCGGCTCTTTGCCGAACATCAGTTTGATGCAGTGCTTCATTTTGCGGCAAGTATTTCTGTTCCCGAATCCCTCAGAAATCCCCTGGCTTATTATACCAACAACACCCGCAATACCTTGAATTTACTTCAGTGCTGCCAAGAATTCCAAGTTAATAAATTTGTTTTTTCCAGTACGGCTGCGGTGTACGGTGAACCCAAAGAAAATCCCGTTCGAGAGTCCTCAATAAAAGAACCTGTTAATCCCTATGGACGCTCAAAACTGATGAGCGAACATTTAATTCACGATTATAGTCAAGCCTCTCAATTCAAGTATGTGATTCTCCGCTACTTTAACGTTGCCGGAGCCGATTTGCGCGGGCGAATTGGTCAGTCCTCTCGCAAAGCAGAACACCTGATTAAAGTGGCTTGCGATGCGGCTTTGGGTCGTCGTTCTTCTGCCTATATCTTTGGCACAGATTTCCCCACTCCTGATGGTACTGGAATTCGCGACTACATCCATGTAGAAGACTTAGCAAAAGCACACCTTGATGCTTTACGTTATTTGGAAACAGAAGGTGAAAATCAGATTCTTAACTGCGGTTATGGTCAAGGCTACAGTGTTCGAGAAGTTCTCAACAAAGTTAAAGAAATTTCAGGGGTAGACTTCCCCGTGATTGAAACCGAACGACGAGCCGGAGACCCGGCGGCCGTCATCGCCTGTGCCGATAAAATTCGTCAAATTCTCGGTTGGCAACCTCAGTATAATAATTTGGATACCATTATTAGCACGGCTTTAGCATGGGAACAAAAGTTATTGTTGCAAGAGAAGATGACGATTACTGCATAAACGGATCAAGCCCCGAGCTTGAATTAACGTTTCTTACTTAGACTTCAACCTTTTGCTTACCCGTTTGAATATCTGATTTTTCCGATCACTTTGACTTAATCTCCCTTAACCCTCAAGGACAAAGATTAGGATAAAACTCAAAAAAATAAACCCTTAATATTGAGAGAGAAATGTTTAAAAATTCAAGCATTGGACTGCACACCAATACTCAATTGAAAACGCCTTTACGTGTTCTACACATTATCGATAAATTGAGTGTTGATGGCTCGGGAATTCATGGGGCGACAAAGCTATTAGATTGGTTGACATCTTATTCCGATAAAGACAAGTTTCAATTCAGTGTTTGCAGTCTACGCAGTGTGGAACCGGCCGGAGAAATTTTTGAGCAGAACGGAATCCCCATCTTTTTCTTAGGACGCCACAAATTTGACCCCAGAACCTTATTTGATTTGCTGAAACTAATTCGACGCGAACAGCCTGACATTTTGCATTTGCACGGTTACGGAGCCGCAAACTTTGGGCGAATTGCCAGCTTATTAACCGGAATTCCGAATGTCGTTCACGAACACGCAGTTCTACTGAATCAACCTTTTTACCAAACAATAATCGATGGGCTGTTGTCTCCCTTCACAAAAACTGCGATCGCCGTTTCCAGTTCTGTGAAAGACTTTATGATTGAGTACCGTTCGATTTCTGAAAACTGCATAGAAGTGATTCACAACGGCGTCCCTTTAAAATCTTTTCAATCCCTACAAGAAGCAGAAAACACGAACCTCGAAGATTTGCGACGCCAATTCGATATTCCTGAGGATCATACCGTAGTGGGAATTATTGGTCGGTTGCATCCGATTAAAGGTCATCAATATTTTCTAGAAGCCGCGAGTAAAATTCTGAAAAACCACACCAATGTCACGTTTTTAGTCGTGGGAGAAGGGGAATTAAGAGAGTCTCTCGAAGAATTAGCAAAGTCTCTCGGAGTTACTCATGCGGTCAAATTTACGGGCTATCGTCAGGATGTTCCCTCCCTTCTTTCTCTGATTGATGTTGTTACAATTGCTTCTTTGATGGAAGGATGTCCTTTGGTTTTGTTAGAAGCGATGGCGGCCGGATGTGCGGTGATTTCTACCAATACAAATGGCTTAAAAGAGGCGATCGCAGAAGGTGAAACGGGATATCTTATTCCTCCCGAAGATTCCCAGGCTTTAGCCGATAAAATTGCCGCGCTTTTGAGCGACCCAGATTTATGTAAAAGCATGGGAGAGCAAGCTAAAGTCCGGGTGCTTGAGTTTGATATTTCCGCAACCGTGAAAGCCATTGAAAAATGTTATGCTCAAGCCGTAAAACCCGTTCATTATAACCAAAAGATTGAACTCTCAAAACCCAAACCTATCTAACATTTTGCTCAATCCGTGAACCCCCAACCCGCAAGAAAAGTGATTTTATGAACCTAGAATCTGTCCTGATCAAACTCAAAAAGAGTTACGAGAAAAATATTCCCGAGTTAAACGCTTATCGCCACAAAGTTTATCCCGATTTTGTTCTCGATAATCGCGTTGAAAAGCTAGTTGAAGAAATTCCCGTCTTTACCTTTCATTCCATTGAGCCTATCGAGTTTGAAAAGCAGCTTCAATTCCTGGCAATAAATAACTACAAAACCTTAAAAGCAGATGAGTTTTATCAAATGCTCATCGGAAAAAAGCCAATTCCTGAAAAAGCCGTTCTTCTCACCTTTGATGATGGTTGGGGGAGTATGTGGACTTACGGATATCCCTTACTCAAAAAATATGGAATGTATGGCGTTTGTTTTCTCATTCCCGGAATCATTTGTGAAGAAGATCGGCATTATTTCAACTTAGATGATGTCTGGGAAGGAAAGATTTCTCAGCAGGAATTGATCGATCGCGACAAAACAGAACAGCCTTACTGTACTTGGCGAGAGATCAGACACATGGCGAGTCAGGGAACCATAGATTTTCAGTCTCATACCATGTATCATTCTACCATCTTTATTTCTCCTCAAGTCGCTGACTTTTTTCATCCGGGGTTTGATAGTTATGCGGGAAATCATAATGTACCGATCTTTCAAACTCATGGGGTTGATAATGTCAGCCGACAAGCGGAATTGGGAACCCCAATTTATACCCATCAACCTCGGATGGGGGGAAGTTTGAGATATCTGGATGATGAAGATTTGCGGGAAAAATGTGTTGAGTTTGTTGCTGAAAATGGCGGCGAAGATTTCTTTAGTAAAAGTAACTGGAGAAAGGAACTTCATCACGTTGTAGAAAATTACCGCTCTCAGTTTGGAGAACGAGGACGTTATGAGAGTCAAGAGGCGTTACAAAAGGCAATTTTTAACGATTTGGTTGAGTCTAAACGTTTGATTGAGGAACAATTGGGAACGGTTGTTCAGCACTTGTGTTATCCCTATTATGTGGGGAGCAAAATTGCTGTAGAACTCTCTGAAAAAGCGGGTTATGTTTGCAATTATTGGGGCTTGTTAGAGGAGCGTCGGGGAAATAATCGTGTAGGAGATAATCCGTTTTGGGTGGCGCGATTAAGTGATGAATTGATTTATCGGCTACCCGGTGAGGGTCGGAAATCACCCCTGGAAATCTTAGGAAGAAAGTTTATCAAAAATTCGGGTAGACTGGTGGCTAAATTGGTTTAAACCCGTTGCAAGTTTCTTCTAAATACTTCTTTTTAGAAAAAGGGCGATCGCAGGCAAGGCGCCGAGTTGAAATCGCCCTTTTTTGCAATTAATGAGAACTTAATTCACCCGAGCTAAAAACCGATTACGTTGCATTAAAATCAACAAAATAATAGAACTCGGTACCAAGATTGCAATTCCTACAGATACGGTCAAACCATTCAGGATTAAAGAAGGTACTGCGGCAATTGTTAAGCTAATTGCAGCAATCAAACTGACATATTTTCCGATGTAATCATAGCCAATACGACGTAGCATCCACAACCCAATCAGGCAAAGAATCACTTCACTGAATAAGGTTGCTAAAGCGGCACCCACAGCGCCCAGTTGAGGGATTAAAACTGAATTAATGGCTACATTGGTTAGGGCGGCACCCAACAAAATGAACGGCAGTTTTTTCTCGTGTTTGGTGGCAACCAGAAATTCTTCTGATAAGCTTCCGAACATTTTAATACTGAGGCTAGGAATTAGAATAGCCAGCGGTTTGACCGAAGCCAAAAATTCCTCACCATAAAGCAACTGCACCAGCCACGCTTGAAGAAAACCTGCGATTACAATAGCGGGTAAAACCGCTCCGACTAAAAGCCGAGCCGCTTTGTAAATTTGCTCGGGTAGTTTTTCAGGTTCGGTGGTATAGTATCGAGAAAAACGGGTGAAAATTACATAAAAAATCACTCGGGGTAAAGCTGAAAATATTTCTAAAATCCGATAAGCGGCACTGTAGAATCCGGTTTCTTCTCCGGTTGAGAGCGATTTTAGCATCACCACATCAACCTGATAGTACAGAATCCATAACACCCCAGATAAGGCAAAAGGATAGGCAACTTTTAGGGTGTTTATTACTTTTTGGTGATTGATAGAAGACCAAATTTTGATCTGGCGACTGAGATAAAAAAGTAGCCCGATAATATTAACTGCCCGCACAATTGCAACTGTGGCAACAACCAGTATGAGGCTCTGGGTTTGAAATAAAACCGCAGTAGCAATGGCGACAACTGCTAACCGTTCAATCGCGACTGCTACACTTTCAGTTCTAAACCATCCTAAGCCTTTGATGGTCCCCCGCAGCGTCATTATAGCGGCGCGACAAATTTCGGAAAATACCGCTAAATAACAAACAATTAGGGTTTCATCTTTGTAACCTAATAAAAGAGCAAGCGGTAACAAAATTATTAAAACCCCTAAAGAGGTTAATCCTTCCAGTACCAGAAACAAAACGGTTGATTGAGGGGCTTCATCGGGATGAGCTGCAACTTCTCGGTTGATTAAAGTTGGAAGTCCAAACTGAATGAACAAAGATAATATCGCCGCTAAAGCGATCGCAGCGGCGAAAATTCCATACTGCTCCGGCCCTAAAACCCGAGCGATGGTAATATAGAAAACAAATGTTAGAGCGAGAGTTGCCTCTCCCAATAGGGCATAGAGATAGGAAAAGTCTAAGCGAGCCAGTAATTTTTTCATACAGATGAACAACAAGTCACAAAATCAAAGGTTGCAGCAGGGTATTAGTCGCTTATGGCTGAAACATGAACTTCAGGACTCCCACAGCATTTCACTCTCAAGAGAACGATTAGAGGCTATCCGTTAATCTTCCCTTTTTATAGTTTAAGTTGAGATTTTAAATTGTCAAAGTATTGAACTTTTTTACCTCTTCTAAAACCGAAATCGTCTCACCGGATTTTTCAGTAATCCTTGTAATGATTATTGATGGATTTTTTCAAAAATAATCTCGATTTTCATCAATTCTTATTTGACATTCTGTTGGGGATATGATACACTAGATGGCCAATGTTAATAAAAGGTTAAGCCCAGCCGCTACCCCTACTTCTTTCTATAAACTTAGAACCCAAAGTAAGCTTGATGTAAAAACAGCTTGTGTTCACAAGGTCAAGGCTTAAATCACAAAATTATAATAATTTCTTCCCCATAGAATTGGCTAGCACGATGAATTCATCATGCTTGTTTTGGCATTCAAGTATTTTATCAAACTCATTCAAATCTATCAAGATCTTCAAAGATTATCTGATTTGCATTTCTATAGAAAGTTAACCACGAGTTCAGATCCGGGGTCACAAGGAGTCTGAAGCAAGAGTCCTATCCGTGCTTTCTATCCTTCGGTTTGACAGTGACACATCCTCCACAGAGAATACCCATCTCCTCTTTCGCACAACATTCTTAACAGTTGATGACGGTGAAAGGATCAATTGATGCTAAAATTAGATTAATGAGGGTGTATTGATCCGGTTGAGGATGAACGGAATGCTCAATAGCAGCCTCAACTGTTAGATAGATCTCAATCTCAATACTTTGTCTCGACATTTGAATCAAAGTGCTTGGATTTTTCTATCCAAATTAATTTGCGAGATGTCTCTAGAACTCTATTAAAAATCGATAAAGTTGTGAAAAACTTTAGACATTTTTTCAGAAGTGAGACATCAAGCCTTGTTAACAATCTACTCACATTCTTTGGGAGAAGAACGATGTCTTCAACACAAATCGTTCAACCTGATGCAACGATTTCTACCTTTCAATCTCTGAAACACCCTAAAATTACAGTTGCAGTTGTAACTTACAACGGCATCAATGTGATCAAAAACTGTTTGGACTCATTACTCGCTCAAACCTACAAACCCGATCAAATTATCGTCATCGATAATGCTTCTAGGGATAATACACCAGAATGGCTAGAAGAACATTACTCACAAATTAAAGTCATTCGTTTACACTCGAATTGCGGCCCAAACCCGGCTAGAAATCTGGGAATTATCAACACACCGGATAATCATTTAACCCTACTGGTTGATGATGATGCTATCCTGGAAGAAAACTGTTTGAGTGAATTAGTCAAAGCATATTATCGTTATCCAGAAGCAGCAATTTGGGCGCCCCGTTTAGTTTACAATGATCGACGCGATACTATTCAACACGAGGGAGCATTTATTCATTATACAGCCGAAGCCGTTTTACTCAATAGCGACAAACCCCTCAACCAAGGAGTCAAAGATATTACCCAAGTTCATGCTGTTTCAGGAACTTGTTTGTTAGTTTCCAAGTCAGCCGCCAAAAAAATCGGCTTATTTGATGAAGACTATTTCTTTGGACGCACAGACGGAGAATTTAGCTTCAGACTGACAATATCCGGTTATAAACTCTACACCGTCCCCGATGCAGTTTGTTATCATCGAGTCAAAAAACGGGGTCTTTCTAAACTCTTTTATCAAGTCAGAAATCGGTGGTATTTCCTGCTGACGACTTATTCCTTAAAAACACTGATTGTCTTGACTCCGGCTTTCTTCGTTTACGAACTATTCTTGATAGCTTACTTGTTAATGCAAGGCAAGGAAATTGAATACATCCAAGCCATTTTTGCCGTGATTCAGTCCTGGGATAAACTGATGCAAAAACGCAAAAAAGCTCAAAATCTCAAAACCATTTCAGATCGAGAACTACTCTGTAGCGACTCTCTTTATATGAGAGGGGATTTACTGAAAAATTCAATTCTCGCCTCGGTTAAATCCCGTTTAGATCAATTCTTTCAGACTTACTGGAAATTGGTCTATCCTCTGATTTAATCCATTTCTTCGGTCTGCTGAGAGTCAGTTGATGAGGAGATTCTTAGAAATGTTAGCTATGATCGGATCGGAACCCTAAAACCCTTAAAGTTAAATTTTGGTAAATAACGATGAATACCTTTTTCATCAGCTTGATCCGCAAACAGCAACCTCTTTTAAAATCTCCTCTCGCCTTAAGTTTGTTACTGGCGCTTATCAGTTGGGGATGTGTAGAACGTTCCTACAGCCAAGCCGTTAACCCCTCTAACTCTAGCTCTAATCCTCAAAAGATTCAACTCGATATCCCGCCATTAAAAGAAGGTCGTGGCGGGTTAATTGTTGCTGATGTTAATAACGACAAACAAAAAGATTTTTTAGTCACTCATCCCAATGCGATCGCCGTTTACGATCGTTCGGGAAAACAACTCTGGAGAAAATCCGTTAATTTACAACTCACCGATAAAGCCGAGACAAAAGGTTTACCCGGTTTACACGCTCCCGGTATTCAAGCCGGAGATATTAATGGAGACGATAAAACCGAAGTTTTGTTTCTGTCTTCCGACCATAAATTACATATTGTTGACGGAAAAAACGGCGAAACTCTCCGAGAAATTAAACTCAATTCTCCCGATGGAAGCAAAGGTTGGGAACATTTAGTTCTAGCCAATTTTCGCGGAAAAGGCGATCGCGATCTCTTGCTTCAAGCCACCAATACTAAAGGTTATCGCATGGGACGCTATCTCGCCGCCTATGCGGTTGATGACTTACTAAAAAGTAATAATCCTCAACCCCTTTGGCAACGGGATGATTTTCTCGCCAATGCTCATAATGGTGTCCGAGTTGCTGACTTAAATGGAGATAATTTAGATGAAGTTTTAGGCGGAACTCTACTTTCTCCTCAAGGAGAGATCTTATTAAAACTTCCCCTAAAAGGTCATATTGATTCCTTATTTGTCGCCGATGTTCGACCCGATATTCCCGGTTTAGAACTTGTCGTTTTAGAAGAAGGCGGCGAACAGAAAAAAGACTCGGGAAATTCTTCAAATTCACTCAAACGCAATCGAGTTTTTCTGTATAATACCGAAAAAATTATTTGGGAAACCCACTATAAAAACTGGGAACCTCAAAATGCCGCAGTTGGAGATTTTGACCCAAATCGTCCGGGGTTAGAAATTTGGTGTCGCAGCCGTTTTAATACCAATCAAAAACCTTTTGTATTTGATGCCAAAGGTCAAGTCATTTCTAATTATACCCTAAATGAAATTGCACCTCAAGGCTGGGCAAAAGAAGGCGTTGATGTTATTTTTACGATTGATTGGACGGGGAATTCTAAACAGTTAGCAGCCGCAAAAGAACGTCATAAAAGCGGAAATGTGGCGATTTTTGACCCCATTAGCGGAGAATTTCTCTTTCAATTTCAAGACAATGCAGATCGGCTTTATGTTGCAGATGTTACCGGAGATTGGCGAGAAGAATTGATTGTTTTAAATGGGAAAACACTCCATATTTATCAAAATCCAGACTCTAATCCTAACCCCAAACGTTCCTCTTTGTGGACTCAAAATCATTACCGTCGCAGTAAGATGACCTGGAATTATTACAGTCCATAAACCCCGTTTATAACAACTGTAGGGGCGGGTTTTTACAGTTTACAGTGAACAGTTTACAGTGAACAGGTTACAAACGATTGCTGAGAATACTAATAATTGATAACTGTAAAAACGGGGAACTGCATAACTGATAACCGATCACTTGAATCAACCCGCCCTTACACAGGGGAAATCCAAACCGGATAACTCAATATAAATCGCATTTTTAGGATTACTATTGATCATTTTTTACTGATAATTCTTCCACAAAATTCTGATGTTCGACAGTTCCTAAACCTCGCTGTACAATTTCAATAACTTTAATTAAATTACCCGCCAATAAAGCCGTTTTATCCAACCATAAACCCGGAAAAACTTCACTACAAATAACACCCTCAGAATTCGTTTCTAGGGGAATATATTTGCCTTCTTTTAAACGAAACCAGTCTAATTCTTCATCTTCAACCCGCCAAACCATATACTCTTGAACTTGATTTCGACGATAGACCTTGAGTTTATCATGGACATCAATAGAAACGCTGCTGGCTGCAATTTCAACAATTAATTCCGGCGCCCCTTCCACATAACCATCCTCACTAATCGTTGACTGTCCGTCCTTTTCAATTCTCAGTAACGCATCCGGTTGAGGTTCGTTATCCGCATCCAAACGAACTGTAGAATTATCTCCAAGTTGAACTCCGGGAGTTGCTGACCAATAAACCCCCAACCAGGTCATAACCTGTGCATGGGGTTCACCGTGTTGGGTAATTCTAAGAGGAGAAGCCATATATACAATTCCTTCAATTAATTCTGCTTTTTTAACACTCGATGCACTGTAACGATGTTCAAACTCCACTTGAGTTAAGCGATCGCCATTTTGTAAGGGAGGAATTGTTTGTTTTAATGTCGCATTTGCCAACTCGCTAACCATAAGCTTTAAACCTCAAAACACAGCAATTCAGTATTATTATAATCAATTGAAAAAATCACCACACTGGTGACTTCTGACTTCTGACTTCTGACTTCTGACTTCTTAACACCCGTCCCTAGATCATAACAAAAGAGGTAGGCTGTTAAACCTACCCCTTGAAGTCTTAGTTAAGTCCCAGACAACGATAAGAGTTGTCCGAGAATTGCTATTAGAAATTAGTAGTCGAAGTCACCGCCCATGCCGGCGCCTGCGGGTGCATTTTCTTTGGGTTCGGGCTTGTCAACCACAATACATTCGGTTGTTAACACCATACCCGCAATAGAAGCAGCATTTTGCAGCGCCGAACGAGTTACTTTAGCCGGGTCAACAATACCCGCTTCAAACATATCAACAAACTCATTTGAAGCGGCATTGTAACCAACGTTAAAGTCTTTTTCTTTAACTCGTTCTGCGATCACAGCGCCATTTTCGCCGGCGTTTTCAGCAATACGCTTCAGGGGAGCAGACAGCGCCCGAGCCACAATTAAAGCACCCGTTAACGCTTCACCGGATAAATTACCCTGCGCCCATTCTTGGACTTGGGGAGACAGGTGAGCCAAAGTTGTACCACCGCCAGGAACGATACCTTCTTCAACCGCAGCTTTGGTGGCGTTGATCGCGTCTTCTAAACGCAGTTTGCGATCTTTCATTTCGGTTTCAGTCGCCGCACCGACTTTGATCACTGCAACACCGCCACCGAGTTTAGCCAAACGTTCTTGCAGTTTTTCTTTGTCGTAGGAAGAGTCAGTTTCTTCCATTTGACGGCGAATTTGCTCGCAACGGGCTTTCACCGCAGACTCATTCCCTTCAGCCACAATCGTGGTATTGTCTTTGGTAATGGTGATGCGGCGAGCTTTACCGAGCATATCCAGCTTGGCATTTTCCAGCTTCAGACCGGCATCTTCGGTGATCACTTGACCGCCTGTAAGAACGGCGATATCTTCGAGCATGGCTTTACGGCGATCGCCAAACCCAGGAGCTTTAACCGCAGCCACGTTGAGAACGCCACGCAGACGGTTAACCACCAAAGTTGCTAAAGCTTCTTTCTCAATATCTTCAGCCAGGATCAGCAGGGGACGACCGGAGCGAGCCACTTGTTCGAGAACCGGAACCAGGTCTTGAACCAGGGTAATTTTCTTGTCGGTCAAGAGGATAAATGGCTCATCGAGAACCGCTTCCATCCGCTCGGTATCGGTAGCGAAGTAGGGGGAGATGTAGCCTTTATCGAAGCGCATCCCTTCGGTAATTTCCAGTTCGGTGGTCATGGACTTACCCTCTTCGAGAGAGATAACCCCTTCTTTACCCACCTTATCCATCGCGGAAGCGATCATTTGACCGACTTCTTCATCGTTTCCGGCGGAGATAGTACCAACTTGAGCAATGGACTTAGAATCTTCTACCGGACGGGCGTGTTCGGCGATCTTCTCTACCAAGAAACCCGTCGCTCTGTCAATCCCCCGCTTCAGTTCGATGGGGTTGGCACCTGCGGCAACGTTGCGTAAGCCCTCTTTAACGATCGCGTGGGCGAGAACGGTTGCTGTGGTGGTCCCGTCGCCTGCGGCGTCGTTGGTTTTGGAAGCGGCTTGACGAATCAACGAAACACCCGTATTCTCGATGTTATCTTCTAATTCAATTTCTTTGGCAATGGTGACTCCATCATTAACGATTTGGGGTGCGCCAAATTTCTTTTCGAGAACAACGTTCCGACCTTTCGGGCCGAGGGTAACGGCAACGGACTCAGCCAGGATATCCATACCGCGTTCGAGGGCGCGACGAGCGTTTTCGTTGTAGATGATGCGTTTAGCCATAGTTGTGTTCTGTTTGTATGCTTAAGAAGTTGTGGAGTTGAATTGCAAAGTTTATCAAGAAACTAGAAGCAAGTTTGTCCGATGAAGACGGGAAAATTAGCTGACAATTGCTAAGATGTCTTTTTCTGCTAACAGCACGTATTCATCGCCACCGAGTTTGATGTCGGTTCCGGCATACTTGGAGTAGAGAACTTTGTCTCCAACTTTGACTTCCATTTCAGCGCGAGAACCATCATCGTTGCGTTTTCCGGGGCCAACGGCAACAATTTCTCCCACCTGGGGCTTTTCTTTAGCGGTATCAGGGAGTAAAATGCCGCCTGCGGTCTTTTCTTCAGACTCGCTGACTTTGACAAAAACGCGCTCGCCTAAGGGTTTAACTGTGGATACATTTAAGGCTACAGCAGCCATACGAAGTCCCTCCTTGAATAAAGCTCGCAGACTAATAATTGAGCGTGCTACACAACCGGTACAACCGAAAGTTAGGATTGATGATCCTTTTCGGGGAGAATCGAGAGTTAGCACTCTCTATTCCTGAGTGCTAATTTAGCGAATTGACAAATCCAATGGCAACAGAGAAATCAGTACGGGTTCCCGAACTTTTGCGGGGGGTAGGAACATTTTGCCAAGATCTTCAAGATTTAACGGCATAGCAATAACATATATGATTATGGAAATCTAAGGACGATCCAAGGATTTCTAAGCCCTTACAACGCCTGAGACCTGACACCTGACACCCATTGAGCAATGACAGACCCCTCTACCTCGAAATCTCCCTCGACCGACTCTGCGAACGGTAAGACTCAAACCCCAACACTTGAAACCCCCATCACTCCCCCAACTGCGGAAGTTCAACCCGCTACTCGCTCCAAAGCGTTAGCCAACGCCGTCAAAACTTTAGGACTCCAGCAGATTAGCCGTCATGTCTTCCTTTGTGCCGATCAGACTCAACCCAAGTGCTGCTCAAAATCAGCCAGTCTAGAAGCCTGGGAGTATCTCAAAAAACGTTTAAAAGAATTAAAACTCGACCAACCCACCCCCGAACGTCCCAGTTGTATTTTTCGCACCAAAGCCAACTGTTTGCGGGTTTGTTGTGATGGGCCAATCTTGGTGGTTTATCCGGATGGCGTTTGGTATCGCGCCGCCACCCCGACGGTGATTGAACGGATTATCACTGAACATTTAATCGATTCTCAGGTCGTTGAAGACTATGCATTTCTGACTCATCCTTTACCCGCTCCCGAAATTCTTGCCTCTTCAGAAGCCTGTAATCAAGCCGAACTCGACGAAGGCGAGTGAGTGGGTCTAGCCCTGTCGTCAAATTTTCCGATATGATCGGAATAAACCCTGTAAAACGGGTATATATTTTAACAAAATTTGTAGCCTTACTTCGGTATCTACGGAGATTGCACATCGCCTGTTGTTACCTCTGGCAATGGTGAGACTGAACAAATCGCTGAAAACCCAATGGTTTTTGAGCCAACAACAGTTGAACAGTGGTTAAGCCCGCTCCGCTTTTCAACAGATGATCGCAATTGCAAATGTCGCGGGATTTCCTAAGGGAAAATTTACTGATGACGGACATCAAAACTGGAGAACAAAAACGATTAATGCTGGTGGATGATGACCCGAACCTTGTCCTACTGGTGAGGGACTATTTGGAGTTTCGGGGATATGAAGTCAGCACCGCCGAAAATGGACTCAAAGCCTTAGAACTGCTGGAGTTAGAGCTTCCAGACCTGATTATCTGCGATATTATGATGCCAGAAATGGATGGCTACTCCCTGGTGAAGGTGATTCGTGAAGACCCCCGTACAGGCTGGATTCCGGTTTTGTTTCTCTCGGCGAAGGGTCAAAGTCAAGATAAAGTTAAAGGTCTCAATACCGGCGCGGATGTTTATATTGTTAAACCCTTTGAACCGGAAGAATTAGTCGCTCAAGTCGAGTCTTCTCTCAGACAAGCTTCCCGACTGATTAAAATTAATAACCGTCAGGCGGGTGGACAACCCCCCATTCACGCTCGTCCCGGTGTGGAGTTGACGCCCACCGAAGTCCGAGTGATACAACTGGTCTGTCAAGGACTGGCTAATCGGGAAATTGCTAAAGCCATGAAGGTCTCTCAACGCACCATTGAAAGTCATGTTAGCAATATGTTGAACAAAACTGGACTTCACAATCGCACGGAGTTAGCGCGTTGGGCGTTAGAAAGTAAGAAGTTTTAGTTGCAGCTTCTCACTAATCTCAGAATAGATCCACCTGTTCCCCAAAGCTGTATACTAGAGGAAAGTCATATTGTACTCATTATTTTATAAAGAAAGTCAAGTCTGCTAGCGGCTTGCCTGCACGGGTAAGTTGATAGTGAAGTTGATAGGAGAAAAGGTAACTTGTATCCTTGTGGCACTCCCGGATTTGGGGAGAGATCCCCTCTATTGAGTTCAATAAAGGTGAGTAAACGACTGGCTGATGACGCTCGGACTTCAACATCTCTCTTGAAACCTCTGCTGCAACCCAATGGTTGTTGCATTTATTCTTACCCGCTCAAGTGGGAAGCCCAATAGCAAATTCGGGGGATTTTTTCAAGTCTCTAACGTCATAAATATTAATAAAATACCTATTAATCAACGGTACGCATCTCGCCGACTTGTTACCCGCATAACCGACAAACAATACTCTGTTTCTCCGGCAGCGGGCTTGACTGAAATCTAAGATTGTGGAGGATTTATACGGGTTCAGTCTGGACTTAAATCAATTAGGGATCAAAGAAGATCGGGAGGTAGCCTTATGCTAAACGCCGGGTGACAGTCCAGATGTTAAGATAAGATAATTAGCTTAAATTCTTTTCTACAAATATCTAGGTCTATAGTTTCTATGCTTAACTCGAAGAACCGTCTCTCTATTTTTGTAGACGGTAACAATATGTTCTACGCACAACAAAAAAATGGCTGGTTTTTTGATCCAAGGCGAGTATTGACCTATTTCAAACATGAACAATCCGATGTCATTCTCGTCAACGCCTTCTGGTATACTGGCCTCAAAGATCCCCAAGATCAAAGAGGATTCCGAGATGCATTGATTAGTTTGGGTTATACCGTCAGAACAAAAATTCTCAAAGAATACTACGATGATAGTTCCGGTCGATACTCCCAAAAAGCCAACCTAGACATTGAAATTGTCGTTGATATGTTTAATACTGTCGATCAGTACGATCGGGTGGTTTTGTTTAGCGGCGATGGCGACTTTGAACGGGCGATCGAACTCTTACGCTCCAAAAATACCCATATTACCGTCGTTTCAACCGAAGGAATGATTGCCCGTGAACTGCGAAACGCCACCGATCGATACATTGACTTAAATGATATTCGAGATCAAATCGAAAAAGTAGACTATTAACAAGAGAAATTCAACAGCCGGACCGAAAAACTAAACCCAAACCTGGAGTTTTTCTCAGTTGTCGTTTAATTGTTCACTTACATCAGTTGGAGGTTCCAGACGGATGAAAATTCAACCCAGTCCCGACCGCATCATTATCTTCGATACCACCTTGCGAGATGGCGAACAATGTCCCGGCGCGACCCTAAACGTAGACGAAAAGCTAATTATTGCTCGACAATTGGCGCGTTTGGGTGTAGATGTCATAGAAGCGGGTTTCGCTTTTGCCAGTCCGGGGGATTTTGAGGCGGTTCATCGGATCGCTCAAACCGTCGGGACCCAAGAGGGGCCGGTGATTTGTAGTTTGGCCCGTGCCGTGCGTTCTGATATCGAAACCGCAGCCCGCGCCCTAGAACCGGCCGCACACAAGCGCATTCATACCTTTATTGCCACTTCCGACATTCACTTGCACTATAAGCTGCGGAAGACCCGGGAAGAAGTCTTAGAAATCGTTCCCGAGATGGTCGCCTATGCCAAGTCCTTTGTCGATGATGTGGAATTTTCTCCCGAAGATGCCGGACGTTCCGACCCGGAATTTCTCTACCAAGTTCTCGAACGGGCGATCGCCGCAGGCGCGACAACCGTTAATATTCCCGATACCGTCGGTTATACCACGCCGATGGAATTTGGCGCTCTGATTCGCGGAATTAAACAAAACGTTCCCAATATCGATCAGGCGATTATTTCCGTTCACGGACACAATGATTTGGGTCTGGCGGTGGCGAACTTCCTAGAAGCGGTGAAAAATGGCGCCCGTCAACTCGAATGTACCATTAACGGGATTGGCGAACGGGCCGGAAATGCCGCTCTCGAAGAATTGGTGATGGCGCTCCACGTCCGGCGACAATATTATAATCCGTTCTTGGGTCGTCCGGCCGAGTCGGAAGAACCCCTGACTCAGATTAATACTCAGGAAATCTACAAAACCTCCCGTCTGGTTTCCAATTTAACCGGAATGTTGGTACAACCGAATAAGGCAATTGTCGGGGCGAATGCCTTTGCTCACGAGTCGGGAATTCACCAAGATGGCGTTCTCAAAAATAAGCTCACCTATGAGATTATGGACGCTCAATCGATTGGGTTGAATAATAATCTGATTGTACTGGGTAAACATTCCGGCCGTCATGCGTTTCAAAATCGCCTGCAAGAATTGGGGTTTGAACTGTCGGACTCCGAGATTAATAAAGCGTTTATCAAGTTCAAAGAGTTGGCAGACAAAAAGAAAGAAATCACCGACTGGGATTTAGAATCGATTGCCAACAACGAAATTCACCAAGCACCCGAATTGTTCCGGTTAGAATTGGTACAGGTATCCTGCGGCGATCGCGCCCGTCCGACGGCAACGGTAATTGTCAGAACCCCCAACGGAGAAGAACTGATGGATGCGGCAATTGGAACCGGGCCTGTGGATGCGGTGTACAAAGCCATTAACCGGGTTGTCAATATTCCCAACGAGTTAATTGAATTTTCCGTGCAGTCGGTAACGGCCGGAATTGATGCCATTGGGGAAGTGACCATTCGGCTGCGATCGGAAGGTCGGGTTTTCTCCGGTCATGCGGCGAATACCGATATTATCGTCGCCTCCGCACAGGCTTATGTCAATGCCCTCAACCGCCTGTATGCGGCCCTACAACCGTTGAATGCGACCGACGACCTCAAAACCATCTTGGCTTAGTAAAAAGGGAATAGGGAGGGGATAGGCAGTTATCAGTCACCCTTACGGGTTCGGCAGTTGCTCTACTTGGGGGGACCCCAAGACCGCACTGCCTCACCAGTCACCCTTACGGGTTCGGCAGTTGCTCTACTTGGGGGGACCCCAAGACCGCACTGCCTCACCAGTCACCAGTCACCAGTCACCAGTCACCCTTCGGGTTCAGCAGTTGCTCTATGCGCGAACTGTGCTTCTGGCGGAAACCGCGCCCGCCGCAAGGCAAGCGCTCCTCGACGGAAACCGCCAAGTCCGCACTGCTTCACCAGTCACCAGTGATAACAATTTACAGTAAACAGTTTCTCGGTGACTCCCAACTCCCGACTCCTGACTCCTGTCTCCTGACTCCTGTCTCCTGACTCCTGTCTCCTGTCTCCTGACTCCCGACTCCCGACTCCCGACTCCCGACTCCCGACTCCCGACTCCCGACTCCCAACTCCCAACTCCCGACTCCCCACCTCCCCACCTCCCCACCTCCCCACCTCCCCACCTCCCCGCCTCCCCACCTCCCCACCTCCCCACCTCCCCACCTCCCTATCCCCCCTCCCCGATCAACGTAAATGCCGCCCAATGCTTGGGTTCTCGATAGGTTTTGAGGGTGGTTAACATGGCTTGGCGCAGGGCAGAGGCAAAATCCGGATTCTGTTGCCAAGCGCGATAAAATTCGCTCATCAACTCGGCAGTGGCTTGATCGGGAACCCGCCAGAGGGAGACGATCGCACTGGGAATTCCCGCCGCCAATAAGGCCCGTGATAACCCAATAATGCCATCTCCGGTAATTTTTCCCCGTCCGGTGTCACAGGCACTCAACACCACCAATTCGGCGTTCAGTCGATAGCCTAAATTTAAGATTTCTTGGGCTGTTAGTAAACCATCTTCTCGATCGGGGGCGAGGGCGATCGCCCCGTTGAGGGGTTCGTTAGCATCATACAAACCATGAGTTGCCAAATGAATGATGTTGGCATTTTTCAGGTGTTGTCGGATCGCCGTTTCTGTGGCGCTTTCCCCGAGAAAGGGTTGAGTGTTCAAGATGGTGGCGATCGTTCGGGCTTCTGCTTCTGCACCCGGTAAGGGCTGAAAACCGGAGGGCATAGGGCTAGGATTTCCCACGACTAAAGGAGTTTGCCCGATCTCTGTCATTTGTTGTCGGCGTTGATGGGTTGATTCTAACACCTGAATCGAAGGAGCGCTGACAATGGTATGCTGTTTAATTAAGTATTCACCCTCGGCATTTTGTAGGGCAGCAAACGGCACTAAAAACAGTTCTCCTTGGGGAATAAAAATCACTCGTTGTGTTGGATCGGTGGGCAATTGATCGGCAATGGGTTGAATGAGGAGTTGATAGAGTTGAGTCTGATAAGAAGTTGTAGATTCTCCTCGACTGATGGAAAGATAAGTTTTAACCACTAAAAATTTCAACGAGACTTGCAGGGAGTCTAATTTAACCGCACGAAAGCCAATTTTTCCATCCGGTTGAACGATCCAAATATAAAGTTCTGCGGCATCTCCGAGTTGCTTTCCTCGGGCAATAAAGTCATCTTTGGGAATAATTGAATATTCAACAATTGTAGCATTTTGGGTTTGAGCCGTCTGTTGAATTTCAGCAAGAGTAGGCGGTTTGGTCTGCTGTGAGGGTTCGGTTTTAGGTTGAACGGATTTCTGGATTAACAGTTCGATAAATGCCCGGGTTCTGCCCCATTCTGAGACTTCTAAAGCCGCTTCAGGTTGCTGTTTGGCAATTAACACCTGCTGTAATAAATTATAGCTTAAAACTTGCGTATCAAACAAAGAAACTTTATCGGCATCTTCCAGAGGATTTCGTAATTGGTCTAAAATAGCCAGGGCATTTCTCAGTCTATCTTCCGCCTCTTCTAATTGGTTTAATTCAAACAAAACATGAGCGAGATTATTTAAAGTCTTGGCTTGTTCTTGGGGAAGATTTAGAGTTTTGGCGATCGCCAAACTTTGTTGTTGATATTCGATGGCTTTGTTATAATCTTCTAATTGCTCATATAATACCCCTAAATTTCCCAAGGCTGCAATTTTCATCCGTTGATGGTTCAGACTATCTGCAATGTCTAAACTCTGCTGATAAGCCTCCCGTGCTTCTAATGGTTTTTCTAGGGCTAGATAAGCCCAACCTAAGTTATTAAATAAATGACCCATTCCTTCGCGATCGCCAATTTTTTCAGCCAAGTCTAAACTTTGTTGATAAAACTCAATTGCCGATTCAAATTTACCCCAGTTTGCCTCTAAAATCCCCAAATGAGCTAATGCAATTCCCTGAATTTCAAGATGATTAATTTCTTGGGAAATTTCGAGGGATTTCTGATAAGCTTGACGGGATTTTTCGTACTGTCCTAAAATTTCTTCCGTATTGCCTAAATTAATCCAAAGCTGCGCTTCCAGTTTGGGTTGAGATAAAGGTTGAATTAACTGCAAAGCTTGCTGCAAATTTTGACGGGATTCTCGATAATTTCCCAAGGCTTTTTGATTAATTGCTAAATTTCCTAAAGCAGCCGCTTCTACCAAGGGATTATTCAGTTTTTGAACTAAATTTAACTGCTGTTCATGCGCTTGAATAGCTTGATAATATTGAGACAAATGATAATAAATAATTCCGATTTTTTCTAAAACATCAACAGTTTTTTGTGACTCATTACTTGGGCGATAAATTTCTAAAGCCTGTTGATAGTATCCCAAAGCTTGTTGATACTCCCGCAAGGAAAAATAAGCCGCTCCCAAATAAGTTAAGACTTCACCCTCTTGAGCGACATTAGATGATGTTTTATAATCAATTAAGGCTTGTTTCCAAAATGCAATCGCTTCTTGTATTTTACCTGCTTGATATTGTTCTATTCCTTTTTTGACAAGTTGAGCAGCATTTGAGGGTTGAGCCGCTAATGTTGGAGATACTCCGTTCAAAACACCTATATTATTGTGTGGAATTTCTCCGGTTTTTACCGTCATCAATAGAACCAATAAAATGAGCGCAATAAACTGTATTTTTTGGTAATTACTCGGCATAAATTAAATCATTAAAGTTTCAATATGAGATTATTTTAAATTAATTTGACCATTTTCATTGATTTCTATCTCCGTTGCATTCTCCCGATTTCCTCCGGTTAACAATTCTGGCAATGTTTCCGTTTGATTATTTAGAGAATTTTCGGGAGAAACAATCAAATTCAAAACCTCAGAACCACAAGCTTTTAGGGTAATTTCTAGGGGCTGAGATTGAGCTTTTTGCTGGATAAACTCTTGTAAATCTTGGCAGTCTTGGTTATTGTTAGAAGTTCGGTTACGATAGCAACGACAGGCCGCTTGAATCAGTCGATTTGGGATAATTAATTGTTGTTCTTCGGCTTCTGAAATCGAGCGAGAAACCTCAGTTTCAGTCGATTCATCATCAGAAGAACGATGAGAATTTTCAGTTGGATTAGGATTGATTCTAGGCGGTTCTGTAAGAGCGGGAGTCACATCCGAAATTGAAGTAGAAATTGTGTCTGGAGCGGGAGTCGCTATCGGAGCGGGAGTTACGTCTGAAATTGGAGCGGGAGTCGTTACTTCCGGTGTTGGAGTTACAGGCGGTTCGACGACTACGGGTGAGTCTACTGGCGTGGAAACGATAGGAATATCTCTCACAGAAGGAATGGGTTCGGGAGTAGGAGTGGGAGCGGGGACCGGAGTTGCAATGGGTTCGGGAACCGGAATGGGAGTTGGAACGGGAGTTGCAATGGGTTCGGAAGTAGGAATGGGAGCGGGGACCGGAGTTGCAATGGGTTCGGGAACCGGAATGGGAGTTGGAGTTACGTCTACAGATGGCGTCGGAACGGGAGTTGGAGTTACGTCTACAGATGGCGTCGGAACGGGAGTTGGAGTTACGTCTACAGATGGCGTTGGGATGGGTTCGGGAGCCGGAACGGGAGTTGGAGTTACGTCTACAGATGGCGTTGGAATGGGTTCGGGAGCCGGAATAGGAGCCGGAGTTACGTCTACAGATGGCGTCGGA
>JAYKHV010000154.1:0-15893 GCA_035285085.1 Lyngbya sp. | reverse complement strand
GCGCTGGCGCGAGCCGTCGAGCTCGACCCGGCACTCGTGGCGGCACACGTCAACCTGGCGACCGCGTACATGGATCAGCACGATTTCGCCAAGGCGCAGGAACACCTGGAGATCGCCGTGCGGCTGGCGCCGGATGACACCGATCTAGCCGCTGAGCTTCGGAATCTGTGCGAGCGACGTGGGCAGTTTGTGTTGAGCAGCCATAAGCCATCGGATTGAGAATCGTCACCGATCTCTCCGATCCGACTTCTACTTGGACATTCTCCTGGTGGACATTGGATATTCCATTTCCCTAACCCCTGACCCCTATCCCCTATCCACGACCATGATCTCCTCGAGGGGCTTGCGCTGGAGGTCGGGCACGACGCAGTCGTCGGCGGGGTAGCCCACGGGGATCAGCAGGTAGGGCCGCTCGTAGGCGGGTCGCTTGAGGATCCGGCCGAGGAACTTCATGGGGCTCGGCGTGTGGGTGAGCGTGACGAGGCCCGCGTGGTGCGCGGCCGCCAGCAGCAGGCCGCAGGCAATGCCCACCGACTCGTTGACGTAGTAGACCTGGTCGGAGGGATGGCGCGGATCATCGTCGCGGGTCAGCTTGAAGACGACGATCAGCCACGGGGCGCTTTCGAGGAAGGGCTTGTGCTCGTCCGTGCCGATCGCGCGGAGGTCGCGCAGCCACGCTTCGTTGGCGCGCCGGTAGTAGAACTCGCGCTCCTCGGCTTCGGCGGCTCCGCGGATCTCCTTCTTGAGGGCCGGATCCTGCACGGCGACGAAGCGCCACGGCTGCTTGTTGGCGCCGCTGGGCGCCGTGCCCGCGGCCCGGATGATGTTCTCGATCACGGCCCGGCTGACGGGGCGATCGGAGATCATGCGCACGGATCGGCGCTGGCGCATGATCTCGTAGAAGCGGGCAGAGGCGGCTTCGGGCGGGTCAGGGGGGACGTAGGGGCGGAACGGAACATACTGAGGCTCTGGCATGGGTGCCATGCTAATGAGCCATCCGCGATTGGGCAGGAGTTAGGTGTTAGGAGTCAGGAGTTAGGGGGTTTGGCGTCCGGAGTTAGGAGAGGACCCCCTCCCTTGCCCTCCCCCGCGGAGCGGGGCGTACCTGTTTAGCCGCGGCCCGCAGGGCCGCGTTACCGCCCGAACGGGGTTGGTTCGGAGTTCCAGGCACCCTCGCCAGTCGCACGGTAACTCACCGTTAAGCCACCGCCTCCGGCGGTGAGAATTGACGAGGCTGTGCCGTTGCCGCCGACTCTGTCCCGAGCAGCACGTGCGGTTAGCGTCATCGGCTCTGCTCTTTCGAGCCCGAAGGGCTCACAGAATTTAGCCTAGGGCGCAGCCCTAGGATGGCGCGCAGCACACCCGATCGCCCTGAAGGGGCGAAAGAAATGGTGAGATGTGTGACGGTGAACCGGAACCTGCGCGAATCGATCTCGCAGACTGCGCGCCGATTCCATTGCATCTCTCGCCCCTCCAGGGCTCTGGAACTGTGACGCCGACGCCTTCCCAGGGCTTCGCCCTGGGCTAAATTCTCCGAGCCCTGACGGGCTCCAGAGCGCCCACGCGCGACGGACGATGGAAGGCTGTTTTGATGGTGTGCCCATCGGCCCCTTTGACGGGCCTTCCTCATACCACCGGCTCTGCCGGTGGTGCTGATTCCTAACTCCTAACTCCTAACTCCTAACTCCTAACTCCTAACTCCTGTCTCCTGAACTTTATTTATTCAGTAAATTAAGAATCGCTTTAATTAAACGGTGCGGTTCAACCGGCTTAGAAATATGCAGGTTAAACCCGGCAGAAATGGCTTTTTCAAAATCCGTTTCACCCGCATAAGCGGTTAAAGCGATCGCAGGCATTTCTCTGTCGGACTTAGTTTTATAAAGTGAACGAACTTGCTTAATTAACTGATAACCATCCATTCCCGGCATTCCAATATCACTAACCAAAATATCGGGAGTGGAACGGATAAATTCTTTCAAACCTTCGAGTGCAGAAGACTTTGCTGTTACCGTTGCACCTGCTTGTTCTAACATCATCGAAAGAAACTCACGGGTATCGGCTTCATCCTCAACAATTAAGACATTAATTCCTTGTAAACACTCATCATTAATAGACTCAGCATTAATTGTTGGGTCATTTTCTGAAGATTCACTATTGGAGGAAAGTAAGGGTAAATTCACCGTAAATGTTGCCCCTTGTCCAACACCGAAACTGTGGGCTTTAACCGTTCCGCCGTGCATTTCGGTAATATAGCGAACAATAGCTAATCCTAAACCCAATCCGCCAAATTTGCGGGTAGTTGTGCCATCTTCCTGACGAAAATAATCAAAAACATAAGGTAAAAACTTCGGGTTAATTCCTTTCCCTTGATCTTGTACCCGAATTTGAGCTTGAGTTCCAACTTGTTCTAAATAAACATCAACTTTGCCGCCCAAATCACTAAATTTAACCGCATTGGAAAGTAAATTCCAAACAATTTGTTGTAAACGACCCGCATCTCCTAACACTCGTCCGACTTGAGTATCGAGGTGAGTTTGAATCTCAATCGACTTGGCTTGTGCAGCCAAACGAACCGTTTCAATCGCCGAAACAACGACAACAACTAAATCAACCGATGCTCGATTTAAGCTCAGTTTACCGCGTAAAATCCGAGAAACATCCAATAAATCATCAATCAACTGCACTTGTAACTTAACATTGCGCTCAATCGTCGTTAACCCTTGATGGAGAATCTGATCATCCACTTTCTGACGCTGAAGCAAGTTTGCCCAGCCGAGAATCGGATTTAACGGCGATCGCAGTTCGTGAGACAAAACCGCCAAAAATTCATCTTTAATGCGGTTAGCGGCCTCTGCTTCCTCTCTGGCGGCACGTTCGCTGGCGAGGAGTTGTTCTCGTTCGGCTTCGGCTTGTTTGCGTTCGCTAATATCGGCCGTCGAACCGACAACCCGCACCAACTGACCCTGGCGATTGCGAATAATATACCCCCGATCCCAAACATCAATCCAGCGTCCATCCTCATGGCGGAGTCGATATTCAAAACTATAGCGATCCTCACCTTTGGCTAAAATAGACAGCATCTGAGGTTGAACCACTGCGCGATCTTCGGGGTGCATCCGTTCACTCCACCAATCTCGATCTTGGGGAACCTCTTCCGGGCTGACCCCAATCAGTTGACGCAACCCTTCAGAACGATAAACATAGTTCGTTCTGAGATCCCAATCATAGACAATCCCCATTACCGCACGACTAGCCAAGCGAAACCGTTTTTCACTGGCTTGGAGGGCTTCTTCGGCGCGTTTGCGTTCGGTGACATCCAAAAACGCGCCAATCACTCCCCGCACTTTCCCCTGCTCATCTCGCAAGGGAACGGCTTTACCGTAGATATAGCTAATCTCACCCGAGTCAAAAACAAACTCTAATTCTCCTTCGACTTCCTCTCCCGTGCGTCCCGCTTTCTGCATGGGTAACTCGTGGGGGGGAAGATCTTTGCCATTCTTTTGTTGTTTGAACGGTAAACGGTTCTGTCCATCAACAGGAGTCGCAGTGCTGATCTCACCGGGAGTCATTCGCATCAGTTCATAAGCGGTTAAATTGGCTTTCATCTGATGACAATGGCGATCGCTCGCGATCCAGATGGCTGCCGGAACCGCTTCCATGAGGGTTTGCAGTTCTTCGGCTTTGGCTCGGGCGTCTGCTTCACTGGCCCGTAAAGCCTCTTCTGCGCGTTTGCGATCGCTAATATCGCTAAAAGAAACCGCCACCCCATCTTCTAACTTGACAGCCATATTGTGAAACCAACCTCTAATGCCGTCGGCATCGTATAAAATCTCAATATCGTGAGGTTGACCGGTTTCGACGACTTGAACGTAGCGATTAAACAGATTGGTATTGAGTTGACTTCCGGGTAAGACTTGTAAAAGTCCTTGACCCAGGAGATCTTCTGCTCGACGTTTGAGGGCAACTTCTGCTTTGGGGTTAACGTAGATACACTCAAAATCAATAATTTGTCCGGCTTCATCCCGCACCGTTTTGAGGATGGTAAACGCATAAAGGGATAACTCTTGAGCAACGCGAAATTGTTGTTCGCGGAGTCGCAGAGCGGCTTCAACTTCTTTACTGGTGGTAATATCTTCGGCAATTCCTGCAATACGGCAAACTTCACCTTGTTCGTTTTGAATGGGAAAAGAGCGATCGCGTATCCAACGAACGGAACCATCCGGAGGAATAATGCGATATTCTTGATGACTAAATTGATCTTCTCGTTTGTGTTCACTAAAGGCAGTTCTCACCCGCTCTTGATCTTCGGGATGAATCCTGTCTAACCAAGCGTAGGAATTGGCATAAAGGCGATCGCAAGAATCGGACCAGATGCGTTCATAGGCCGGACTGACATAAAGAATTTGGTTGTTTTCCACATCCCTGATCCAGAAAACATCTTCGACATTTTCTGCCATTTGCCGAAATCGTTCTTCACTCTGACGCAGGGCAACTTCGGCCCGTTTGCGATTATCTACATCGGTGATCGTCCCCACCCATTGTTGGATCGATCCTTCGGAGTTAAACAAGGGGATTCCCCTGGCTTCAAAGTAGCGATAACTCCGGGTTGCAGCATTCAGGATGCGCCCTTCGGATTGATAAATGGTTTTGTTGTCTCGCGCTTGTATCCATAGCGATCGAACTCGCTCTCGGTCTTCGGGATGAATAGCTTGCAACCAACCCCAATTTTGATATTCACTCCAACTTTGTCCGGTGTAAATTTCCCAACCGGGTTGAGGTTCTATAAACTGACCTTCCGGGTCTACTGTCCAAACGATCGAACTCAAAATAGAAACCAGAGAACGATAGCGTTGTTCGCTAGAGCGGAGGGCTTCTTCGGTTTGTTTTAAATTGGTAATATCGGTAATTAAGGCGTAAAATCCTTTCACGATGCCGTCACTGGCAATATCGGGAATATATTGACGGCGAATATAACGGGGACCGCCATCTTTAAAGGGCATCCAGAGTTCGGCCATAACGGATTCTCCCGCCAGGGCTGACTCGACATTGGGATGCATATATTGATAAGCTGTTTCCCCAACAAATTCCACCAGATGCCGACCGATAATGTTTTCGCGAGGATGCCCAAACCAATCCGTGTAGGCGCTGTTAACAAAGCGATACCGTTGATGGCGATCGACGTAGGCAATTAAAGCCGGAACGGCATCGGTAATTAAGCGCAGTTCTTCTTCTTGTTCTCTTAAGGCGGATAAAGCTTGTTTGCGATCAGTGATATCTTCGGCAATTCCGGCGACTCGGCGAATTTGACCGTCGGCTTCGGGAATGGGAAAACCGCGATCGCGTATCCAGCGAATTGAACCATCGGGATGAACGACCCGAAATTCCAGATCGCACCGACCCGTTAACACCTGTTCGCTAAAGGCGGCTTGAACGGTTTGGCGATCGTCGGGGTGAATGGTTTCCATCCATTGATAGGGATTGGCATAAAGACTTTCACAAGAATGTCCCCAGAGTTGTTCATAGGCGGGACTGACGTAGAGAACTTTATAGTCCTGCATTTCGACGACCCAGAAGACATCTTCGATGTTTTCGGCCATCTGTCGAAATCGTTCTTCGCTTTGACGGAGGGCTTCTTGAGTGCGTTTGCGATCGCTAATATCGCGAACAAAGGCTTGCCAGCGACCATCGGGTAAAATTTTGGTACTGATTTCAACGGGAATGGGAGTTCCATCTTGTCTCACTAACGTCCATTCTTCTATGTGGGTATTTCCCAAGAGTAAAGATTGTTTGATCGCTTCGAGTTGGGGTTGGTCTTCGGGGAGAATAATATCTTTAATTTGCTTACCAATGAGTTGTTCTCGTCGATAACCGAGTAAGTCACAGGCGTTGTTGTTGACATCGATATAGGTGCCGTCGAGATCGGCAATAAATACGGCATCGGGCGCCTGTTCGATCAGGGCGCGAAATCGTTCTTCACCGCGTCTGAGGGCGAGTTCTGCCTGTCGTTGAAAGGTAAGATCTCGAAACACGGCAACGGCGGCGACGATCTCTCCCTGTTGATCGCGAATGGGGGCAGAATTAACCTCTATAAAGATACATTGCCCATCGCCTCGGAGAATGGAAATTTTTTCGCCTAAGATCGCTTCACCCGTCTTTAGCGATCGCACCAGGGGATATTCATCGGTATGATAAGGCTGTCCGTCGGCATGAAACCCGGTAAAGGTGATGTTTTGAGCGTAGTTTTCTAATTCTAATTCCAACGGGTAAGAGTAGCCGAGAATTTGTTCGACTTGTTGGTTGGCGAGAACTAATTTTTGGGTGGCGGCATCGGCGATTAGGACTCCGGCCGGCATTTGTTGTAAGATAGCATTCATCCGAGAGCGTTCGGTTTCGAGTTGTTGGAGAAGTTGCTCCCGTTCGGCTTCGGCTTGTTTGCGTTCGTGGATATCGGTGGTGGTGCCGATCCATTTGATCACTTTACCGCTTTCGTCTTTGAGGGGAACCGCACGACCCATAAACCAACGGTATACTCCATCGTGGCGGCGATAGCGAAATTCGGCTTCAAAGGGTTCTCCTCGCTGTTTGGCTTGTTCCCAGGCGTCTTGTAACTCGGGATAGTCATCGGGATGGTTGATTTGCTGTAAGCCTTTAGAATTGAGTTCTTCTAAGGTTAAACCTGTGTATTCTATCCAGCGTGAGTTCACAAAGTCGGTTTGTCCGTTTCCATCACAAGACCAAATAAAGTCGGGGACGGCATCGCTGAGGGTGCGATAGAGGTTTTCGCTGGTTCGCAGTGCGTCTTCGGCTTGTTTGAGGCTGGTAATATCTCGGGATAGACAGAGAATTTGTTCGACTTGTCTTTGATCTCCGAAAATGGGGGTGACGATGATATCCCACCATTTCGGTTGACCCGTTTGAGTCGGACAATAACCCTGAAAGCGACTGGTACTCCCCCCTCGTGCCAGGGTAATGGCTTTTTGGGCTTTGGCGCGATCGGTTCCTTGCCAAAATTCTACCCATGACTGATTTAAAAATAGCTGAATATTATTAATTCTGAGTAAGAGTTGTCCGCCTGCGTTCATTGACAGGAGTCGCCCTTCTAGGTCTAATACTTTGATACAATCGGTGCTGCTTTCGATAATCCGACGGTTGAATTCTTCGCTAGAACGCAGTTGGGCTTCGATTTTTTGCCGTTCGCTAATATCTCTAAAATAGATCGAAATTCCTTCTTCTGAGGGATAGGCGTTGACTTCTAGATAGCGATTAATAATCGGGGAGAATGCTTCTAAATGTAAGGGCGTTTGTTCCCTCATCGATTGACGTAATTTTTGCGCGTTTAGATGATCAAATTCGGCTGCAAATATGTCTTTCCAGAGTTGTTTGCCGAGCAGTTCTTCCCGAGAATATCCGAGTAAACGGGCGGCTGCTTGATTGACGTAGGTGTAACGCCAATTGCGATCTAGGGCGACAAAAGCATCGGTGATTCGTTCTAAAATATTGTTGGTTGTTTCCGGGGAAATTTGAGGCGATGAGGTTTCTATCATTGTTCCCCATACACCGATAACTTGCCCCATTTGTTGATCAAAAATTGGACTATAAGAACTTTTAAAATAACCGTCTTGGAATTTTTGATGGTCTTGACAAATTGCCTCTTTTGATGCTAATATCTTTTCCAGATCGGAACGAATTTCTTGATAAATTTCCGGCAAACAAGATTTTAACGGTTGACCTAAAGTCGAACCGGGCTGAATCGTTTTCCCGATTGAACGATAAGCATCATTGTAGAGGAGAAGTTGTTCATCTCCCCAAACGATAAACATAGGATGACCAGCGTTCAAAATCAGGTTTAAAATAGTTTGAAGCTGCACAGACCATTGAGCGACTGCACCAAGGGGAGTTCGTTCCCAGTCGTGCGATCGCATAATTTCGCCCATTTCACTGCGACTGAAAAATGGATCTGGTAATGTTGCTGTCACAGTCTTTTTCCCTCCTGATGAAGCCGACCCCATCACTATTTTAAAGTTTCCGGGCAAAATTTTCGGTAAACAAACAAGTTGTTGATTAATCTAAAGAAAATTTATCTTTTCGGTGGGCTGTCCTTTGTAATCACTCGCACATATTTTTAATTATAACGCCATTCAAGAGGGGTAAATTGACAAAGGTTCAAAGATCAGCTTATATGGTTATCAGTTTCATTAATCCTCATCGGCTCAAACCCGACGCCCTACAGAGAACGGCCCCTAATCATGTAGATAAAAAGCGTAACAGCTTATCTATTTTTCCGGTTTTGATCATTTTAGGCAAAATCAGCAAACAAGCTATAAATATTTTCGGTTAGAGATGTAGCTGATGCCTGGTGTTAATCGGTTTGACGAGCTCGATCTAATCTTGACATGAGTCTGGTAATTTTGGTAGATATCATATTCTAGCTTAAGATGAGTAATAGGGGGGATATCTCTATCTTGAGATAGATTCGGACGAGCAAGGTTTTTTCATTAGCCCAAAGGAGTTGGGGTAGGGTGTTGTCGGTGCATATCCCATCATAGAATAGGCAGAGGTGATGCTGTATAAACTGCTGGACTCCAAAAAAAACTATGTCTCAACCGAAAGAAATGACCGTTCGCGGCTTGTCTGAACCTAGAAATGAATCCTCTGCAATTGAGATGGCTGAGTTTTTAGCAGAAATTGAAGCGACACCTCCAGAACATCGCCCCTATCTTTTTAAGATTATACGGCTATTTCGGGAAAGTGTAACGCAGAATTTGTCTGTTTCTTTAAACAATGAACCCCAAGTCAAGAGGAGGGAAATTTTAGCTTCCGATCTCCGGGAGACAGACATTCAAGAGAGTCCAAAAGAGGCCTCTAAACTTCAGGATGTGGTACTGTATACAGATGGGGCTTGTCAGGGAAATCCGGGACCCGGTGGTTATGGTGTGGTGTTAATTCACGGAGATCGTCGAGAGGAATTATCGGGGGGTTTTCAGTTAACCACAAATAACCGTATGGAAATGATGGCGGCAATTGTTGGGTTGCAAGTTTTAGAGAAAAAAAGTAAAGTCACGCTTTATAGTGATTCTAAATATTTGGTTGATGCGATCGAAAAAGGTTGGGCTGAACGTTGGCAAGCCAATGGCTGGAAACGAAATAAAAAAGAATCGGCAATGAATCCGGATCTTTGGGAACAGTTATTAACCCTTTGTTCGCGACATCAGGTTAAATTTGTTTGGGTAAGAGGTCATGCGGGAAATCGGGAAAATGAACGCTGCGATCGCCTAGCGGTACAAGCGTCTCAATTGCGAAATTTGCCGCCTGATGTGGGTTATGAAAATCCTCCGATGCAGCAAATTTCGTTGTTTTAAAAAGTGCTATTTTGGGTTTCCACAATATTCGATAAACTTTTCCGGATAGAGGATTAATTCGCCGGAAATCAGGCGTTCTAGGGGAACCCAAAGTGCAGTTTTTTCTCGTTTTCCTTCGTTAAAGGTGAGTTGTTCGATCTGATAAAATTTCGGATCGGCAAAGTCACATTTATAGAGTTGGATGATTTCATGTCCGGGTTTATCGTTATAAACAAAGACATTTTCTAAGCAACCCAAATACTGAATATTGGTCAGGGTTGCTTGGATTTCTTCATTGAATTCTCGTTGTAGCGCTTGGCGGCTATGTTCGCCAAAATCCACCCCTCCTCCCATCGCCCGATAAAAGGTTTCTTGTTTGACGGAATCATAACCTTGGGATAAAAATAAGCGGTTATTATCTTGAATTAATCCCAAGGCTAATACTCTAATTTTATGTGACATAAATCAATTGAAGAAGGAGTCAGAAGTCAGGAGTCAGGAGTCAGGAGTCAGGAGTCAGGAGACAGTAGACAGGAGACAGGAGACAGGAGACAGGAGTTGGGAGTTGGGAGTTGGGAGTTGGGAGTTGGGAGTTGGGAGTCAGGAGTTGGGAGTCAGGAGTTGGGAGTCAGGAGACAGGAGACAGAATCAATTTAGTTGAAATCGGCAAAAGTCGAAGCCCGACGTTCTTCATCAATCGGCCAGTCTTCATTTTCTCCACCAATAATTAATTCTTCAATGGTGACATATTCTTGACTAAGTTGCCGAAAAGCATTAATCAAAATATCGAGAGAAAAAGCATCACTGGTTCCCAAGTCAAACCAACACCTTACCCACAGTCCGTTATATTCGATTTCTCCCATATTGTGCATGAGTGCCATCATACTACTATCGGCATTATCGGTATCATAGGTCATGTAGTTGAGATCGATTCCACTCTCTTGAACTTGTAGATTTTCTGCATTAAATCCTCCCAATTTTCCCAAGAGAAACCAGGAATCAAACACTTCTTCAATATATTGACGTTCCATCATGGAGGGAACGGTACTAAATCTCAACCAAATCCACAGATCAAAGGGATTACATTCGCGAAATTGAACGTCCATAAAGCAGCTTGTTGATTGGGTTATAAAGAGGGCATTTGTTCTCGAATAGGCCCCCACGGACTATTCGTTTCTCTGATTGTATCTCGCATTGGATCGCAAGCACGACTTTGATTGTCAATGCGGTTTAAATTTTTACATTGTTCATAAAAAATCTGGGCGACAATTCTTTTGGGAAGCTGTTGGGGTTGGGCTAAAGCGGCTTCAAAGCTTTTTTGGGCTTCTGTTAGGGTGGTGGGGTTATTATTGCGTTTGGCAATGGAGTTGAGAAGTTGGGCTTTGATATAAAGAAGTTCGGGATTATTCGGCACGTCTGCAATCGCTTTATCAATATATAATAGCGCTTTTTCAGGTTGATCTAAATCTCGATAGGCGATCGCCAAACCTCGATAGGCAAGATGACGGGGACTTCCATATTCTTCGAGTTTTTTAATGGCTGCTTGAGTATCGGAAAAGGGAAGATTTAGGGCTAAAAATAAATCCATATAACCCCGAATTAGATTCAGTTCCGGATCGTTTCGATCAATTTGGGCGGCTGCATCCATATGTTTGAAAACATCTTTCAGCATATTTAAAGCAACGGGCGCACCTTTTAACGTGCCTTCTGTGGCTAAAATATAAGCACCATCGAGAAAATAAGCGATTCCAATGTACAAATTACTTCTGAGTAAATCCTGAGTTCCTAAGGCTTTGGCGGCGGTCATGGTTTGGTCGGCATAGGTTTTTAAACCCTCTAAATCTTGCTGTTGATAAGCTAAAGAAGCCAGCAATGCATAAACCATTGGTTCTTTTGATTCTTGGGATGCAGCTTGTTCGAGATACCACTGGGCATCTTGATAGTTTCCCCGTTCAAACATTGCCTTAAAAGCGGCTTCTGTATTCTCTCCAATTTCTCTAGCTTGATCTCCTTCTCGAAAGGGATCGGCGGCAAATACTGGAGTAATGGATAAACCGAGAAGCAGAGTGGTACTGACTGTTACGGCACTCACTCTTTGCCAAGTTTGAGTTAATGATTTTAAAAAAGAAGCTGAAAACATGAGCATTAATTTTTGAGGGATGACAAGAGTAAAGAATGAGTTGTTGACGTTAGAATAAAAGATGGTGTTCCACAAAAACGGGTGAACAGATGTTATGATGCTTGAGTAACTGTGTAAACAGTTTACTAACATTCAAATTTTAGCTTTTTTCCCTGATGCTTTATCTCAAAAATATACTGTATCATCCGGCTGCAAGTCCTGTCCCAATTCTCAAAAATGTGAATTTGGAACTCGCACCGCAGCAAATGGGGTTGATTGTCGGTCGCAGTGGTTCGGGAAAAAGTACGCTTCTTGAAATTTTAGCGGGTTTGGCTGAAAAAACAAGGGGAGAAATTTGTTGGCGAGATCAGGTGTTAACTTCGGAACACTTGCAACAGTTAGCGGGTTTGGTGTTTCAGTTTCCGGAAAGACATTTTTGTGGGGGAACAATTTTGGAGGAGTTACGCCTCGGACACCCCGAGTTAGGCTTAGAACAGGTTAATCATGCTTTGAATGAGGTGGGGTTGAGTCATCTGTCTCTGCAAACTTCGCCTCATTCGTTGAGTGGAGGACAACAACGACGTTTGGCTTTGGCGGTACAATTAATTCGTCAGCCTCATTTGTTGATGTTGGATGAACCAACGGCGGGATTAGATTGGTCTATGCGACAACAATTAGTCAGTTTATTAGCCAAGTTAAAAATCCATTGGACGCTGTTAATTGTGACTCACGATGCTGGAGATTTGATCGAAGTTGCCGATCAGTGTTGGACGTTGAATCATGGAGATTTAAAACCTCTAAATTCGGCTGTGACTTGGGAAAAAATATAATCTTTTGTTCTCACTCAAGATGACTTGTGTTGATAGAATTTGTGCGGTTTAAGTGACGATGAATGATACTGAAACACCAAAGATACCCGAGATGGCTGAGGTTTGGCAAAAAACATTAAATTGGCAACCGACCCTCGCCCAACAAGAAAAGTTTGAATGTCTTTATCAGGAAATATTGGCGGGAAATCAATCTCTAAATTTAACTCGGATTACTCAACAGTCTGATTTTTGGGAAAAACATTTATGGGATTCTCTAGCGGGAATTGCACCAATGTTAACCGGGAAATGGGATTTGCAAACCTCGACCTTTGAGGTGATTGATATTGGGACGGGTGCGGGTTTTCCGGGTTTACCTGTGGCGATCGCTTTCCCAGAAAGTCGGGTAATGTTGTTAGATAGTATCCGCAAAAAGATGGTTTTTTTAGAGTCTTTAATTGCCAAATTAGAGATTAAAAATTCTGAGGTTTGTGTTGGTCGTGCCGAACAAGTTAATCAACAATTAAAGTTTAAAAATAAGTATGATTTGGCTTTAGTTCGGGCGGTGGCTGCGGCTCCCGTTTGTGCAAAATATGCTTTACCGTTTTGTCGGAAAGGGGGACGAGCGGTGTTGTATCGCGGACGTTGGACGGTGGAGGAGGAAAAAGAGTTAAACTCGGTTTTAAAAGGTTTGGGGGGCGAAATTGAGGCGGTAAGAAGCTTTACAACACCGTTAACTCAGGGGGTAAGAAACTGTATTGATTTAAAGAAGTTGTAAGGTGTTATTCTCATTTTTTTGAAATAAATAACGATGTCTTACAGTCAATTTACGACGCTCGGTAAAGTCAAAGAAGCTTTTAACTTAACCACTGTGGAAGGGGTTCATTTTTTGTCAAATATTAGCCCCATTCAACCCTCTTCTATGCTTGTATCTTTTTTAGAAGAAAGCTTACCCTTGGCTGCATCGGGTAGCGAAAAAGCCCGTTCTGAAGGTATTATTTATCCCGTATTGTTAGAAGTTCGACGTATTTTAAAACAACAAGTGAGTTTATTTTCGGGGGAAGATTTCACCGTAGATGAATCACTGGGACTGAATGGGGTGTGTGATTTTCTTCTGAGTCGTTCTCCTGAACTTTTGGAAATTGAAGCGCCTGCTGTTCTTATTGTAGAAGCCAAAAAAGCAGATCTGAGAACAGGTTTTGGACAATGTATTGCGGAAATGGTCGCCGCTCAAAAGTTTAATCAGGTGAAAAAAAAGCCAATTTCAACGATTTATGGTGTCGTTAGTAGTGGAACGCAGTGGCGATTTTTGAAGCTAGAAAAACAGGTCGTAACCATTGATTTGATTGATTATCCACTCCCACCCGTTGAACAAATTTTAGGGTTTTTAGTGTGGATGGTACAAGAAGGTTAAGTTCATTACAGTTTACAGTTTTCAGTTATCAGTGAGAGCGTGAAAACAGTTTACAGTTTACAGTGCGTGACTTTTGCCTGCTATAACTGTAAACTGTAAACTGGTCACTGTTAACTGTTTAAACCCGCCCCGACAAAATTATAATTAATTAATCGGACATGATATGACTTCTTTGAACTTGATTAGTTTTCAGCTTGTACAACACAAGTTTCTTGACAATCTTCTAAGGTAACAAAGTTATTTTCATTCCCTTCACAACCGCCAAAGGAAAAGGGAACGCACTGATTACCATTAAAAGCGTATCGACTAAAATCGGCTTGACAGGAACCACTTTCTATGGGTTGGGCGCAAATTTGTTCGGCTGTATTCACATCTGACTGGACAGCTGATGTTTCACCCAAACAACTTTGTTGACAGTCTGCGAGGGTCATAAAGTTATTTTCATTTCCTTCACAACCCCCAAAGTTAAACTGAACACATTCGCTCCCATTAAACCCATAGCGGTTAAAACTGGCTCGACAACTCCCGGTTTCAATCGGTTGATTACAAATGGCTTTTGGTTGAGCAGAAACCGCTTCAGGAAGTAGGAAACTATTGAAAATTACGATCGCGATCGCAATGAAAAAGGTGACGGTCGGCTTGATTGTTTGTTGAATCATTAGAGCATTTGAAAATCGGTTCACCTCCAACCTTACCAGATACGCTTTTAAAGATTTTAACTATTTTGAGACTTGGGTTGTATTCACCGGACAAGCGGGAGAAGCATCGACAACTTCCTCTTTGCGAACTTTGCGAATGAGGATGATTTCTTCTTCCCGACGGACAATGGTACGAACGGGTGTCAGACAGACAATATCATGTTTAGGATCGCGTTCAAAACTATCAAATGTAATGTTGGTAATTAAATCGGGAATTCCCGGTTTAACCGGATATACGGGTTTGGAGTCTACGGGGACTTTATCGGCAATTTCTTGATAGATACTCATTCCCGCCCACCGACTGATCGGATCGGTTATTCCGATTAATGTAGCGGCTCCTGTTTTGGTGTCAATTTTGAGGAGTTGACCGTCTTTTCCTAAGTTAAAAAAGCTTCCGGTTACGCCATACAAGGTATCGCCAAAAAATTTCATACTGGCGAGGTTGGGATATCCAATATCACCAATGATTTTGGGTTTGGCTTTGGAGTTTAAGTCGCAGGTGGCGAGTAGTTTTTTCCGATTGCTTCCAATCAGGGTAATATAGGTTTTTCCATTGCGATCAAAGGCGACTTCACCGCAATTATACTCTTCATCTGCAACGGTTAATGCTGGCTGACCTCGGCCGGTTTGAGTGTTAATTGCAACTAATTGTTTTGCGTTTGTTCCATAGAGGGTTTTGTTAACGAGATTGTAACTCAAACCAACCACTATACATCCGAGATCACCGATGAGTTTTCCTTGACCTGTTTTGCGATCAATTTCAATCAGTTGACTGGTGGAACTTTCCTCTTTTCCTGCAACTCCATACAGCCGATTTTCCACAAACACAATATCAGAAACTTCAAAACCAATTTCACCGACTTTTGTGACTTTACCTGTGGATAAATCCAAAGTATAAAGATTGCTCAGTTTTCCCTCAATTCGATCTTGAACGTAAGCAATTCCGGAAGATATGCTATTTCCCAATTGATTACTCATTGTTTTTCCTCGTCTTCAAGTCTACGACAAAAAATTTGGATAGTTTACACAACAGGTTGAAGTCGCTAGGTTTTCTAATGATGACTTAATACTCGGGTTTGAATCCGGATTAATTTTCTCATCTGTCATCATTAAAATTCGTCACCACGCTACTTTCTGTTATTGAAGGTTTTTTAGACAGAGTTGGAGGTTTAGATGCACAAATTTTCCGAATCACAACAGGTTTTTCAAGTCAGGGAATTATACTCTGTCTGTTTGCATTTCCCTACACTGAAAACTCAACCCATTCTTTCTGTTTTTACTATCCTATCATCAAATTTCAGGTTGTTTTCAAATTAAATTTCAGGTTTACAAATCTTTAGATGGACCAAATTAAACAGTCCGATCACATCCAAATTAACTCCATGTCTTGATTGAAGAAGGAGTCAGGAGGACCGAGTCAGGAGTCAGGAGGGAAAATTGCATGGGGATTCGCGCCCCCAAACAATTTTGATCACCGCGGGTGACGGTGGGGTATTAAACCCATAAGAGAAATGATAA
>JAYKHV010000153.1:0-63549 GCA_035285085.1 Lyngbya sp. | reverse complement strand
TTGAGATTTTTTTAACTTGTTTCCCTGGCTGTTTGTTAGGGCTTCTAATGTTCTGAGGTTCGTTTCTATCCGCAGTTGGTCCGGATTTTCTTCATCCAACCAACAGTATTTTAGATCGAAGCGATCGCTATTTTCAACTTCTCCACTTACAAATAATAGCAGCATTTTCAATAAAGATTTGGCTCGGGCTTTGACTTTGGGGCCATAAGTTGCTCTGGGCATGGGGGTCAACGGATATTTTTACAAAAAGTTTGGGGTTATGGCGTTGGGTTCCAATGTTTTGAGTGACCCCAAACTACCCCAATGCCCAATATACCTCGATTTTTGCTAATTCTGACAGTCCGCTTGCTTGAGGGTACAACCCCAAAGGGATAGTGAGTTCAGTTGAGCAACAGCCAACTCAAGAACAACCCAAACACTATTTTACTGGAGTTAGAACCATGATGAAGTTAGGTGAAATTTTAATGAGGAAACAGTTAATTTCTTTATCGGAACTGGAACAAGCTTTGACACTGCAATCTTCCTGTTCTCAAAAGTTGGGAGAAATATTGGTGGGGCAAGGATTAATTCAAAAGGGCGATTTAGAACTGGCACTTAAAGAGCAATATTGGAGAGAAAATGGCTTTTGGGTCATTGATTAATTCGCGGAATTTTATAGTAGATGGAGTTCTACTGATATTTATTTCCACCAAGACCCATCTACTTGGATTGGGCTGCGTTTGGCTCAATCTAATCCACAAAAAACATTGAGAGAGTGAGGAGATGAGTATGAAAATCTTGACGAGTTCTGTTTACTTAACTGTTATTCTTCATGCCGTTTGTTTATTGAATTCTCCGGTTGACGAGCCGTTAACTCAATCCTCAACCTATTTGGCAGACAGTAAAAATAACGTACCGCCCGAAGTTAATGATGGGGGTTCTCGATTCTCTCAACCTCGAAAAAACTTCGATATCGATACAGATTTTATGAGTTCTTGATGTTCTCTCTATTGTGGTGCATCAGATTTGGACAGGAGTTATAAAATTACCAATTCCATTCTCTGATGCACCCTACAAATTCGTCGAAACTCTTGTTAAATGTTAAGAAGAGTTCTTGGTATTGTGCAGCATACCCGAAAACCAATATAAGGACTGCGGTTGTCAAGCTGATTATCATCAATGCGAGAGGCAGAGCGGCAAACTCCCGGACCATTGCAGTAAGAGCCGCCCTTCAACTCCACCCTTATTCCTGTATGCTCTTTACTGATCTTGGCACGACCATCATCAGACTCTTTCTTATTGTGGTGGTGATCGTCATCTTCGCACCATTCCCAAACATTGCCGTGCAGATCATGGAGTCCCCAAACGTTTGCGGGAAAACTCCCAACATCTGTCGTTTGCCCTCTAGACTCTCCTTTGGGGCTTTCATTATAACTAAAGTTTCCGTTGTAGTTGGCGAGTTCGGTTGTTATGGTTTCTCCAAAATGAAATGGCGTTTGAGTTCCGCCTCGGCAAGCATATTCCCATTCGGCTTCACTGGGCAGTTTATATTCTCTCCCAGTATGCGCTGAGAGTCGTTTACAGAACTCGCTGGCATCGTTCCAACTGACTCTCTCAACTGGGCGGTTATCTCCTTTAAACTTAGATGGGTCTGGGTTTAACTCTCGCTCAATTTGTTGATATTTTGCCACAACCCCCCACTGTGCTTGTGTGACGGGGTAGCATCCCATCAAAAACTGCTGTACTCTTACCCGATGTTGGGGACGTTCGTTGTCGAGGCTTTCGGGTTCGCTTTCGGGTGCGCCCATCAGAAACTCCCCTGCGGGGATGAGCATCAACATTAGCCTCACCCCATCTCCAAGATGTTCGTTTAAACACTTATTCTTGCGTTTGTATCGATGGATATTGAGAGGGTTAATTAATTCAGCCATAGTAAATATGCTTAATTATTATAGAGTCGTTTAAGACGATGGCTCCGGGCATAATCTAACACAACTTGAATCCGGGTTGAGCCAATTTAGGGATGAATGCAGTCCCCCTATTTTTTGCCAACTTACCGTCGCCGCGAACATTTTCATCCTCAAACGATCTTCTCAACTGCATAAGCTAAAATGCTTGGATATAGGTTCTATTAGAAAATCTCAAATTCAACTCGGATGGGCTTTTCTTGGCAGAACTCTTGTCAAGTTGATTTAAGTGATTATTGCCGTTGCTGTCTGCCGTAATCAGGGTCACTCAAACAAGCGACTTGTTAATTGCAAATAATTTCTCTACCCTGAAAATATGGCATTCAGTAATAACACATTCAACAGAATCGACGACCCCAGACCTCAAATGGTGAGTCCAGTGGTTAACAAGTTGTATCCCTCAGATGGCGGTCGCAATGTTCCGGCAAACTTAGAATCCGAATTCACTTGGACCACAGCCAAAGAAGCGGCTAATCTCATTTTATTACAAGCGACGGGAAAACATCTTAGCGATCTAGAAATCAAAGTCCTCCAAGGGTCTTGGGAAGGAAAAACCTACGATCAAATAGCAAGTTCCCACGGCTACAGTGCCGAATATCTTAATAAAGATATTGGTAATAAACTCTGGAGCAAGCTTTCGGATATCCTGGGCGAAAAAGTCACGAAAAAGAACTTTAAAGAAGCGCTCGGGAGAGCCTGGGAAAAACAACAAAATCTCCCGGCAAAAACCAAGGCTCCATCGCCAGTTTACCCCCGGTCAGAGCTACCCTTTCCAGAGGGTTCAGTCGCTCTAGATAGCCCACTTTATCGGGAACGTTCCGGTGTTGAATCTCTCTGTTACCAAACCGTGATGAAACCGGGTTCTCTAATTCGGATTAAAGCGCCGAACTTGATGGGTAAAACCTCTTTAATGATGAGAATATTGGCTCATTCCGCCCATCAAAAATATCAGACAGTCTATCTAGATCTTGGCGGCGTAGACCGAACAATTCTAACAGATTTGAATAATTTCTTGCGCTGGCTCTGTTTGATGGTGAGTCGGCAGTTGAACTTAGAAAATCGATTGAACGAGTATTGGGATACGGAAATTTTGGGCAGCAACGATAACTGCACCGCCTACTTTGAGGAGTATCTATTAGCAGCAATTGACTGTCCGTTCGTTTTGGGATTGGATGATCTCTCAATGTTGTCGTGTCTAAGTCTACATCCCCTGCTGCAACTGCACGCATGGCATGGAGGTGTTCTAAAACTTTGATTGTGCTGGCTGGATAGAATACCCTGTCACTTTGCAGCGAGGCGAGAACCTGTCCGTTTGTTCGCTGGAGATGCAGTCCTGCCGCCCCATTGGTATTGTCTCGCAGCATCTCGCCAATTTTGGTCGTGAGTGCGTTGGAATTATTAAGCATCAGAACCGCAAAGCGTTTTTGTCCGTTAACTGTGTAGGGTTCAACATCAAAGATTCTTGCCCCATTAAATTATGGAATCTTCTGGAAGGAACGCTCAGACAAACCCTCAACGGTCATAACGAAGATGTGTGGCGCGTCAGCTTCAGTCCCGATGGCAAATTGCTGGCTTCGGCGAGTCTGGACAAGACCGTTAGGCTGTGGGATGTGGAAACCGCAACCGAACTGCATATCTTGGAGGGACATACCAAAGAAGTTAGAGATATTCCTTTTAGTCCCGATGGTGAGTTGTTAGCTTCAAGTAGCGATGACGGGACTGTAAAAATTTGGCGTGTTGCTGATGGGGCTTTGCTACAAAGCTTCCAGGGTCATCGCGGTGAAGTCTGGGGTGTCAGTTTTAGTCCCGATGGCAGAACTCTGGCAACAGCCAGTTTAGATCGTCGAGTTTTCTTGTGGGACGTTACTGATGGTTCTATCCTCAAAAGTTTTGAGGGTCACACGGCTTACTTAGCAACTGTGAGTTTCAGTCCCGATGGTAAGTTATTGGCTTCTGGTGGGGGAGATAGTACCATTAACCTGTGGGATGTTGAGAAGGGTATGCTGATGCGATCGCTGGTCGGTCACGGGGTTTGGGTGAGAAGCGTTGCGTTTAGTCCAAGTGGTAAGCTTCTTGCATCCGGCAGTTTTGACCGCACTGTTAAGTTGTGGGATGTTGAAAGTGGGACTCAGTTGGGAACCCTCAAAGGTCATCTTGACCGCGTTGAAAATATCAGTTTCAGTCCCGATGGTCAGTTATTGGCTTCTGCGGGCGATGATGGTTCCGTTAAACTGTGGGATCTCACTCTAGAGTTAGAGGATTTAATTAACTTGGGTTGCAACTGGCTCTCCGATTATCTGGCTACTTATCCACAAGAAGAAATTCAACCGATTTGCGCCAGTTAGATTTGGACGATTATTATTGCCGTTCGCAACGAAGGTCAGCGACGCTATACGCTCACTGCAACACAAACTCATTGAACTTGGGTCTGGAATTGAGAGTTAAGCACTTCCAAGTAACCCTAAGAAAAAGCAATTGAATTTAAGAGACTTCCAATTGAGAGATGCCATTAGTTTGGCTGAGTCAATTGCTGATGCTCGTACTCAAATTCCTCAATTGGCAGTACAGTAAGGTAACGGGTAACGCTCAATAGCAATAGTTTTAGCCCTGTCAAAGAGGTCAATGATTGCTTGATGTCACTTAAATAGGTGACTTGCTAAGTTTTGATAAACGATATATAACTGTTACACGACAACCCCAAAGCTTAGTTACTAGACTTGGAATTAACAGACTTGACTGCACAGCTAGAAATCTAGCTCACAAGTTTGGTCATTATTGTGATGTCATTTTAGACCCGTAGGTAAACCAAATAAGAGATCAAAAAATCCTCTAGGACACCCAACCTACCCGAGTCAGCCTTTAAATAAATCTTACAGTCAATCTGTAAGAACGCACATATTGATTTTCTCCCTCAGTTTCCCCAATGGCTTTTCTTTTTAGGAGTTAGATTAATACGGATTAAAACGGACTATTTGAAATTCCCGCGACTCTTAAAAATTCCCGCGACTCTTAAACCGAAGCAAACAAAAAGACTCTCTTCTCTGTCCGGGCGGTAATTTTCTATAAATACCTGGATTCAGTTCTAATAGTTTGGAGAAAAACTATGTCAATTTCAAGCCAAAACTCGGTTCAAAATCTTATATCCTCCATCCAAAGAAACCTGCAAAAAGATTTATATTTATTTTCTAAAAAGAGCAAATTTGACGATAATATAAAACTTGTATTTGGAGAATTATTAGATGTTCAAAAGCTTGAAGAACTTCGTCAAAAATGGCTTCGGGAAGATTTTAGCCAATTCCCAAACATTGAACTGCGAACCCATGACGAACTTGGTCAAGCGAAAGCAGCATTTTCGAGTCAAACTAACACCATTTATCTTTCCTCTGACTTTCTCAACGCTAATTTCACAAATCCCCAAGTCATCTATAATGTTCTCGCTGAAGAAACGGGTCATTTTATAGATAATTGGATAAATTCATCGGATACTCCGGGAGATGAAGGTGCTTATTTTGCATCAATATTTCAAAATCAATCTTTGACTCCATCAAGTTTAAATCTTATTAAAACCGAAAATGATCTTACCGTTCTCAATTTAGACAATCAAGAAATAATTGTAGAAAAAGCAGATACTTATCTCGGCGATAATCTTGAATTAATCGAATCCGAACTCAATCAATTTTTTCTGAATTTAGAAGATTCTCTCACCCTGACGGATTTCTCTCAAAACTTACCTATCATCGGAAACGTCTCGGAAAATATTAGCACCCAAGCCACCAATTTTATCGGTCAAATTCGAGAATCAATTAATAATCAGTTTGAGGAAATAGAGCCTGAAAATTTAACATCGGAAACCATTCAGCTTGCTTTTTTAACTGCTTTGGGAGAAGAAGGATTAAATCTATTAACTGAAGACAATCTAGACATTAATGAAACCTCAGACAATCTTCAATTTAACTTAACTTTAAATACTGAGCCAGTTATTCTCACCAATACACCCCTTAATTTTGCCGAAGGAATTCCCGGAATCAATTTAAGTATTAATGGAGAGGCGCAAACCGCTTTAGGGCTGGAATTTAATCTCAATTTTGGGGTCAATTCAACCGAAGGATTTTATATTGATACGGAAACTGACCAAGAAATTAATCTCAATCTAAAAGCAACAACCCCGGACTTAGAAGCAACGGGAACATTAGGATTATTAACCGTTGATGTGACCGATGAAGACGCAGATGATAACCCAGAAAATGAGGGAGATATAGACAACGACGGCATTAACCCAACTCAACTGGAAAGCAGTTTTATTATCGATATTCAAACCGATGATAATCAACTTTTTGCCAATGAACTAGACGAAAATAATCTATTTGACCTGATTCAAACCACAATTAATGGCTCGGCAGATCTTAATTTTAACCTCAAAAGCAGTGCCGATTTACCCCTTTTACCTTCTATTAAAGCCGATTTTAATCTGAATTGGTCAGATTTATTAGCAACTCCTTCAATTTCATTTAACAACGTTGCATTAGAAGCGGACTCCTTTTTAAACCAATTTGCCAGTCCGATTTTAGATGGTATTAATACCGTTACCGAACCTCTGACTCCTTTTATTAACGCTTTACAAAAAGAAGTTCCTATTGTCGATCAAACCGTTCTCGAATTCGTCCAACAACTCCTCGGCCTCTTTCCCGGTTATTTTGACCCCGAAACTCTTGAATTTATTGACGATCTGGGTAATGTTTTAATTCTAATTGAACAAATTAATAATATTTCCGCCAACGGTGCTGAAATATCCTTGGGAAACTTTAACTTAGTTGATGGAACTATTACTCCTAACGTCGTTTCCGATGCCCTAGAACAAATTAATAATCTCGGATTAGACTTAGGAAATGATGAATTTGTTCGGTTTGAATTTCCCATCCTCAGCGAACCTGAAAGCATCATTCAACTCTTTTTAGGGGAGTCAGAAGTTGAATTTTTCCGAATCGATTTACCCGCTTTAGGATTTGGTGTAAGCTATGAACAATCCTTCCCTATTTTTGGGCCGTTTGTTTACACACTCGGTGGTGATTTTGGAGCGGCTGCCAACCTCAGTTTTGGATTTGATAGTTATGGATTTGAATTATTTAAAGACAGTGAATTTACCAGCCCTGAACTAATTACTCAAGGATTCTTTATTTCTACTCCAGATTCTCCCGATAATCTCCCTCCCGTCTTTGCTGAAGATGAAGTTTTTACCACAGGTCTGGGCGTGGGGGTTAACGCCGGAGTTGGGATTGATTTAGGAATTGCGGATTTTGGGATTAATGGCGGTTTGATAGCCCAATTATTTGTTAATCTAGCAGAAGAAAAAGTTCGAGTTTCCGATTTTGCCGATCCGGGCTGTTTATTAATACCCGAAGGTAAATTTGATGCGATTGTTTCGGCTAAATTGCGGGTGGGTTTTGGGCCGTTTGGCTTTACGAAACGCTTTGAACTCGCTAGAGCAACTATTGCCGATTTTCGAGCAGGATGTTCGGGTTCTACCGAAGATCATCAACAAGCCACAGTGGATGGTGATGGAAATGCTATTTTGAGTGTGGGAGAACAAGCCAGTAACCTAATTGATATTGAAGGAAATTCGGAGGATGAAGTTTTTGCGATCGCTTCTTTAGGCGGCGAGTTGGGTAACGAAACCATTGAAGTAACCGCCTATGGTGCAAATTGGTCTTATGAAAATGTTACTCAGATTATCGCTGATGCGGGTTCCGGTAACGATATTATTGACCTCAATAATGTGTTATCTCCCGCTCAACTTACGGGGGGAACTGGAGACGATCAATTCTTTGGTGGTTTCGGTAACGACAGCATAGAAGGCGGTTCAGACCAAGATTTTCTTGAAGGTGGAAAAGGAGATGATTCCCTCGTTGGCGGTGATGGAGATGATTTTCTTTCTGGAAGCCAAGGAGATGATACTTTAGACGGTGGTTCTGGATTTGATGCGGTGACGTATTTTAATGCAACAAATGGCGTTGAAATTGATTTATCATCCGATGAAGTCGGTAATGTTTTGGATGGAGATGGGGGTCGGGATACTTTAATTAATATTGAACAAATTGATGGGTCTACTCACAACGATGAAATCATTGGCGATGACGATGATAACGTGATTGATGGACTCGAAGGGGATGATCAGCTTGCAGGGAGTGACGGGGATGACTTTCTGATTGGTGGCCCCGGTCAGGATACCCTTAATGGCGGTACCGAGGGAAATCAGGGAGATGCTACCAGTTATATTGGTTCAATTGCTGCGGTTGCGGTCAATCTCGACAGTGGAGAGGTGTTCAGTGGCGGGGGAAGTGATGCGGATGGCGATCGCTTAATTTCCATAGAAAATATTCAAGGTTCGGGTTTTGACGATACCTTAATTGGTGATGATGGCGATAATCGCCTCGATGGTTCTGTCGGAGATGATACCCTCGATGGGGGAGTGGGAGAAGATACTTTAGACGGGGGAGGAGTCCGCAGCACGTCATCGGGAGGCGGAAGCGATTGGATTACTTATATTCGCTCTCCGCAAGGTGTAGAAGTGAATTTAAAAACGGGTGAAACATCGGGGGGACACGCTCAAGGCGATCGATTAGAATTTGCAAAAAGGCAAATTGCAGCATCTTCTGATCAGGAGGAACCCGAATTAGTCGTTTTGGAAGGTGAATTTAGTTCTTTTGAAAACTTAGAAGGATCGCCCAATAATGACTCTTTAAGCGGAGATTTGGGAAACAATATTATTCGAGGACTTGCAGGTGAAGATACTCTCTCGGGCGATGGCGGAAATGATACTTTAATTGGGGGTGAAAATGGGGATTCTTTCGAGGGAGGTTTGGGTCTTGATTGGGTCGATTATCGGGATGCTTCTGCGGTCGTTGTTGCGAATTTGGTCAATGGTGGTTCTCAAGGGGAAGCAAACGGAGATACCTTTACAACTGTAGAAAATTTGCGAGGTTCGGATCGGGCTGATAGTTTAATTGGAGATGAAAACGATAACGAAATTGATCCGGGATTAAGTAGTGGAGCGATTGCCGATTTTGTCGATGGCGGTTCCCAAAATGAACGGGGCGATCGCTTATTTGTGGATTATTCTCGTCGGGATACCGGAACGGGAATTATCGGAGGTTTTGTTAAAGAATTTGAGGACACTGAATTTGATTTTATCTCTCGCCGAATTAGTCCGAATAACAGTATTCTGGATCGGGTAAACTTCGAGAATATTGAACATATCACCGTAATTGGTACTGTTCAATCCGATCAAATTGATGGCGGTGAGGGCGATGATGTTTTGATGTTGGGAGCGGGAGATGATACGGTTTATGGAGGTTTTGGAAATAATCGGATTTTGGCGGGAGAGGGGAATGATTTTGTTGTCGATCAAAATGATTCTACCCGAGAATTAATTGTCGAGCCTGAAGAAAGTTCTCTGATTGATCTTAATGGCGGTTCGGGGGTTGATACGTTGTCGGTGAACCTCGTTAGCCAACGGGATTTGAATGGAAATTCACCCGATATTATTCTAGAAGGAACTACGCCCGGTTCGGGAAGTCAAAATCAACTTTATACATCCCCAGACGGTACAATTGCCATTCAAAATTTTGAGGTGTTTCAGAATATTAAAACAGGGGAAGGAAGCGATCGCATTGTTCAACCGGGTGCGGTGAATAACATCTTTTTTACCGAGGGCGGAAATGATTTTATCGACAGTGGTGATGGTATTGATCTCGTCTATGGAGGTGATGATAATGATGAGTTGTACGGTGGAGGAGACACGGATTTTGTCATCGGAGGTGCGGGGGATGATTCACTTTCGGGAGAGGCGGGGGATGATGTTTTAATTGGGATTGCTTTTGGAACAACGGTTTTCCCCGCAACTGAAGATGAAATTGATATTTTAAATGGCGGTTCGGGAGCGGATCAATTTTGGTTAGGGGATGGAGTTTTTGCTTATTATTATGATTATTTACCCGAACAGGGAGACAATCATGGGATTATTACGGACTTTAATCCCGGTGAAGGAGATGTGATTTTCTTAAATGGTTCTTCTGGGGATTATGACCTGGTTTTTACACCGACTTCCACTGAAATTTATCTGACGACTGAACTTTTCGATAATTTTAGAGTTCGAGAGTTAATTGGTATCGTTGAGGGCGTAACGAACTTTAATCTCAATGCCCGATATGTTCGATATGTAGATGACAATAATCCATCGAATTCTACCCTAATTCCTCCCGCTTTTAACACTTTAGTTCCCACCGAAGATTTATCATCAGAACCCGCAACGGTTCTAGACACTTTTCCCTCCAATTTCCAATTCTCAAATCCTTCTAATAACTCTTCTTCTGAGAGTTCAGAACAATTTACCATACAAAATTCAGAACCGAATCCGTTATTGTCCGACTCGGAATTAACCATAGAACCCGTTCAAGCTTTCAATAATTCAGATTCTTCCTTTGAAATTATTTCTAACAACAATTTGAATGAGTTAACAGAAGCATTGTTAGGGAATACGGAGGGATTGAGCAATATTAATGTCAAACTAGAGGGGAATGCCGAGGCTTTTGGTGAGTTCTATTACGATCCGTTTGGTTTAGATTCGGGCGTGGTCATTAGCACCGGAAAAGTTGAAGATTTGGTCGGAGAAAATCAAGCCGATGGCGGATTAAGCCCCGGAATTAATCTGCCGCTCACCTTTACAAAACTGAATTCATCAAATACAAATACGGGCGTTTTTCGGGCGAATCTCTCAGAATTAGGATTTGATTTAAACTCTCTAACACTAGCAGATAGTGGAAGTGAAACGGGAGGAGCGCCGGGTGTTCTCAGTGGTTTTGATCTCGATTTTATTAAACTTAGTTCTGTTGCGGTTGATAGTGCGGAGGATATTAATCAGATTCCGAGTTTAGGTGAATTTGATTTTAGTCCGGCTGGAACGTTTTTGACTCCCGGAACTCAGCGTTCATCTAATAGTAACAATAATCCCGTAGAACCCAATTTATTTGGAACGATTAATAGTACAGTTAATAATGCAGTTGCTACTTTAGATCGACTCGATTATTCGGGTACAAATGCTCTGGATTCTCAAGGAACATTGAGTTTGGGTGACGGGGGAAAAATTAGCTTCAATCTTCAAGAAGCCATTGCTTCAGATGAACTGTATTTGTATATCGGAGAAGCGGCAAATAATGGCGAATCCATTAACGGACAAATTACCGCTTCTAACCAGCGAGTAGGTCAGCAACGAGAACTCAGCACCGACTTTGGTTTACCCGGAGTTGACAACGACAAAACATCAATTGAAATTACATTTGATGCGGATGAAACAGCAGAACAGTTGTTTTTACAATTTGTTTTTGGTTCGGAAGAATTTGTCGAGTTTGGCGGTAAAGAGTTTAATGATAATTTTGACATCAAACTGAATGGTTTTAATTTAGCGCGTTTAAGTGATGGCGCCACCACAAACATTAATAATTTAGTTTCTTCGCCTCTGAGTGAATATCATCCCGACTTTATTTATAATTCAGTCGATGAAGGAGTAGCTTCTGATTTAACACCGCTCGATGGATATACAGAAGTTCTCAATTTTGCAGGTTTACTAAAACCCAATGCTAAAAATAGTCTCACCATTGAAATTAAAGATATTGGAGATGGGGAACTTGATTCTGCGGCGTTTATTAAGGCGAATTCTATTGGAACTTCTCCCATACCTCAAGGAAGTGTTACGGTGGTTCCGACAGAGGGAAGACGACTTACTGTAGCCGAATTAGGAGAATCAAATACATTGGAAGTTGTTCTAGATTCAGTTCCTAAAAATAATGTTACCGTTACTCTCGATCCTGACGAACAGCTTAATTTAGGTCAAGGTGCTAACCAACCCATTCAATTAACATTTTCACCCGAGAATGCTTTAATTCCTCAAACGGTGAATGTTAGTGCCTTTAATGATAGTTTAGTTGAAGGCAATCATCAGGGTTTTATAGAAGTTTCTTCCAGTAGCGAAGATCCTCAGTATGATCAGTTAAATTTTGGCAGTGTTACCGTTGATATCCGAGATAATGACTTCATCCTAAATCCCATACCTCTACCTATACCGCAGTTGGATTTAATTGTAAATTCGACCAATATTGATGAGTCTTTTCTGGGTTCTCCCGTAGAGTCTCGTTTACTAGAAAGTCCTGTTAACCCCTTAGATTTAGAAAGTTTTTCTGAAGTTTTAGGGATTGAAAATTTGAATTAACCGCACTGATTATCTGTCTGATCAATTCTCAAAAACTGAATAAATCGTTTGATACCACAGGTTTTGAGTTTGGTCGTTGATACTTTTGGCAGATAAAATTGTGAGATATTTCAGAGTAGAATCAAAACGAACGTGCATCCACCGAACACCATGACCGTGCGTGTTGCACCAAATTGAATCTCCCTGTTCAATCGCTTTGTAAGCAATTCCTCCAACTTTTTTCCACAAAGCCTGTTGCAAATCAACAGAAGCCAAACGACAAAAAGCGGCAATATGACCATAATTTCCTGTGGCTTTGGGTATGACTAACAACGCATCGCCGGACAAATTGGAGAATGTTGTCACCTGTTCGTGGGGTTTTAACTTCTGAAGATATTCTTGATAGGGTTCGGGATTAGCAGAGCCAAAAGAGGAAGGAATTAATATGGCGAAAAAAGGATGGGTTGTGCTAAAATTGGAATGAATGGGAACGGGTTGCCAAAGAAAGTCGAAGGGAATATCCGCCCAAGTTTGATTCCACAGTTGTCGAAAATCAGCTTGAGTTGATAACCCCGATGCGATCGCCGACCAAGAAAAAGGGCGGTGATGGGAATCAACAAACCGAACAACCACTGCGTCCCTTTGCCCAATTTTCAGGGAAACTTGATGGACAGTTGCGTGATTAATATTGCTATCCGAACAAAGTTTCATCAATATATCCGTTGTTAGAACTCTTGAGAGTTTAACAAATTGAATTTAAGAACCAATTAACTTCCCGGAATTTCTAAATTGTTTTGGTTAAAAATATTAATCTAGACTTGCTTTCGATTGGAAATCGATTTTTAATATAGCCTCAATACCAGTGTTTTCAAATTAGCAATACTCGTTTTATGGGGCGAGAAATGAGTTGGGGCTAGACATAGGCAATCAAACTTCCATAAACAATCACAGCAGTCCACAGCATCAGGGAAATAATTGCGTTCGCGTAGCGTCTCGTTCCGAGAATCGCCCGAACGAATTTGGGGGGCTTGATGTTTAAATTCCACCGTTGAACCGATGGATATAGCGCTACGCGCAAGTCGTGAGGTCAGTCGTCGTGAGGTCAGAAGTAGACTAGAAGAGGCGAGTGCTGCCTTTACTAATGTCAAACACCGTGTCGGCGTAGCGCTATAACATTTTCAGTGATTCGATTCGTCTCCTTTGCTGTAGATGGGACTGGAACCATTGACAATATCAATTAACGGTGGAGTTTGGATTCTACAAACCTTCAATCTGTCCCACAATTTCCAACTCTCCTTGAGAATTGGCTTTGACGACAATGCTATCGGCTTGGGACAGACCCACCCCGGTGAGTGCTTGAATATTCGCAAAATGGGACACCATAATTAAGACTCCAGACGTGTTTTGATGGTTCACGATTTGCTGACGAGTTTGGGCAATTTGTTCGGTTTCATTGGTGCGATCCTCAAAAGTTGAATTCAAGGCGGGAAAGGGCTTAACTTCCCCTAAATTCAACAGTTCTGCCGTCTCCAAACAACGGCAGTATTGACTCGATAAAACCTGATGAATCGGAATTTGGCGTGCGCGAAAGATTTGACCGATGCGAGTCGCCTGTTCTCGACCCGCTTGTGAAAGGTTGCGTTGGGTCGCACAATTATCGAGTTCAAATCCCGGCGGGTCGCCCGTTCCCGCAACGGTTTGAGCGTGACGCATTGCAACGACGTAACCCCTTCACCCTAAGATTATTCTGCACAAGTTCTTGTACAACTCAGAAGTTGTGCGGAACAGTAGTCGGATGATTGCATCGTCTCCGCCGATCGCACCCTCACCCGACTGATAGCGATCATCCTCATCAACTTTTTCCAGCCGCCGCAAGTCGCGGTGTTTCTCCCAGAGAATTTTTCCCTGTTCGGAAGTCACCCGCTTGCCGCGTTGCTTGTCGAACTCGTTCTTCGCCCACATATACAGGTGGCTCCGGCAGATTTTTGATCCGGTAAAGCGCTTTAAAGTTTTACCCGAGTCGCCCGATTGTTCCATCACAAAGGACAGCCCCAAAAACCCCTGGAAGCTTCTCAAACTGCGATCGCATTTAACCCGCTTACCGTTCCGACTAATCCGCCGTTCGATCCAACGCTGACCGTCTACAAGAAACTTATCGAACGGATAAATTTGGATTAATAACCCGACTTGGTTTTTCAGCCCAAACTTGAACGGTTCCATCGCCTCAAGGTAAGGCGCGAATTCCGGTTGAGAAATGAACTCCAAGCACTTGGCTTTGATCAGTTCCCCGTCTCGCTGCAACTCAACTACTCTCATTGCGTGGCGGCGAGTATAATCGGACAGTCCGGCACCGATTGTGTTCTCAACCTTGTCGCGGAAATGTTTGTAAGTGTGGATTCCGGCGATCGCACACCAGAAGGGGTGAGCCTGCAACTTTTTGTTGACGTAACCCGATTCAAGTTTCTGACTGGCAATTTCCGGCACTTCGTAGCAGAGGCGCTGACGGATGTGGTTAACCAGAGAGTTTCTCACTTTATCGAGTTGTTCCCACTCGCCAAACCAGTCCCGAAGCTGTTCAATTTCTGGGTTAAACTGCAAGAACCGCTTGCGCCCGTGAACGTCAACAAAGCGCTCATCAAAGTAGCAGGCTGCCAACGACAGGGCATCTTCCGGATCGCGTTTTGATTTGAATCCATAGCTTTCGCGTTGGGACTTTAACTGACAGTGACCAACCCAACACACCTCAATGCCTTTAGCTGCACATTTCTCGGCAACTAACCTCGAATACCATCTGCCTGTCGGCTCTAAAACCACCACGTCGGGTAACATTTCCCACAACTTATCGAAGCCATCCTCGTCAAAAGACAGCCGAATAAACTCCCGCTTGTGCTGAGAGTAATAACGTTGAATGTTGGTGGGAAAATGATTTAGAGACGCGACAACAGCATGGTTTCGACCTATATCTAAACCACAAACTGTTACCATGTTTTTCTCTCGCTGTTAAATAGACAATTCTCTTATGAATTGATTGAAGGCACTCGCCAAACGGGGCGCCTAATTCACCCTCGAAGAAAGCTTGTCTTGAGGTTGGGAAAGCAAGATAGACGCCTGTGAAGGTGGTAAAAGCACTCAGCCCGGAGGCGGCGCTTACTTCCTTGTGAAGGCATTCAAACCCTTACTCTCCCAGTTGCGGAAAGGGAGCGACCCAAACCGCCATTGCCCCCCAACAAGGTTAGGAGGCAAAAGCGATCAGGGTCTAATGGTTATCGTTCCCGTTCGGTTTGGCTGACTCGGGCGCCAACTCGTTCACAGGTTCGACGCCGGTTTCCAAAGCGTCGGTAATGTTCATCAACTGTTCTTCGATTTTGGTTAGGGTCAACCGAATCTCGTTCAACTGTTGAACCAAATCGCCAACCAAAGGGGGGATCTTCGCGATCGCATCCGATGACTTAATTACTGCATTAACGAAAGCTTCAAACATCGTAGTACCTCGAATCTAAATGGGTTCTAAGGGCATCTTCGAGAGTGTCTAAGCCATATTCGGCTACCATACTGGCAAGCCAAAGGAACTGCTGACACTCTACTTCGGAATCTGTGCTGTAAATAACTTGACGGGAGTTAGCCTGTTCCAATATGATTAAGAAGCTTTCAATTGCTTCTTTTTTGACAGTGGTTGATTCTATTTCCTGAGTCGGAAGCATAAAGTGAAGCCTCACGAATAAGTGGACTAGGGAGGGAGTAGTTGATACCTACTCCCTTTCAAATTTAAAGTCGGTTAATTATTTCCATGACTCTCATAAAAACGCACACAGGCACAACCTTGTATACGTTATTTGGATATTTTCGAGAGAGCAAATATTTCAACCGATTTGCGTGTTCGGGTAGTAAGTTTTTGCCCACAAACTGAATGGTATCGGATACCAGTAGAACGTGATAACGGTGCATAATTACCCCCGGTCGAACTCAGTGTGCCAACCCATTTCGAGATACTTTCTCGCTTCCGGCACGACATCACTAATCCCGTCAATCAGTTGAAGCGCGATGTCTTTCCCCGATTTGATCATCTCCTGTTCAAGATTGGGATGTCGGAGAGCTAATTGGATTAGCCCGACTAATATAAATCCCGGAAGTACATCGACAACAATGCCAATTGGAGTGTGACAATCAACGAGCTTATCAAATAGTTCTCCGAGTTCCTTAGTTGTAACTTTCTCTGCATCAGACCTGATAAGATCTAGCAGCATAGATTGAGTTTTATCAGTCTCTTTCTTTTCTGCTAACTGGTCTGCAATTGGGTCATAGTTGAGAAGCTCAACAGGGAAAACTTGACTGATAACCCTGCTAACGTCTGCTTCACAAAAATTCAACGCATTGTAAGAGTGGGTGTAAAGTCGTCTCAACCATCTATCCACCGTTAAATCGGTGTAATTGGAAAGCAACCTGGCTGCCATAACGCTCGAATATTGAGCAACCATATACTCTCTTTGAAAATCAATGTTTTCTTCAGAACTAGGAACAATTCTGATTTCAAAACCATCGGTTTTCATTTTCTGTTTAATTTGGGGGATTTGAGTTGCCGCATAAAGCACATCAAAATCCTCCTCTTTGCACCGGTATTCAATGCAATTTCGTTCGGGCGGACGCTTGGAAATCGCATTCCAAATCATCCGTTTAGCTTCACTTAAACTAATCGGCATTGGAGTAAAGCGGGGACTAAATCCCCGCACAAAGACCAAACTCTACATTGGAAATATGCACACAAGTGATATCGAGATTTGACTGAACGTCTAGGCAGATCCTCAACTCAACTAACGTTTAACTGTCTGCGATCGCGAACTTGTGAACAACCTGTGAAGGCTGCAAATGCGATCGCCATGAACCCGAACTCCCCTCTCCCAACTCGCATGGGGGCAGAGACGGAACCCACTCAAACACTGCTAGTCCAAGCCTGACATCCCGTCAGGGAGCGCCTAGTGTTGGGGGGTTGAGCAAGACTATATAGCTATATAGTCTTGACTGTTTTTAAAATAACAGCTAAATATAAATAGGTAAATAGCTAAATATGTTATTTTTGATTTAACCCAATGACCAACGTTGAAAATGACCAATCAAAAGTTACTGAGAGCGGATCACCGAGCTTACGGAGAACCGAAGAAACAAGTCAATGTAACGATTACGGAAACGGCAGTGAGCTTACTGGATCAGATGGCATCTCAAATCCAAATCAGTCGCTCGGAGTTAGTCGAGCAATTGGCGAGGGGGATTGTCAGCGTGAACAACTCAAAAGTACAACCGGAAGCGGTAAAAAACTAATAGACCAACTGGAGGACTTTTTTGGCGGGTACTTGACTTATGTCCAGTCCCACGAAGAAAGGCTAAAAGCGAGGCTAGATGCAAATCTTGAGCAACAAAAAATGATGAAAGAGCAGTTTGAGAATCTCAAACAGTCTCTCCTCCAGTTGGTAGATACAAATTCAGATCAATAAATGTTTCGTAACCACCGACAGCAATGTTGGTGGTTTTTAAATGTGAATATCAACAGCTTACCGTTCAAATCGGGTGATTGGGTAAAGGTGGTGAAAAAACCCAAAAATGCGATCGCCATCCGCAAAGGCGACGTCATCCAGGTCGAGCAGGTTAGCCCGTCCAAACAGATGATCCGAATTTATGACTGTGATGCTGGGTGGGATTATCTGAGTTGGGACGAAATCGAGCTGACATCACCACCCACCGATTTGTCGGTACGTGACGACAGTGAGGTGTCGGTACGTGACGACAAACAAGCTGACATTTGCGATCATCAAGGGATCGTCGAGGAGATAAAGCGCCTGTTCGAGTCAGTTCCCGTGTCGTTACGTGACGACATTTTAGAGGAGTTGATGTCGTTACGTGACGACAGCATCGATGGAAGTTCTCTGTCGTTCCGTGACGACAAACCCCGAATTGTTTGGAGAAGTCCGGCCAAGCGTGAGGATAAATACCCTTGGTTTGAGTGGAGGGGTGAACGAGCTTATATCGGAGGGGGAAGTCAAGATGCAAAGTTTAGCAACGGCCGAATTGCCAAAGTGTTGGAATGGATGGCCGAGAAAATACCACCGGGGGAAATCATCCGACGAATCCGGGCCAAAGAGTTCAACGCTTGAACAAGTGCTGGAAGTTCATTGACTCCCATTTGCGGTAAAATTTCCGAGTACCGTTTCGACCGTAATCAACGGTCAAAGCCCAGGTGTGATCCGGAGTTTGCTCGAAGGTGACGGTCAGCCAGTCATTTCGACCCGTTGCAGAAGGTTTGGGTTTTGAGAATTCATTCATTCGACGACATCCCCTAAGCGACAAGCGTTGCAGAACCTTGTCGCTTTTTGTTCCGGTAATAAGTCGATTTATCAACACCGACTTGGCGGCAGGCGCTCGCCACCGACTCGCCGGTTTGGACGAGCTTGGCGATCGCTTGGAGTTTACCTGCTGGAGTTTGGGGTCTACCACAGTGGACACCTCTAGATTTTGCAGCTTGCAGCCCCGCCTGACATCGCTCTTTGATCAAACTTCTCTCGAATTGGGCGAGGGCCGCGAAAAAGTGAAACACCAACTCACCGGTTGCATTGGTGGTGTCAATGTTTTCTGACAATGACTTGAAAGCGATACCTTTGAGCTTGAGTAACTCCACCAACTCCACCAAGTGCTTCAGCGAGCGCCCCAAACGGTCGAGACGCCACACAACCAAAACATCACCGGGGGAAATTTTGGCGATCGCCTTCTTAAGGATCGGCCGCTCGCACACAGCACCCGACTCGATTTCCTGAAAAACCAAGTCACAATCGCGCAGGGAGTCAAGTTGAAGGTTGAGATTCTGTTCACCTGTTGAGATTCGAGCGTAACCAATTTTCACAGATTTATTCTCCCAAAGCGCTCGTTGCCAGTTCAAGTAAAGTTTCTGTTTTAATAGCTCCAATAAACGGTTTGAACAGATATTTTAATCGATAAATTACATAGTCTCTGTCAAACACAACTAACCGAGTTTTAGCGTAGTTTGTTCTCGGAGATTCCGACTTAAGTAAGCAATTTAACTCTCTCACTTCACCTGAGCTGTTCAGCATTTCCAGACTCGGAGAAATGTTGAACAAGCGAACTTCCGACCAATGTACCTGTTGCAAAATGTTTTTCCACTGTCGCACTACCTTGTAGTATATTCGACGGATATTTTAATTGGTTGCAATCAAAAATGTGGTGCGGGTTTGCTTGTAACTTATGTGAGGTTCGAGTTAAGCTGTTCGTCGAACAGCTTTAAGGCTATCGATGAAAAGAGACTGGACGGAGGGGTGTCGTGGCTGATCTGATCGCTTCGGCGGATGTTCCCATAAAGAGTAAACCCGACTCCTTTATCCCTTATTTTGCTAAGACTGTTACAGTTTGGACGGACTTAACCGTTCCTGATAATTGGTTCAACTTGACCAAACAAAATCCGACAAAGTATTACAAAGCGGCTCAAATCACTCTGTTATTTGAAAGTCAAGTTGTCTACCATACTTATATTAATTTTGAGTTGCAAAATCACGGAATGTATCTAATGAATCCTGACGCCATCATGCCCGTGTTCGTGTATAAAGAATGCTATGGCTCATCAGAAAAATGCATTGACGACAGAACTCAGTTTGAGTCGCAAGAGGACGAAGAAGGGTGTCGGCAGGTCGCAAAATTCAAACCGTACCTTTTGGGTTGGATGAAATGTTTTGATGAGATTTATGCCAATGTGTTCGCAGACGGGATAACATTGGGTGTAAATATTAGACCAGTTCGTTAATTATGCCATATGTTCGTTACCATCTAACTTGGGAATTTTCAGACTCATTTGATGTTCACATTGAAAATGACTTAAAGGTTCCAATAAGAAGTGACAATCCTGATGATATAGTTTACCCTTCAGCCCCTTTTTATGTTAGGATCATTCAATTTCCTTCTTATTATATTAACAAAGAAATGGGACCTGTTATTCGTTACCCCAGATTCGGGACAATTTATTTCCTTCAACAGAGCGGAAGTGTTTTCCATAGCGAAAATATTGAGTTTCTAGATCAAGAAATCGCCTATCATCGATTTTTTCCTCTTGAAGAAACAGCAAATACTCCAATGACTTCTATTAGAAGGATTGCTTGCAAATTGAACTACAGTGGTTCTAAAATAAGATTGAGTTTGCTTAAAAAAGTTTTTGTCCCTGACTAATTATTAGTAAAAAACATGGCAGGAAGTTTAAAGTGGTTTATCTATACCACAGACACCGGAAATAACATGGGTCATTTCATGGATGAGGATTGGGGCGAGTTGATGGGAAACACCGACGTGACTACAGACCCCTCTGGGTTGTACGGAATTCCCATGAACTTAGAACCCCGTTATGCTCTTTACAGAAGCAACTCCGGGGCGCGACAGTTAAAAGTTGTCGTAGGAGACAACACCGCAACTTCCGATACCTTGCCCCAAACCATCACCGTTGATGCCACTAACGGGGAAGTGTCGGAGCAAGCGACAGACAACACGTTCTATTTGTCAACGCTTATCGGGGAAAGATACCGCCCCGTAATTGCGGTTGATACGGGATTAATCGACGGTGACGCGACTTAATAGGAGGATTTTAAATGTCTTTTAAACTGTCAACAAAGGGCAACGGTGAAACGATTATTGTGGCAAATCGGGGTGAGGGAAAAGTTAAGCGGACTTTTCCCTCTCGTCAAGAAGCTCTCGCATGGTACAACAATTTTTTAAGAGATGGCACCATCCGAGAGTAAAGACGTTGTTGATTTAATTGTATCAGGCGGCTTGGGTTTAGCAGCACTTGCTTACTTAGGCCGCTTGATTGAACGATTGATTCGTTCGATAGAAAACTATGCTAATCTTGAGCGAACAGAGATTGCTCAAGTTTTGAAAGAGCAATCAATCAAACTTGATAAAATTATCATCGCTCAAGAACGTACAATCATTGCGTTAGTTCGCAAAACAGGTGTTCGAGATGTTTCCGATTCTAAGTTCACTAATGAATGATAATGAAGCTGTTGTTCGGAGGTTAGATGATTTAAAGTGTCAGATGGATTTGATAGCGACCCAACAGCAACAACTAATGCAACTTCTCAAGAAATCAATTGGGACTCCAGAGAAGAAAATCTGAAAAATGAAACGGTTGTGCGAGAACGACGGATTGCTACAGCTTTCAAATTGCTCTGGCAAAATGTGGATAGTCTGATGTCGAGCCTTCGGGTGATTCAGCAACCGCCTTGTCAGCTCGACATTCAGCTAATCCAGAAGCACTTAACCCGCTCTCAGCAACAACTCGACATCATCAAACAGCAAAACAACCAACTGCTGAAGATTCGAGGCGCCGGCACCCAGATCGAAGCCATCAAAAAACAGCTTGATTCTAATAATTCCTTGTCGCATCTGTTCCCAAATATCCGGTGCGGCGTTTTCGGTTGGGGTTGGAGTCGCCGACGAAGTTTCTGGGCTTGTTAACGGTGTGGGTTCAGATGCGGGAGTTCTGGCAATTGGGGAAGAGACTTCGGTTAAACTGCCCAAATCCCGATGGGAATTCTCGGATGTGCAACCCATTGCCATCACACCACTCAACCCTATTAATAACAAAAATCGGCGGATGGATTTCATCTCGGTTATGGTTTGGATTGTTGTTATAGCACTACAAATTAAGGGGTTTGACATGGATACAAACTGAAAAGCCCTTGTAATCAAAACTTTTGACTTTTAACTTGTGCGTAGCGCTATACGCTTACAATGTGGCGGATTGTTTGCGCTCTGAAGTTTAGACCGAAGACCCCCGCCATTAGCGAAAACCCGTCACCACCAAAGGAACTCCATTGGAAGGTGCAACGGTACCGCCGCGACGCATGGGTTTAATCGGTTGATGACTCGCCAATTCTAAATTGTACTTGGATAAAATCGAAGCGAGAACCAACTTCATTTCCAACATTGCCAAAGCATAACCCAAACACAGCCTTACCCCGCCCCCAAACGGAAGAAACTCGTAAGGACTATATTGGCGTTGCAAAAATCGCTCGGGTTGAAATTGTTGGGAATTCGGATACAAATCTTCTCGGTGATGGGTCGAATAAATACAGGGAACGAACGTTGTCCCGGCCGGAAATTGACGACCCATTATTTCTAAATCCTGGTTGGAAATTCGGGCAAAAGCAATCGGTACAATGGGGTAAAGTCGCAAGGTTTCCTGACAAACTGCCGTCAAATAGGGGAGGCGAGAAATCTCAAGGGGGTTGGGATTTTTACCCAAACTCTCGATTTATTGAGTGAGTTTTTCTTTGATATCGGGATATTTTTCCAGCCAATAAAACGCCCAAGCTAAACTTGTTGCGGTGGTTTCGTGTCCGGCGACTAACAGCGTCATTAATTCATCTTTTAACTGCCCGTCGCTCATCGGTTGACCGTCTTCGTCGGTGACTTCCAGCATTAAACTGAGGATATCGTCACCCCGTTTTTCCGGGTGAGTTCGTCTGTCTTCAATTTCAGCTTGCAGCAAGTCGTAAATTCTTTGTCGGGTTCGGATAAAATTCCCCCAAGGACTCCAAGCTCCCCAATCAATTTGCAGAAATTTTAAGAAAATAAAACTTGAACGCAGTGGAGAGGCTAGCAGATCCAACCAATCGGCAAGAAGTGAGCGAAATTGTTCGCATTTTTCCCCTTCATTAAAGCCAAATACGGTCTGCATAATCACCTTGAGGGTAATTTCTTGCATGACATTTCTGGCAATAAAAGATTGATGGATTTGCCAGCGCGAAGTCACCGTTTCGGTAATTTGACAAATGGATTCGGCGTAGGATTTAACTTTCTCTCCATGAAAGGGGGGCATGAGTAACTTTCGCTCTCTTTTGTGTCGGGAACCATCCATTAAAATTAGGGAGCGTTCGCCCAAAATCGGACGGGCTAAATCGTTGGTCTTTCCCACATCAAAAGATTGGGCATCGGCATTGAAAATTTCTTGAATTCCTCGGGGATTGGCAATAAATATTAAGGGAGGAAGACCAACTAGCCTCAGCGTAAAAATATCTCCGTACCGCCCGACGCATTCTTCGAGGTATTCAAAGGGTCGGACGAGCCAATTAATAAACTGAAATAAAGCCGGAGCTTTCGGCCCAAAGGGTAGGCAATTTTTGTCGCCGCTAACACTTGCGGGTTCTATTCTGGCTCTGCTCATCGGAAATACTCCTATGCTCTCTTAATTATATCTATTATGCCGTCTAAATTGGATCTATCACTAAAGTTCCGTTTTTCGCAAGTCGCCCGAATAGGGGAGTTCAAAAATGCGACTGGGCAATTTCATTAAACTCTGCTCAAATTGGGGGTGTTTCTCATCCGAAATTGGATGACAAAGGAGTTTAATATGCTGAGAATTTTGTTGGGCTTCATTGTTGCTTTAATCACCTTTTCGACTGAAACTCAATTTGCTAATCTTTGGCGACAGTACCGCGACGAGGGTTATCGTTTAGTTGACTTTGAACATTATCCCACTGCCAATGGCGATCGCTATGCGGGCGTTTGAGCCGAAAACACCGCTCCGAAAAATTCCTCCAATCCTCCTCGCCCCAACCCGGATTCACCCGACCCCGACTCTTTGAGTTTCCGAATCTCCTTTTTCTGACGTGGGTTTAACTTCCGTTTCCACCCGTTCGGGTAGGGAATGATATCACTGCTAACGTATCGCAAACTATGGGAGGTATTTTTGGGAATCACATCTAAGTTTCCATCAATATTTCCGACATCTTCAGCGATCGCATCAACCGGATTACCCGTTAAAATGCCTGTTCGTCCCCAGAAATTTACACTAAAATCCACTTGATTATCCGGGCTAATAAAATTGAGATTAATCTTAACAGTGCTGTCAAACTCATAGAACCTATCTGATAGATGACAGCCTAAGTTCTGAAGCTCTGTCTGAAGTTCTTTTGGGAACTTGTTGTGAGCGGCTTAATTCAAAGTTCGGTTTTTTCTTGATTTTTAGTTAAAAATACTCTTAAAGGAGGAGATGAAATTCATTATAAACCCAAAATTTCTTTCCTCATTATATCACACTTTACTTACAGAAAATCCTTTAAAAAGATCAACCATAGTATTGATTTTATTCTCTAATCAATACTCATGTTCTGTTCGTGTTCGCCGCGTTCGCGGAGCGTAGCGGTAGCCCTATCGCCGTCTTAGTTAAGTGGTACAGCCCCACTCTTTTGGGGATCAAAGACAATTTCTGGGAGGAAATAAGAATTCTTCTCAAGTTTTCCTTCTTTCAACAAACGCAGCAATTCCGGTTGCAACGCACTAATAGATCTCCGATGTTGATCTGTTAATACTCCTTTAGGCGCTCGTAAGCGGAGTTGATCGCCTTCAGCCCATAATTTTACACCTTGATGGGAAAGTTCTGTAAGCAATTGATGTAGTTTCATAAAAACCTCTTTATTGTGATAAACTGCCGACTTTAGATGGATCAAGAGTGATAAATTGCGAACAATTAATTCTGAATAATGAAAGAGATACCTGCTGTGACTGTTCTCAATTCAGAATTCATAATCTTTGATTGGGCTTTGAAGAATCAGATTTGAGGCGAATTGACACGACAGGGACGGTTTTGACAGGCTTGCAACTCGATTTAATACCATTTCTCTAAAGTTTGGATACAGCTGTTATCAACGTTACTCAAGGGATGCCGAACCAAATTATCATCCGGGGAGAATACCCCGAAGCCGACGCCAAACGGGTTTTTGATGATGCGTGGCGAACTCTTGTTATCTGCTGTCGCGAAGAAATAGAAAGCCGGGTTCCCAATCCAAACTATAATCGGATTATTTATGCGGGGGGCGATGACTTTCTGGGGGTATTTTATAGCACGTCTTCCGAACCGGAAATCACTCCAAAAGACTGTTTGAAATGGTTTTATAAGTTTAGATCCTCCCAAAATAAACCCTCTCCCGATGAAAAATATTCTGATATTTGGAGTAAGCATCAGCAACCCATTACTGTTAGTGTTGGTTTGGTTTGGGCGGCGCCGAACGTTCCCCAAAGGGACGTTTTACAACACTGTCGCGAAGCCGAACAATCCGCTAAAAAATCGGGACGCGATCGCATTGCTTTGAGGATTTTATTTAACAGTGGAAATCATTTGGAGTGGACTTGTCCCTGGTGGTTGTTAAAAGATTTACTCACAAAATATCGCGATCGCAACAAACGAAACGGCGAACAAAACTGGACTCATTTGTATAACGATATCGCTGTTTTAGAGTCTCGCCATGGGTTTACTCGAGAACAAACTAAAGTTGCAGAAGCACTGTTTAAAGCCTATTTTTCCGAAGAGTTTTGGGAAGATATTGTCGGTAATGATAACTACGATAAGGCTTTTAATCATCCCGAACCCTTTCGGACGGGAATACTGGGGGAGAGCAAAAACTACACCGACAAAAACGGCGAACTTCTACTTGAAAACGTTCGCGAAGCCATTAACAACTGGGTGATTAATCTCGGAAAAGTGGGATTTCACCTGTTCACATTCTCGGATAAAACATCATAAATTTAATCCACAATTAAACCCGAAAACACGTTGTAAAACCCGGCAAATTATGCTAGAATATGTAATCATCATTCAACCGTTAGGTCTGCTCTACGGAAGTTCGGGGCGATTCCTCTCCCCCGAAAATTTGGTCGGACGTTCCGGCACACAATTTCCGCCCACAGCGGCCACGTTATCCGGTTTATTCGCTTACTACGCACGCCAAAACAACAAACCCGAAATCCTTCCAAAGTTGTTATTGGCGGGGCCGTTTTGGGCGAAGGAAAATAATCCTCAAAACTTCTATCTACCGACTCCGTTTAACTGCTTGGTCAAAGACAATGAGATTCAATATCAAATGTTTTTCGACGGGGAAAACTGGAAGATTTTGGAAGATAATCAGCCCAAAATCCCCCCGGATGATAAGTATCAAAAGGGAACTTGGGTGGCGATTAATGACTGGGAAAAATTACAAAAGTCGCAGCCAGAAGAACTCCCAAAAGTTCAAACAAACCCCTGGAAATTTTTACCCCACCTTCACCCCCGCCTCCAAGAACAGCAGCGACGGGTAGCGACGGACGCCGACGAAACTCAAGGGAGTTTGTTCTTAGAAAATGCGGTACAACTCGACCCCGAAACCTGCTTAATTTATCTCTCGAATACCCCCATTGCTGAGGGTTGGTATCGGTTTGGAGGCGAAGGACATTTGGTGAATTTACGCTGTGAAAAGTTGGAAAAAACCGGAAAAGATTTGTTAAACGAACCGTTGAAAAATAGCTTTGCTTTAATTGTTCCTGCGGTTTGGGGGAGTAACCGCCACTCCTATCGCAGTCCAGAATTTGACCCCGTAACCAACGGTTTGGGTTGGCCAGAAAATCAAATTAACAGTCTTCTCACCCAACGTCCTCAACCCTTCCGCTACCGTTTGGGGAAACGAAAAACCAACGATGAACCCATCTCGGAACCCTTTTCAACCCAAACTTTAACGGCCGAAAATGAACGAAATTATCAACCGTCCGGGTTGCTTTCTCGCGGACGTTACGCCGTACCCGCAGGTACCGTTTACCTGTTAGAAAAACCCCTCGAAAAATCCTGGCATCAGTGGGATGAAAGTTGGTTTCCCCAAGAGGGTTTTTATTCCCTAAAACGTTGGGGTTGCGGGTTGGCGTTGCCGCTCAATGGGGCAATTTTATCTTAGGACAATTTTCGATAACTTTCTCAAACATTATTCGCGCAAAAAAAAGGAGTCTCAAACCATGTACCAGCAATATTACGGCGTTATTGATACTCTCGCACCCCTGCACGTTGGGGCGAGTGCGGGAGAGGAAACGGGGAATTTAAACCTCATTTTTCGCGACCAATTCACCCAAACGGGTATTGTTCCGGGGAGTTCGATTCGGGGACGTTTTCGGGCGGATATGCGCTTAGAACGCCTACAATATGAGGAAGAAAATAACGGCAATGTTCCCCGAGAAATTGACGATAATTTTTGGTACGGACACCAAACAATCGAAGGTCAAAAAGACGGGGGAACCACCGAGGCGATTGTTAAATTTGAATACGCTTCTATTGTCTGGTTCCCGGTGTTTTGTCCGGGTCAGCCGATTGTTTGGATTAGCTGTCCCCGCCTTTTGAAACGGTTTCAATTGATTGCGAATATTAATATTAAAGAGGAAACTCCCCTACCTTACACCGCCTCAAAAACCCTGATGGCGCGACAAGTTGATGTAAATAAAAAGGTTTTGTTCTTTAACTTGGGATTCATGGAAATTGACCACGAAGTTGATGAAAATTACCTCGAAAAATGGATTCCCAAAGGCGCGAACCTTTCCCCTTCTAACCTCGTTGTTGTTGATGATAACGATATTTCTCTCCTCCACGATATGGGGTTGTACCGTCAAAGTCGAGTTAAATTGTTGGATGAAGTCAAAAAAGTTGACACGGATAAGGGCGCTTTTTTCAACGTTGAAGCCTTACCGGAAGGGTGCGTTTTGGCGTTTCCTGTCGCCGCTAAAAAGCAGTTTTGGGAGAAGGATAAGACTTTCCAAGATGTCGATTGGACTGACGCCCTGAAATACAAGGTTTCCGAGTCGGAAGACGATGATTATAACTGGGAAGTTTTGGAACCGGATTGTTATCAAAAAGACCTGTATTTTGGCGGTTTGGAATCTATCGGTTTTGGTCGCTGTCGGGTCACAATTAATCAAGTTAAAGGAGGTAAATAATCATGGGTTGGAATTCTTACGGTTTGGATAAAATCGCTCAGGAGTTGGTTTTAAAAGCCAAAATTCGCGATGATAAACAAAAAGAAAAGGCAAAAAAGAGCGATGATCCGGATTCTTCCAAGCATCCCGATTCTCTCAATCAATCCTATAAAATGCGGATGGCTGTTGCTTACGGTTTGGAACGTTTCTGGGGCGAACATTTGCGACTTCAGAAAAAAGAACCCGACAAGTCTCAATATTGGAAAGACACTTGGGATGCTTTGGAAATGGTTTTGAAAAAAGCGGGGATTACTTTACCCAATGACCCCGTTAGTGCGGACGATACCAAAGCGGTTAAAGCCATGAGTGAACGTTTGTGGAATGAACTCAGTCTCGAAAAACAGCGGGTTGCTTTGGCTGTTCTTACCCAACTTTGTGATTGTATTGTTTGGTGGACTCAACGGTATAAAGGGCGAAGTAAGGAGTAATTTTTTCATTTTCTAACCTCGCGAACGGTTTCGCTTGATCCCCCCGAGCAAGCCTTAAAAAGGGGGGAAAATACTCAAACTCAAATCAATTCAAACAATGGTTGAAATTCCTGACATTAACAACAAAATTCCGATGATGTTTCGGGCGCAAACCGCAGGGCGCTGTCAACTGCAAAGAATCGATACCGAACGCACCAAAAAACACGAAAAACAAGACGTCGAACTTTGGGCGTCCGAATGGATTGAAAAATCCTATCCCGAGGCGCCACAATTTGGAAAAGGCGTTCAAACTCGCACCTATAAAATTAACTGGCGGTTTGTTACCAATGCGGGTCAAGATGATGGGATTATTCGCCCGGTTATCGGCGCCTACGGTTGGCCCTACTATCCCGGTAGCAGCATGAAAGGCATTTTTAAAACCGCCTGTACCCCCGAACAAAAACGGCGCTTTTGCGGCGAAAAAATAACCAATAAACACGGCGGCGAAGACTGGAAACCGGGAATTTTGCGGTTTCATGGCGGCTACCCCTCGGGGGAATTTTGGCGGGAAAATTTGGTGGATATTGTTCACCCGCAACAGCCCTGGCAGGTGGGAATGGAAGATAATAAATCCGGGGGCGCTTTTGCGCTGATTTCTCTTTATCAACCCGAATTAATCTTTGGAATTTCTGCGGCTGAACCGGTTGACTGGGATGAGGTTTGGCAGGTTTGGGAAACGGCGCTTTCTAAAGGGATTGGCTGTCGCGTCAGTACCGGCTACGGACAGTTTAATAATACTCCCGAAAAACCCCTTTATTCCGCAGGGTTGAAAGGTCAGGGGATGGCGCCGAAGCTGTTGAACGGCGGGGCGGAATTTCGACCCAATATTTTTCGGGGGGCGATTCGGGGTCACGCTTTAAGAATTTTTGGCGGTTTAACCGATGAAACCCAAGCGATCAACTTAGTTGAAACCCTGTTTGGCGGCGTTCAAGGTGAGGGAACAGCGGGTTTATTGGGGATGTATTTTGAGGAAAAATCCCTCTCCCTCGGTAAATTTGGTCAGGGAAGTTATGAGGTTCCCACTTATAATATAGAAGGCAATCTCAACTGGTTTTTAACCCGTTCTCTCCCCGAATACGAACAAAAAGCGCTCGCCGATTTGATAAAAGCTTTGACCCGGTTTGCGATGGTTTTTGGCGGGTTTGGGAAGTCGTGGCGGCGGGCGGATCACCGTTTATTTTACCCCGATTATTACCAACAAAGCGATCGCAAAGCTTTGATCGGTTGTCACTGGCAATGGACCGGGAAGCGATCGCTAATTACGGACGTGAAAGTTCGTAAAATTGATCAGGTCGGCGGCTTTATTGATGACGTGCGACAGGTGGCGATGGACTGGATGGAACTTCAAGGCGTCGCCCCCTCTCCCGAGGATTTTTGTCAATCTTGGCGGGAAGCGTGGCACCCCGATAACGTCCAGGTTTGGGGGCGGTTGGCGGATGGGGCGGAAGACTCCCGGGCGGTGGAGTGGTTTCACGGGCCTTATCGTCGGGGCGATCGCCAATTTCGCATCGCAGAAGGGACGATTTATGAGTCTCATCTGACGGGAAAGGTGGGTAAAGTTGGACGAATTTGGCATCGGATGTATCCGCTTGTGGTTTTGAAGAGAGATCCCAACAATCCCAAAAAACCTATCCCCAAGAATACCCCAAAATTTTTAGAATTTTTCATCTTTTTTCCCGATAGTTCCCAAGATTCTGAGGAGTTTCTACAGTTTCTCAACTCAGAACAAAAACTGTTTCAAAAGTTGTGGCCCCAAACTTCGGACTAGGCTGTGGGGAATCGCGAATCGATGATAGTGTGAGCGTCTCGCTCACTTGAATCTATCACCCGTTCTAGCTAGATCAGTTCTGGCTAAATCAGCGATCAAGATGCTCGCACTTTTTCCTTTTATAAAAATAATGGAGAGGCGTTTTTTCCTCTCCTTTTTTGTTGGTTATTTATCCGCTTTAACCCAGGCGGTCGGGCCTAGTAGTAGATGGTCAGTATCCGGGTCAAGGTAAGTCGTTTCCAACTAATCCGCTTTAACCCAGGCGGTCGGGTAAACGATCATCTCTGCACCGATCCGGTGCAAATTACCATGTTTCCAACTAATCCGCTTTAACCCAGGCGGTCGGGCAGACCTCCGAGACGCCGAGTTAACTGACTGGGTTGGAGAGTTTCCAACTAATCCGCTTTAACCCAGGCGGTCGGGGGATAACGAAACCGAGGTTCGATATTTCTACTACGGAGGTTTCCAACTAATCCGCTTTAACCCAGGCGGTCGGGCAAAGATAATCAATCAGATTGACGATTTGACGATTATGTTTCCAACTAATCCGCTTTAACCCAGGCGGTCGGGACTTCCCCAAGCGGTAAACCTACTACCAATTGAGGCAACTTGTTTCCAACTAATCCGCTTTAACCCAGGCGGTCGGGAAGAGACTATTTTTCAAAAAATTTTAAACCCAACGGTTTCCAACTAATCCGCTTTAACCCAGGCGGTCGGGTTGGGAAAAAAATAAAGAAAGCTTGTGAAATGTCTATGGTTTCCAACTAATCCGCTTTAACCCAGGCGGTCGGGCGGTAATTCCCGGGGCGGGGGTTCATCGATGGAGTGAGGTTTCCAACTAATCCGCTTTAACCCAGGCGGTCGGGGGCGGGGTTATAGAACCCTTGCACAATCGATATTGTAGACCCGAAAATCGAGGCTGTCAAAAAAACAGACAAAACCCCCCACCTCAACGCAATAGAAAAACGCCGAAACCAAGACCAGGAAAGGCATCGAGGCTCACAACGAGAGAATGCGGGTTTGAACCCAATTGGATCGAGCCTCGCAAAAAGTAGTTCCAGGCTAAAATCAAAGATGATCCCCCAAGCGATCGCACAGATAGCGACCATCGGGGAGATAGTGACCAAAAATGCGATCGGTGAAAAAACTCAAACCCCATCGTGGGTTAATTCACAAACTCCATCCGAATAAAAGGAGAATAAGATCGCCGATCAGCTTCGGGATCGTCTATTTTAATCTTATTAGGATATTTTGAACCCTCCTGATCTTCACGAATCGCCCTCCAAACCAATAGACGCCAATCCTCGATAGAAACCAAATAGCGATCGGTGGTATTCCCCGGTTTTAGCCAGCGCAAACCATTCCCCATATTGAGATGTTCGGCTTGGCTTTTAGCCAATTTAGAACCCGCAACCCTCGACAAAAACCGGAACGGATCGCAGTTATCCAAAAGCGCCAAATTGTCAAAACAATCGGCGATCGCATTGCGAGACAAAAAAGGAACCAAAGCCGAGGGTTTGCGGATTTCTTCCCAAAACAGAAAACCGATACCAGAAAGCGTTACCCCTTCCGAAGAAATTTCAACTAGGGGATCGAACCATTTTCTTTCCAGATAATCAACGCTGTTTTGCCACTTTTCCAGAGAGATAGAAGATTCCCGATCAATTTCTTCAAACAAAGGTTTATAAGCCTCAAATTGCCCCCGTTTAAACTCCAGAGGAAGCGGGGGAAGTTCCAGTAAAGTGGTCGATTGTTCAAAAATATAATCGCACTTAATCCCTTTCAGCATCCCCAACAGCACCGTATAAGGAACCAAAGCTTTATAGCCCCCCGTCGGATTGAGAATGATATTGCTGGCGTCATAAGATTCAACCTGTTTGAGAATAAATTTCACAAACTCCACCACCCCCGTTTTCCGGAAAGTTTCCGCATCGTAAACCTGAAGCCCAGGGATTTTTTTCACCAAAACCCCGATCCCTTTCCAGTAAAATTCCAGATATTTCTTAACTGCGAGAGCGCAGCAATATCCATCGTTTGTATTGGAAGACAGCAAAACTATTTGATCTTCGTTGGTTATCCCAATCCGAACCAGAGAATGGATTTCAGCAGACAAAGAAGACTTCAAATTTTGGTCTTCAGGAACCAGATCTCGGAAGGTGGAAAACAAACTTTCTACAGCATCTTCCATACTGTTTTTTTCGTTAACCCAGTTTAAAAGTTCTGCGGGTCTAACACCTAGCTTTTTCGCCGCACTCGTACCGACTGAACAGATAATTGTTTTAACCATTGACTGAGGGATTAAATTTTGACAACTCCAGATTAACACCCGCAGGAAGAAGGGTCTTCCAAGCTGGGAAAGTGTTGAATTGTTTTCCCCAACTAACTAAATTTAGAGGAACTTTTTCTGTCTTTTTAACCTGATTAAATTAACCGCAATAACACCTCCGCCAACTTGTTCACCATCGGACGATTAGAAACATCCTCCCCCCGTTTCAAACCGTGAATACTTCCCCGCAAAATCGGAAATTCGGCTTCTAATTTATCCTCAGTTCCGTGCAAATCACTCTCTAAAATGGCGACTATGTTTAAATTCAGTTCACCACAAAAATCTAACCAATCTGCCACCCAATTCAAATCTTTAGAAATAATAACCGCATGAGTGGCGTATTGCATAATTAATCGGTTTTTACCATCAATTTTTCCACCCACATCAATTAAATTGAAGGGTAACGGTGCATTTTTTACGTCATCTGCGACTTTTTGAGCAAATTCCCAAGTCAATTCAGATTTGTAATTTTTCTTCAGTTTTTCTGCTAAAATCGGGTTTGGACTAACGGTTTCTGCATACCACGAACCTTCCCCATCAGGACAGGCTGTAATAAAGTAAGGATAAGGGGCTTGACCTTTTCGGTTTAATGCCTGAATCACCTGTTTTAAGCCATGTCTTAAACAAGATTTTCCCGACTGAGACGGCCCGCACAAAACAACTTTCATTGATTTGTTCTTAATACTATTTGAGAGTGTAGTACAATATATTACTTTTTGTCAACCCCTTTCTCAATCGACACAATCTCCGAGTTTATACTTGGGATTATGAGTAATAGAAATGACGTATTTTCCCATCTTGGGGTCGAACACCCCAACCGCCCCGAATAAGTGACTAACCTTGTGGGCCAACACAAAAGCGACAGGCATACTACAAGGGCCATTAATTCTCAGCAACTCTCCGCCTTTGAGTTCCCCGGTTTTAGACATTTCCTCCAAACGCGCTTCTGCATCCCGCACAATTTGGTCATTTTGCGCCGGGTCAGCGAACCCAACCTGCATAACCCCATCAACCATGTAAATGTTGTACGTTGTCATCTGATCTCTCCCGTAACTGTTTTTATCTTACCCCCCGTTGGAAGACGGTCTTTCCAAACTTTGAGACAATCCCAACTCGAAATAGGAAGTTCGGTCTTCCGGTACATGATAAGCTCAAATTACATCAAGTTGGAATCAGTTGAATGTTGCAGTTTGAAGCCAGCCCCCAACCGGAACTCTTACAATGGTTAGCCAGAGGTTCTCTCAAACAAAACTTATTAAGAGCCATTCGTTTGTGGGCGTGGCTGCACAGTTTGTATGGCAACAAACAGCACCGTTTGCTACTCGATGAACCCTTTACCTTTGCCGACTGGCGGAATGCTTTTTTTAGTGCAAATCATCCCCGAGGCGAAACCGTACCCCCCTTACACGACCCCAATTGTGCTTGTGCAAAAACCGTTGCCGAATGGATATTAAATCCTGAGTGGAACGTGCAGGAATTTAGATGGCGAAAAACCCTGCAACAACATGATGAAATTTCGAGCAAAGAGTTAGATGAACTGTTGCAACAGCGACTCTTTGGAGTCACCCGCCGTTCCCTGCAAACTGATTTGCATATTTTGGCAGAATTGGGATGGTTAAAACGGCAGGAAACCAAATATTATCGGGTGTCAGAATTTCCGACGTTACCCGTTAGCGAAACCTCAAATTTCTATCAACCGCAAGCGCTTCCGGTTCTCAATCCCGACTTAGAATTAATCGCTCAAAATCTCTCTCAACCCCTCAACGGTGTGCAGCGATTTTTTATGGAAGTCGTCTACATTGTTTCTCCTGAAAAACAGGAGCGGGTTGAAGATTGGCAGGAACAACTTAAACTGCTTTGGCAAGAACATCCCGTGCCGCCCGTGCGATTAATTTATGACAGTTCGCGGGTAAAACAAACGGTCAATTGTATTGTGTATCCGGTGTGTATTTATTACGCTCAAAGGGCGGTTTATTTATGTGCTTTTGGACAAACGCCAAATGGCGGTCAATGGTACAATTACCGTTTGGATAAAATTATCGAGATCGAGGATTTATCTTGGGATGATTTAGATTTGCCTCAATTTTTGTGGGAATGTTATCAAAAAGGAAAGTTACCGACTCCCGATGAAATTCAAATAGCAATGGATGGAGAAGCTTGGGGTTTTGATTTTTATTTAGAACGTCGGGTGATGCTGTTGCGGTTTGATCGCCAGTTTAATGATTATTACATTGAGGGAACATTTCGCCATCAAACCTTTCAACGCATTTCCTATCAAGACGCGGAAAAATTAATAATTGAACAAGCCGGAACGGAAAAGCAACAATTACTCAAAATTCTTCATTCTCGTTCAAAAAATGACGCTTATTATCGGGTAAATTATCGGGAGGGAGACACTAATGTTGAATTGCGTTTGCGGTCTTGGCGGCCGAGAGTTGAAGTAATTTTCCCCTTAAAACTTCGTCAAAAAATTGCTCAAGAAGTCAGACAAGAAGCTCAACTGTATTCGGAAAATTGGAGTCAAGAATGATGAAATCAGCAAAATTAACCGAACGTTTTGAACAGGCTTTAGTTTACGCTCATCGCTTACATATCAATCAAACTCGCAAAGTTGGAAATATCCCTTATATTTCCCATTTGTTGAGTGTTACGGCTTTGGTTTTAGAAGCGGGAGGAACTGAAGATGAGGCAATTTCGGCTTTGCTTCACGATAGTGTGGAAGATCAGGGCGGTGAAAAAACTCGCGAAGAAATTCGCCAACAGTTTGGGGAGTCTGTTGTCAATATTGTTGATGGATGTACGGAGTCGGAAACCTATCCTAAACCCCCTTGGAAGGAACGAAAGTTACGCTATTTAGCCCAAATTGAAACGGCGAGTTCTTCGGTGCAGTTGGTGTCATTGGCGGATAAGCTGCATAACGGGCGATCGCTTTTATGGGAATGTCAGCAATTGGGGGATGAAATTTGGCAATTTTTTCCGGTTGGAAAAGCAGAAACGCTGTGGTTTTATGACTCGCTATTGCAAATTTATCAAAAGACTCCTGATCTGAAATTAGTAGAAGAATTTCGCCAAGTTGTTAACAATTTGCACTCATTGTTTTTGAGTTGACCATCAAACGCTGATGTCCCCAATTATTGGCGCCTCCAAGCCGAACGGGAAGTACCGAGGCTGAAATTTTTTGATGACAAACTAACCCATTGCCAATAATTTTTTATTTCCGGTTTGAATAGAGCCAGGGGTAAAAGAGCCGAGTTAAATTGGGCATCAGAAAATAAGTCAATGCCAGAACGGTTAATCCGGTGGCGAGCAATGACAGCAGAAAAGCGGGTAAGTAAGCCGCCAAAGGAGCCAGTAAACGGCCTATAATAGTCGTTGCAATCAAAACACCCAACCAAGTCACCAATGCCATTTTATAGCGGGGGGGTGGAGGTTGAAGGGGTCGATGGGGTAGGTCAAACCAAGCTTCGAGTCCGGTCAGTACCTCAATCCGTTCGGGTTCTCGAATCAGAGGTTTGACTCGTTCTATCCAGTCCCGACGAATATCGGACTCCAACCAAGTTTTCAGATGATGACAACTCTCGAAACGCAAAACACTGACATAATCTGGGGATTGGCCGGGTTGAGGCCGAAAAATACTCACCCCCAAATGTCCTTCAAAGGTTCTCGCATCGGCAGCAATTCCTTTGAGCCATTGTTCATAACCCGATTCTCGACCGGGTAGAATTTGGTGAGAAATAACCGCCGTAACGTACTGATTTTTGGGGGCTGGGGTCTTGTTCATAATTGTGATTAATCATAAATGACCAGTTTCTAACCGAGGTGATGAACTTGACTCGTTGCCATGATTCCCGACTAAATTTCATCGCGCATCCAGCACCTGTTCCGACTGCCATTGCCATCGATAAGATTGTACTATTACTCTTTTTATCCGATTTCCCAAAAACCCACAGGGGAAAAAATTTATGTATTGATTGGAAATTTTATCCCTTTTAAGTTTTGATGAACACTGAGGCTATTATTTGAGCCAGCATCTCCTCGAACTGGAGTTTAAAGTAATGATTGGCTCGATTGACGGCTCCACTCAACTTGCACCGGTTTGATTTGCTGTGGGTTGTATGCGATGAGGGTAGCCCTAACTCGTTCGCCCTCCCAGCTAATGCCCGTAACATGATACTTGTACCCCGCTCCGTATTGTGTCCGGGCGATCTCCAGGGCTTTGAGTCCCGGCTCACCGAGACGGATAAATTGCATGATGCCAGCCACCATCACAACAAATGTGACCCCAAGAATGAATGCCCCCTTCCCAGTGGAGACTTGTTGGCCGGATTTTACGGTGGCTCTGACGACGGGTTCGCTTCGCAGTTGGATGTAAACCCACAAACAAACGGCCGATGCCGCAATTTTATAGAGAAATGAGAGCAAAAGATTAACCGGGTCGAGGTTCCATTGAGTTAGCCACAGTTCAGCCGGCTTTGAAGGAAGCTCTAAAAATAGGGAGCTGATGAAGTAGGAGAACAATAAGGCGGCAGCCCAGGTGACGATGGGAACCAGACGCAGGTTGCCCCTCCAGAACATTACACCCACTGCCACCAAGAAGGTCGAACTAGATGTATAGCCTCGGCTGAACAGTAAGCCTGCGCTTCCATTACTGACGACATGGAAAAAATACAGCAGATCGAGAATTCCCACTACGATCACGACAATGGCGACTCGTTTCAAAATGGCGCGATAATTATTCATTGTTTTCAGGGCGGACAACCATCATTTACATCAACATATCTCCTTTGCGGGTTAACCTCATGCACTGCAACCCGGCATCTGCGCGATCGCAAATGTGGAAAAAGATATTTTTTCTAAACCTTGACCGACTGGTTTAAGTTGTGTGAGTCTGACATTATGGTTGAATTACAGGTAAGTTGGCGATGAGTCGCGGCCCGCAAAAGCAATTTGATACCGAAGCGGCTTTAACCAAAGCAATGGAAGTGTTTTGGACACATGGCTATGAAGCCGCCAGCATGACGGAATTGCTCAAAAATATGGGAATTGGCAAGAAAAGCTTGTATCGTATCATGTTGAGTAAATCAGTTTGTGGAGAGATTAGATGAGTGATCTGTTCAAAGGTTTCGAGCAATTAGTAGAACTGGCGAAAACCTTAGAAGAAAAACTGGAAACTGGAGAAATCAAGGCAGATATGCAGGTTCGCACTCGTCGTGTCAGCAGTATACCCCGCACTGGAAATATTCCCCGTTCTCACAGTGGTGTTCGCGTTAACACAACCTCTTCCGCCACCCAAGCCCCGCCGAGAGCAACTCACTCCAACTCTACCTCTTCAGATCCAGTTCAACCCTCTCCATCGGCTGTCAATTCTTCACTCAAAGATGTCGGCGGACTCAGTGAAGTTCTCAAGGAACTCCAAGAACTGATTGCAATTCCCTTAAAACGTCCTGACTTGCTCGACAAAATTGGACTCGAACCCACACGGGGCGTTCTATTAGTCGGTTCTCCAGGTACAGGTAAAACCCTGACCGCCCACGTCCTCGCCCAAGAATTGGGTGTGAACTACATTGCCATTGTTGGGCCTGAAGTTTTAGGTAAATATTATGGTGAAGCCGAACAAAAACTACGAGATCTCTTTGAGAAAGCCGCCAAAAATGCTCCTTGTATTATCTTTATTGACGAAATAGACAGTCTTGCCCCAAATCGCAATCAGGTGGAAGGAGAAGTCGAAAAACGGGTTGTGGCGCAACTCCTCAGCCTGATGGACGGCTTTGCTCAAACAAAAGGAGTCATCGTCCTGGCGGCAACTAATCGCCCTGACGCTCTCGATCCAGCTTTACGCCGTCCGGGTCGATTTGACCGAGAAGTGCTATTTAAAGTTCCAGACCGTCAAGGACGCTTAGAAATCTTAAAAATTCTCACTCGTCAGATGCCTTTAGACCAGATGGTAAACTTAGAGGCAATTGCCGATTTAGCCGTTGGATTTGTCGGGGCTGACTTGAAAGCGGTTTGTCAAAAAGCAGCCTACAATGCCTTACGCCGTCAAGTTCCCTCGATTGATGCACAAGTTCCAGAGCGCCTCTGCGTGCAGCAGTCGGAGTTTTTGCAAGCCATTGCAGAAGTTAAACCGGCTGTATTGCGTTCGGTAGAAGTCGAATCTCCTAATGTTTCTTGGGAAGACATTGGAGGATTAGAGACAATTAAACAAACGCTACGTGAATCAGTAGAAGGCGCACTACTCCATCCGGAACTCTATCGAGATGGAGCAAGAGAACTGCGACCCTAATCTTTGATTGGGTCGTAGGTGAATTGCGACCAACAAAAAATAACTCGGATCGCTCAACCGTGGGAAACCTGCCTCAAGTTTTTCTTCATCAAAGTCTAACTGGGCAACCTAACTCGATAGAATTCTGATATCATGCCAGTATGCTAACACTAACCTACGAGTTCAAGTTAATCCCCTCTCAAGAACAGATTGTCATCATTGAGGATCTGTTGGCGATCTGTAAAAAAGTGTGGAATTATGCACTAAAAGAGAGAAAAGATTGGTTGAACAGTAGAAAGTGTTCAGTTAATTCTTGTTCATTGCAACAAGAGTACATGATCCCGGCAGATGCACCATACCCGAACTACAACGTACAAGCAGCTAACTTAACCAAAGCTAAGAAAACTAACCCCGAACTCAAGAGAACAAATGCTCAAGTTCTACAACAAGTTTTAAAGACCTTAGAACGAGCATTTAACAACATGAAGGATCAGGGTTATGGTTTCCCTCGTTTTAAGAACAAGTACAGGATGCGGTCATTTGTCTTTCCACAATTTAAGGCAAACCCAGTTATAAATGACTGGATTAAACTTCCTAAAATTGGATTAGTTCGGATGAGATTATCTCGCCCGATGACCGAGGGATTCAAACTGAAACAGGTGCGGTTAGTTAGAAAAGCAAGTGGGTATTTTGCAATATTATATCTGCAAAGTCCTGTAAGTGTTCCGGATATTTCGGCTTCTGGGCATCCGTTAGGGATTGATGTTGGACTAGAAAAGTTCTTAGCAACTTCTGACGGTGAGTTAATTGAACGTCCAAAGTTTTTAACCCGACTACATAGTAAGCTGAAATTGCTACAACGTAGACTTAAGTTGAAAGCTAAGGGTTCAGAGAATCGACATAAGCTCAATCGGAAAATTGCAAGACTCCATCAAAAAATCTCAGATACCCGAAAAGACTTCCACTTGAAACTGGCTCATCATTTATGCGACCAAGCCGGGATGATATTTGTTGAAGACTTAGATTTTAGAACCTGGGCGAAAGGGATGTTAGGTAAACACACTCTTGATGCTGGGTTTGGTCAGTTCTTCAATATACTCGCTTGGGTGTGTTGGAAACGGGGCGTGTATTTTGGCAAGGTTGATTGCAGATATACGAGTCAAATTTGTCCTCATTGTGGAGCGCATACAGGCAAAAAAGATTTGTCTGAGCGCATCCACAAATGCCCCGAATGTGGTTATCAAATAAACCGAGATGTTGCAGCAGCAAAAGTAATTTGTAATCGAGGTATCGCTGCGGTCGGGCAGATCGTGGAGGAAACTGACTGTGTAGACGGGCTGCCGGGGATTGGAAACAGTCTAGGCAAGTGTCGCAAAAGCAGTAAGCCTAAGTCGTGAGTCTTAGGAATCCCTCGCTATAATCTCCGATTTAGCGGGGGAGGATGTCAATTGCAAACCAAAGCACGTCCGCCCAAAGGAATCTTACTGTGGGGGCCACCCGGAACCGGCAAAACCATGTTAGCCAAAGCCGTTGCCACACAGGCGAGAGCCAATTTTATTTGTGTTAACGGTCCGGAATTGCTCAGTAAGTGGGTCGGTGCCTCAGAACAAGCGGTGCGGGAATTATTTGCTAAAGCTAGACTGGCATCTCCCTGTGTGATCTTTATTGACGAAATCGATACCTTAGCCCCAGCTAGAGGAAGTTATAGCGGTGATTCGGGTGTCAGCGATCGCGTTGTCGGACAGTTGCTCACCGAATTAGACGGTTTACAAACCCAAGCAACTATCTTAGTGATTGCAGCCACCAATCGTCCCGATGCCATAGATCCCGCCTTGTTAAGGGCGGGACGCTTAGATTTACAGTTAGTTGTAGATTTACCCAATTTACAAAGCCGCTTGGCAATTCTGCACGTCCATAACCAGGATCGACCGTTACAGTTGGTGAATTTAGCGGACTGGGCAGCCATCACCGAAGGCTGGAATGGGGCTGAGTTGGTGTTGCTGGGCGATCGCGCCGCCGTCGAAGCGATCCGTCGTTATCGCAGTCAAGGAATGAGCGATCCGGCGGCGATCAAAATCACAACTGAGGATTTTAATTACGCTTATCAGCTACTAATGCAGCAGCACTCAACTTAACCGAGTGAGGATTGAGAGGCAAGCGGAACTTCCATCACGACTAAACCCTGATTTTCCAACCCGACAATCAACTGTTTTCCAGCCAGGAGGCTAAAGTCTGAACAGTTCTCAAAAATCCAGCGGTTCAAAGGACGCTCAACCAGGGTTTCCAGTAGGGTTTTAATCCGCCGTCCTCCAAACAATAGATTATCACTCTTTTCCATCTGCACACTCAACACTTCCAATACCGAAGTCTGAAAGACCAGTGACAGTCGATATTTATCCCAAGCCGATTCTGCCAACTGTCGCAGAAACTTCTCCCCGATTTTCCAGATAAACTCCGGGCGCAACAGATCAAAGACAACAATACTGTCACCCAGACGGTTCAAGAGTTCGGCACGACCGATCCGACTGGAGAAGTACCAATGAACTTCTGAGCGAAAATGGGCTTCAACCTCAGCATAGGTAAAACAACTGCTTCCTTGCTGTTGAACTTTACTCATAATACCCGTTCGGACGATCGCCCCAGTTTGTGGATCGGTTAAATCAGACGCGCCGATATTACTGGTGAAGATGATCACCGTCTGATTAAAATAGGCAGTCTGTCCTTTACCATCGGTGAGGCGACCATCTTCGAGGATTTGCAGAAACTTATCGAGGACTTTGGGGTGAGCTTTTTCGACTTCATCAAACAGTAGAATACTATAAGGACGCTCCATCACCCGACTGGTGAGTTGTCCTCCTTCTTCATAACCGACGAATCCCGGTGGCGCACCCGCTAACTTTTCTGCGGCGTGTTCTTCTTTATATTCACTCATATCAAAGCGCAGAAAAGCCTGTTCATCTCCAAAGATCAAACGAGTCAGTGATTTGGCTAACTCCGTTTTCCCCACACCAGTCGGGCCAACAAAAAAGAAAATTCCCTTGGGCTTGCTATTGCGACCACTAACATTACTCAAACTAATCCCGACTTTAGCACTGGTGAGTAGATTCGTGACCGCTTCGACCGCACGCGGTTGACCAATGACCGATTCTGAGAGTTGCTGACGAGTCGAGGCAATTTTATCAACACTAATTTGCTCAAAAGGTTCATCCCGCTGTCCAAACTTGTAAAAATCTACTAAGCGCAACACTGTTTTAGGATTGAGGGGAATACTTTCTCGCCAAGAAGTATGACGAATCGCTTCTAAGTCCATCGTCTGAAACCCCTCAGTTAAAACGGCAAACTCCGAAGCTGCCAATTCAAGGTCGCATAACTGTTGAGGTGTAGGGCGTTGAGCGTTTAATAAATGCCCACCATAAAATCCCTGTTGTCCAAACCGTAGCACAAACTGACGACGTTCTTCTTTATCGGGACGGGTCACTTGCACTAAGGCGACAAAGGGATTGCTTGCATAAAACCAGGGAGGCACTCGCCGCAAGTCACTTGCCAACAGAATTAAACTATTACGATAACCGATCAGATTGCCTTCACGAATGACCGCCGCTTCTAGGGTCAATTTTTTGAGTAACATTAACAGATGACGTTCTTCTGCTAGATAGCGATCGGGATCTGCCGTTAACATATCACCCAGATCGATAATTGCGGCAACGGTGGTTTTAGGTTGAGATACAATTGCTCGTAAATGACCAAAAGCCATTTCTGGTGAGAGATGACTGCTGGCCTGTCGTTGGACCACAGATCCAGGATTCGCACGGGATGGGGGCTGCATCGGATCGATACTGTTCGGTATGTTAGGAGTTGAAGATTGTCCTAAGCGTTCGAGTTGTTGCTCTGCGAATCGAGTTTTGACCAGTTCATCAAAGAGTTGCCGCATCTGTGTTTCGGCAAAGGTCAAGCCATCAACTAGGTCATACCGTACAATCAGGTCAAATCCCAGATTGAGAAAATAGGCATTGAGAAATTCTGCCATTCCCTGATAACTGCCCTGCCAAAGAAATTGATCGTGAATGTTGCCGTATAAAATCAGGTGTTGACGGCGGTAGAGGTGTTTTTCAAATTCTTGAATCCAACGGGCTGATATGGAAAACATAGTTAATGATCGGATCACGCTAAGGGTTATATTAATTGGCGATCGCTTTACCTGTACCAAAACCTGTAAACTGACGGACTTCAGGTTCATCGAATGCCAAAACAATATCCGGTTTCAAAACGCCCAGTTCAACTGAGGGTTGTGTCAAAGTTGTGTCATTCTATGTCAATGTGTCATTCTCCATTAAGTAAGATTTTGAAAATCTAAAATCAGCTTTCCTAGCCAGGAGCCACGTTTTTCTTGCAGATACCACTTCATACCACCTTAAACAGGGGATTTTTGAAAATCCAAAATTTGGGACGGGTGATTTCCCTTTGGTGATTGCGCGGAGCGGTTAAAATCTCGAAGGAGAACAGTTTCTAGAATGTGCAACAAAAATACGCAATGAGTACGAATAACCGTACCAAAGTGGTGTTGAGTATCATCTTTTGAGGTGAGTAGGCAAGCCAATTTCCTGCATAATAGAGGTTACAGACCAGAAAAAAAACGAACTAATCACCACCATGTCTAAACTTTCAGAACTGGTAGATTCCCTCAAGGCAAACACAGAGAAAAACCAGAACAAGGAAATCGGCGGGAGAGACTTGAGAGATTATGGAAATCAATCACCAGAGAATTTGAATTGTGCGATCGCCAACTCCCTAAACCGATACGATGGCAAGGGAGACACAAAGCGCCTAGAAGATTCAGTGAGTGAAATTGTGAACAACCCTCAAGCTGCTCAACACTTACTCGCTTCTCAAATTCTTCTAACTAATTCTCTGTTTGTTCGTCTGGTGAATGTTGCCCACAACTTTTTGATTAATGGGAAGATTGATGAGGAAGAAAGATTATTCGATCTTGCTAATATGGCACAGAATAATTCTAGGAGATCGATTAAAACTCTCAGTGAGATTCAAAATCCTAAAAAGACAACCTTCGTTAAGAATCAACTTAATCAATTGAACCTGGAGAACTCGAATGATGCCCAGATGGACGGACGAAGCCAGACAGAAACAGCGAGACTGGATGCTCAAACACAAACCCTGGTTGAAATCGACAGGGCAAACATCAAAGAAGGGAATGGCGATCGCATCCCAGAATGCCAGGAAGTATCCACCAGGACAAGCACCTGCCGATCTAAGAAAGGCACTACAAAAAGTAAACACTGAGTTTGATAAGCTGCTCAAAAATAAATCCACTTATAATAACGTCGAAGACGCTTATAACGATTTTTTGCAGACTCAAGAAGACTTTTTAAAGCTATTTTTTGAGGATTAACGTAGTGAATATTTTTGCAAACAACTACAGTTATTGGAAAAAGAAGTTTTATATTTAATTTTGGATTTCCCCAAAAAAATCCCCGGTCACTGCGAAAGTGCCGGGGTGTGGTTTCTATTGTGTGATCGCAATCAATAACTCAAGTTTTTTGAGTTTGCGATATTGGGGAATATTCAAGTCTTTTGCATAAGACTTCAACTCGGAGACTTTCACCTGCTTAAACAGGTTAGAAAGTGTGTTCATGTATTCCCATACTGTACAGAACTTGATGAATTCGTAACTGGGGAAACCAAAAGTTTCGGACTTAGATTCAGGATTGGAATCAACTGTCTCTAAGATTTCGATAACTTTAATAGGATTGATATCAACTGTTTCAGTGTGAAGAATGGGTAAATTTTCGGTGACAAACTCTTGGAATGTCTGGCCGCTTTCTGTAAATTTAGCTGCGGGAAGTAAACCAGCAATCTTTGAGATTTCGACTTCGATAACAGGAGATGATTCAATCATCACTGATTGGATTATCTCAGCTTTCATCTCGATTAATTGAGGCTTTTTAGAGGACTTAGCCCACTTGTAAAGCGCATAGAAAAAGAGATAGAATGCAGAGCCAATAACCGCACAGAGGATGAGTGAGAACCAACTCCAAGCCCACGTCAGAGGGCTGATAATCAAGCATTTAATAATGTGAAACGGGATGCTGATAATCAATCCAATGAGCAGGAATGAGGCGAGAAACGCTCCGATTAATGTTGTCTGATTTGAGGCGAGTTTATCAGTCAAAGTGATAACAGAATCGAAGTGGAATCCGTTGGTTTCATTAGTGTAGATATTCATGGTTTTCTAGGTTCGGTAAGGTTGTTTGTGGCGTTGTGGGTATCGGTTGTAGTGTCGATTACCCTCTACAATTACCATTATATGCGTGATATATAGAGATGTCAATATCCTTGCAAATGCTCTGAAAGCATTTTTATAGTGGTTTTTTCTAAAGCTTAGAACTATAACTTTCTATATATCACACACATATTGATATTTTAATTAATCACGCATATAATAAAAGTAAGGCGAGAGGAATAACCTCAAGCCTTAAAAAATCTAGAAAATGAAACACTTAGGAGTTTAACACAAATGTCTTACAACACTCTGCTTTTTACCAAAGGCAATTGTGCAAAAGTTCTCGACGTTAAATCTTGGGAAATCGAGCATATTACCGAGTCTAATAATCCAAATGAAGTCTTGGTTTTACTCAAGAATTCTCAAGTCAAACGAGTGTCGGTTGCACAGGCTGGAAAACATTTTGTTGAGTCTCGAAAAGAACGGGCAAAATTCCTAAAAACGCAACAGCATCACCAACATGGTCGGTTTTGGATGGTTTCATCTTCTGGCGGAAAAGGCTCTTATCAGGTTGAACTAAAACTAGATAAAGCTATCTGCAATTGCGAAGATTATAAAAACCAAATCGAAGCTTTTAACGGCCGTGCGGCTTGTAAACACGTTTACGCTGTACTCACTGAGCTTGGATGCAGTTCTCTTTCCGAATACATAAACGGATGGAAAGAGGGGGGTAAAGCTTTTAATTTAAAGCAAAACCTCGCTTATGGTTGTCGTCCTGAAAAAGACTATCCCAAACACGACAGCCACGACACGATTAAAGCCGAAGCTAACTACAACAAATAAAACCTAAAACGGAATATCCGAATACACCCCCCAATCATTATTTGAATCGGGGGTTTTTTCGTTTCTGAGGCTTAAAACGACCCGATATAAAGCTAACTGTTGTTCTCCAATTTGCCCAAAACCGTTACACAACTCACAGCGAGAAACAACACCCCGCCGATCTTTGGTTTTTCCATACTCTTGACACATTGGACAGGTTTGTTTACTCATAATGAATAAGAATTAATACGATTTTGAGAAGTAATACAAGACCCGTCAACGTTGGCGAGTCTTTGACAAGCGCGATCGCACGTCTGAGAATTTAGCCGGACTTTGAGACGACAAAAGAGCCGTTGGCGATTTTCTTGATTAAATCTGATGTGTCCTCGCAACCGAGAGTTTCGGCGATCGCCATCAAATTTTTAGATTCCTCTGGCTTCAGATCCGCCCCGATATTAAAAGGAAACTTCCGGCCTAATTTTTCTAAGAAGTCGCTGATGCTTGTGCATCCGTATTGCTTCACAAACTTTTGTGACCCTTTCCATCCTTGATCGGTCACGGTGATCTGATGGCGCTTCTTCGCCACACCATAAATCGGCTCTCGGGGAGCAAGATTTTCTATACTCTTGGGATTCTCCCCTTGGCCATACTTCGATTCTTTCCTGGGCATTGTTGCACTTGTCATTTGTCTCCTTCTATATATAGCTTACTGTATCCATGATTAATTGATCTTATCTTATCAATCTATCAGTTGTCTATCGATAAGCCATAAAGGTTTGATTTTATCCCGGCTTGACTTGCCTAAAAAACTAAACTTCAATATATCACACAACTATTGATAAAATCATTATATGCGTGATTTATTGATAATAGAGTAAGGCAAGGAAACGAGCCAAACTCACGCGACTTGCCAATAAATGCCAAAGGTCAAACCCTAATCTATTCAGTCCGGCTGAGATACCTGGGAGCCGTGAAGCTTAGATGCGTAGCGGTGAGAAGTAAAAGTCTTGGTTTGTCAAAAAAAACCCCTCCACAACTCCTTTGCGAGTCACCGAGGGGACACAAAAATATAACTTTCACTTTTCACAATGACACAAGCAACAGCCTTTACACAACTTCCCGATGAAGTTCTGCGAGACATCGATCTCGAAATCGAACTCGAACTCGAACGGATGTATCTCGAAGCTTGCACAGATCCAGTAGGAGAACTCAATTTTGTTTACTGGGTTGATGCCTGTACGGTTGACGAAGACAACGAGATTGTGAGCATGGAAAAACGAATTCTTTCCTGTGAGGAAATGAATCTCGAAAGCCTTCAAAACTTTCTCAATGCCTTCTATCCCGGCTACGTGATTATGGACTGGGGAGTTGTCGATTATTCAGTCGAAGACGAAATCTAATTAGAAATGGGGGGCTGAAATATGCCCCTGAATCTAACGAAACAACTGAAATCAACCCAACACAAAACAACTGAAATCAATCGAAATCGACACAGGAAACAAAGGAAATGTTTGAGTTTGAACTGAATCAAGAACTGAAAGACATCGTGACTGAATACGATGCCAAAATTCTCTCTCACGATTTGGGACGCACCGTTAAGCCGGAAGAAATTGTCGAATTTATCCGTGAAGAAAACTTATTTATTTGGGTTTTATACGGTCTTAAATTCGTTGTAATGACCTCAGAACAGTACCAACAATACTGTGAGGATATCGCCGAAAACGAAGCGGAACTTGCCCGAATCTAAACGAAAACGGGGTCATTGCGACCCCCTAACGCTTCACATCTCCAATGCAAACTTTACCGGAATAAATCAACAATGGACACGCAAGAATTAGTCAAAACTTTCGTGACAGCAATCGGTACGCAGCACTGGAATCTTTGCTTTTTTCGGTTCTGCGAAGTTATCGGAATCGACCCCGGTGAAGATGACTCAGGACAACGGCTTTATGCCTTTGAGAAGTTCCAAGAATTTGGAAAACTTAACTCAGCATTAAGCGGACTCGGAACCGACTTTATCGTTGCTTTGATTGACGATTATATCAGCAATAAAAATAGCTAATTGCTAACTAAAAGAAGGAATGTTGAGTGAGTCGCAACCTCAAAAATTGCCTCAACTTCCTTCTGCTAATTAATCAATGGGACTAATTATTAGTCCCATTTCTGTACACCTTGCCCGGACAAAACAATGAACGAATACGAACAAAAGTGGGAGCAACTTGCTGAGTTAATGCGAGAGCTAGGACTTTCAGTTGATAACGTTATTTATGACTTAAAGCAAAGGTACACCAACGACGGAACTAAAGAATTTTGGGCAGCAAACCATGACCTTTTAGACGGGGTTGAACAATGGGATTTTGATTATTCCGATATGGGGCATAAAGACGAATTACCCCGTTGTTAAATAAAATGGGATAACCACAGACTATCCCTTCGATATACACTTAATCAAAGGAGAAATCAATGACTAAAACACTGCATGAACTCACCCAAGAATTTCTCGAACTAGATCACATTCTTGAGTCACTAGAGGGCGAAGAAATCCCCGCAGAACTCGAAGATGCTGTCGATGAAATCTTGACCCAACAAAGCGAAAACAAAGAGCAACTGCACAAGAAAATAAACGGGTATGTTGCCCTGATTAAGCACTGTGAAATGTTTGCGAACGATGCTGAAGCCGAAGCCAAGCGGATGCAACAACGGGCTGAAAGCGAACGGAAAAAAGCTGAGTACCTGAAACACAGACTTCAGCAGTTTTTTGAATTAACCGGACTCGATAAGGTTAAAACAACCAAATTCACTGTTGGAGTTCGTAAAGCTTCACAAGCGCCGCTAATCGTCAAAGTCGATGCGGAAAAGTTACCGGAGAAATTTCAAAAGGTAACTGTCACCGCCAATAAAGTCGCAATTAAAGAGGCGATTAAAGCGGGTGAAGATGTATCCAATTATGCCGAGTACGGTGATAAATCTTCGTACTTGAGCATTCGTTAATTACTCATCAAGGGGGCTTAATCCTCCCTTTTTTTTGTAGGATAAAAACCAATGAAATACTACTGGACTCGAACAATTTTCAACGCTTACGAGCCAACTAACGTCATCAAATTTTACGCTGAATTGGTTGGTAATTATTATCAACCGTTTCAACTCAGGGGCTACTTAAGCTTTAAAGATGGGTCATTTATTGTTGGTATTTTGAGAAATTTGGACGGTTCTTTCTCTTGGCAAAATGATGATAAATCAGGTACATCCTCAAGTTTTGATGAGGCTTGGATAAATTTACCAGCCTTCGTTACCGACCCAGATCATTTTGAGGAATCGTAAATTTTCATCGACTAAAAAACATCAAATTCTAGCAAAAATTGACTTGATTTTATAGTCAATTTTTGCTAGAATAAGAATATAAAAGGGGCTAAAAAGCCCCTATTCAACTACTTTATTCACTGGAGATTATAACACCATGACACTCTTTAATGAGCGCATCAAGGATATCGACTTGGAGATTTCAGAGCTTAACCAACAGATTAAAAAGCTCGAACTCGAACAGAAAAAGATGAAAGAACGCAACGCAGAAGTCGATAAGGCTTTGAAAATCTTAGGAAAGGTTGTCGAGGACTACTCCAACTGCAAACGGGAACTCGCCGTGACCTGCTACGACATCGGAGAAACGGCTTACGGCGATGAGTTCCTAGAAAAAATTAAGCGGTGGGACTTCTCGTTATCGCCCGATGAAAACCGCGATCGCGAAAGGGAACCCGAACCCACTCCCGAACCGGAACCCGCAGGCGATGACAATGATGCCGAATTTTTGACCGAAAACATGGCTCAGAATTCATCCCAACCCTTCCAAATTCCACCAAAGACAAAGGAAGAAGCCGAACCCAACGATGTTAGCTTCCAGTTTCAAAGCCAAGGTAAGGGTGTGTGGTTAGTTTTTGTGATCGCCAACGGAGAGAAAACCCAACTCGCCGGGGTGATGCAAGTCGGAAGCTTCTACCGAGTACCCAACCTCAATAATGCAGACTTCGGCACCCTTGAAAGTGCGGCTAAAGCACTCTGGGAGCATCACCAACAACGTCAAAAAGTCTTCACCAACTTCTAACAACCGATTAAGGGGCTATTCAGGCCCCTTTTTTGTTGCCTAAGTTTAATCCCCTATTCACAACAATACAGGTTTACCATCAAATTATCATAACCACTCTAGGAGAACTCAGAAAAGCTACCACTCTATGTGTAAAATGTTATCCATCCACGGCAGTTTAACAACCCGTATACTCCAAGGAATTCTATCTAGTAAAATATCGTAAGTTTCACGTTCAATCTGTAGTAGCCACTCACCATTACGAACTTTCAAAATTCCGTTTCTCTGCAAAAAAGCTTGTCTAAATCCTGCTATAGATGTATTTTTCAAAATCGACCAATTTTGAATCACGGCTGACAATAAATTTTCACACTCTGATTGCTCGGCTTCGGTGATGTCTAAATGGGTATTGAGGGGGTCAAGTAGTTCGATGTCACACAGGATTTTATTTAAAGGTAAAAGATGTTCGGGTGGATCGACCGAAGCATCGACCAAATACTGGAGTAAAAGGGCGGCTCGTTCGGCAGCTTCGTCATTGACAAAACTATTTTTTTCGACCAATTTGAGTTGGGAGAAGAAAGAATTCAGAAACGGCCACAGCAAAATTAATCCAGCGTTGTCTATATAGATTTCTTCGGAATCGCTAAAAGGGGCGATCGCATCGGAAAACGGTTCCCATTGCCGGGAGGGAATTTCCGGCAGATTTTGAAGGTCTGACTGATGGAGATGGCGATCGCTCCGTGTCGGGAATTCTTCGGAGTCATTCAAAGGGCCGATCGCATCCGGACTCAATGCCTGGGAGGAGGTTTCGGCGTAATTTTGACTCTGTAATTGGGTTGGGTGGCGATCGCTCAGTTTGACCAATTCTTCGGGTAGAGAACTCCGGAAGGATTGTCCTTCCGTTTTCAGAGATGCGATCGTCTCGATCGCTTGACGGAGTAGCCGACGATATTCACAGGGCAAGCGGGTGGCGAGATACAATAAATTTTCTGCAATTAATTGCGGTGGATCTGGGGGATGATTACCTTTCTCATAAAGGCTCAACAATATTCCCCGCCACAGTTCCCACTTCAATCGATTTTCGGGAATCCGGGTCGCCGTTAAATCTGACCCTTTTAACGTCTTATTGATAACTATCAAATAATCGGACAAAAAAGCTGATAAATTGTCCGCCATTAATTCGGCAATCTTGAGAAGTGTTGGCTCCGAAAACTGAAAAATGATGCGTCGCAACTGTCGCTCATCTTTGATACTGTTCTCGACCAGACGTTTGATTTGAACGGGTGAAGTCTCGATGAGGCGATCGCAATATTCTTCTAGCTCTTGTTTGTTTAATTTCTCACTCCACCAGGGTAGCATACCTGTTTGAATAAAGTAGCTCAATATCTCCAGTTGTGAGCCTCTTTTACTGGCAATTTCAGAAATTGTATTTTGAGTAGCAATCCCTAATAAATTAGCCGGGATTAATTCGCTTTTTTCTAGTTTAATGTTACCCCGAGAAGATACTGTGAATAATATTCTTTGCCATATTTCCAACCTAGATTTGGTTTCATAAAGACTTTTTCTCCGGCCTAACTGTTTAAATATAAATTTTATATTTGTATGATCTTCGTCTATCAAGTGGACTAAGTTTGAAGCAAATAATCCTGCTATTTTTAGAAGTATTGCATCGGAAAACTGGTAAATAATGCGCTGCAACTTCTTTTCATTTTTTAAACTTTGCTCAAGAATAGATTTCATCTGATTGGGTGAAGTCTCGATCAGGCGATCGCAATATTCTTCTAGCTGTTGTTTGCTTAATTTCTCACTCCACCAGGGTAGCATACCTGTTTGAAGAAAGTAGCTAAAAATCTCTAGTTGTGAGCCTTTTTTACTGGCAATTTCTGAGATAATATTTTGATTAGATGGTATTTCAGTCTGAGTTGTAGGGAAAGAGGTCACTTGATTTTTTTCTGTATTTATTACGACTTTTTCATCCAAATTTTTATCTGATAAAACTTCTGTTGTGCGAAATTGTGATGAAGAACCATTTAAGTCGAGATTAGGTTTTGGATCTGCTGAAGAACTAGACCTTGATAAACTAATATGTTCTGCTAATTGCTGTTTAATTTCTTCGATAAATTTATCAATAAATTCTTGTTCTAAATTGTTGATATCGATATTTCCCAAGTTAATTTCTAGGCTATTAATTCGATAGATTGTATCTGAATCACTGAACTGACTCAACAAGTCATCAATCAGGGGAATAATTTTATAACGATATATTCTACTGACTTCATTTTGTAGTTCAAAAGCACGTTGTTGTGAACTTAAATTAAGTTCTATAATTTGTTTTTTGATCAGATGTCGTTGTTTATTCACTTCTAAAAACTTAAAATCAACTTACAGTAAAAGCTTCGTAACCAAATTCCTCGCCAATTCTCATATATCCCAGGACATTAAATAAGGTTATTTCGACATTACCAATTTTCAATATTTTTATCAACTCTTTTCCTGTATTTTTAATACTGTCAGCTTGGGAGTTTTTATCCATAATTGTATTTAACCAGTGAGTATAAGCCCTTTCAAAATCTTGCATTTCAGATCGGTCTAGCCAGTGGTAATAAGGGGTGATATGTGCGGGGAGTTCGGAAGTTATTATATTGTAAATTAGCTTTCTAAAGTTTTCGTTTTGAAAGCGGTGTATCCAATTTGGGAATACAAAACTGAGTTGGAAAGAATAACAATCTACTGGGCGATTGACTTTTATCCATTCTCCTGTTTCTTTTCCTGTTTCTGGTTGTATGAATTGGGTTTCTATATCGAATTGATCGGATTGAACATTCGTAACAAAATAAATACCATTATAATTACGTGTGTTAAATATTTGGATTTGGTCATTTTCTGCAAGTCCGTGTTCTTCCGAGATACAAGTTACTTTTTTGTTAAAAATTGTGCTTAATTGAAATTCAGAAATTTGATGACCAAAACTTAAAAAATTGGGGTCTAGCTCAGAATTATTACTGTTGCGAGGGCGAAGTAAAATATGTTCGACGATATGGAAACCTTCTATTTCATCTGATTCATTGGAAAGAGCTAATGTTTGTCGATTATAGGGTATTCCTAATAAGCTGCAAATTCTTTGTTTTAGTCCTGATACATTGTCTGTATCCCACCTTTGTTCCAAATCTGTATAATTAAATGCTTTACCCCTTCCTGCACTAATTTGGGGATAATTTTGTAGAAAATTAATTTTATTATCAATCAGTTTTTCTTCCAAGATTGATTCATATAAAAGCAAGGAATAATCGGTAAATTTTTCACAATACTGTGCCATTAAATAATCGAGAAAATGGCTTTTTCTTCTCCGATCTATCTCGTTCCACTCCTCTGCTTGTGAATTGGTATCCAGCTTGAGAATTTCTGACGCACCTGGAAGATGAGAAATATCTTGAGAAGAATAGGTTGTCTTGTTCTTCGTTTGGAAGGAAAATAAATCTTTGGCGTGTTCTAGTTGAGCAAAATAGTTGGCTAAAAGTTGATCGAAAAACATTAAGTAGGCTTGTAGTTGCTTGGCTTGGGCTTTTCGTGTTGGAGATGCAGAAGCAGGTAAACCCAATTCTCCTATACCGTAAGTCGCGGGGAAATCATTTTGGATTGATTCATAGTCAGATAATTCTCGGTATTGTCCGACTGGAATTGGTATATCTTCTGTTTGTCTTGTTGATGGTAATTTGGTGTTTTTCTCTTGTAAAGATTCTAGATGAATTTGAACTTTACTTGGGTTAATATTACCAGGAATTTCTCCTTTGTAAAAGATAATATTATTGTCATTTATCAAACGACCTATATCTTTAAGTTGGGGTGTTCGATTAGAATCTAATGGTAATATCCATTCTTCTGATTGTGATGATCTATTGCTTGAAATTGTCAGAGTTTTAACTGTTTTTATTCCCTTGATATCTAAAATAATCCGAATTAAGTCAGAAGTATATAGTTCTTTTTTCTTGATGAAACTGTTAAGTTGTTCGTCATCAATAAAGCCATGTTCGAGGGGAACACCATCAAAAATAGCTTCGGGATTCTTTCCTCGGTCTAGCAGTTCTTTGAGGGTGAAAAATTGCAGTTTAGGAGAAATAAAATTATCGATACCCCAATAAACTTTTGCCATTAGTTCATTCACATCAAAGCCTTCTTCTACTTCTATCTCGGTTTTGATAGTGATTTCTTCAATCGGCAAGATTTCAACTTTTGCCAAGTCTTCACACAAATTTCGGTGTTGATGAAGTTTAGTTTTTACTTTTTCTATTAAACTTTCTATTAAACTGGCCTCGTCTAGATCTATATCTTGATCTTTTTCAATTTTTACTCGATAAAGCCCATTTAAGTTAACGGGTTGAGTGTTTACATCTTCTGTAAAAGTTAAAGTATGACGAATGAAATTATAATAAATTGGGGGTTGTGAATTCCGAATGGGTTCTAACCAAGCATTTTTAACGCCATCAATATCTATGAGCAGTTTGCGATAATCATTAATGGTCAGGGGATTAACGGTGAGGATTTCTCTGGCTGTATAAAACTGTTTTCTGTTTTCTCCAGGAGAGGAAGCCAGCAAGTCTTTCATCTCGAACTCAAGCCGATAGCTTAAATCCGTGATGGCATAGCAAAGTTGTTCTAGGATAGTAATACCGGGATCGTGGGTATTGTAATCTGTCCAGAGTTTTCCTGCTAGGCGTTCGATGTGCTTGATACCTTCTTGTCGCAATAAGGCAAAATTCATCCCCGGATGTTCTGGAGGAGTGTTGGAGATAGTAAGATGTTCGGTCATGTTAATTTATTGGTAATTAATTATTGTGGACGGTTAGCTGTAACTTACCTACAAAGACACATTCACTTTTTGTCTAAGCTTCTAATGTGTGCTTGAAGTCGCTAATTTTCAGTAGTTAGCCTGATTGAACCTTCACTTTTAAGCCTGAAAGATTTCTACAGCACTCAATTGAAGTTCTGGGAATGTTGGTGACTCAATTCGTTCACTTCCTCTAAACTGCTGTACTTGATATTCTCCATCCACAAGTTGATAGAGAGAAATCGTTGGTTGTTTAGGCTTACCAATAAAGCGCACTCCACCTACTCCTAAATAGTCTACAATCCAATATTCACGAATACCCATCGCTTCGTAGTCCATCAGCTTATAGCCATAATCATCGCGCCAATTGGTACTAACAACCTCTACAATGAGAGGAATAGATTCTCTATAAATCAGAGTTGATTTTTTCTCCCATAAAGGTTCAGATGCTAAATGGCGACGATCTATTAATAGCAAGTCTGGATTATACCCAGTCTCTTTGTTTATTGGTTTGACTAAAGCTTTTTGAGGAATACGATAAGGTAGCTGCATTTTTGTATATTCCAAGGTCAATTCTTGGGTGAGAAATGCTGTAACATCTTCATGCTTTCCAGTGGGTTGCATTTCTGTAACTATTCCATCATGCAGTTCATAACGCCTATTTTCTGGGAGCCATTCAATAAATTCATCAAAGGTTAACAGTTTAGGTTCAGCTTGAGCTTGAGTCATTGGTAATAATTTCTGGTTCTATTGTTGATGTTTCAGGAGATTCTGTATTATCTTGATCAACTTTAGCAAGTTCCTCTTCTAATACTTGAATCGCTCCTTGAATGCGGAGTAAAGTTTCCCGGACATTGGCTTGTTTTACTTCTAAATCAGCAAGCAATTTTTGTCCTGATGTAAATTCTGCTTTGAGTTCTTGAAGGCGTTGTTCGAGTTGTTGTTTCATGTAAATTTAATATGTATAATAACCAATTAAAAGCTTGAAAATATGGATAGAATATTTATTTATCCATTCTTATTTGTTTGTGAAATTTGTTCTTGCATAATCTTGATTTGTTTTTGCAGAATGCTTAGTTCTTGATCGTAATTAGTTTTCATCTCTTTAATAGCAGCTATAGCAAGAACTCCAAAATGGGCATAGGGAAGACCTTTAATTTCTTGTTCACGTTCCTGTTTTATGGTGACAGAGCTAACGATTTCAGGAAAAATTTCTTCTACTTCTTGGGCAATAAAACCAATATTCAACATTCGATTGTTTTTCCATTCAAATTTAACAGGTCTAAGTTGTAAAACTTGATTGAGAATGCCGGTGAGGTCACAAATATTTTGTTTGAGACTAATATCAGAATTTTGTCGCCAAGCACCTTCTTGTGTCATATATTGTCCTTGACCGTTTTGATGGTAGAAAACTATAGTCTTATTTCGCTTTTCATAGTAAATATTCATCCAATTTCCATCTACCTCTGTATCTCTAATTCTAATGCCACCATTAACATCTAATTTTGCACCAGGATTGCTCGTTCCAATCCCAACATTGCCATTTCCAGGCATCAAGGCGATATGGTCTGTGATGTCATTTGATGTACCAATTTCAAAGGTTGTCTGTTCTTTTGCTACCACATCAGTAGAGTCAGGATTCCTAGAGTAATACCGAATCCACGCGGCATCGTCAGATCCTCCACCGGGATCTTTCGGAAACATAATACCTTTATTTTCGCTATTTCCAGCACTGGGGGTAATTGCACCTGTTACTTTTAAATCGCCACTCACTTCTAACTTTGCACTGGGAGTTGTTGTACCAATTCCCACATTGCCATCTCTGATAACCATTTGTACTGTTCCGTTTGTACCAGCATTCAGTTCAGCATCATTATGAGTGCCACCTTTGTACCAGGCAAAGTTATTGTCGGTCCGAAAATATTGGGTACTCCCCTGTATCCCAATACCATAATTTTGATTCCACAAGTTAATCATCTGTCTTGTAGATGCACCAAAGCTAAGACTTTTTGAGACGGTTAAATCTTCAGAAATAGTACCAGAAGTAATTTTATTAGCAGGTAGGTTGGGAATTCGGTTAACACTTAATGTTCCCGAAGTAATTTTATCCGCAGACAGGTTGGGAATCCGCTCAACACTTAATATTCCCAAAGTGATTTTATCCGCAGACAGGTTGGGAATCCGCTCAACACTTAATATTCCCGAATTAATATTTACTGCGTTAATGCTGCCTGTAATATTGCCATTTACTTTTAAATCACCATCAACCTCTAACTTTGCACTAGGATTTTTCGTTCCAATCCCAACATTACCACTAGGCATCAAGGCGATATGATCTGTGCTGTTATCTGATGTCCCAATTTCAAAGGTTGTATCTTCAGATGTCTTAGAGTAATACCGAATCCACGCGGCATCGCCAGCTCCTCCACCGGGATCTTTCGGAAACATAATACCTTTATTTTCGGTATTTCCAGCACTGGGAGTAATTGCACCGATTACTTTTAAATCGCCACTCACCTCTAACTTGGCACTGGGAGTGCTTGTACCAATTCCCACATTGCCATCTTTATTAATTAGAAAAGGAGTTGTATCCTTCAACTCATCATCAATCCGCAACGCATCTTCATTACCCGTTTGCTGAATATGTAATTTTGCTGTTGGCTGATCGATACTCAGTCCTACGTTGCCATTACTGCTATCAATAAAAAGCTTACTCCCTCCAGAATTCGAGATATTTAAACCGATTTTGTTCTCACCAGGCTTTTGATTAATACTCCAGGTTTTTGTTTCTCCCGCATAAAAATCCAACAGTTTTTCATCCGTATCCTGTGCCGTAATTTTCAGGGGAGTATTTGCCCCAGATGGCTTTTCAATGCCATCATCTTTAACATTAAGCGTGGATTCAATAAAATCGGCAAAATCCTGTTGAGAAGGTTTGGCTCCCGTCTTGAATATTTCTTTGAGTTCACTTCTACTTTTTTGAGTCATAATTGTTCATCCTTGTAATAATTGAATAAGGTGTTAGGTATTAGGTATTAGGTGTTAGGTGTTAGGTTTTAGGTGTTAGGTTTTAGGTGTTAGGTTTGATTGAATTAGGATTCAACTCTTTCATTTTTCAGGCGGTGGGTTTTAAAACCCAATTGCTCCGAATAGTGTAATGTTAACTCACAAAAAAATCAATGCCAATAATCATGTAACCAATCCCTTCAAAATCCTCCTTATCATAATTTTCCGTGCCAATTAGATCGATAATATGTTCAGAGGCAGAAACCAAAATTGAATCCGGGTGTTGCACCTGGGCGAGATTGGACTGATTGACCCGATAAGAAGTATCGGACTTGCCTTGAGAACCGGTTTTGATGCCGACTTGCTCAATTAATTTGAGATTAGCTACATAATCCACATAAGGTCTTTTCTCAATAAAATGGATAACTGAGGAACTGTGAATTGAACTGCCAAAAGGAATGTCTGCTTGTTCTTCATAGGCCCAAGGGGACAAAAAGCGTTTAATATCTTGATTGAGTTGGTTGAGATAGTACCCTTGTTCATATCCACCCCGAAAACGAATCCCTACTCTATATTTTATACGCTCATAGTTAGGATTTTTAACAATAATTTTTACAAAGGGTGAAGTATATTTTTGTAAATAGGCTTCAATTTCCTTGAGTAAATATAAAGGTGCTTTGGGTTCGAGGGGAAAGAAAGGCGCAGTATTAGAAATATCGGGAATGACCACTACGGTAACTTTGGCTGCACTGGGATTATCGTTGCCAGCAGCAGAGGTGATACATTTAACTTTATAAATTTGGAGAAACTTTTCTAATACCAACCTTTCGTAATCCCAGGCGGTTATCGCCCTTTGTTTGTGGCGCAATCTTTCACTCACCCGCATGGTAAAGGTGCGATTATCTTCTTTCGGTTTACCGCCAAAAGATGTATAAAATTGTTGTACTGTTTTGATGGCGGGGTTGCGGGTGACAAATCCTTTAATCGAATCAGCAGCCAAGGGTTTACTAAAATGGTCGGCTGCATTTTCCTGGTTAACAAAGGTAGCACTAACGGCTTGGGGTTTAATGTCCAAAGTATCAGAAATAGCGTCAATATTTTCTTTTACAGTCGCTCGTATCCAATGTAAACCACCGGGTAATAAATGATGCTGACTGGTGGCTTTATTCGGGATACTCAAGCGAATTATTCCGGCATCTAATAACCCGTTGGTACTGTCGGAAATGATCTCAGTTTCTTGAAAAATTTGCCAAGAATTACCACTCAAATAACTCCAGTGAACTTGGGGCTGAGTGAGTTCTCCGTTGCCACTTCCCCCTATCATTTGGAATAGAATAGAGAGGTTTTGAGGCGGTTGCAAATTGCGGATACCGATGTATAAACTCCCTTCTTCTTCATACTGAGGTAGGAGATAATACTGCTTGTCTGTTGAGTTGTATTGGTTTAAGGTTTGGATATCGACATAACCAAAGGGATGAAGTTGGAAGATTTGACTCAGGTGTTTATTTGAAGGGTCTTTTAAGTCAATTTCCACCGAAGCGGTATAGTCAAGGGAAATCGCTTTTACTTCCGGGGTGTAAGGCGGATAAACGGTCAGGTTTCTCTTGTCATCCGTTGCTAAAGCAACCTTATTTAATACGATTGGATATAAATCCTGTCCAAAATCTGGGCTTTCTAATTCTAGCTTGAAATACCGACTTTGCTCAAAAGGATCATCTGAATCAGTTTCTACGTTTGAAGTCTCCAGAGAATAGCCGGGAACATTAAAGTTTTTATAATTTAGATGAATTGGATTACTTAAAGTATTGTTCTCTTGAGAGAAAAGAGGTTTCTCTGTTTCAATATTAACCCAGCTTCTGTTATTGAAAAGTTTCAAACTGGCTTTAAAGCTGTTATTGGCGATCGCATTGGGAATTACCCCGGTGCTATAATAGGCTTGATAATGTGTTCTAAAGTCTTGAGGAAGTCCCATCCACTCGATTTTTATAGCTAAACTATCTAATTTTTTCTGACTAATTTCTTTATTTGTAAAGTAAAAACCAGAACCCGCTTTAGGACTATTACCAAAGGGTTGAAAAGGAGTTTTGGTACTGAGTATTGAGTTATCATTTCGGAGTTTGATATCTTGAACTCCTTCGACTTTTACTTGTATGTTAACTTTTTCTAAACGTACAGATTTAAACTGTTCATAATAGAGAAGTTTTTCCTGATTGTTATTTTCACTTGATACTTCTTTTAACAGAATTTTTACCGCCGGATAGGGAGTTGCAATGACAAAGTTAGACTTGTCGGGTATTAGTGGCCAAATAGGATAAAAATTGGAATTGAGGGTTAACTGAAACTGTAAACTGTTGAGATAGATAGCAGAAGGACGATAGAGATTAATCTGGTTTTCTGTTTCCTGTGTTTCCTTTTTCGGGAAATGGCCAATACCAATTTGCTGTATATCAGCTTCTCTATTGTTAGTGGTGCTTATTTTTTTTATTTGGAAGATTCGACCATCATTCCAAATGATAATTTTTTCGACATCGTTGTTATCTTTACTGTTAGAAAATGTATCGTTAGTCAAAGAAACTCTCGTAAAATCTGAATTCAGAGAAATTTGGTTATTAGCGTAGGATTTCAGAGGTTCTTCTACAATAAAATCCCCAATTGTATATTCAAAATCTTCAAGTTTTATCCACTGCTTTTCACCACTTAAAGAGATTTCAAAGGGTTGATTCTGACTCTCCATAATTTTTTGGAAAGCCTCTCGATTCAAAGTCTTTTCTTGAGAGGCGAAAGTTAAAGTGATTGTCCGTTCACCTTCAGTTAACAACAAGACGGGAGAAATAACGGCAAAGCCGATAACATTTTGTGAGTTCTTGGTCGGGTTTCCAAAGGTATTAAACCGTTCTAATTTAGCAACTTTTCCGTCTTCTACATCAATAATAGAATTTGCATAAATATTTTTAATTTCCGTTCTGCCAATGGGAGGATAGGTAAAATTCCTTTTCTTCGTTTGTGCTTTTTCAACAAGGCGATAAACTTCTTCCCAATTCTGATTTTCTGTCGTCCCTTGAATTTCTATAATTTTTCGGAAATCTTCAACACTTAGATACAATTGTTCTTTGATATATCGAGTAACGTCTTCTTGGGTAATATTTTCAAATATCTGTTGAAGGGTTTTATAGTTATTGGGCATTTCTGGCAAAGAATCGCCCGGATTCGGATGACCAAGGGCGAATTTCATCATGGATTCAAAGCCCGACTTTTCTCGCTCTTCTTTTAAAGCGTTACGCCGTTGGAATGTGATTTTTTTCTTGTAGGCTTTTTCGATTATTTTATAAACTTCTTGCCATTCAAGTTCGGTCGGTTCTTGTATGTCAGGTTCATCCTTATTGATTTGTCTGTCGTGGACATCTAAACAATATTTAAAATTTTCTACCGTATCAAAAAAAAGTTGATTTTCAATATATTTTTTGATATTATCCGGCACTAGATCTGTGGTTTTAAGTGCTTTTATTGGTTGATAAATATTAGTTTTGAGATATTCAATATCAACAGCATTACCGTTAAACTTAGGAAGTTCATCCCCTTGGTTGGGGCGACCAACTGCCCATCGCAGCATATTTTCAAAACCCGTATCGCTCTTTTTTTCTTGATTATGAATTGTTTCCAAATCGATGTAACTTTTTTCTACAAATACAGTTTTGATACTGCCAACAGTGGCTTGATTAACAATAATATCGTTATCCGTAGCATAATTGAGGTCAATCCCTTGACTATCTTGACCTGCATTCAGCAAGGTTCCCTGTTTGATTAAGTGTGTTTCTTCGCCTTGCGCCAACTCAAAAATAACATGAACTTTGTCTGAAACTTCCTTTCTTTCGGTTAATTTTAATACGTCTTTATAATAAAAGTCGAGATGTCTTTGGGTTAGTGCTTTGAACTGTTGCTGAGGATAACGGAGTAACAGCAAAAATGTGAATAATAAAACCAGATGGGGTTGAGATAATTGTTTGAGTGTTTGTTCATCATCGGCAAAACTTTCGGGGTGATTGATGTAAGCCACCATTTGTTGAACATCTCCCGCAAAGAAACTAGACCAATCCCCTTTTATCGTATTGGATTCATCGTAATAGTTGAGTTTTGTGGCATACTGTTGGACAAAGGTGAGTAAATCCGATAAATCACGTTCATCGACCGAAACATAATCCGGTTCCAAGGCTTTTAGTAAGCGATCGCGCTGACTCACTCCATCCCGAAATATCTGATTGTTAATTGGCTTGTTCTTGTTCATTGCCGGATGATTAATTAATGTGAAAGTTGTTGACAAAAGTGTTGATAACTGTTTCCAAAATCAACTGCCTTGCCATTTGGTATTGGTTGTAATAAACGTTCCTGTTCCTGAATATTGCGGTGTAGCATCGGGTGTTGAGGCGGGTGGGGGTTGTTTGGCTGGATTTTGCACCTCGAATTTAGCGGTAAATATGCTGCCTTTGAGTAACACGGGTTTGCCTCCACTATTAGTTTTTTGGGCTTTTTGGTCGCCTCCTAATGCTGCTATTTTCAGTGTTCCTGTTCCGGGAATGGGGTACAGAGGAGTTGTGTACATACAGGAGGGAACAGAAACGTTTTTTTCATCTCCATCAATGCAGATTTTTTTGCCATTTAATGTTGATTTTCCACTGGCTTTTAAATCACCGGGTCTAACCACAACTATTGCTAAACCAAAGGTGGGATTGAAGTTGGCTTTGTCGCCATCTATGAGGATGAATTTGGACATGATCTTAGGTTTTAGGTTTTAGGTTTTAGGTTTTGGGTTTTAGGTTTTAGGTGTTGGGTGTTGGGTGTTGGGTTTTAGGTGTTGGGTGTTGGGTGTTGGGTTTTAGTTTTGGTATTTTCGCAATTGATTAGGCTAATTTTATGATCGTATTCATTGATTAACTCAAATGTACATCATTTTTTAATTTCACCTAATCCCTAACACCTAATCCCTAATCCCTAATTCCATAAAATTCATCATCTAAAATTTCTGCAACTGTAAAAGGACATTGTTCTGGATATTCAAGTTCATCTGGAATCCGAACACCAAAAGATGCCAATTTTCCTTCTTTTATTGCAATATCTCTCCCATCTTGATAGGATTCTTCTAAAATATTCGGCAAATAGGATGTCAGGGAAGGCATCTTTGATAATTGTTTTTTGATCCGTTTCCGATGTTCAATAACTGAGTTATACCAACTGTTTTTCATCATATCCGGGGCATCAGCTTGAACTTTTAGCTTTAACAAATGAGCTAACAAAATCATTAAATTACTCTCTAAAGCATTTTTTTCAGCTTTCCCCAAATCTTTTAACTCCTCAATCAGATTTACGGTATCTAAAACTGTAAATTCATTGTTTTCTAATTGCTTAATCGTTAATTCCAGCCATAAATTAAAGTCAACATCATGGAGAGATTTACTCATAATATACTATACCATTTAACCTGCTACATACAATTATAAAACCTACCACCTAATCCCTAACACCTAATCCCTAACACCTAACCCCTAACACCTAAAAGATCATTTCATATTCAACCAGCAAAAAACTTGCGAAACCGTAAGTTCTAAATCTAGCTGGGGATAAACGGGAAGAAGTTGATTTTCCTGAACAAGACTCGGCTGTTGCTGTGGTCGCAACAACAAAATACTCTGGTCATCTGGGTCAATAAACCAACCGAGATGACTACCGTATTCTAGACAATGGAGAATATTACCCAATACTTTATTGG
>JAYKHV010000152.1:0-32436 GCA_035285085.1 Lyngbya sp. | reverse complement strand
CTTACGATAACCTTTGTAAACGGCTTGCTGAAGAATCTCCGGCTACTTTTGCACGGTGGTTACTGGGAACGAATCCCGGAAATATTCAAGTTCTTAAAACCGAACTGAGTCTCGAACCCATTAGTGCAGATGCTATCACGTTTTTAGAAACATCCGAGCAAATTTTGCATCTAGAATTTCAAACTCAACCCACCTCCGAACCCCCTTTACCGTTGCGGATGTTGGACTATTGGGTGAGACTTTACCGCAAATATCGCCGTCCCATTCAACAGTTTATTATTTTTCTGCAAACGACAACTTCGGAAGTCGTTTTTACGGAAGAATTTGTCACCGAAACAACCCGACATCGCTATCGAGTGATTCGGATGTGGGAACAAAATCCCGCTATTTTTCTGAATGATAGCGCTTTGTTACCCTTAGCACCTCTAGCCCAAACCAATTCCCCAGAAAGGTTGTTAACCCAAGTCGCCGCAGAAGTGGCTAAAATTGAAGCAATAGAACAGCGTCGAAATGTCTTAGCCGCAGTTCAAATTATAGCGGGTTTAAGATATGACAAAACACTGATTCAACAATTACTCCGGGAGGATATTATGCGAGAATCTGTTATCTATCAAGATATTCTTCAACAAGGAATTCAACAAGGGGTTCGCCAGGGAATTCAACGAGGGCGAGAAGAAGGGCGAGGAGAAGGAGAAGCGAGTTTAATTATTCGTTTATTAACTCGTCGGTTTGGTGAACTTCCCCCCCAACTTCCCCAACAAATTCGGAGTTTATCTCTGACTCAGTTAGACGCTTTGGGTGAGGAATTGTTGGATTTTACAGAGATTGCTGAAGTTATCGTTTTTCTCGAACAGTTTCCCTCAGAAACCGATTCAGAAAACCCGAATTAAGACAGATATTTTCCAAAAACCCGGTTTCTCAAAGAAGCCGGGTTTTTATATCTTAACTTTTTATATCTTGACTCCTTCGATATCGGCTTCGGCTGACTCATACAACTGTTGTAATTTTTGCAATTTTTCCGAGTCAGCTTGCCATAAACCCCGACCATTTGCTTCTAACATTCGGCTAACAATATTCCGAAAAGCTTCGGGGTTTGCTTGGCGTAATTTTTTCGCCATTTCTTCATCCAAAGCATAGGTTTCTGCGGCTTGGTCATACACCCAATTATCTTTAAAATTCGCAGTTCCTCCCCAACCGATTAAAGCCGTCATCCGTTGGGAAATTTCATAAGCGCCGCCACTCCCTTGATTTGACATCGATTCCGCCCATTTTGGATTTAACAATTTAGTCCGGTATTCCATGCGAAGTAAATCTTCTAAATTGCGAGGTGTGGTATCTTTTGAAAAGCTTTCGACAAAGCTAGCATTAACTTTTTTACCCCGTTTTTTTTCGGCCGCCCGTTTTAAACCGCCCGTGTTGGCATAATACTCTTGAATATCCGTTAAACCGTATTCAACCGAGTCAATTTCCTGCACAATTCTTTCGGTTGTTTTCAACAATTGCGTCATAACTTCCCGTCTGGCTTGACCTTTATCTTTGCGTCCGTAACTAAACACATTTCGCCCTTCCCAAGTTTGGGCGAGTTCATCTCCTGATTCCCAATTTCCATCAACAACCCGGTCATTAACCAACGAACCAAAGTCACCCGCAGGATTAGAAAAAAGACGGGCGGAAGGATTCTCAACGCCTTGAGATTGCAACTCTAAAGCGTGTTTTCTCACAAAGTTTTGTTCGGGAGGTTCATCGAGGTTAGCCGCCCGTTGAAACAGGTCATCAATTAACTCAATAATATTGACAAAACTATCGCGGAAAATACCCGAAAGATTCCCCAACACATCAATCCGAGGATGACCGACTTCTGTTAACGGTTTGAGTTCGTAACGAACGATTCGACCCGTGCCTTCTTTTAGGGGTTCTGCACCCACTAATTCTAACAGAATTCCGATGGATTCTCCGCGTGTTTTAATCGCATCCAAACCCCACAACATCACCGCAACAGTTTCGGGATATTTACCCTGTTCTTGTAAATGTTGATTGATAATTTTCTTGGCAATTTCTCGACCCCGTTCGTAAGCCGCAGGAGAAGGCATTCTGTAGGGGTCTAACGCATGAATATTGCGGCCCGTTGGCAACACTCCCGGCCCATCTCTTAACAAATCTCCTCCGGGTGCGGGTGGAACATATTCCCCATTTAAACCCCGCAATAAATTCGTTAATTCGTCGGTGGTTTGCATTAACAACTCCCGAATCATTTGGGATTGGGGATGGGTTTTAAAGTCGATTTCTGTTGTATTTTTACCGTCAAAATAAGCCTGTAAATAGGAGTCTAACGCTTCCTCTGTTGGGGCTTCTCCTAACGTATGTAAGCCGGATGAAAACAGACGTTGTTCGACGATTTGTAAGTATTCATAAACCTTGAGGAAATACTGAGATAAAGACTCAACACTAAACATTCTTGCCGTTTCTGGACTGAACTCAATCCCCAATTTTTTCGCATCTTCAAAGGGACAATCGACATCCAAACCCGTATCGATAATCTTTTTAGAAATTGCTTCCTGCAACGCCGAATTTTTCTGGGGGTCTTCCCGATATTCGGCAATCAAATCTCGCAGCGAAATCAATTCTTTATACAATCCCGCCCGACTGTAGGGGGGAACGTTGTGAGAAATCAAAACCCCATAACCCCGACGTTTTGCTAATATCGATTCTGAGGGATTATTCGCCGCGTAAATATAGAGATTGGGGATATTTCCGAGTAAAATATCCGACCAAGAATAACCCGTATTTCCCAACGGAGAACCGGGCAACCATTCAACGGTGCCGTGCATTCCAAAGTGAACAATGGCATCGGCTTTAAATTCATTTTGCAGCCATTTATAATAAGCCGCATATTGAGGATGGGGGGTTAAATCTCGTTCAAACATTAGCCGCATCGGGTCGCCCGAAATTCCCAAGGGGGGCTGAACTCCAATCCAAATATTTCCCAGTTGAACGCCGCCAATATTGAAATCTTCCCCATCGGTTTTAATTCCCGTACCTGTTAGGGATTCCCACTGTTTTTCTATCCGACTTGCGAATAAATGCCCCAACCATTTATCTAAGGTTTTTACATTTACAATATTTCTCTTTTTGCCCGTATCTTTTGAGAAAAACCCCGTAACATCTTCGTCAGCTTCTTTAACTTGTTTAATCAGTTCTTCCCCATCTTCGGGGATTTCCCCAACGGTATAACCCAGTGATTTTAAGCCATTGAGAAACTTAATTAAACTGCGGGGAACGTTTAATAACGCTGCGGTTCCCGTCGCCCCATAACCGGGAGGAAAACCATATAATATAATCGCTATTTTGCGTTCCGATGGCGGTGTTTTTCGCAGGTTAATCCAATTTTTAACTCGTCCGGTTAACCGCTTAACCCGTTCGGGAATAATATAGATATTTTCCCCCACCAAACCGCCCAAAGGAACGGTATCAATTGCCCCATCAAGTTCGGGTAAAGCGTACAAAACAACACTTTGTAAACCCCCAATTCCTTGACGAGTCCAAGAATAAATATCTTGAATGAGTAAAGGCGCCGCAATTAAATAGGGAATATTCTTGGCGGTGAGGATTTTTTTAGCAATATCCACCTGTCTTCCCGCTTCCATTGAACCGGCAGGGCCACCGACGAGAGGAAAGCCAATAGTAGACACAATAGCATCAACTTCAACGGCTTCTTTTGACAGCGATAATGTTTCAATATTGCCCTGTTGACGCTGTTGGGTTTCGTAGCTGGTTGTCATCCAATCTCGTACCGCCACATGACCTTCAACGCCGTTAATAAATATGGGTAAAGGAACTAACCCCGCCTGTTCAAAATAACGAATGAGTTGGGGAATATAAGGTTGTTTGGTAATAACGTGTTTGCGATAGAGTAAAATTCCAACAACCCCGGAAGTTTGATGATTTTCTGTATTTTGTTTGTACCAATCTAAATACTGTTTGGGAGATTCAAAATAACCTTGATACTCTGGATGAAGTAAACCCATATTGGGCGTTTCAACCGGGGGCGGAATTTCCCCAATTTTTAGATCTAAATAGTTCTCGGCAATTGTCCAAAACATGGCGGCAACATTCTCGCTTCCGCCCGCATTCCAATAGCCGTAAATAATCAACCAATTGCGAAGGTCTTGAACTTTTTTAACGGGTACAAACTTTAATAATTTCGGCCCAGTTTTGAGAAAGCTAATATATCCGGCGAGTTTATCTTCTTCCCGTCCGCTGGAAAATTTACTGAGAATAAATTGAACGGGTTTCGGCATTCCTTTCGGTTTATCGCCAATTTTAAACGCCCCAATTTGAGTTAAACTCATCAATTCTAACGCCGACTCAAACACCAAACGAATGGGAATATTTTGTACCCGTTCCCGCAACCATAAAACTTGGTCGTAGTCAAACAGCAAACTGGCAAAAAAGACATCGGCTTGCTGCAACGCCGCCTCTACTGCCTCCGGTTCGTTGCTAATAGCGCGATCGCTAAAAACGTCAATTTTTAAATCTCCACAGCGACGAGAGGCAAAATTAGCCGCCTGACGGTACAAATCAGCATTAAACGATTCAAATCCAGCAATTAATACAATTCGTTTCATCGCCCCAACCTGAAAAGTTTCCTCATCTTTATTGTAAGTGTAAATACCGATTTTGTTAAACAAATGGCGATTTTGAATGTAAAAATTGTAAATCTCAGAGTATAAAAACCTAGAAATACCAAATAATTATTCGGGTTTAAATGTCACTCAAATGAGCGTCACTCAAAAAAGCGACTGTTCAAAAATTTGAAATTACCGATAGGATAAATCACAACGCTGAACGTAACACTATTCAAACAGATTAAGAGCCATTCGGAAAATGTACAAAACACAAAGCTTGTTATTGATTGATTGGAGACTTGATCATGGAACCGAACGAATTTACCTTGATTTCCGACTTAGAATTGACCGAACAAGAAGCAGAAGCAAATAATAGCGAACCGATTGTTGATCAGACAGAAGAAGCTGATACTGAACAAAATACCGACGGTGACAACAGCGAAGCGATTGTTGATGGAGTTGAGGAAACCGGACAAAATACGGACGGTGATATAGAACCTCCGAACTTTATTGGGACTCCAATTTTACAACCGATTGTTATTGACCCCAACTTGATAGAAGCCCCGGATATCGGACTGATTGACGATCCTGAATTGATAGAAACTCCCATTGTTGAGCCGATTTTTGAGCCAATTCTTCCCGATCCCATTATTATACTTCCCCCTTTCCTTTCTAGCCCGCCTAGCGATCAATCCTGGTCTCAAGACAGTCCTAATATTCAGTATGGATCGGAAGCGTTTGATCAATTCGGAGAAGTTGTCGCGACAGGGGACTTTGACGGAGATGGTTACGACGACTTAGCCATTGGGGTTCCCTCCGAAGATGTTGGGACTGTTACCAATGCGGGTGTGGTAAACGTTCTCTACGGTTCCCAATTTGGCGGTTTGAGATCTACAGATAACCAAGTTTGGAGTCAGAATAGTTCAGGTATTCTTGGTGTTGCTGATGCGTTTGATCGCTTTGGTAGCAGTTTGATCGCCGGAGACTTCAACAATGACGGTTATGCTGACTTGGCGGTGGGTGTTCCTGGCGAAGACGTTAACAGTGTCACTGATGCGGGAGCAGTTAACATCATATATGGTTCCGCTAGCGGTTTGAGCGCGACTAACGACCAATTGTTCGATCAAGGGGATCTCTTTGGATCTTCCCCTGAGGACTTTGATGGATTTGGTACCGTCCTTACTTCTGGAGATTTTGATAACGATGGTTTCGATGACTTAGCTGTCGGTTCTCCTAATGAGGATTGGAACAGTTTTACAGATGCGGGGATGGTTAATGTCATCTACGGATCAAATACAGGTAATGGTTCAACTGGTGGTTTAAACACAACTGGAAACCAATGGTTTTCTCAAGACAATCTTCTCGATAATCCCGAAAATTCTGATAACTTTGCGTTCAGTTTAACGGCGGGAGATTATGATAATGATGGCGATGATGATTTAGCCATTGGGGTTCCTTTTGAAGATCTGGGAACCGCGACAGGTACCAATGAAGGTTTAGTTCACGTTGTTGATGGTGGAAGTAACGGTTTGATCGCCAGCAGCGATACTTTGTGGAATCAAGATAGTACAGGTGTTTTGGATGTTGCGGAAAATGGTGATAACTTTGGACGTAGCCTCACCAGTGGAGATTTCAATAGCGATAATTATGATGATTTAGCAGTTGGAGTTCCCCTGGAAGATGTTGGTAATATTACCAATGCGGGTGCGGTCAATGTGCTTTATGGTTCGAGTAACAGTGTGAGTGGAACGAATGATCAATTTTTCCATCAAAATACTTCGGGTATTGAAGGGGTTGCTCAAAACTCCGATGATTTCGGTTGGAGTTTGACCGCCGGAGACTTTAACAATGATGGCTATGATGACCTCGGTGTTGGCGTTCCCTTTGAAGATATTGGGGATATTACCAATGCGGGTGCGGTGAATATTATTGAGGGTTCAGATAATCGTTTAACGACTCTCAACGACCGCTTGATCACTCAAAATACCTTAGATTTTGAGGATGAATTTGCCGAGGCTTTCGATAACTTCGGACGCACTATCGTCGCAGGTGACTTTAACGGCGAAGGCTACGCTGACTTGGCGGTTGGGGTTCCTTTTGAAGATATTGATACTCTGACCAATGCGGGTGTTGTCGATGTCTTCTATGATGTTTAATATTTGGCATTCTAGCTAACCTGTCGCTTTTCTCTGTAGCTAGAACTCTGAAAGAGGGTTGGCACTGCATAAATTTTGAGATCCAAACATATTACCGATCAACAGTTGTCAAGATCTCTCTCATGTAAAGGAAAAATCTCAATACACGCTTCTCAATAGGAAGGGTGTATTTTTTTTGTCACGGATTTTCGTTCAAGTCTATATTTAACCTTTATACTGCTGTTATTGTCAATAGATAACTGAAAGATTGTGTATCCTCTAGTTTAGCCAATGCCTGAAATGGTTTCAAATCTTGACGCTGTGGTGCTTTCTGTGGTTGTTCCTTGCTACAACGAGGAACCGAATCTTAATGACTTATTTACCCGATTGATTTCCGTTCTCAATTCACTTCACCTCACCTATGAAATTATTTGTATTGATGATGGCAGCCGCGATAATACTTTGAAACGTTTGATTGACTATCATCGTTCAAATCCCGCGATTAAAGTGATTAATTTTTCTCGAAACTTTGGCAAAGAAATTGCCTTAACTGCGGGAATTGAATATGCAACCGGTGAGGCGATTATTCCCATTGATGCAGACTTACAAGACCCTCCCGAATTAATCAAAAACTTGATTTTAAAATGGCAAGAAGGCTATGATGTTGTCTATGCAAAACGGCGATCGCGTCGGGGAGAAAGCTGGCTAAAACGCAAAACCGCCAGCGCATTTTATCGCACAATTGGGAAGATGTCGCCCGTTCCTATTCCGAGTGATACCGGCGATTTTCGGTTGATGGATAGACGGGTCGTAGAGGCTTTAAAATTACTCCCAGAAAGGCATCGATTTATGAAGGGTTTATTTGCTTGGGTTGGTTTCAAACAAACGGCGATAGAATACGACCGTCCGCCCCGTTTTCAAGGGGAAACGAAGTGGAATTATTGGCAACTTTGGAATTTTGCTTTGGATGGAATTACTTCGTTTAGTTCTTTACCGTTGAAAGTTTGGAGTTATATCGGTTTGTTAATTTCTCTGTTGGCTTTTCTCTACGCAACTTTTTTGATTTTAAGAACGTTAATTTTGGGAATTGATGTTCCAGGTTATGCTTCAATTATGGTAGTAACGCTATTTTTGGGTGGCGTTCAGTTGGTGAGTTTGGGGGTCATTGGAGAATATTTAAGTCGGGTACACGATGAAGTTAAACAGCGACCTCTGTATATTGTCCGGGACTGTTACGGGTTTGAAAAACAATCCGATAATCATCAAAAATAGAGGGTTTTAATCGATGTCAAAAAATCAGAATAAACGGGTTAAACTGATTTTTTTCTGTGGTCTTATTACAATAATTGCGTTTTACGTTCTCAGTCACTTGGACTCAGAACGCCTTCAAACCCAGTTAAAAGAAATGGGAATATTTGCCCCCATTCTGTATATTCTCGTTTATACCGTTGCCACAATTTTAATTTTACCTTCTACCGCTTTAAACCTGTTGGGAGGCGCTTTTTTTGGGGTGTGGTGGGGAACGCTTTGGACGAGTATTGCAGCGATAACCGCAGCTATTGTTACGTTTACTTTTACTCGAACAGTTGGGCGAAAATGGGTCAAAAAAAAGTTAGCCGGACGCTGGAAAGTTATCGATGCAGAAATTCGTCAGGGGGGATTATTTTATCTATTTGCAATTCGATTATTGCCGATAATTCCCTACGGTTTGGTTAATTTTACCTCGGGTTTAACGTCTATTTCTTTTAAAGATTATCTTATCGGTACAACGTTCGGAACCGTTCCCGGTCTTTTGCCATTTGTGATGTTGGGAAGTTCGGGTTTAAAAGCGGTTAAAACTGGGGAAATTTTACCGTTAATTATGGCTTTGAGTTTAATCGGAATGCTTATTTTTGGGGCGAATTACTATCGCCGACACCGAACTCAATAGAAACTGGATTTTTAATAATAAGAATATCCCAAAAACCCGGTTTCGCAGAAGTTACCGGGTTTTTTATCTCAAAAGCCGCCAAAAGAACAAAATTAATCAACCGTATAGCGTCTAATTTACCCATTTAAAAATCACATGAATATTTCCGTGTTTTCACTGATGCGGTGAAACAGTTTCTAGGTTTAAACTAAAGACATTAACTGACAGACTCAAAGGAACGTGCGTCATGGATGAAATTGTTAGAAAATTAGCTGGAATTGGTTTACCTGCTGTTGTTTTATTGATAGCAATGGCAACAACGGGATTAACGGGGGCTGCTGCTATTACTGCTGCATTAGCAATGTTAGGGCCGGGTGGAATGATTGGCGGAATCGTATTATTAGGAATTATTGGACTCGCTTCTGATGCCCTGACTAAGTATGGTTTAGAAGAATTGCTTATCGCCATTTATAAAGAGCGTAAAAAAAACGATCAAGAAAAGGATAAAACTGGTCAATGCTTTTGTCAGGAGATTGATAGTTTACCTATTTTTACAGAACTAAAACAAAAGGTAAAGGATTCAATTTGTCCAGAACAAGATGGTGCTTTTCAAATTCGACTATTATATTTTATCAAAGAAAACCAACAAGGAGTAACAGACCATGAGTGTTTTAACGAACTTAAACAGTGTCTTAAAAAGGTTCGCAAAAATTTAGATGAATTGCAGAAAAAAGGATGGGTAAAAACTAAAATCCGTAGCAGTGATGGCGCAGTTGTCTATATTGCCATCTAATAGAATGCACTCATCCTCAAGGGAAAATAATCTCTCTTTCGTTAAGTTAGAAAAAGAATGATTATTCTCCCTTGTTGCTTGGAACAATTACTCGTTTTGACCGAACATTTGCAAATACAACCCGACCTTTTGAACCGCCACTTTCAACGCTTCATTTATCGGTAAACGCTGATGACCAAACCCCGGTTCAAGACTGGCTATTTGTTGGGCGATATCGGCAAAATTGGGAGGATGAACCGTCTTTTCATCAATTGCCGCCTGAGTTTGTGCGACAATATGAGGCATGGCGGCTTTATGACGAACACAAGCGGCTAACTGAACCTCTCCCGACTTGGATGTTACCGTCGCAAACCCAAACAACCGGCAAATTGTCGGGCGCCAAGGATACACCTGACAGCGACCATTTCCCATCACAAACGGGTCGGGTTTGTAGAAAATACATTGTCCTTGGTAGTCGGACTCCTCGGCGAGTTTAAGCCACTGTTCAACCTCTCCCCGTTGAAACAATTCCAACACCAGAGGTAACATTTCTAAAGGCGTCGCTTCAACGTTCGGACTCTCGCAACACCAACCGCATCCCGTCGGACAATACAGTTGCGTTTCAGCCTGAAAAGTTTCTATCTTTTCGTCAATTTGGGTATATGACTCCATCACCTGGGCGGCGATATCTAGACTCATACAGTTTTAATGGGGGTTGAAGAAAAATAAGGATAATATCAATAATACTCTATTTTTTTGAGAATGATTTAACTTGGATTAAACTTGATAAAACAGTTCTAGCCTGGACTGAAACTCCCGCCAATACTCCCTTAAATATTGGCTTTCCAAACAGAAAACTTGGGCTTTTTCGTCGGGAAGGGCCACCACAACTAAAGCCTGTTCAACTTTAATGTCAAATTCGGTGTAAACTTGTTCTATGGCTTTAGCATAGGCGGCGCATTGCAAATAATAGTTTCGGTTCCATTCATTCTGTCGGGGTCGTCTGGCGGTTTTCCAATCACATAATGTTATTTCTCCCGCAATAATTGCCAAACAATCTAATTTTCCCGCATAACGGTTGGGAGAATTCCAGACTAAACTTTCAACTAATAAGCTTTGCTCTATTTTATCATCAAGAAACGGATAAATTGAGTTCCAAAATCCTTGGAGTTCATCGGGAATAAATTCGGGTTCTTCTCCTGTTAATTTTTTGGAAATTAATTGATGCAATTTTGTCCCCCGTCGGGAGGACTGGGAGGAAATTTTTTGGGCGGTTTCTTGACCAACCCGTTGTTTCCATTTGAGGAGAGGTAGTTTATCCTCAAAGGGTTCGGTTGCTTGAATAATTTTAGTCACTCCCGGATAACTTTCTCCGGTCGGAACTTGATAAAAAAGTTGACCATTTTGGCGAACATATTTCGCTTTATAGGCGGGAAGTGGGGAGTGATCTAACATTATTCAACTTCAAGAATCAATTCATAATTAATCGGATCTTTTGCATCAGAAACCACGATGATTTCATAGTAACCCGTATCTTCCAATTGTCCTGACCAACTTTGAAGTCGGGTATCTTCGAGTATAATTTTAGCGTTTCTACGGCGACTGGGAGTATAGAGAGAAAGAAATGTAGATTTTTGGGGAACTTCTAATTTTATCCGTAAATTTTGCCGATATTTTAACCAAGCAATATAAGCTTTTCCTTCTCCCGGTTGTAACACTCCCCGCAACACTTGACGAGTGGCATTTTCCTCAAATTGAACTTCTTGTAAATTCTGCCCTTGTTGTAACCGATTTAATTGATCCGCAGTTACAGCTTGCCAAACCTGACCGATGGGCAAATCAATTAAATTTTCACCGCGAGGTTGTTCGGGAAATAAGTGAAAAAATCGAGCATCGGATAAATCTTCTAAAGCCCGACTACTTAAATTTAATTCGTTCACTTCCCTCGCCCAATCTTTAATATTTTCGGTGTTATATTGTCCCAACTTTTGGCGAGATTTATCGCTAATAACAGCAAGTCGGTTTAACACATCATAAGCGGTTTTATCCCAACGTTTTCGCCAAGAAGCATCGGCGGGATCTTGGGTTAAGGTTCTACCTTTTTGAGAGGGATAACGACTGTAAAATTCCTCATTGACCAGATCAATAAAATAACGATAATCTACCCCCAACTCTTGACGGCGATTTTGGATAAATTCCTGACGTTGCAGTTCTCCCATTGCACCAAATCCGCCATCATTTGACCGCGAGAGATAATTGACAAAATATAAACCTCCAAGCCAACCCACTCCCCCCATAACCAGGATGGAAATTGTTACCAACAATGCTGTTGTCCAACTCGAAGGTAAAGAAGATAAATTCCAGGGTAGTTTTAGCTTTGGAAATGGAGTTTTTTGTACGACTGTGTGGGGGGTGTTGGGAGTCGTCGCCACCGGAATGGGAATTCGGGTTTCCACAGGCGGAGGTTGCGTTAACACCACAGGCGCAGGAATTTCCATCTCTGGGGGCGCTTGTGTGGGAATATGAGGCAGGATAGGCGTGTCTTTAAGCGCTTGTAGAACTTGGGAGGCATTTTGATAGCGATCGCCCGGTTTGTAAGCTAACATTTTATCTAAAATTGCGGCTAATTTCGAGCTAACAGAAGCTTGCGATCGCCAATTCCAAGTTAGATGATAACTATCAATCAAATGTTGAGGTTCAGTACCCGTTAACAACACGACCACCGTCGCCGCCAAGCTATATAAATCACTGTGGGGAGAAGCAATTCCCATTTGCATTTGTTCTTCGGGAGCATAACCGAGTTTTCCCAAACGAGTGGCGGGACTCGGGGGAAGATGACGCACCCCCAACTCCGAATCAACTTTGGCTTTAATTTGTTTAACGCCGCCAAAATCAATTAATACCGGTAAGCCATCGGCTTGACGGCGAATAATATTATCGGGGGAAATATCCCGATGAACCACACCATAAGAGTGAATATATTCGAGAACCGGTAACAGTTGCAACATCAGTTGCGTGACTTCCAGTTCACTGAAACGCATTCCCTGACTTTTATATTGGGTAATTAATTCGCGATAGGTGGAACCTTTAACATAATCTTGAACAACAAATAAATAGCCTTTACCATCAATTTTTTCGCGAAACAGTTCTCGGAAACAAGGAATTTGAGGATGTTGGAGTTGGTAGAGAATTTGCGCTTCTCGTTCAAAAAGTTCTTGAGACTTTTGCAAGCCATAACTTCCTTGAACTTGCGGGGCGAACTCCTTCAACACACACAGTTCGTTAAACCGATGCTGATCTTCTGCTAAGTAGGTGCGTCCAAAACCACCATGCCCCAACTGGCGCATAATGTGATAATGGTTTCGCAGAATCATGCCCGGACTAATGGAGGTACTCATGGGTTTGAGAGGTGAAACTCAGGGTTCAGGTTGAGTCAAGTAAGTTTATTTGTGATACTTCAGTCGAGTTGAGAATTCCAATAAGCAGGATGCCCAATTTACATCTGAGACAGTACAATCACGAGTATAGCCGTCTAGATCGGATCTAGACCGAACTAACCCGTTAAAGTTGCTCAAGAGGGTTCACTGGTATTTTATAGCCTATGAGCGATATTGTGACGGGTCGCCGGGTCAAGCCACGAAAGATCGAGTTCAGAGATTTACTCAATATTTACAACCATCCCTCTTGGATTTTACACAACCCTCTGGTTTTCTGGGCTTGAGATTCTCTAAATTGACGGGAGAATTTATTGATATCTTCGCCTCGGGTAACGGCTTATTTCGGCCCTACGGGGCGGCGTTTGGGCCGGATGGCTACCTCTATGTCAGCAGCTTTTTAAGCGACGAAATCCTCCGTTTTGACGGGATGACGGGGGCGTTTGTCGATGTGTTTGCCTCCGGTAACGGTCAACCTGGGGGGTTAAACGGGCCGAATGATTTGTTGTTTGGCCCCGATGGTCGCCTTTATGTTACCACTCAGGGGAGTGTTGCGACCAATGGTCAGCCGGACTTTACTGCGGGTCTTCCCAGTCAGGTGTTGCGTTTTGATATTACCACCAAAACCTCGACGATATTTGCTGAACCGACTCCTTCACCGGATAGTTTTGGGTTTTTGACATACTCCCCAGCCTGAAGGCGTGGGGATTCTTTACGCTTCATTGACTGATGCTACCGAAGTAGTCTTACTTTGTCTCGACGTACATTTTAGGTCGTGCCGATGCCCCATGCCGACCATTTCTATATTTTTCGATGCGTTATCATCTCTATCCTGTTCAATACCACAACCTAAGCAGAGTATCGAACGAACAGACAGATCGATTTTGCCCCATTTGAACCCACAATCTGAGCAAATTTGGCTTGTAGGTTCCCATCGACTAATCACAACAAACTCGCGTCCATATTTCTCAGACTTTGCTTCCACTCTGACCCTAAATTCTCTCCAACCGGCACGACTAATTGCTCTAGCCAGTTTACGGTTTTTGACCATTCCAGACACGTTTAAATCTTCCAAGACAATCGTTTCGTTTTCACTAACAATCTTGGTGGATAACTTGTGCAAGAAATCTTTGCGTGTATCAGCAATCCGGTTGTGCTGTTTGGCGATTTGAATACGGGTTTTGTTTCTGCGTCTAGAGTCTTTTTGTTGGCGTGCTAACTTCTTTTGAAGCTTGCGTATTTTACGGTCTAGTGCCTTGTAGCAAGGACTAACGGCTTTTTGGCCATTGCTCATTACAGCAAAAGTTTTTATGCCCAAATCAATCCCAACACTTTGGTTTTTAGCGTCGATTTGGATGGGTTGTACTTCTACTACAAAACTCAAGAAATAGCGGTTAGCACAATCTTTGATAACTGTTACTGAACTAGGTTCAGATGGCAGTTCCCTAGACCCAATCGGTTGTACGATTCCTATTTTTGCTAAATAGACCCCATTTCCTTTAATGGAAAATCCACCGATTCTAAACCTTGCTGACTGTGCCGATGTGCGCTTTTTAAATTTTGGATAACCAATTTTACTGCCTTTTCTCCTTCCTTTGCGGGAGTCAAAAAAGTTTTTAAAAGCGACTTCTAAATCCGCTACGGACTGCTGCAAAGGTATGTTTGACACTTCACTAAGCCAAGCTCTTTCCTGAGTTTTTTTAGCTTGAGTGATAACAATCTTTTGAAGCTCGGCTGACTTAGGCTTCTTTTCAGATTGCTTGCAAATCGCGCATTGCATCATTCCAGACTACCCTCACGCAACCAAACAACCGAGCTAAACTCTGTTGCTGTTTGTCTGTAGGGTAGAATCTGTATTTATACCTTGCTTTCATCCGATATGATAAAATTGGTCTGTAAATTAATTCTAAATGGGTCTGCAACAAATGACAACCCAGTTTCGCAGAGAAAGGCATAGCGTGACAGACCTTAAAATCCACTTGATCTGCGTAGCTAAATATAGAGATCAAATTCCGGTAAAAAGTGTGCCTGAACCCGTTTCGGTATTGGGTTTGCTAGGCGTTGCAATTTGGGGAATTCAGAAGAAATTCCGCCACTAATTCTTTGGGAATCCTGAATAGATTGTACAACAGATTAACCCTCGGCGATCGCTGGGGGTTATTTTGATATCCTCAACGGTTTTTTTAGATGAAATACAGAAAATAATCCGATCGCATCTTTCTCCCCATCTCTCCACCTCCCCATCGCCCGGACAATTTTGTTCTGAGAAGGAAACAGCCGGCTCATCCCTGGTACAATAGAAAGGGTTTAATTTGTGAACAAATCGATAGGCTAAAGGAGATGCAGCAATGAAAATTTGGATTAACGAACAACTCGATCCCTCAGGACTGATTTATTCTTGTATTGCTTGTTGTAATGAAGAACAAGCAAAAGCCTGTCACGAATCTTTTGAAAACAACCTCACAGAAACCCAAAAACAACAGGGTTGGGTCGCCCGAATGAGAATCGTTGAATCTTGGGAGGAAGTTCCGGTCAGCGCTTTAAAATTAAACTAAATTTAGAGTTTGATTTAAAAAGAGACGGTAACTGAACTGCTAACCCTCAAAACCGACTCTTGATTAAATCTTTGTTTGTATTCGCCGATAATTTCTTGAATGAATTGTTGTTCTTTCGGGGTGTTTGGGTGAATTAAAATCACCAGTTTGGTTTGTTCTTGAATTAAAATTCCCGCAGCGTTCAAATATTGTCCGTTAGCATCAATCACCGTCAGTCCAGCTTGAAACCGAGGCGTAATTACTTCTTCTAAAAACAGCTTCCACTCGGTTTCCGTAATTTGCCCTTGTTGTTTGGATAATCCAAAATAAAGTTCATCTTTAGAGAGAGTTTGGCTAACCTTGTGAGGATAATCTTCAGGATTATCAATAAATTGCGCCCGAACTTCTAATCGTTGAGACGCGGGAAACAAAAGAACAGAACCGACCAAAACCAAACCCAAACACCGAACCACCCTAATTTTCATTGATTCCCCGTTAGTTATGTTTATAACAACAAAAAAGGCTAACCGTTAAGATTAGCCATAAAACCTATATTTTAACAATTAAGCCCCCAAATAACGGCGAAGAAAACTTTCCAACGGTTCCATCTTCATATCAAACATCATTTCTAAATTTGTGATTTCTTCAGGAGTACAGAAAAACTCATTTGCTAATAATGTGCGTAACGTTCCCAAACTCCGTTCAACATCAGAATTCAACACCCCAATTGTACTCCGCAACCCATCAAACAGAAACAAAGGAGGATTAATAACAATCGGATCTCGGTTAAAAACCCGGCTAAAAATCTGAGGAATATCGCCCCGAGTAATAATTTCTGGCCCGCCAACAGACAAGATTTTATTTTTTGCAGATTCTACAAAAATCGAATCAATTGCAATACGAGCAACATCATCCGTACTAACAACAGAAGTGCGATTTTGCGGATCGCCAATTAACAAATAAATCCCCGTTTGTTTGAACCGTTCCGCCAGAGGTAATAAACTCGAAGCCAACGCCGAAGGACGTAAAATGGTATAATTTAAACCGCTATTTTGTAAATACTTTTCAACCTCCCGTTTGGCTTTAAAAACAGGTGAATCTTCATAACCGCGATCAACACCCAACACCGAAGTAAATACAAAATGTTCAACACCCGCTTCTTTCGCCGCATCAATTAAATCAATATTAGCCCGATATTCAACCGCTTGGGGTTTTGCTCCCGAACCGTGCGAACTAATCACATATTTTACCCCCTGACAAGCCTTATAAATATCCTTATCCCGTTCTAAATCTCCGATAAAAACATTCGCCCCCCGACTTTCCAATTCCGAATACCGGGAAGTCAACCGCACAAACCCCCGCACATCTTTTTCCTGTTGGCGTAGGCGGCGAACAATACGGCTACCGAGTCCACCTGTTGCTCCTGTAACTAAAAACATGATTGCTTGTCCTTTGAGTTAAAATTCACTACAGGAATATGTTAGCGAATTTAACCGCTAAAGTTCATAGAAGTCATACAAAACAATACCCGTCTCCGGATCATTTCCAATTCCCACATAACCACTTTTCAGCATTTGATTGAGAAGGTTTTCCACCTCCTCAAAACTCGCTCCAGTCGCCATAACCCCTTGTGTTACCGACAGTTTACCCCCTCGGCTTGCTGCGGCTTTTAACAGCTTAACTCTAAACTGTTCTTGAGTAGTTGGCGTAATATTATAACTAACGGTAGAAATCGATGAATATAAAGGTACACCCGTGCTAGAAACCCCCAATTTTGCTTTAATTTTAGCGTTATGTTCCTCAACCATACTCGGAATCACAAGTACATCTAATAATTGTGCAATTCCAAATAAACCAAAGGTACACAGCCACAAAGTACCCGTTCCAACTTTGCCATTATAAAAACGGTGGAGTCCGTGAATGGGGATAATAAAACCAACCGCCCACAATAAATAACTCATTCCAACTTTATTCATGGATTTTCCCTTAAAAATATTGATCTGATCCCACTCAACCGCCTAAAGGAGAAAGCCGCAGGGGAATGATCGCTATCTCAATTGTAAAAAATTTTAGTCAAATTGATAGCCATTTTCAGGGTTTTACCTGCGATTGAATAACAACAAAGGGGCTAAAACCTAGCCCCTATCGTGATTTGTTGGTTGAGTTGACTTTTCCTACAAATTTTTAACATAGGAAATATTAGTCAAAACTTTCTCAAAACCCACCGACTCATACAGTCGCAACGCACCCGATGGATTTTCAGCATCAACGATTAAAATTGCGGTATCCATTCCTTTTGCTTTTAAACATTGCATTCCGCTTAATAACATCGCCCGACCTAACCCAAGTTGACGAAATTCTCGTCGGGTTCCTAATCCAATGATCCAGCCTTCATTTCGTGTGTTGCGTTTGTTATCTTCCGGGTAAATATGAGACTCACAAAAAGCTGCAAAAGTCCCATCGGGGGCGATCGCAATTAAGTCTAATTCCCGATTGTACTCTGGATGTTTAATACTGTGTAGATATTCCTCAACAGTATAATCATGGTGATTCCAATGATCGATAAAGGTTTGATTATACATTTCTACCCACTGGGTTGCATCTTTTTCGGGTTCGACAATTCGCAGTTTAAACCCTTCGGGAAACTTAGGTTCATCAATGGGTTTAGCTAATGATCGCCTCATGCGGAAAAAATACCGCACGGCGATAAATCCTAAGTTTTGAAGGATGGTAATCACATCACCGCGATCGCTACAGACACCTGAATATAATTTAACATTCCCATTACCGTCTTTTGTTGCTTCTTTGAGTCGTTTTTCTCCCCAGGTAATGATTTCTTCTTCAAGACCTTGATTTCGGACGGTTGGATGAACTCGGAAGTCTAAAAAACCATCTATTCCGGTTTGAGACGGGTCGATCCATACCGATCCATATCCGACTAATTCCCCTTCGGAATTTTCCCAAAGCCGCAGATTTTTAGCCCGGTTAAATGAGGGTGTATTTAAGGCTTGTTCGAGTCGTTCAACGGTTTCCCAAATCCCCGTTTGATCGACTTTTTCGCACGCATTAAAAAGTTCAACGATCGCACCGAGATCGCTGTCTGTACAAGGGCGCATAATTCACCTTTGCTTGATGGTTGCTCGTTTAGCGTAATACATAAATACTACAACGTCAAGAGATAGCCAAAAAAAAGCCCCCAACCGTCGGGTTAGGGCTGATGCGTCATCTCGGAAGAAACCTGTATTAAATCTGTTTGAAAACTTCTCTTAAAAGACGTTCAATAATGGATAATTAATAATGGATAATGGATAATTACCTCGATCCTTTATGAAGAGGATTGATAGAGAGGAAATAATTTTTCTTTTTTCTCCTTGAAAGGAGAGGTCTTAAACCTGATTAATTAATTATCAATTATCCATTGTCAATTATCCATTGATAAAACCCTCTCCTACACCGTGCAGGTTGAGGGTTTAGATTTGGTTAGACTCTATTTTAGAATTCACTGGCAATTGACTTGTATTGAGATTAGTCTTCCCATTCAGAACCGTGATAAGGAATGCCGTCAAAGGGTTGTACACCAATCATGGGATAGGTGTTGTCGCTCGGGCTAAAAATGCGAGCAGCAGCTTCGGAGACATAAACAACTACATTTTCGAGTACATGAAGAATATTCATATCTTTTACCTCTGTCTCATCAATTGTTCTGTATCACCTACACTTCTATAATAATGTAAATAGATGGATTTTGTGTACGCTTGCAACATTTATTTGCACTCAAAGATTATTTACAATCGTTCAGGTTGTGTTACTTTTTAACGGGCGGTTAACCCTATAAATTCGGCTTGGAAACCCGTAATTTTAAGGAACAATAACAAGCGTTAAGTTATCGCAACAATTGAAACGAATCGCAATATACTTTTTAAGTATAAAAACTTAAGTAGTTCTACCACTTTAATTATACACACTGAAAAACCCAGTTTCTCAAAGAAAGCGGGTTTCTGGGAGTTTAACTGATGAAAGTTAACTATTTTGAGAGGGAAAGGAAATTCTTTCTGGATAGTTCTGTCTTAAAAGTTTCTGCTACTTCCTGTGGTGTCGGTTGAGCATCAGGATGTCCACTAAAAATAGCCCATAAAGCAGCAATATAGGCTTCTCCAAAAAGTGTTGTCAGCAACGCAGCCGTACTTCCTGCTAAAACTCCACCGACAAGGCTACCTGCACCCGGAATCAGTTTCGCTAAACCACCGAGCAACATATGACCTCCCAGTGTACCCCCTCCTCCAGCAATTACACCCGAGATGAGTGTTCCTAAAGATGCTTGGCTTAAGTCTAAACCGAACACTGCACTGATACTCGCTAACATTGTAACTTGTATAGGAACTAAAGCTACAGCATGAGAAAATGGTATGGGAACAGCGCCCACACCAGCAGCACTCGTTGCTGCGGTAGTTACAATTAAATGAGAGCGTTTGACTTTTTCTCGAAGAGAGACTTTTTGAGCGGCTGCTACTGCATTTCTTTGTCCCTCTGGTACGATTTGCATAGTTATATCAATCAATTCTTTTAAACCCATAACAGGTTGCAAATGACCATCATCTAACTGCTCATAAATTGCTCTTACACGAACTACATTTTTAGCTAGAGAAAGTTCTTTTTGTACCTCGGCTCGAAAGCCATTATCTGCTCTGGCTTTAGTAATTACACCAACAACAGGTACATATCGACTGAGCATTTCCACAAGCTCTTGATCTGCATCTTCAACCCGTCGGATATCTTCACAAATACACACCCATGCAATATGAATATGGCGGTTGGGATCTGAATGATTGCAACGATCTTTAATGAGGTTTTCTAATTCACAAATTGTTTCCTTGTACTTGGCAACCTCCAAACCTCTACTATCAAAAATTGTTAGAGGGAAACCTTCTTTTTTAATCTCTCGTGTAGTGGGTGTGACAGGTTTACCTTGACCTGTTTCGGCTAGATTTTCATGGAAAACAGCATTAATTAAGGTACTTTTACCAACACCCGTTTTACCCGCTATTAAAAGATTGACATTGCCGCGTAAATTCATAGCAGTTTTCATCGCCAATTCCAGAATTTTACTGATATCTACTTCTTGACTTGGTGCTGTTGTATAATTCATCTGAATTGATCCTCTAAATTCCAAAATCTACCTTGTACAAAACCCAACCTAAAGACCTTTAGTAATTGCCTTTTGTGCATAGCCATTATGTTCCCAAGCACCTGTTACAAAGCCTGCAACACCAACGATAGCTAAACCCGCCACCGGGATTTTCTGCAATTTCTTAAATTCGTGAATTTGGAAACACCGACAGTCACCAGTTGTTACTAAACGCGCCCAGTGTTCACAGTTAAATCGAAAGAGTTCATACTGCCAATTTTCGTGAAACTCATCAACAGAAATATGCAAAGCCTGAATAATTTTCTTTCTAGACCAATGATGAACGTATTTAGCGGGGTGAAAATGCTTGTTAATTTTCCAAATGTCTATTTCACCTTTATCTTTTTGGCGATCGCTATGAACAGGTTCCCAAGCTAATGACTCCGTATCATTCAGTTGTACTGAGTAATGCAAGACTTTCTTATTTTTGCGATCTCGATGATACAATAAGCGTCCAAAGTCTGAATGATTCTGATTGGCATCAATCAGGTTATGAATTTCTTTCTTATTCATCAAATTTTGCTTGTGTATACAAGGACTATGAATCGGTAAAAATCTGGCAACGTAACGATAATCAATACAATCTTTTAGCAAAAATAATTTTGCTGTTTTCTTCAGACCAAACCTGTCTTTTTCCCTAACTAAACTTATGCGTCTAGTTTAAAACTAAATATTTATCGCTGTCATCCGTACAGCTACTGAAAAATAAAAAATTTTAGAATACTCTTAAACTTGTGAAGATCACGTAAGTAGGCAGGGGGTAGATACAAAGAAACCCGGTTTCTCAGAGAAACCGGGTTTGTGAGAATCTCAACCTTCTAATTGTGGGTCATCCAACTGACGCATCCTTGCATTTGTTTTTGCATGGTGATATTATCAGTATGATGGCGGTGTCCGTGACCGGGAAGCACCCACTCAAAGGAATAATTTGCTAGTTTTTTCATGGAGTTAATTTGTTCTGACCACGAATACCAACAGTAGCGGTGAAAAGCATAAAGTTGGTTTAATGAGTCTGACCAAGCCAGATGATCGCCCGTAAATAAAAACTTGTGGTTGTACAGTAAAACCGTATGACCTTTACTGTGTCCGGGAACGGGAATTATTAACAGATCCCGAGCGAATTCGATCTCTTCAAAACCCGAAAGTTGAATTTCTACAGATTGGGTTTCAGCAGTGATATCATCTACATGAAGAATGCGATCGCATCCAAAATGATCCCGAAATTTTTGATGATCGGCGACATCATCCCGATGGGTGAGATAGAGATAACGTACTCCCCCTAATTCTTCCAAACGTTTAACTAAAGGCGGCGCAAACCGAGGGGAGTCGATGAGAATATTACCGTCTTTTCGCTCAATAAAATAACTCGCCGCAGCAAATGAACTCTCAGAATGGTAGCCGCAATGATAAACGTTATCTTCGATTAAAATGGGGAAACTTTGGTGTACAGTTTTAATATCTTTGGGTTTTTCAAGCGTACCGATAGAAGCCGTTGGACAGGATAACAACGCCTGCATTGCTCGCAGTTGTTCGGTTTCGTTACTTGGTTGATGATACACCGCTGACTGTTCACCCGCTCTTTTAAAAACCTCCGGCGCCATCCAGCGACAGGTATCGCAGTCAATACAGCTTTGATCGACGTAAAAGTTACCGCTCTCGTTTTCGGAGCGACGTTGTTTGAGTTGAGCCATTGTTCTTTTCCTGTGGTATTAACTCATACTCGTTATGAGTTTGTATTTATCAGCATATACACATTTTAGCTAAAATGTCAAGTCCAATCCTCTCCATAGAGTTAGAGACACGCTCCCAGCGTGTCTCTACAGAGTTTATGGGTTAGGGGAAAGTTATAACAGACTACTGCTTAAGAAGCGGATTTATTTTCCTCTTTTTTCTCTGCTTCTAACTGCTCTGAACCCCCCTGTTGAAGTTGCTTGAGATGAATATTGTTGACCTGACTAATAAAGTTTTCAATTGCCTTTTTCGCCATTTGTTGTCGTTGGGTAGGGTCAGTGATATCATAGCAACGATAGGCGGGAGTAATTCCTAAGATAAATTTCTCTTGTTCTGCTTCTAATAACTCAACGGTTTTGTTAGCAGCAATCCAAGTTTCTTGGAAGGGAAAAGAAGTAACGATACTGGTAACAATCGAGGCTAATGCGGGGAAAAGTACGGGAAGCCACTTTAACCAAGCTTCACCCGTATCTAAGCGTTCCAGCAAGACTAAAATCGGTGTAACACCCGAGAGAATAATCGTGGCAATTTGTGAAACATAATAGATATTTCTGGAGTTGTCCCGGGTTTTTTTGTAATCTTCAATCAACTCCATAGAATATTTTAATGCCTTTTTTCTGGATAATTGTAGAGAGGCATTTGATGAGAGATCCTCTGTTTCCGGTGTATACATATAATTGTATAGTTCGGACTGTTGAGCTAACTTAGACTCAACTGCACTTTTTTGATAATTCTGTTTTAATTGGCCATTGGTGAGAAACAGAAAAATGAATAGAGAGGTAAAAACTGCTGCATAGATGCCCAGTCGGTCTTCTTTTAGCACAAATAACAAGATAACAGTACCAATAGAAGCTGCCACGAGCAGATACTCAACTATCTTGAGGAAAAGGTAAATTCCGGGAAGTTGATCGTCTTGACTCATCGCCTGATTTGCTGGGGTTTCAACTGAACTAATGGCTTCTAAGTTGGCCATAATTTCTCCTTAGTGAACTTTTGAACCGTTAAAAATTGTCTAGAGATTGAAGATGGGATGGACAGCCAAATTGACTCCTCAATCCTAATATATTTCCGTTATAACTCGAATCAAGATGATCGATCAAATATTTTAGCCTCAAACCTTTGTAATGGTATATAGCAGTGTATATTGGTGGGGAGAATCTGTTGAAAAACTCGGTTTCTTTGAGAAACTCAGCCTTTTAGGTTCACTATTATACCTCACCGGGCTTGAAAACTGCTCAGACGCCGAACCCTTGTCATGGCCAATCTCTTTTGCTCGCAGGAGCAGATTAATCTGTCATTCTTCCTCTTGCTATTCCCTTTATTCAGCTTACTCTTTTGTTGCGATTTCTTGACGCAAAGCGGCCTCAACTTTTTGCCATTCCGCCTCAATTTCTGAGAGTCGTTGTTCAGCAGCGCCAGAAACAAAACATTCAATTTCTGTTGAGTCGGTTTCCATTCCCATACGCCCCATATATTCCATTTCTTTACACAGTTGAGAAAATCTCATTGCTCCCAATTGAGCGCTACTTGATTTCAAGGTATGAGCCGATTCTTTAAGAACTTTTGCATCTTTAGACTGAACAGCCATCCGAATTCCGTCAAGATGTTGAGGGGCTTCATTGAGATAAGTTTCAATTAAAATATCAACAAACGGATCATCTTCATCATCATATTCTCGCAGATTTTGTAAGATTTGAGCATCAATAGAAGGCAGATCAGAAACGGGGTTTTCGTTGGGTGTATTAGTCATTTTAGGTGATGAGCCGTTATTTGATGAAGGTGGTTCTAGGGTGTATGAATGTTCGGGGGTGAGTGGATATAAAGGTTGACATTTTGCTAACGCTTGAGCCAATTCTTCTCGACGAACGGGTTTAGTAACATAATCATCCATTCCCGCAGAAAGACACATTTCGCGATCGCCTCGCATCGCATTAGCAGTCATGGCAATAATCCAAGGTTTCCTTGGACGTTCATCGCTACCATCCCCATATTCTTGGCAGATGCGACGGGAAGTTTCTAAGCCATCCATTTGCGGCATTTGTACATCCATTAAAACCACATCATAGGGTTGTCGTTTGAGGGCATCTAATACTTCCACGCCATTCCCGGCAATATCCGCTCGATATCCTAATCGTTGTAATAATTTGGTTGCTACTTTTTGATTGGTGACATTATCTTCAGCCAGTAAAATGCGTAAAGCGGCGTGATTTTGAGGCGGATTGAAAGATCCGGAATCATCCATCAATTTAAGCGCAGAAGACTGATCTGCTGTTTCACTATCGGCAAAAATTTGAACCAAGGTATTATAAAATTGAGATTGTTTCAAGGGTTTATTGACGAAGCCGGCACAGTTAATATTCGTGCGTTCAATTCGTTTAACAATGTTCGTGTTGCTCGCATAGTTAAACAGAACCAAATGAACGGGTTGTCGTTGAGGATGATTGCGGGTTAAATCTTTTTCGAGTAAACGAATTTTCCGAGCGAGTTCAATTTCATCGATATCGGGTAAGTTAATTCCAATAATCACTAAATCTAAGTTGGGATTCTCTTGAATACATTTTAGAGCATCAATTCCCGTTTTGGCTACGATTGGATTCATTCCCCAAGCTTTGACTTGTCGGGTGATCACGGTTTGATTGATTCCATGATTTTCGACAATTAAAATCTGCTTCCCTGTAAATAAGTTATCCGCAAATTCATCAGAAAGTGAGGTTTCAATAGCGGATGATTTAATCGTAAAGTAAAAGATAGATCCTGTACTCTCCAAATTAGGAATTTCAAAAGAGGTCGGAGGATTTCCGGTGATACTGGAAATTAGAGATTGAGATTTTGAGGATTTTTGATCCGGTTCAGCCCAACTGACAACCCACATTTGACCGCCCATCATTTCGCTCAAACGTTGACTAATTGCCAATCCTAAACCCGTTCCTCCATACTGTCGAGTCGTAGAAGCATCCACTTGCGAAAAGGCTTTAAATAAACGGTGCATTCGATCCGGAGGAATTCCAATTCCAGTATCTTTAACCGCAAATTGAACTTCATAAGTCGGGTGAGAAGAAGTCGGTTGAATTTCACTGTTTTCTTCAGACAATTCAGCCGATAGAGTTTCCTCTTGAATTAAGGTTGAACTAACAGAAACAATCACTTCACCGCGATTGGTAAACTTCACCGCATTACTCAGTAAATTTACTAAAACTTGACGCAAGCGCGTCACATCTCCAACCATCACTTCCGGCGTATTGGGATCGAGAATATAAGCCAGTTCTAAGCTTTTTTCAGAAGCTTTAGCCGAAAGTAAATCTAAGGATTCTTCAATACAAGTTCGGAGTTTAAACGGTTGATGTTCCAGTTCTAATTTACCCGATTCTATTTTAGAGAAATCAAGAATATCATTAATAATTGTTAGTAAAGCATCTCCACTGGTGCGAATGGTTTCCACAAAATCCCGTTGTTCCGGATTTAAGTTCATATCCAGAAGTAAACCCGTCATTCCAATGACTGCATTCATCGGTGTACGAATTTCGTGACTCATGGTTGCGAGAAATTCACTTTTAGCGCGACTGGCGATTTCCGCAGACAATCTGGCTTCTTCTAAGGCTTTATTTTTATCCGCGAGTTGCTGGCGACTTTTGACTTCAGATTCTAAAAGTTTGGCTTGGAAAAGTGTTAAACCAACTTGACTGGCGACATCTTCTAAAAATTCAACTTCTTCATCTGTCCACTGTCGTAAATTATCACATTGATGCAACATAATAATACCGTTGGGTTCACTGTTGTAAGACGTGCGAACCGCCAACATTGATTTTAATCCCATACGGCGACACATGGGAGTAGATGATTCTAACAACGGATCGGTAAATACATCGGGTGAAACCACCGCTTGATCTTCGCTGAGAAGCCTTTCAATATAGGGATTATAGTTAACAGAAATCTCTAAGTTTAAAGTCGATTCATAGCCCACTTCTAAGTATTCCGCCACGCAAGCCAAATGAGGATAAGGTTGAGGAATGTAGGTATAAATCGAACAGCGATTCACCCCGAAAACCCGACCAATTTGAGTCGCAGTGGTTTGAAAAATTTCCTGAGTTTCTAACTTGGAACGCACCTTTTGCGTGATTTGCTTCATCAATAATAAATATTGATTCTGTCGCTGCAAATCTTGGTGAGAATTTTCCCGAGCGATTTCACTTCCAACATAACTCGACATTAATTTTAAAATTTCTAAGTCAATGGGCTGAAATGAAGAACGGGCTTTCCGACTCATAAAACTGAGGGTCCCATAGACTCGTCCTTCCAGCTTAACTGATGTTCCCAAATAAGCTTCTAACCGTCGAATTGTATAAGCTTCGTGTTCTTTCCAAGGGGAATTTTTAATCGATTCAATACAGACAACATCATCGGCGCGTAAAGCTTCCCGTTCAAAGGTTTGTTCAAGAGAAAATGTATCTCCTTTTGTAAATCCGAAGGGAAAATCTTGGGATAAATAAGCCGAAATAACTTCATAACGATCCGCTCGAACTCGACCTAATAAACCCATATCCATTCCAAAGCGTTCGCATCCCATGATTAATAATTGATTGATCCGAGATTCAAAATTCGCATTGGAATTAATGGCAATTTCATATAATTGATGAATAACTTTTAGTTTTTCCGTGACTTCTTCAGGAACAACAGGATTGACACAAGGATGAAGAGTTCCGGTAATTCCAATCACCTGATGTTCACCATTCCAAATTGCACGGGCTGAGAGTTCAACTCGTTGGTCGGGGGAAGAATTTGGAGAAGAGGTTAATTCATTTTTTTCTAAAGAATAATTATAAATTTGGAGCCTAACTTCTTGATGAATAGAGTCTAATTCCCCTCTCAAAATAGCCGGAAATAAAGACATCAGTTGCAAGCGATCGTCAGGATGAATATAATTAATTAATGCTGTTCCTAAAGTTTCCGAGACTGATAATCCGGTTTGTTGAGTCCAGGTTGAATTTAAAAAGGTTAAGTTTCCTTGAGGATCGAGCTGAAAACCTATTGATTTTAAATTGTTGTTTAAGGTTTCTTCGGAAGAATTGTTCTCGGGATTGGTCAGGATTCTCTTGCTAAAACTAATATCCGTATGAGTCCCAATCATCCGAATCGGTTCTCCATTTTCCCCCCAAATTGTCTGTCCTTGAAAGAGTACAGATTTATACTGACCATCCTTACATCGCATCCGATATTCTAGGATACAGGAATCTGTTTTTTTCGTAAAAAGTTCTTTGAGGGTAGCATGAAGTGTTTTTAAATCTTGACTATGAATTCGACCCAACCACTCTTCTACTTTAGTCGAAATCTCCGAATCTTGATAACCCAACATTTGTTTCCAACGCTGAGAATAGAAAACCTCTTGAGTTTTTAAATTCCAATCCCAAAGTCCATTAGGATTAACCAATAAAGCTGATTTTGACTGATGTTTGGTCGCCGGAGGTTCGGGTTTGACTTGATTCGATAAGGTTTGAATTTGGGTTTTCATCTGTTTAACTTGTCGTTGCAAATTTAAGATCGTCCCGTGCATTGATTTCGGACAAAGCATCTGCAACAGAATCATTTGCGGCGATATAATATTAATCGGATAACCACTTTCATCGACAACAATTAAAGGCAGTTGATTGTAATATTTTTGCATTAAATGAATCGCCGATTGTACCGCAGCCTGCGATCGCATCAGTAAAGGAGGTTTATTACAAATCGCACTCGCCTTGATTTGACTGAGATCGAGTCCTAAAGCTTGCACTTGAATAATATCACGACTGGTAACAATGCCTTTTAATTTACTGGTATTTTTCCGCGAAAATTGAGATTCTCCCGTAAAATCAGAAGTCGTTTCTCGATTTGAAGAAAACGTTTCTGTAATCACTACACAGTTAACTTTGTATTGAAACATCAACTGAGTCAAATAATCCACTGCCGACTGATGAGGAGCGTAAACAATCGGAGTTTCACGACCCGTAATTTGATTAATTTTAATTAAATTATCGGGCATTAAAGTTTGAGAGATAATCGAATAATTCAAATTAGACTCAGAGGTGGAATTAGCTAAAGAAGATGAAGAATTAGATGGATTGATCGGGGCAGATACAGCCATTTGAGATTGAGCCAATCTCAGAAGATGAAGCGGCGTGATCAAACCAAACAATCCCCCGAAATCATCCAAAATCGGCAGATGATTAATTTTATGCTTATTAAAAAGAGAAACCAAAGCAAAAACATCGGGAATTTCTGACAGTTGAACCGCTATCACAGAGCGAATCATAATCCGTGAAATCGGAAATCCCTTCAAACAATCACCAATTGAATTAAGCTGAATAATATCGTGTTCGGTAAAGATTCCCAACAGAGAAGGATTAAGACCCGGAGCTTCAGGTTCCTCTACGATCAGCACATAGGTCGCACCTGTACGACTCATTAACTGAATCACTTCTTCAACAGGTGTCTCGGATTTTATAGTCACAGGATGACGATCAATGGCTTGAGAGATAGAGGGAATTAACATAGGAAGGCAGTGAGAGGTGCTTGATGGTTAATCTTGAGTCGGGAGAGTAAAAACCCATAAAATTAAAAAAGTAGGAGGTATTGGTTATCATAGCTATTGGGTTTGACTCGGAATTCCAAAACCAAACTGTTGTCGATAAGCAAACAGATGTAACTGACCCAGTAACCGTGACAGCCAAGCCAATCTCCGATTGAGAGTGACCCTCTATTACCATTTTGACCTCTTACTTGCAAATCTCTCAGATTTATCCTGAACCCATAACGTGTAACATAGTAACTGACAACTGACAATAGATAGTCGGTTACTGCTCCCCGACTGCTGTTGTGTCCGCTCTCAAGGAACTGTTACATTTTTGATGAATATTTTAGATTCTAAAGGTCGCCTGTTTGGAAAAGTCAGCATTCTCGATTTTGGTGCTGCTTTGGTCATTTTGTCGGTGATTGTGGGAATATTTTTCTATCCCGGAACATCCGGTTCTGTTGCTCAAGTCGGCGTCACCACCAAACCCGTTGAAGTGGATGTCATTGCTTTGGGTTTAAAAGGACGTGACCCCAGCACCATGATCAAACCAGACGAAACCACAGATTTGATTATCCGTAACCAACCCTACGGAAAGGTCAAAATTAAAAAAGCTGAGGTTTTACCCCGACTCATTCCTGTGGCTCAACCCGATGGGACCGTTAAAGCTCAACCCGACCCCACTGCTGAGTATACTTACAGCAACAATGTTTTAATGACCCTTGTCGGCAACGGTCAAATTACCGATACAGGCCCGGTTTTGGGTAATATTAAGATTAAAGTCGGCACCACCGTAGAACTCGAAGGCAAAGACTACAACTTCAACGCTACCGTCATTGATGTGCGAGTGCAATAGTAACAGAACCATGTAGGGGCGCAACGCTTGCGCCCTCAATCCTTCAAATTTCCCGAATTCATCCCTATTCCATCAATTCTTCTGACTCAGTAGGAGTAATATTATCTACAGGTTGATCGAACTCGCTCGGCATTGCATCCGGTTGAACTTCTTCTAATGGCGGTTCTGTCTGCAAAACCTCCTCAGAAGGTTCTACAGCAGGTTCTAGTTCTTGGTCTGGTTCTGTCTGGAAAACCTCCTCAGAAGGTTCTACATCAGGTTCTAGTTCTTGGTCTGGTTCTGTCTGGAAAATCTCCTCAGAAGGTTCTACATCAGGTTCTAGTTCTTGGTCTGGTTCTGTCTGGAAAATCTCCTCAGAAGGTTCTACATCAGGTTCTAGTTCTTGGTCTGGTTCTGTCTGGAAAACCTCCTCAGAAGGTTCTACATCAAGTTCTAGTTCTTGGTCTGGTTCTGTCTGGAAAACCTCCTCAGAAGGTTCTACATCAGGTTCTAGTTCTTGGTCTGGTTCTGTCTGGAAAACCTCCTCAGAAGGTTCTACATCAGGTTCTAGTTCTTGGTCTGGTTCTGTCTGCAAAGCTTCCTCAGAAGGTTCAACGGCAGGTTCTTCTGAAGCGTCTTGAGACTCCTCAGTTCCCCCTGGAGTAGAATTATTCTCAGCAGGTTGAGCATTTCCCGGAGTGACTTCGGGTGGCACTTCTTCGGCAGAAGTCGGCTCTCCACAATTTTCGCTGTTAAACTCAAAAGCATATTGATAAGCTGTAGGAGTTTCTCCACCAGAATCTTCATAGGCGGCAAACTCCCGCACCCTTTGAACCGCTTCATTATCTAAAACCGGATATCCCGTATCCAACAACAGTTCTGGTCCTGCTAAAATCTCACCCCCAGAACCAACCACCACTCCGACTAAGACTTGTCCATTTAACTGTTGTTCGCAAGCTTCTACCGGATAAACATCAGAAATGGAGATAGGCGAAGCGGGTTGAATATCGGGATAACTTTGCTGCAAGCCGGAAACCCAACTCGCATACAGACTTCCCCCTTCTAACATTGTCAATTCTTGGTTAGAAACCTGTCCTTGAGGGGGTTGTTGGGGTTGTTGCTGAAATACCGGCCCATTACCCGCAGAATTAGCCGCAACATCGGGATTTTCTTCTTGGTTTAAATTTTCTTGCAAACCTTGAAGAATTGAGCCTCTCCCATCTGGCGAAGAAGGTTGAGAAGATTGCTCATCAACATTATTTGCAGCCAGATCATTAGATCCTGGTGGCGGAAAACGAGGCGGTTCGCTACCGGGTTCATCGGGAGAAATGCGTTGGGGGTTGAAAATATTGGCATCAGGAGGTGGATCGGTGAAAGTAATTTCTCCTTGGGCTAACTGTTCCGGAAAAGTTCTCAGGCGTTCTAATTCCTTAGAATTTTTATCGATAGGGATATCCTCTCCCTCTGGGATAGAAGGCGGTGGGGGCAGAGTATTGATGGGAATATTAGGAGGGATAGGGAAAGTTCCAAACGAATAATTCTCTGGAGAACTCTCGAGAGAACTCTCGGGATAACTACTCTCGGGATAATAAGACGGTAAACCGCTTCCTCTGCTTCCAACTGAAGGGTTAACCGGAATGGTATACAACTGGGGCTGAGGGCTTGAAAACGTTGGAGAGGGAGGAGGAGGACTAGAAGGAAATTCGGGAATCGTTGGCCCCCCGCCTAGAATTGAAGACAAAGAGGAAGGAGGTGCGATGGGAGTCAAGGAAAATTTCGGCGGTGGAGGGGGATAAATGCCACTCACTTGGTCTGGAGATAATTCCACTAATTCCACGCTGGGGGGAAGTTGAGCGCTGTTGGGAAATAGGGCAATCTTCTCGATATTCAGTGCAAATAACGCATGAATTCCCAGCGAGGCTAGCACCGCTATTGTAGCAGGTTGACGGAATGATGATGCCAGTCCAGACTGAATGAAGGGTGTAGAAGAATCCATAATCACTACTTTAGAGGTTAGAAATCGGCTTGCATCTCTCAAGGCACAGGGAGAAGAGTGACATCCTCCCACAGCAAATCAAAGATTATGCTGTGGGCTTCCTAACCTCACGATTAGGCATTGCTCCCCTACGCCAGTTATCTAGGCACGTAGCCCCCGACACCTCGACTTGAGAGCCAAGACGCTTGCTTTTCCAGAGTCCCTGGATACGTTTTTATTCCTCGATTGAGCAGTTCTTGAGCCGAAGCGATGTCTCTATCTACTTCATAGTGACATTCACGACAAGAATGTACTCGATCTGAGAGTTCTTTCCTGACTGTGATTCGGCAATTTGGGCAAGTTTGAGAAGTTCCTCGATGATCTACTTCTGCGACAAATACACCTCTGTTTTTGCCGACCAACTTGAGTATAGAACGAAACTGCCCAAATCCTGCATCAATCGTATGTTTACCCAAAAAACCTTTTGCCATGATACGGAAATCAATATCCTCAACGAAGATAGTATCTGCCATGTCGCAAAGCTTATGGGCAAGTTTATATTGATAATCCTTCCGCTTGAACGCGATATGATTATGTTGTTTCTCTACCTTCAGTCTGGCTTTTTCGTAATTCTTGGAACGCTTTTGTTTCTTCGCTAACCGACGTTGTAGCACTTTCAGCCGACTTTGTTCAGTCTTGAAGAATTTGCGTCCAGGCTCGACAAAGCAATCACTGGTAGCGAGGTAGGATAACAACC
>JAYKHV010000151.1:0-43439 GCA_035285085.1 Lyngbya sp. | reverse complement strand
CGATAACCCAAACTGGTAAGCTGTTCAGTCAGACTAAAAATATAACGCGGTGCCGCCTCCACAATCAAGATTAACCGAGACTGAATCTCTGGACTGGGACGGGGAGGGTTAGCGGTGGATGTCTGCGCCTTTGAGGTGGGGTGAGAGGGCTGCCAGTCTCGGGTATCCAATCCCCAATCTTTGCGTTGTGGAGGACTTGGGGGTAACAACAGGGTAAATTGACTGCCTTGATCTTGTTTAGAAATAAAGCTAACATCACCACCATGTAAGTGAGCCAAGCGTTGGGTGAGAACCAGTCCCAGTCCAGTTCCTTCAAACTTGCGGGTTAGGGGACTTTCAAGCTGTTGAAACTTTTGAAAAATCAAATGCTGTTTATCTTCAGGAATGCCAATTCCCTTGTCCCACACGGTAAAGCCGATCCAGTTTTCCCAGTAAGTTACTTGTAGTCCAATTTGACTGTCATCGGGTGTGAATTTCAGGGCGTTTGACAGTAGATTAACTAACATCTGACGCAACCGCAATTCGTCAGCGACAATCATTTCTAAACCGGGTTCAATTTCTAAAATAAACCGTTGCTGGGGTTGCGGTTTGTCTGGAGAAACTGGATCGCTAGACTGATCCGATCCAGAGGATTTTGAGTTGTGATCTAAATGTGCATGATGTTGTAAAGTGATCTCAAAAGCTCGTTCACAAACGGCTCGAATCTGCACAGGTTCAGGAATCAGTTCAAGCTGACCTGTTTCCATGCGGGTCAAGTCTAAAATATCATTAACCACCATCATCAGATGGCGTCCGCTTTGATGAATCAGTTGAGCATAACGGGCTTGACGGTCATTGAGAGAACCGAGGGCTTGATCTTTGAGCAGGTTGGATAGTCCTAAAACTGCGGTGAGGGGGGTTTTCAGTTCGTGGCTGATACAGGCGAGAAACTCATCTTTGAGTCGGTTGAGTTGAACCAAGTCGGCATTTTTGGCGGCGAGTTCTTGAGCAACGTGATGTTGTTCGGTGATATCTTGAGCGATGACGAGCCATAACTGAGATTGTTGTGAAGAAAGCGTCAGCCCCGAATTTCCCTGTAAGGGTTGACGGATAAATTGCCAAACTCGTTCGTGTCGGTTGGGGAGAGAACAAACGCAGACATAAGTATTGTTAGAGGTTTCGACTTCGGACCAGTCGGGTAAAAAATTCCAATTTTCGGTTCCGGTGGGGGCGGCTTCTACGGATGTTGGGGGAACCGCAGACCTGGAAGGGCGAGAGGAGTCGGTTTCTGGGTGATCAGTGGGCGAATGGGAATATATCCATCCCGAGGAAAGGGGATGGTTTGGGGTTCCCGAAAAGGGGGCTGTAGATGTAGATTCGGAAACGGGTTCAGAGGTTAGGGTTTCGGGAGTTTCACAGAGATATTGGGAGTCCAAGCCAAATTGAAAACGCCACGCCTGATTTTGAGCGAGGGTTTTACCATTCTCCTGTTGAATAACTAAGGGAATGGGTAATTGTTCGATCAGTTGTAAGAGTGAAGGGGTGAGTTGGGAGTCCGTTGCCGCCTCTCCAATGGTTTCAACGGGGTTGGAGTCGTCTGGGTTTTGGGCTATCCGAGAGTCGAGTAACTGAGGATGACTCGCTAAAAATTGCAGCAATTTCAAGCTATCGAGTAATCCGATCAACTGATGGTCTTGATTGACTAACGCCACAGACTCAGGGAAATTGAGGGATGTCTTAGGTTGATCGGAGGTTAAAACGCTTTCGGACTCTGAGGCGCTCAGTTGTAGATGCTGCCAAAATTCTTCCCAGTTGAGATCGGCTCGAACCGTAATTAATCCTTCGATCGGGCTAGAATCTAAATCGGTAAGGGACTGTTGAGTTTTGAGTTGAAAATTTTCCTCCGCTTCGGGAGGGGCGATAGAATTGGGGTGAGGGAACAGATATCCCATCAAACGAGATAAATAAACGACTCCCAAGGGATGATCTTGAAGATTAACAACAACAATGCGATCGCAATTTTCCTGGCAGAAGATTGACCAAACCTCACATAAGGTAGCGGTTTGAAGGCAAACGGGTACCGCCTGGATAAAGTTTTGGAGGTGAGTGGGGGAAGAAGACATAGAAAAAATTCTACTATTAGAGCCGAACGGGCGTGCGTCTCCCAAGGAGATCGCGACAGAATTCTAAGTTGGATAGTAGCAGGCTTGAGAGTTGAACCTGTTGATCTAAACAAACCCCCGACAAGTCTTGTCAGTCTGTATATTCCCTCTGGGGGAACTGGGTTTTTGGGTCTGCCATCTAGCCAAGGAATTTAGGTATTTTTTCACGCTTCGGGAGTCAAAAACCGCTCTCTCCGTTTTGCTATGAATTGCTGGCTATGGCTTGTGCTTTCTCTGGTGCCTGACTGCAAGTGGAATTCTCTACATTTGCCTTGAAAGATCTTTCTCTATCATCTGCGATCGACTCAAGGAAAATCGTTACCTTAACAATAAAACAATAACAATTAAAAATTTAAAAAGTACATTGACACAACTTCTGCGCTTGTATCGGACTTTTATTGGTTATTATACCTTAAGAGAGCTTAAGTATAATTTCCCGATCCCCTTGAGGTTTGTCCGGAGTTGTCCCGTGAGAATCAAGGGGTGAGGACGCATCGGTGACTATTGCAATAATCGACGAATTTTTCCATAAGCTGCATAGGATTTTCCGTCGGAAGATTCTCGCACTTCATCGACGACATACAACACCCCTTCGGCGCGAATATTGCGAGGAAAACGAATATTAAAATCGGGATTATACCCATCAGAAACGACTCGCGCCCTTAATTTACTTCCTTCTTTGACGCACTGAACTAATACTCCAGTTCCCACATCATCGACGGTTTCTAAGTCTTCAAAAGTACCCGTTGCTTTGGCGGCTTGCAAAGATTTTGAACGGGTTTGAGTTGGATTTAATTCGGTCTGAGTTGCTGTTCCTAAACGCCTAATTTCCCCTTTTACCCGATAAAAATCTCCTTTAGCAGAAAGGGTAATTTCATCGACTACATAAGTGACGCCTTCTTGACGAATATTGCGGGGAAACTGTACGTTTAAATCGGAATTATATCCTTCTGAAATTACCCGAACTCGCAACTTTCCGCCCTCGCGAGAACATTTTAATAATATCCCATCTCCGGCTTCTTCAACTCCGGGTAAACTGGACGCATTTCCTGATGTAATTCCCCGCAATTTTAAATCGCTGCGGCTGCGGTTTCGGGTTTGGTAGGATTGATCGCGCATTTCTTTGCGAGTCGCCGCATCCAGGCTTTGATTTTCTATCCGTTGGGCGTAATAGTTTAATTGTTCGATTTCTTCGGCAATTTCAAAGATTTCATCTAAGAGTTTAGTCCTGATATCTTCAACGGCTGAACGCAATTTTTCGGCGGCTTGTTTATACTGACCTTGATCGGCTAAAGTAATAGCTTCATCTTTCAAACGGGCGATTCTCAGTTGACTGGTTTGTTCGAGAACGGTAGAATTCTGTTGAGATTGACTCGCCTGTTCTTCTGAACCAACGGTAACAGAAATGGGGAATTGTTCCGATTGAGATTGAATGCTGTCTTCAACCAGGGTTTGATAATCGTAAGTTACGGTTACAAGCTTGATATCTCCGGGGTTGGCTTGGGCGGGAATGGATAATTGTAGGGCGAGTTGTTTGGCTTCGACTTGATAAACATCACCCAAAAATAACTCTAGCTGTTCCCCTTGACGGGTCGAAGGATAATTGTTGAGAACTTCGGTAATTTTAACTCCGGTTTCCGGCTGTAATTTAACCGTTAAATTTTGGGCGACGACTGCGGTTAAACTTTCTAATTCTATTCTAAAAACTTGGGCGACATCTTCGGGAGATTGAATAAAATAAAAGTTTCCGCCAGCCGCATCTGCCATACTAATCAGCAGGTCTTCATTAAAATAACTTCCAAACCCCAAAGTTGTGGTAATAATTCCGGTTTCGGCTTGATTTTTGGCGGTTTTGGTGAGAACTTTGGGGTCGGTAATTCCCATGTTCGCCTGTCCGTCGGTTAACAATAATACCCGGTTGAGTCGGTCGGAAGTTTGCCGAGATTTTACACAATCACAGCCCATCAACCAACCCCCGCTTAAGTTGGTACAACCTCCGGCGCGAATGCGACCAATTTGTTTACAAATAGCGGCTTTATCTTCTACAGTTTGCGGAGGTAATATAGTTTCCGGTTGATCATCATAAATCACCACAGAAACGATATCATCAGCAGTGAGAGACTCGACCAATTGTTGAGCGGCTTTGATCGCATAACGCAAAGATTGACCCGCCATCGAACCGGAACGATCAATCACCAAACTGAGGTTTAATGGACGACGGGGAGAAGTTTCCGCTTGAGTTTGGGCGTTGAAATTGAGAATGAGATCGACTGTAGCAGGAGTATTCGTCGCAATGAGCGGGTAAGAAAGGGAGTAATTCGCTTGCATTGCCAAAGTTGGGGTAAGTTACTGTATGGATCTTAGCTTAGATTAATCTGAACACCACCTGATCAGGGGGACGGAGGTTATATGGTTCGTAATCAAGATGAATTTAACAAGTTTGACAAGGTTTTAGACTTGAGCAATGTCGCTACAGTAACGTTAAATGCGAGTAGAGGGGAAGTTCTTATTCGCAGGTCTAGACAGGATGAAGACGAAGAAGCAGGCTTACCCCTTGAACCCACTCCCCCTCCTATTCTAGAACCAACGCCGCCCACACAGGGGCCAACTCCGACGCCAGTACCGACGCTTCCCCCTATTCCGGTACCGACTCCAACTCCGACTCCAACTCCGACAGACACTCCGACTCCGACAGACACTCCCACACCAACTCCAACTCCCACACCAACTCCCACTCCAACTCCGACACCAACTCCAACTCCCACACCAACAGACACTCCCACTCCCACGCCCACTCCGACAGACACACCAACCCCCACTGACACTCCCACACCAACACCAACACCTACACCCACTCCGTTACCCCCAGAAACGGGGTTAGAAGGGGATGACGGAAATAATCTTCTGGTGGGAACCAATAACCGAGATTTAATTACGGGACGGGGTGGAAATGACACTATTTCCGGTTTACAAGGGGATGACTCTCTTAATGGAAATGATGGAAATGACATTATTTACGGTGGACGCAATAATGACACCTTGCTTGGGGGAAGTGGGAATGACTTGTTACAGGGGAATATTAACGATGACTTCCTAGACGGGGGAAGCGGAAATGATACGTTTTACGGGGGGGTAAATTTTGATACTCTCCTCGGCGGTATCGGAAATGACTTGCTGTTTGGGGATAAAGGCGATGATAGTCTCGATGGCGGCGATCGCAATGATACCCTCTATGGCGGTGATGATAATGATATTTTAATTGGTGATTTTGGCGATGATATTCTCATCGGAAATGCGGGGAGTGATAGCCTCGACGGGGGGGCGGATGAAGATGTTTTGTATGGCGGTTTAGATCAAGATAGTTTGCTTGGGGGAGATGGTAAAGATTTTCTTCGGGGTGACAAACAGGACGATTTTCTTGATGGCGGTACGGGGTCTGATTTGTTGTATGGGGGTCGGGCGGATGATACTGTTATTGGCGGAACGGATAATGATTATGTTAGCGGTGATAAGGGAAATGATCTGTTAATTGGGATTGATATTGAGGCTGATGTTCCCGGATTTTTAGAACTTGATACGCTTTACGGGGGAGATGGTTTTGATACGTTTGTTTTGGGTGATGAAGGAAAGGTTTATTATGATAATCAAATCGATGATGACTTTTTGGGTCTGGATGATTATGCTTTGATTGTTGATTTTGATTCCACTCAGGATATTATTCAGTTGAGTGCTTCTGGTGACTATTTATTTAGCAAGTCTTCCGAATTGTTTAATGAGTCTCCCGAAGGGTTTCCAGTGGGAACGGCGATCGTTCTTCGGGCGTCTGGAGGAAATGAATTAATTGGTATTTTGGAAGGGGTTTCTGATTTGAATATTGGGGAGGATGTGGATAATAGTCCGATTCGTTTTATTTAGTTAAATCAACCGGGGGCGGGTTTATATAAGTTGAGAGTGGGAAATATGTATTTGTTCGGAACCCGCCCCTACATCATTTCCCAACCCTTCTTGACCTCTCCCCCAACCCCTCTCCTAAAAAGCTGTGTAGGGTGTGTTGGCGATCGCTTAACACACCTGAACCGTATTTTTTGCACAAAAAATGGGGGATTATCTCGATAAAAAATACTTTTGTTCTAACCGTTTAAAAATTGTTCAGGATCGAGTCCTTGTTCTCGCAACCGTTCAATTAAAGCTTGATAACGTTGCTGTTCTTGTTGTCTGAGGGTTCGTTCTTCTTCGAGTTGAGCCAGAGCTTCTTCGGCGCGTTGATTAAGTTCTACAGAAGTGAGAAACTTTCGTCCGTCGGGACGATAAATTTCTAAAGTATTTTCTGTCAGTTCAAAGCGAATTTGTAAGCGGGGACTGACCCAACCGTTGGGAGTTTCAATTTCTTCTAAATGTTCATCGACGCGCAGAGAACCCATGAATTCAACATTTTGAGGATCGAAAGTATAATATTCTTCTACGCCATATTGTTGATAAAAAAGCAGTTTTCTCATCATTTCCTGGGGACGATTTCCCGGCGATAGGATTTCAAAAACAACTTGAGGGGCGATATTATTTTCTTCCCATTGTCGATAGGAACCCCGCTCGCCCTTCGTTCTTCCAAAGACAACCAAAACGTCGGGTGCTTGACGAATTTTCGGCTTTCCCTCAACCGGATACCACAGTAAATCACCCGCTACGAAGACGTTTTCATCCTCAGAAAACAGGATTTCTAGATTTTCTTTAATCGTTACAATCCATCGAAATTGTAGGGTATTGTCCGCCATTGGTTGACCGTCGCTTTCGGGATAGATGATATTAGTTTGAGTTTCCGGTATTTGTTGTACCATTGGTTTTACCTCGTAACATCAATTAAAAGGGTAAGTTAGAAAGTTGAATATTAGAGACAGTAGACTTTTCACAATACCTTCTCACAAAAGCTTGAGCGTCTTCTCGTCCTTCCCCGGTAAATGGATTATGAATAATTGCTTCCTCCTCTGAATAAATATGCAGGAACTTAACATTATAAATACGAGAATAAATGAGAGGAACACCCGCAAGTTTAAGTAAAGCTGCTTTTTTGCGATCGCGTTCTTTCGCTTCAGCAGAATCGTGATAGGACGATTGAAACTCAACGACTAAGCAAGGATTGTAATCCGAGTCAACAATTAGTGCATCTACCGAACTGCAACTAAATAAAAATTGTCTCAACTCATACTCTAATTTATTTTTATTCACCTGTTCACAAATTCTTGCCAGTGTCACTTCTGGAAAGATTTTATATTCTGTTCCCACACAAGTCTGTAAAAAATCCAGCATGGCTTCAGCGTAGTGATTAATCAGTCGTTTGGCTTTGACAGACATTAGTTTTGCTCCGTTTCTTCGATATGACAAAGGTGTATGCTTTTAACTTTATCGACTCTACTTCAGTAAAACAATGCAAAATTTACACTTTCCTTTTTCTTGGTGTATGTTTAGCAGGTTCAAGATAGTCAAGTCTGAGGGTTAACCTGAAAGCTTGACCAAAAGGTCTATGCTTTTAACTTTATCGACTCTACTTCAGTAAAACAACTAGCAAATGTTAGTTTCTTTTTCTTGGTGTATGTTTAGCAGGTTTAAGATAGTCAAGTCTGAGGGTTAACCTGAAAGCTTGACCAAAAGGTGTATGTTTTTAACTTTATCGACTCTAGTTCAGTAAAACAATGTAAAAGTGAAAGAAACTTTGTTTTTTCTTGATGTATGTTTTATATCTAATCCGCTAAAATCCTTGTATAGCAGGAGTTTAGCCCTTTTGAGAGGACTTGAGTTATTTTCTCAAACCTGTTACTCCCCTCGCCTCGTAGGAGAGGGGTTGGGGGAGAGGTCAATAGAAAAATTACTCCCCTCGCCTTTTAGGAGAGGGGTTGGGGGAGAGGTCAATAAAGTTCCCCCCAAATTTGGGCGGAGGAGGGGGGCTAAGAGGTCAACAAAATTAGAGGCCTTTATGGGTAAAAGGTTTGGCATTTTCGCCGGAATAAGTCGCCGCAATATGACCATTTCCGACAACTTTATATTTATAGGTAACTAACCCTTCTAAACCCACTGGCCCACGCGGAGGCATTTGTTGGGTGCTAATACCAACTTCCGCCCCAAACCCGTAGCGAAAACCATCGGCAAACCGAGTTGAACAGTTGTGAAAAACGCCCGCAGCATCAACAAAATCAAGGAAAGTTTGGGCGGTTTCTGCGTCTTCGGTAACGACCGCTTCCGTATGTTTGGAACCGTAAGTATTGATATGAGTAATTGCATCTTCTAAGGAGTCTACAACTTTAATTGATAAGATTAAATCACAATATTCTGTAGACCAATCTTCGGCAGTCGCCGCTTGCATTGGGGTAATTTTTTGAGTGCGTTCGTCGCCCCGCAATTCAACCTTATGCTGTTGTAATTCCCCCACAACTTTCGGCAGAAATTCGGCTGCAATATCAGAATGAACTAACAGCGTTTCTACGGCGTTACAGGCTGCGGGATAGTTTGTTTTGGCGTCAACGGTGATGTTAACCGCTTTCTCAACTTCCGCTAATTTATCGATGTAAACGTGACAAATTCCGTCGGCGTGACCCAACACGGGAATCCGGGTATTTTCCTGAATAAATCGCACAAAAGCGTTGGAACCTCTAGGAATAATTAAGTCAACATATTCGTCGAGTTTCAACAGTTCGATAATTTCTTCTCGGGTGGTTAACAGTTGGACGGCGTTGGGATTAATTGCCGTTTGGGAGAGTCCGGCTTGAATGGCTTTGACCAACACCTGACAGGTATTTGTTGCCTCTTTTCCGCCTTTTAAAATCACACCATTTCCCGATTTTATTGCCAAAGCAGAAATCTGAATCACCGCATCGGGACGGGCTTCAAAAACCACCCCCAAAACCCCCAACGGACAAGTTATCCGCTTGAGAATTAACCCTTCATCCAGTTCCCGATGAATTTGTATTTTACCCACCGGATCGGGCAATTTTCCGACATTTATTAAACCCGTTATCGCACCTTTTAACTTGGTTTCATCCATCTTCAAGCGGTTATATAACGGTTTGGGAATGCCGTCTTTTTCGGCTTGCTGACAGTCGGTTTTGTTGGCGGCGATAATGTCGGGTGTCGCGGCTTCTAAAGCTTTGGCTATGGCTTCAATTGCTTGATTTTTTGCTTCTGTAGAAACAACCGCTAATTTTTGGGCGGCTTGGCGGGTTTGTTGGGCGAGTTCGGTTAGTGAGTTAGAAGTCATCATGTTTGTTGCTGAGTCTTAATCTTGGGTTTGAAAGTTTCCTCTACTGTTAATTTTAGCCGAGTTGGTTAATTCATCAAACTATATATTCAATCTTTGAAGTAAAACTCAGTAGAATTACTTACTATTTTAACAGGTTTAGGAAAGCCAATCTAAGTCTAAAAAAAATCTAAAATTTACTCAAATTGTTCCATTTGATCGTAAAAATACAACTAGCTCTGAAAATTAAACTCAATTTAGGATAAACTTATGGTAACGACGGCACGGCCTCAAGAAAAAGTTAAAATCAGCCAGACGAAACTGTTGATTAATAATGAATGGGTAGACAGCGTTTCGGGAAAGCGGTTTGAAACCATAAACCCCGCAACAGGTGAGGTTATTTGTGATGTTGCTGAAGCGGATGCTGCGGATGTGGAAAAAGCCGTTACAGCCGCCCGAAAAGCATTTAATTCTGGAGATTGGCCGAAAATGTCCGCCCGAAAACGGGGCGAACTTCTGTATAAATTGGCGGATTTAATCGAACAAAATCAAGAAGAACTTGCCCTTTTAGAAACCCTAGATAATGGTAAACCCATCGGCGAATCTCTGACAATAGATTTACCCTTTGCGATCGCTTGTTATCGATATTATGCAGGTTGGGCGGATAAAATTCAAGGCAAAACAATTCCCGTTGACGGCCCCCAATTCTGTTACACTCGCCATGAACCGGTGGGGGTTGTGGGTCAAATTATTCCCTGGAATTTTCCTCTCGTTATGCAAGCCTGGAAACTCGGCCCTGCGTTGGCTGCGGGAAATACTGTGATTCTAAAAACGGCCGAACAAACGCCACTTTCTGCCTTACGAATTGGGGAATTAATATTAGAAGCAGGCTTTCCGCCCGGAGTTGTAAATATTTTATCGGGTTATGGGCCTACTGCGGGTGCGGCGATCTCTCATCACATGGATATTGATAAAGTTGCGTTCACAGGTTCAACGGAAGTCGGGCATTTAATTATGGAAGCGGCTGCTAAAAGTAACCTGAAACGGGTGACTTTAGAATTGGGTGGAAAGAGTCCGAATATTGTGTTTGCAGATGCCGATTTTGATGCCGCAATTAATGGGGTTCATCTGGGTTTATTCTTCAATCAAGGGCAGTGTTGTAATGCGGGTTCACGGGTGTTTGTTGAAGAAAGTTGTTATGATGAATTCGTGCAGAAATGTGCGGAAAAAGCCCAACAGCGCCGAGTCGGAGATCCCTTTGATGAACAGACTCAACAAGGCCCGCAAGTTGATGATGTTCAGTTTGAAAAAGTGATGAGTTATATTGAGTCGGGAATGCAAGAAGGCGCCCAAGTTCTGTGCGGTGGAAAGCGTGTCGGCGATCGCGGTTATTTTATTGAACCGACTGTTTTTGCTGATGTTCAAGACCACATGAAAATCGCCCGTGAAGAAATTTTCGGCCCGGTAATGAGTATTATTAAGTTCAAAGATGTTGAGGAAGTCATTCAACGGGGAAACGATACACTGTATGGTTTAGCCGCAGGAATTTGGACAAAAGATCTCAGCAAAGCCCATAAAGTTGCTCACGGTCTTCGGGCGGGAACGGTTTGGATTAATACTTACCATGCGTTTGATGTCGCGGCGCCTTTTGGTGGCTTTAAACAGTCAGGAATGGGTCGAGAATTGGGTGAGTATGGTTTGCAGCAATACACCGAAATTAAGACGGTAAATATTCGATTGTAAGATGTAGGGTGCATCAAACAGGTTGATTTGCTGATGATTGAAAAAACATCTCGAATTTGATGCACCCTACTATATTGAGAGTCAGGTGCATCAAACAGTTGAATTTTGTAATTGTTGAAAAAACATCTCGAATTTGATGCACCCTACTATATTTAGGGTAGGGTGGATCAAACGGGTTAATTTGCTGATCAGTCAAAAAACATCTCGAATTTGATGCACTAAATCCTAAAAACCCGGTAACTCAATAGAAACCGGGTTTTTAATTCCCACCGCTATATTGAGGGTAGGGTGCATCAAACTGGTTAATTTGCTGATGATTGAAAAAACATTGATAATTTGATGCACCCTACTTTTTATCTAGATATTCCAGAGGGCTAAATAAGCATCATTTCCACCCAGAGGATTGGGATGAATTGCACCGGGAGTTGTCGCTACTGCGGGTGTATTAATGGTTGAAAAAATCGCCGCTTTACCATTACGAACTGCAAACCCATTTACCTCTCCTGTCGAACCATCATCACCACTTTGGGTGAAAGGAGTCCAGAATTTTCGGACGGTATAATCAGGCGTTAATCCGATGACTGCAATTTCACCCCCCGAGTAATTTCCAACGGTTTGACCGTTAATTTGTTGGGTGTCTCGGTTTTGGAGTCGGGCGGATGAGGAAGCACCAATATAGACATTTCCAAATTCATCTGCGGTGATAGAATTGGGATTAAAACTATTGGGTTTGTTTTGACTGTTCGAGGTTAAGATAAATTGACCCCGTTCGATACTACCATCACTCGGATTAATCTTAGCGTGGAAAGTAAATGAACCGGAACCTGCACCCGCAAAGCTGTTGTATTGATCGACGGTAACTCTGTTGGCTAATTGTTGGGTAATATCTTCACTATCCCGTTGAAATACGTTGTTTCCGCCGTCGGTTTTACCCAAGAAATAAAGTCCGCCATTTTGTCCGAAAGTAATCTGTATTCCGCGTGTATCCGCACCTAAATTTTGTCCGGTCACTTGTGCCGCACTGTAATCCCAAGTGTTCCAAATTGGGTTTAGATTGGTATCAAAGGCGCGAATAAATGGGGTTTGTAAGTTTGAATCCACTTGATTGTATCCCGTTACATACACTTGATTTGTGGTGGGATTAATCGCAATATCCGCCGGATTAACACCGATTCCGGTTAGGGTTGTAGTTGCCAATTGGCTTCCGGTTGGACTCCACAATGTAACCGTATTATTACTATTAGTAAGTGTGGCAATTGTGCCATCATTTGCAATTGCAACTCGGTCAAATGTTCCGGTTTGTGACCATAAAACATTTTCGGCATTTGGGTTATAAACTTCAATTCCAAAACTGCCAACTGCAACAATTTCACCGCTATCGCGATCAACATCCATATCGTTAACTTGACCGCCTAAAACTGTTGTTGAAAGGGGTGCTGTATTTGCATCAGTTAGACGACGAATTTCTCCCGCACCATTGAAGTTTCCGGCGACAATAATTGCTTGATCGGTTGGGGAAATTTCAACGGCTTTTGCAACATCATCATTGGCGGTTCCCAAGTAACTTGCACTGCTGACTTGAAGGTTGCTGGTTCGGTCGTTATCAACAATTTGCAATGTTGCTGTGTTTTGAGTTCCCAATGTTGCACCGCCTGTTGGTGTTCCCAACGCCAGATTTATACTTTCTGTGGGTTCAAATGTGGTATCATTAATGATGGGAATTGTCACGATTTGAGCTGTACTATCCCCATCGGCAAAGTTAACAGTTATCGGTGCATTGGTGTAATCTCCCGGTGAAGTTGCGGTTCCGTTTGTTTGAGTTAAATTAACACTAACGGCGCCCAGACTTCCCCCGGTTCGGGTAACGGTAATTTCTGTTATCGGTGTGCCATCTTCATTGACGCTAAATGTAGCTGCACTAAAGTTAATGGTTCCCGGCATCGCCACATCGTTATCGACAATATTAACGGTAGAAGTTGCCATTCCTAATATTGCATCTCCCGTTGCATTCGTGAGGCTTAAATTGAATATTTCGTTGCCTTCAACCAAGTTATCCTCTACAATTGCAACGGTAAAAGATTTGCTGGTTTCCCCGTCGGCAAAAGTCAGGGTTCCTGATGTAGCATTGTAGTCATTTCCCGCAATTGCGGTATCATTTGCGGTGGTATAATCAACGGTGACGGTTCCATCAGTTCCCTCGATTCTGTTAACAGTAATTGTGGCATTTGTTGCATTTTCATCTACATTAATACTCGCGACAGAAAACTCTAATTTACCTGGAACAGGAGTTGGCGTCGGTGTCGGTTCAACAACAGGAGTCGGTGTCGGCGTCGGTTCAACAACAGGAGTTGGCGTTGGTTCAACAACAGGAGTTGGCGTCGGTTCAACAACAGGAGTCGGTGTCGGTTCAACAACAGGAGTCGGTGTCGGTTCAACAACAGGAGTCGGTGTCGGTTCAACAACAGGAGTCGGTGTCGGTTCAACAACAGGAGTCGGTGTCGGTGTCGGTTCAACAACAGGAGTCGGTGTCGGTGTCGGTTCAACCACAGGAGTTGGCGTCGGTTCCCCAACAGGAGTTGGCGTCGGTTCCCCAACAGGAGTTGGCGTCGGTTCAACAACAGGAGTCGGTGTCGGTTCCCCAACAGGAGTTGGCGTCGGTTCAACAACAGGAGTCGGTGTTGGCGTCGGTTCAACAACAGGAGTTGGCGTCGGTTCAACAACAGGAGTTGGCGTCGGTTCAACAACAGGAGTCGGTGTTGGCGTCGGTTCAACAACAGGAGTCGGTGTCGGTGTCGGTTCAACAACAGGAGTTGGTGTCGGTTCAACAACAGGAGTTGGCGTCGCTTCAACAACAGGAGTCGGTGTCGGTGTCGGTTCCCCAACAGGAGTCGGTGTTGGTTCCCCAACAGGAGTCGGTGTTGGCGTCGGTTCAACCACAGGAGTCGGTGTCGGTTCAACAACAGGAGTTGGTGTTGGTGTCGGCGTCGGTTCATTATCTGAATCTGGTAATGTAAAATCATCAGAATTCAGAGTGTTACTATTAACATTTTTGAGAATTGCCAAGAATTCATTTGTATTTTTATTTTGAATGATAGTATCACTCACAAACTCATCCGTACCTTGATAGATATTCAAATCATCAAAGCTGAGGAGATTGAGCAAGCCAATTGCATCTTGTTCGGGGTTAAAGTCGTTAATAATATCGGCTTCTGTGATCGAAAATCCTCCGGTTCCTTCACCAATATAAAAGGTATCGTTCCCGTCTCCACCGGTAATAGTATCCGCTCCGCGATCGCCAAGTAATGTGTCATTTCCTAAGTCACCAAAAAGCAGATCGTTTCCGGCTCCTCCCGCAACCAGATCGGCTTCTTTTCCCCCATAAATAATATCATCACCCTGATTTCCAAGTACCTCATCCTCACCGCGATCGCCAAATAGAGTATCATTTCCAATGTCACCAAACAGGAGATCATTATTTTGACCACCGGTTAATGTATCATCGCCTTTTCCGGCATAAAGGGTATCATTTCCTAGATTTCCCAGTAAGAAATCATTATCTTGATTTCCCCCTAAAATATCATCTCCACTCAAGCCTAAAACGGTATCGTTTCCGGCTAAACTAAATATTGTATCGTTTGCTTCTGTGCCTAAAATGCTATCTGCTGCTTCACTGGGAACGAAATAATTTAGATTCAAAATTAAATCGGTGTGATCCGAAGAAGGAATATTAACAGTATTGAAAGTTTGTAAGTCATTATTTGCAGGAAAACTCTCAAGGCTGTTGATAGCTACAGCCTCAGTATCATAGTTACTGATAATCATATTGAGTTGTCTCCCAAAAGAAAAAAGATTTTTGTTTATAATTTGTTCTTCTGTAATTCGTCAATTTATCCGGAGTTTTTCAATTAAAAAACTTTCATAAAAATCAAAAAAATTGATAGGGATACTTACATAAAAACCGAATATAAAACCACAGTAATTTATGATTTTCCGTAAAAATAACGAGAAGCGGATGTGATTTAAAATACTAAGAACAAAATATCTTTTCCTCAGAGCAATTTTGAAGGGTGATGAGTGGTTTTACTCTCCAGTTTTTTCAAGAAGTGACGGTTCGGGAAAAATCCGGTTTCTGAAGACAACTTTACTCAACTTGCGAGGAATAGTGCTTTCCTTGCGATCCGCTTTGTTTTAAAATAGATTTAGCTCAACAATAATCGGATAAAAATGACAATATTAGGTGGTAATCAACCGGAACCAGACGAAAACAGTTGGCAATATCAGTTAGATCGATTTGTTGAAAATAATCAGCAAGAGTTAGCAGCGTTGGCTTGGGGATTTTATCGAGAACAAGGTCATAAAAATACTACATTGGGAATTGATTTCATCCCGACACCTCATTTTATTTCTTGTACGCGAGAAGCACTGGAAAAATTAAATAAAAGTGTAAATAATAAACTGCAAGAAATTTTAGGATTGGTGGATGGCTATCAACCCGAACAAGAGGTTTTAATGATTGGCTTGGCGAATAATGGAGTTAAACTCATCTATTTTGAACCCGAAATAAATCCCCCAGAATGTTTTGAAAAACTGGGTCAAAATATTAATAGTTTGTCCGAACAACTCGAAGCGAAAATAACTGCACAGATTCAAAAATAATTGGAATGAATCAGTTTAATTCCCAGTCCAAACAGAGGGAATCAATCGGCCCATTTGGATGAACAGCACAGTTAATTCCATCCCGACCATGATAGTATAAACAAACTTGGCAAGGTCGGGTTTTATCGAGTTTTTGCTGTAAATTTTGCCATTTATTTTGAGTAATGGCTAGTGTTCGACCTGCTAATAAATGATTCGGGTCAATTTCTAATGCTTGCTGAAGGGCATTTAAAGCACTTTTGTACAGCTTGATCATTTGATGACTTGATGTTTGCCAAGCCGAAGTTCGACTTTCGTAGAATTTAATTAATTTTAGAGTTAAAATACTGTATCGAAACCAAGCATCAGCCGAGACATTTTTAGGGGAATGTTTAACCTCTAACAAAACTCGTTTAATGGTTTGTAAAAGTTCGGGAGTTTGCCAGGGTTTACTAACATAAGCTTCCGCGTGTTTTATGCCTTCATAAATTGCAATTTGTTGTTCTTTCCCGGTGATAAAAACAACCGGAATATTCTGAGTTTCCGGGTTGGCTTTAATTAAACGACAAATTCTATAGCCATCAATGCGAGGAATAACAACATCTAGCAACACTAAATCCGGACAAGTCGCTTGCAGTTTATTTAAAGCATCAATTCCATCATAAGCTTGAATGACATTTATACCATTCCAAGCTAAGTTATAGGAAATACATTCTCGCTGACTGTGGGAATCTTCCACAATTAAAACGGTATTCATGGGTTTAAGGACAGGATGAGGATAGGCACAAATCATCAACTCTTGTGATTAGTTTACCCCGTTTTACCCTAATTGTTGTCACCATTGGTACAAATTTTACTTAAAACCTCACAGAGAAAGACAACCTACCTAAGTTTATGATCGAAAGTTTAAAATATGCTGTGAAGTGAGTTGAGGCTGTTCTAAATGGGGGACATGACCGCAGTTTTTAATCCAAATGAGTTGAGAGTTAGGTATTGCTGTCTGAAATTTTTCGGCATCTGCTGTACCTAAAATCCGATCATTTTCTCCCCATAAAATCAAAGTTTGCTGCTGAATTTTACTTAGCATTTTCTTAAACGAACCATATCCTCCGCTTTTCGTAAAACTAATTAAAGCCCGATTCCAAAAGGGCATTTCTAAGTGTAACGCCGCACAAATTTGAGCATCCCGAGAGGCAAAAGTTTTATCAAAATAAGCCGTTTCACTAATTCCTTGTCTAACTTTAGGGTTGCGTAAAAACTCGGCTGCAAAAGAATCAAAAGGAGGAAAGATAAACTTCCCTAAAATCGGCCCCGAACTCATTCCGGCACTGCCAATTAAAACTAAGGATTCAACCGCTTCGGGATGATTTAAAGTAAAATTAATAGCAGCAGCACCGCCCATAGAAGTCCCCACTAATATCACAGGTTGCTGAATTAAACTCCGCCAAAAACCGTATAAATGAGTACCAATTGCACGGGGACTAATTTTGACATTAATATCTCGTTCTGTAAACCCAAACCCTAACAAATCAACCGCCCAAGTTTCATTTTCTGCGGCCAATCGAGGTAATAATCGTCTAAACTCTAGCACGGAACTATCGAACCCATGCAAAAGTAAAATCGGTGTTCCGCCCCGCCCTTGATGAACATAACTGGTGACAATGGGTTCCTTTCTCAAAGGCGTAGAAATGGCTTGACATTCAATTTGCTTGGCGAGGTTAATCGAAGTCGATTCAGTGAGTTTTTGAACTTGGGCGGGAAGAAAACTAGGAAACATGATCGAGTTAAAAAGGATAAATTAGTTGTTAGCTGTAATAAATAGGCTAACCTTTGATGCCTGTGACTAGAGCTATAATACCAAATGCTAGGATGATTATACCAGAAACTTGGTTAACCGCTTGAAGAATGCGATCGCTAAATTTTTCTCGAAATAGACTCACCCCACTCGCCAACAACAACCACCAAGATGCTGAACCGAGAAATACACCCAAAACTAAAATCACAGCATCAAAATAATGATTTGCTGTTGCCAGTCCCAACCCGGCAAAGATGGCTAAAAAAGATAAAATCGTCATGGGATTCGTGATGGTCAAGAAAAAAGTTGACGCAAAAACCCCCACATTTTCTGTTGATTTTGCCGCTTCTTTGGCAGGTTTTTCTAAAAATGTTTTCAGACCCAAATAACCGAGAAATAATCCGCCAATGATTTTAAACCAAATTTGTTGACTCACCAAAAAATTAGATACAAAACTGAGTCCAAATCCGGCAATACAACCATACATCGCATCCGCAGTTGCCGCACCCAAACCCGAGACAAAACCTGTCATTTTTCCGTAGGTTAAAGAACGACGAATACATAAAACTCCAATCGGCCCAACGGGAGCGGCAATGGAGAAACCCACTAACAAACCTTTGAATAAAAAACTCATTTCCATAAGTTTATTCAACCTCACTTTCAAACGGGGGTAAGGGAATAACAGAACTTTCTTTAGCCGTCGATAAAACGACCGTTGTACGAGTTTTTAAAATGCCAGAAATCCCTTTAATTTCTTCGCTAACAATTCGTTCTAAATGGCGAGTATTCTGACAGCGAACCTTCAATAAATAGTCATCCTCTCCGGTAATATGATGACATTCCATCACTTCGGACATTTCCTGAATGCGTTGCAAAAAAGCGCCGCGATCTTGCGGTTGTTGCAGGGTAACAGCAATAAAAGCGGTGAGTTCACAACCGACGGCTTCCGGGTTTATACGGGCGTTGTAGCCTTGAATGACGCCGCGTTCCTCTAAGCGTTTAACTCGTTCTGCGGTTGCCGGCGCCGACAACCCTAACAGGGTGGCCAGTTCAGACCAGGTGATCCGACCTTGGGCCATTAAATGCCGAATTGCCTTATAATCTATTGTGTCCAAAGTAAATAACCTTGTTTTATTAGGTTTAAACTGATTATAGCATATAAAAAAAAGTTAATTCTCTCAACCTCACCCCGAGGGGCTGTAGGGCGGGTTCCGAACCCATTTAGATTTCCAACAGACAATCTTCATAAACCCGCCCCCTCCCAATTTTTTTGAATTAATTTTGTACAGCCCAAAAACCCGGTAACTCTTACGAAACCGGGTTTTTAATTCCCACTTTTTTTAAATTAACGTTTAACCACTTGTCTAACTTGTTCGCCGCTCAAATCTTCAATTAAACTCAGGCTAAAAGGTTGATCGTTAATCGTACTCACATAAGTCTGAGAAAGATAGGAAGAATATTGATAGTTTTCCTGAAGATAAGTTTCAAAAAAACTCAAGCTTAATGCTTTTAAATAAGGATAGGCAAGGTTGGGGTTTGGGCCGATTAATTGGGGTGGAACTGTTAACCGTCCGCCACTTTCTTTTAAGAAAGAAAAATGGGTTCCGGGTTCGAGTAAAACCAAATGTTTTCTAGAACTATTTAACCAAGTATAGGGTTGAATTTGCTCTGGAACGGCGGGAGTCACATAATCTTTTGTACCGCCAATTATCATTGTGGGAATGCGAATCTGACTCATTCCTTCCTCTCCAAAAATCAAACTGGTGAGAGGATTAATCGCAATCACGGCTTTAATTCGCGGGTCTTCAAAATTTTTCTGCTGTGATGCGACTTCCAAAGAACGACATTGAAGCAATGTAGAAATATTTAACGTAATTCGTCGATCTTCAGACTTTTCACACCCCTCAATTAACTTCTCAGGATTCAGTTCAGCCCCCCCAACGGCGAGCGCTGTATACCCTCCAAAAGACTGACCTAAAATCCCCACATTATTAAAATCAATTCGCCGTTTCCAGATGGGACTCGGTTGATATTTTTTTTCTAATTCATCGAGTAAATAAGTGATATCTAAAGGTCGATTTGCAAAGACAGAAGGACTGGGAGGACGTTCAAAACCATCAAAAAATCGGGCAAATTTGTTAGCGCTCGTCTCAATATGTTCGGGAATTGCAACCGCAAAACCATGAGAGGCTAAATGTTCAGCAATATAACTAAAGGTTTGAGGATCGGAACCCAAACCATGAGAAATAACGACTAAAGGAACAGGCTTTTTAACTTGAGGTAAATAAACTCGTAATGGAGAAGGGCGATCGCGATTAGGATTGCGAAAAGTCAATTCTTCTACTGTCCATCGAATTGAACCTTTGTTTCTCGGATCGGGCAAATTAAACGTATAGTTTTCATTAATTTTCGTTTGTTGTGCTTGCTGTTCAACCGATTGAATCACTAACTCATCTTCAACCAAAATTTGCAGAACATCTTCCAATAATTCCAGACTAAAATTCAAATCAACTCGAATACTTTCTCCCGGAAACTCTTCTAAAATCCGCAAAATGGTTAACCCTTCAGGATGAGCAGAAGCTTGACCAATTGCTATTCTTAATGCGGCATAACCGTTTTCATTTTTATCTGTTTTTAAGACTTTTCCCACCCGAGTCAAAATCACATTTCCGGTGGGTGTATCCAGAAACTGTCCCACACTCCAAGGACTGGCTTCTAAAGGCGTTTGTAAAATTTTTCTGAGCTTATCGCCATCTTTTAATTTCAGCAAGGTTCCATACAATGCGAGTACCGGGGTGACTTTGCCTTCTTTGACAAACTGTTGAATTTCATTAATAGAAACGTAAGATTCCGCAGGTCCGTAAGAAATCGTAATTTGTTCTGCGCCTAAAGCGGGGATCGCGCTTAACACACCAGAAACAATCCCCAGACTCAGGGCAACTAAACGAGAATGAAGGCGAGATAACCGCTGTGAACGGTTAAATAAAAGTTGATGCTGTTTGTGAGAGCGCGGTTGCGATCGAGGTTTGAGTCGGGGTATGAGGGTAAACATGATGGCATTCTCCCCAACAAAGGGAGTGATAAATCAGAAAGAGGATAGTGAGGTTGGCTTCGGATATTGAGAATATTTTGAAGCCTAAAAAGTTTTTTCTTTGGTCTTCACTGATTTGCCGGAAATTTTGCATTTTTTACCTGCAATTTTTCTGTCCTCTTTCTGTCTATCTGTCTCGTCACCCGACCCTTAAGACTCGATACTCCGCTCAAGTTGTACAAACGGAATCAACCATTTAACATCGTAGGGTTGCAGAGTAATCACCAGTTTATCCTCCCTTGTCGTCCAACCCCGTTGACCGACGAGATCATACCAGTTGGTTTCTGCAACTTCGAGTTCCGATAACGGAATTTCGACTTGACAAATTTTGTTGGCAACATTGGTTAACGTCAGGATAGATTGATCCGGTTCGGGAGAGGTTCGCAACACCGCAAAAATTTCGGGAGCGATAATCAAAATCTTCTGTTCTCCATTGGGATGAAAAGCCGTATAACGCACCCGAATATCGAGTAAATGTCCTAATTTTTGAAGAATGAGAGAAAGCTTAGATTTGCGATCTTGTAAATCTTCAATTAAACGGTTGACATCAATGACTCGGCGATTAATATCTCGTTTGGATTTGGTTCGCAACACGGCATCAATATCATTGCGAGTTCCAATTAAACCATGAAAATAAATCCCCGGTACTCCTCGCAATACCAGCGCAATACTGCGAGAAGCGATAAAACGTTTGACTTGAAAACTAATCTCTTCTCCACTATTATCGAGGTTGAGAGCGCTAAACCAAGTGGTATTAATTTCGTAGGGTTCTTCACCCTGTTCTCCGGTTTTGTAGGAAACAAACGCCCCATGTTCTCTGGCATTTTGGATAATAAAATCAACCTCTTCTTTGGGTAAAATACTCTTGACTCCCATCAATCCGACACCATCGTGGGTATCGAGCATATTTAGAAAAGTTGTCATTGGCGACAAATATTTAAGTTCTTTTGCCCAATTCGATAAAGCGGTTGTATCTTCTCGATAAAAGGTGTAAAGAACTAAGGGGGGTAAGGCAAAGTTATAAACCATTTGTGCTTCATCATAACCATTGCCAAAATAGGAAACATTTTGTTCGTGAGGCACGTTGGTTTCGGTAATTAATCCTACGTTGGGGGCAACCGCTTTAACAATATCCCGGAAGAGTTTAATGACTTGGTGAGTTTGTTCTAAATTCGCGCAGGGGGTTCCGGGTTCTTCCCAGAGATAAGTTACCGCATCTAAACGAACTAAATTGGCGCCCCGTCGGATATAAAGCAGCAGGGTTTCTATCACGCCTAACAGAACTTTGGGATTTTTATAATTGAGGTCAATTTGGTCGGGTGAAAAGGTTGTCCAGACCCAAATCGGGCCGTTTATGGATTGAAATTGGGTTAAAATATCGGAGGTGCGAGGACGAACAATCATCCGCCTTTCTTCGGGTGTGAGTTCATCGGGAGATTGATATGTGGTAAAGTAATCTTTATAGTCCGGGTTGCCATTTAACATTCGTTGAAATAAAGGACTTTTAGAAGAAACATGGTTAAAAACTCCATCAAACATCAGTTGATAATAGTTTCCCATTTCCTCAATATCTTTCCACGATCCTAAATTCGGATCGACGCTATCAAAATCAATCACAGAAAAACCGCGATCGGAAGAATAGGGAAAGAAAGGTAGAATATGCAGGGTGTTGATACTTAAACCCAAATAATGATTTAAAAAATGTGCTAAAGTTGACAGCGGAGATTGTCCTTCTCCTTTCAATAAATCGCCGTAAGTAATTAAGATTAAATCCCATTCGGTAAAGCGATTATTGGGATCAAAATCTTTTTCGGCTTCTATCAGTTCGGGGGGTTTGTGAGCGTAATGAACTTTCAGAATTCTTTCCAATTCCGGCATAAATTGTTGAGCTTGTTCCTCACCATAGAGAAAGCAAAACCGCTCGAACATTTGTTGATGCAATTCCGCTGGAATTTCTAACAGGGGTCTGGTGTAGTCCGGTGCGTCATCGTAGGGAATTCGGACTCTCCGCATTGATTTTTGAAGCTGCTGACTGGCAATATTCGTTCCTGATGTAATGTGATCCATAGCCATTATTTGAATTGTTGCACCTGTTCCTGAAGATTATAGCGATTTCTTGGCGGATCAGGATCAAGATCGGAGATTCAATCAACCCTGTTGTTTTATTCTCTAAATGAGAATAAAATCGTCACTTTTAATTTAGGGAATAATCAGTAAAAGAGCAGAGAGAAACAGAATGGAGATAATGACTGACCCCGGTGTATTTTATAAAAACGGAGAACTCATCAGTATTAAAATCAGAACACCTAGCAGTCAAGTCTATTAAGTTTGAGATAAATTTTTCTGAAATCGGGATGAAAACAGTCTCATCTGTACTGAGATGGAAAGCAGCTTTCGACTCAAAGTCAACTGCACTGCTCAGTAAATTTACGGAGTAGTATTCACGAGCATCTCAAATTATACAGAGTCTTGTAGATGTTGAGCATAACTTTTTAACTTATTGGCAAACTCGTCGCTGTTGAGCAGTTGCGTCAGTTCGCTGGCGGCTTTTTGGACACGCTGAATATATTCCAACTTTTTCTCCTCAGACCAACAATTATTGTACCGACTGAGCAATTCGGCTGAAACCAAAATCGTGGTCAAAGGGGTACGCAGTTCGTGGTTAACGATGGTGATCAAAGATTGATAACGCTCGGGACTGAGTTGAGAAGTATTCATGGTTAAGCCGATCCATTTTAATCAAGAGTCTATACTGCTCCATCATAAGCTGAAATCCAATGAACTTCATCCGAGAAAATACGGAATAAATCAAGTAAATTTTTAAAACGTTTCCCCAAGAGACTACCGTTGTAAACTTCGAGGATCGAGAGCATCTCGCAGTCCATCCCCCAGTAAATTAAAGGCCAGTACCGTCAGAATAATCAGTAAAGCGGGGGGTAAAATTAACCAGGGTTGCAGCACTAATATTGAAGCATTAGTCGCCGATGAAAGTAAATTTCCCCAAGAAGGATCGGGTTCTTGAATTCCCAAGCCTATCAAACTTAAAACCGACTCAGATACAATAAATCCGGGAATAGCAAGTGTGGCAGAAATAATCACGTAAGTAGCGGTTTGAGGCAGAATATGACGCACAATAATATACAGCGGGTTTGCACCCATCGCTTGAGTTGCTTGTACAAATTGCCGCTCTTTAATCGACAGAACTTGTCCGCGAATGACCCGCGCTAAACCCGCCCAACTAATAAAGGAAATAATCACAACAATCAAAAGATAGCGTTGAGCGCTACTGATTTCTTCGGGTAAGATAGCCGCCAAAGCAACTAACAAATAAATTCCGGGTATCGTCATCAAAACTTCCACAACCCGCATAATAAACGTATCAATCCAACCGCCAAAATAGCCCGAAATTCCCCCAAAAATCATCCCGATGGGGAAGTAAATCGCAATCCCCACAAAGCCAATACTCAAACTAATTTGACTGCCGAACATCAAACGACTAAACTGATCGCGAGCTTGTTCATCGGTGCCGAGAAGATGAATTTTGCACTCCCCAACCGCCCCAAATAAATGTAGATTTCCCGGAATAATTCCCCACAGTTTATAAGGCGTTCCTTGAACAAATAAGCGCACCGGACAAGGATTATCCCAGTCTACTCTTAACTGACGTTCTCCGGTTTCAATTTCCACCGGCCCCTGAGTGGTCGGATAAACGTGGGGGCCGATAAATTCTCCCTGTTGATTTTGCCAATAAATCGTTGTGGGTGGAAGTAACGCCCCATCAATTTTAGTCTCATAAGCACTGTAGGGGGCGACAAAATCTGCAAAAATTGCACCGAGATAAAATACAATTAAAATAATTGCTCCGAGTCGAGCTAAGGGATTTTTCTTGAGCCGATGCCACCATTTCATATTGGTTTTGATTTGTGTTTCAGCGTAGGTTTGACGATCATTATAAGTTAATTGTTGGCGGTGACGGGGGATTTTTCTTCCGTTTCCCGACTGGTATTATTTTCGGTATCTACTTCTTCCTCTAGAGGATTGGTAAAAAATGAACCCGTCTGGGGAGGTGAACCGGGATCGAGAATCACTTCAAAAATACTTTTGACCACACCGGTTAAGGGAATTGCCAAAATTACCCCTAATAATCCCCCTATTTTACCGCCTAATAGGAGTGCTGAGAAAATAATCACGGGGCTAAGTCCGGTAATATTTCCCATAATTCTTGGGGTAACGATATTGTCTTTTATTTGCTGAAAGGTAACGGCAACAACGAGAACTTGTAACGCCAACCACCAGTCAATAAAAGCGACAATAATTGTCACGGTTCCGATTCCCAAAGTCGCCCCCACAAACGGGATAATTTCCATTAAGCCAATAAAGACGGCAAACAATAGAAAAAAGGGAACTTGTAGCAGGAAAAAAGAGATCGTTAAACTCACCGCCATAAACAATCCCAGGAGAAACTGACCAACTACAAATCCCTGAAGATTTCGGGCGAGAGAATCGGTAAAAATGTTGCGAACTTTCGGCGATAAAAAACTGGTAATTCCATCCCACAAGCGCTCGCCATCGAGCAACATATAGAACGCAATCACCAGAATGAGAATTAAATCAATAAACCAGTTAAACGTTCCCAAAACTAACCCCAAACTGGTGGCGGCGATCGCTTCGGCTTTTCCTTGCAAATTGACGAGCAGTTTTTGTTGCAAAATCCCCACATCTATGGGCAGATTTCGTTCTAAACCCCAAGCTTGAAATTCGGCTAACTGTTGTTTGGCGGACTCGATTAAATCGGGTAATTTGGTAATCAGTTGTCGTCCTTGGGTAATCACCGGAGGAACAACGGTTAAGGCGATAATAATCACCACCAAAGCGGCGAATAAATAAACCAATGCTGCGGCCAAACCTCGGGGAATAAATCGTTGTAATTTCGCCACAGCATAATTGAGAATAAAAGCAATTAATCCGGCGGTCACTAAAATACTAATCAGTTCGCCGATATACTCAAAAGCACTGATGGTTAATCCACTGGCCACTAAAATCAGCACCCAGGTAATGAGAAAACCTTGAACAGGGGAAAAAGTTCTGTTCATAATCCTATTTTGTTAAGTTTTCGGATCAAAGAAGTCTTAAGTCACTTCCTTAGCGATGTCGTCATGCTCGACCACAAACACATTAGAATAGAGGTTGGCAATGATCTCCTTCCCCTGCTGTGTCAGGGCGAGATAACGCAAGGCATCTTTAATATAAGGGTAAACGCCATTCCAGTAAAATTTGTGGTAATTATTCCGTAAATCTCCTGGAGTTTTATAGCCCACTTTTTCGTTAAAGCGAGTTTCTTCAAATTCATAAAACAAAGCACTTACCTTTTTGAGATAGCGCGGATCGCTGAGTTGACCAATTAAATCGGCCGCTCGCACCAAACCGGGATAATTAATGGTATCTTGATGATCGGATTCCTTCGGTACCGGAAAGCGAGTCAGTTCGATATTGCGCTTGATCAGTTCTGCATCAATCAGCTTGTGACCTCCAAAGCGTTCATCGATAAACAGCTTGGCTCGATCTACATGATAAGGGGTTAAACTGGCATCGGTACATCCATCGGGTAGATTAACCATATCCCCATTGTGTCCGGTGGCATACGATCCCTCTCGATCTTGGCGACAGACGCCCTTAACATAACCAATATCGTGACAGACGAGGGAAATCAAAAAATGCAGCCAGTCCTCACAGGAAACACCCCCTTCTCGGATATGTCTACCCCGTAGGATTTCCTGACCCACCAGAGTCACGAGGATGGTATGTTCGACATCATGGTACAAGGCGTCACTATTGGCAATATTTTCTAAGGCCATGTTACCCGCCCAACCCACAATGTCTTCGTAATCGGATTTAAAGCCTCCGTAGCTGCGACGGTAGCCCTCTCGAATTTGCTGAACGAAGGTATCAATTAATAATTCAGTGGCGTTGAAAAACATACGAGGTCTTGACTTTTTTCAGTCGGTTGTTTACAAGTTAGCTAGATAGCTCGCGCCAATTACAGCCCATCGAAACCATTTCGGGAACACATTTCGCCATAGAATATTTACCCTTATAAAGGGTCAACGGTGAACCGTCAACGGTTGTTATCCCAACAGAGGGGGCGATCTCGTATCGAATTCCACCCCAATTGAGTGAGTCGGTTAGTCGCCCCGGTCGTAGATGCAACTTATCCGGAAATGTGCTGAGTAAGCGTGTATCTGATCGGACAGGTCACTAATTCTAAATTAGATGATAGAGGAAAGGATGAGAATTGTTTTGGTGGAAAATCGCTCTCGCCGATCCCCAGTATTTCAACTCATTTCCATCAAACTTTATATAACTTAACATAAAATTAATCTAACCTTGAGGGGACTCCAATCAATTGAAATCCCTGATATGTATACCTTTTATTGAAAATAATCTCTGGCGATCGCACTGTAAACAACACGCTACAATGAGCAATATTAAGAAAAATCCATAATTTTGTAAATATATCTACACAATTAGAAAACCCTGACCAGGAGGAACCCTTAGTGGCTTATCAAGAAATCGTGTCTAAGTTTAACGATGATCAATATCGGCCCCGGAAAAAATCATCCAAAGTGGAAGATGAGGACTTGCCGGAGAACGAACCGATAGGTGATCGCTCACTCGAACCCCCCGAGAGTGAAAGCCTGATCGAACAGGTTCTGACTCCCCAAAGCCAAACCGAGTTTTCAGGGGATACCGAACTCGAAGAGGAAGAAGAACCTTCAACCTCTGACCCCGGTTCTGGCCGATGGGGAGGGATGATCTCCGGTTTGGGACTGGGTATTCTGGGGACAATAGCAGTGATGCACTTCTATGTCAACCCCAAAACTCAAGCCTCCGCACCCACGAACCGCGAAACCCAGACCGTTGAGGTTGCCGCCCAGAGTCCCGCTTCCGTCCAAACGGTGACAGCCGCACCCGTTGAGTTAGCGACCGTTGAGCGCCAGTTAGACGCGACCGGAACCGTAGAAGCTTACGATCTCTTACCGGTGCTTCCCGAAGCCAGCGGACTGCAAATTCAACGGGTTCTCGCCGACCAAGGCGATCTCGTCGAAAGGGGTCAACTGTTGGCTATTTTAGATGATTCGATCCTGCGATCGCAAATGGCCCAAGCCGAAGCGGGGTTAGCCAGGGCGCAAGCGAACCTCAGCAAACTGCAAACCGGCACCCGTCCCGAACAAATTGCCGCAGCCCAGGCCAAGTTAGATCGGGCTTTGGCAAATTTAGACCAACTCGAAGCCGGAACCCGTCCCGAAGAAATAGCCGTCGCGAGCGCTAAACTCAATGAAGCCGAAGCCCGGTTAGCCGATGCGCGATCGGGGAGTTTGGACGATGAAATTGCCCAAGCCGAAGCCCGACTCGCCGCCAACAAAGCCGATCTGCAATTGGCCAGCGAACGGGTGAGCCGCTATCAAGCCTTAAAAGATCAGGGGGCGGTTTCCGAAGATAGTTTAGAGGAATATTTGCAAAATGAACGCCGACTCAGCGCTTTAGTCGATGAAGCCCAAAGGCGCATTCAACAACTCAAACAAGGTCAGCGAAGTCAGGTAGAACGGTTGGAGGCGACCGTGGAAATGGAACGTCAAGCCCTGCGACAGTTGCAAAATGGCGCCCGCAGCGAAGAAATCGCGATGGCCCGGGCCGAAGTTGCCGAAGCTCGCAGTAATTTGGATGAGTTAACCAACGGAACCCGCCCGGAAGACATTGCGGTGGCGCAAGCCGAAGTCAGCGAAGCCCAGGCGCAAGTTCGCTACTACGAAACCCAGTTAGAAGATACCAATGTTCGCGCCCCGGCAACCGGTGTAATTGCCAACCGAGTCGCCCGCGTGGGAGACGTCACCAACGGCACCGAAGAACTGTTTACCATTATCGCCGAAAATCAGTTAGAACTGCACGCCAAAGTTCCCGAAACTCAACTTTCTCAAGTGAAATTGGGAGCGCCTGTTACGATTACTTCCGATGCGGATTCTAAGTTAAAAGTACAGGGAACGGTGCGAGAAATTGCGCCGTTAATTGACCCGGAAAGTCGCAAAGCAACCGTTAAAATTAATCTTCCCCCCCTCGGTGCAATTTCGGGTTCTTTTTTGCGTCCGGGAATGTTTTTAAGAGCGGCGATCGCCACCAGCAGCACCCAAGGTTTAAAAATTCCCGCAAAAGCTGTTGTTCCCCAAGCCGATGGCAGTTCAATTGTCTATCGATTAACCGACAATGACCGGGTGGAAGCCACTCCGATTAAAGTGGGTGAAATTCGCGGCTTTGGCGGAGATTTGAATCAGGCAAAAGTCGAAATTAAAAGCGGTTTAAATCTTGGCGATCGCGTGGTGGTTTCCGGCGCCGCTTATCTCAAAGATGGTGATGCTGTTAATGTAGTTGGTTCAGAATTAACTCGCTTTTAGATTCTATTCTTTCGGATTGAAAAATGTCTCAATTTAGCTTATCGGCTTGGTCAATTAAAAGACCCGTTCCCACTTTAGTTTTATTTCTAATTTTAACTGTCGTGGGGTTAATGTCTTTTCCACAGTTAGGAATTGATGACACTCCTAATATTGATATTCCCGCAGTTACGATTACCGTCACTCAACCCGGCGCCGGTCCGACCGAATTAGAAACTCAAGTTACAAAAAAAGTTGAAGATTCGGTGGCGGGTTTGGGAAATATTGACCGTTTAACCTCGACGGTTCAAGATGGAGTTTCCACAACAAGCGTTAGTTTTATTTTAGGAACAGATAGCGATCGCGCCACCAATGATGTCAGAAATGCGATCGCCCAAATTCGTCAAGATTTACCCCAAGATATTAACGATCCGGTTGTGCAACGGTTGCGGTTTGCGGGGGGAATTGTAATGACTTATGCGGTGACTTCTCCTCAAAGATCCGTTGAAGAATTGAGTGATTTAGTGGATCGAACTATTAGCCGCGAGTTACTCAATGTTCCCGGTGTGGCGCAAATTCAACGGGATGGAGGTGTCAATCGCGAAATTCGGATTGAGTTAAACCCAGATCGACTTCAAAGTTTAGGAATTACGGCGACCCAAGTTAACGATCAAATTCGGGCTTTTAATATTAATTTACCCGGAGGGCGATCGCAATTTGGCGGGACAGAAAAGAGTATTCGCACGTTAGGAAGTGCTAAAACGGTTGAAGCGTTAAGAAATTATCCGATTGTGCTTCCTTCTGGCGGTTCAATTCCCCTTTCAAGTCTCGCCAATGTGGTTGATGGGTTTGGGGAAGTTCGTCAGGTTGCCCGTTATTTTGATGTAGAAAATTCTCCGAATTCAGATTCTCAAGAAATTGGAGAACCTGTTGTTACCTTTTCCGTTTTTAGAAGTACGGGTAGCACGTTAGTTACTGTTGAAGAAGGGGTTCGCGAAGCCGTTGCCGAGTTGGAGAAAACCCTACCGGATGATATTAGTTTAGAACTGATTTTAACCGATGCGGACTCGATTCGAGACTCCTATCAAGCTTCAATTGATGCGTTAGTTTTGGGGTCAATTTTAACCGTTATTGTCGTCGGTGTGTTTTTAAGAGATTGGCGGCCAACGTTAATCACAGCCATCGCTTTACCCCTGTCAATTTTACCGACATTTATGGTAATGAAACTATTGGGATATACCCTCAATAGTATGACCTTATTAGCCTTAGCTTTGGCAATGGGGAACTTGGTTGATGATGCGATCTGTATGATGGAAAATATCGACCAACACGTTGAAATGGGGAAAACACCCTTTCAAGCCGCCCTCGATGCTTCCGCAGAAATTGGGTTGGCGGTTGTCGCCACAACTGCAACCATTGTCGCCGTGTTTATACCCGTTGCCTTTATGGGGGGTGTTCCGGGTCAATTCTTTCAACCCTTTGGCGTAACAGTTGCGGTTTCAACGATGTTTTCCACCTTGGTTGCTTGTACCGTAACTCCGATGTTGGGGGCGAGATTATTAAAGCCGAAAAAACCAAAAGAGATAACGGTTTCTGAATATCAATCCACCAAAAATCGCTTTCATCCTTATCGGGGTTTATTGCGTTTTTCCCTGCGAAACAAGGTATTAACCCTGGCAATTGCTGTTGCATTTTTTGTCGGCAGTTTACAATTAGTTCCGATGATTCCCAAGGGATTATTTGATAACGGAGATACGGGTTTAAGCACAGTATTAATTGAACTCCCACCGGGTTCTACCTTGCAGGAACTCGACAAAACCGCCCAACAAACAACGGCATTACTGGGTGAAAATCCGGCCGTTACCAATGTATTAGCCGTAGTTGGAAGTGGCGGTAATAGTGATGCAGGGGTGAATAAAGGAACGATTTATGTTAATCTCAAGCCCCGAGATGAACGGCAGGTTTCTCAAGAAGAATTTGAACAGGAAATGCGCCTAAAGTTTGAACAAGTTCCCGGCGCGAGAATTAGTTTTCAGGCTGAAGGTGCGGGTGGGGGAAGTAAGGATCTTTCGATTGTTTTAACGAGCGAAAATCCCCAAGCGTTAACCCAAGCGGCGAATGAATTAGAACGTCAAATGCGGGAGATTCCGGGGTTGGTAGAAGTGACATCTAGCGCCAGTTTAGTTAAACCCGAAATACTGATCAAACCCGATCCGGAAAGGGCGGGAGATTTGGGCGTTTCCGTGCAATCAATCGCCCGGACTGCAAGACTGGCAACCTTAGGCGATAACGAATCTAATTTAGCAAAGTTTGATTTGGCCGACCGTCAAATTCCGATTAGAGTTCAATTAGCAGAGGAATTTAGAAACAATTTTGATATCATTCGCAACCTACAAATTCCCAGTCAAACGGGCGATTTAGTGCCATTATCTGCCGTTGCTGATATTACCATTGGCAGCGGACCCGCAACAATCGATCGCTTTGATCGGGCGCGTCAAGTGTCAGTAGAAGCGAATTTACAAGGGATGTCTTTAGGCGATGCGTTGGCGAAAGTTCAAGCGTTACCCGCAATGAATCCGCTTCCGCCTGATGTCGAAGAAAAGTCCGATGGAGATGCCAAAATTATGATTGATATCTTCACCCGATTTTTGAGTGCGTTGGGTTTGGCGGTGTTGGGAATTTATGCGATTTTGGTGTTGTTGTACAACAATTTCTTACTTCCCTTTTCGATTTTAATGGCGTTACCGCTATCCATTGGCGGGGCGTTATTGGGGTTGTTGGTGGCGCAGAAAGAGTTGGGATTATTTGCTTTAATTGGAATTGTTTTATTGATGGGTTTGGTGACGAAAAACGCGATTTTGTTGGTAGACTGTTCGTTAGCCAATGAAAGAGAAGGAAAGCCTCAATTTTATGCGGTAATTGAAGCCGGAGTCTCTCGTTTACGTCCGATTTTGATGACCACACTTTCGACGATTGCGGGAATGATTCCGATTGCATTAGAATTGGGGGCGGGTTCTCAAACTCGCAGCCCGATGGCGATCGCAGTCATTGGCGGAATGACAACTTCGACGTTATTAACTTTAGTTGTTGTTCCGGTTTGGTTCACCTACGTTGATAATTTTCAACATTGGCTTCAGAAGATCTTCTCAGGCGAAAAACGGAAAACCAAACGTTCTTCTAAATCCAAAAAATCAAAAGCAAAACTTCCCATCACCGATTAATTCGATACCTGGTACAAGCCAAAAAATACAAGTCAAAAACCCGGTTTATCAAAGAAACCGGGTTTTTAATCTCACAAACCCGCCCCTTGTAACCACGTCGGTAAAGCCGAAACTTCTGGAATTTGCAATTGTTCCAAAGGAGAATACAACCTCGCCGCCAAGAAAGAATTAACGAATTTTTCAGGATGCAATCTTGACTTTAACTCGTGGGTTAATTGTTGGAAAAATTGCTGTTCTGTCTCCGTTAAAGGTTCGCGGAGAAACTCACTTTTATAGAACAATTGAGAACAAGATCCGATAGAACTTTGATAAACTGATTCTAACTCGGTTTCTGCTACAGTTAACCAAAAATCAGCCAATTGTCGCCGAATTAGACGTAATTCTTCGATAACCGATTGATTTGACGGATCAATATAATACAAATTCAGACAACCTTGTAGGCGATTTTGAAACTGTTGAGTTTTCAGATGAGAAATATTTTCTGTTACCGTTTCCGGTGTAGGTTTCATCTGTGCTGCGGCTAAAGTTTGTTCAACTTTCTGCAAAGCCTGTTGATTTTCAAATACAGTTTTATAGTCTTGAATTAACCAACTTGGTAAACGTTTCTCAGCATCACGAACTAACATTTTACCGGGAACATAATATAACATCGCCGCAATCAAACAGTTCAGTGCATTCGGATGTTTTAAACCCGTCGCCACTTGCGTGAGTTCATCAACAAATTTACCTTCAGCTTCGAGTAAAGGTTCATTTTGAATTCCCCGACTGAGTAACACTTGATAACCACTTCCCATGTGTCCTTTATAAACTTCTTCTAATTGATGGGGAGAAATTTTTAACCAATATTCCGCCATTGCTTTACGAAGTTGACGCAAACGTTCAATAATCCTTTCATCGGAAGGATTGAGTGCGTAAAGATTCACATAATGAACTAATTCCGATAAATAATCCCGTCTTTGGATCGGAGTATTGAGGGGAATTTCGGGTAATTGTTGATGCTGTTTCCAAGTCTTAAAAAGTTGCTGAAACAGCGACTCCATTTTTTTAGAATAACTAAAGCTATCTAAAAATGGCGGATTTTGCTGCATTTTTTGTTGAATTTCTTGGCGATATTGTTGTCGGAGTTTGGCGTCTGTCGCCAACTGAACCGCCAAGTTAATATAAGCGTCTTCGCTATCAACAATTAAATCATTTAAAGCCAGCGATCGCAACAGAGAAGCACCCATCCGCGAACGGAAAGAATCACCCTCTTGAGTCACAGTTACTAAACCCACTTCCAACGGATCAACCAAAGAATTTACTCCCGAAAACGGATAGGAATCGAGATAGACATCCGCCAATTTCAAATATTGTTTAATATCGGTTCGACTGGGTTGAGTATCTAAAATCAGCAAACGACTGGGTTGAACGTTGTACTGTTTAAAAGCGGTTTTTAAGCGATTTAAGAAGGGAATCCGAGCATAACTCGATGTCCAGTTGGGGTTAAAAGGATAGAGAATTAAAACAGAATTGGGAACTTTGGCGAGAATTTTTGCCCAAGTTTCTCTCAATTCGGGTATAATTTTATAAAAGTTCGCACCTGAGATAAACACAAGCGTATTCTCATCGATTTTTAAATCTGAACGTTGGGGGTTAACCGTCGGTTGAGCGGGTGCGATCGCATAGTAATTAAAGCAGTGTGCGGTTCCTTCAATCACCGCCAATTTTTCACTATATTGTTGAAGTGCTTGGGGAGATTCCGTTAAATTTCCCGAGATATAATAATCAATATTTCGCATTCCCGTTGTGACACAGGAAGAAGTCGAAGTCACTTGAATTCTTGCGAGTCGATGTAACGCTAACAGGGTAATAGAATTGGTAACTGCGGTAACATTCGTACCAATTAAAAGAATATCTAAATCATCCCCTCGAATAGTTTGAACTTGATCGCTTAATTTTTGCGGGAGTTTTATACAGCGGTCCGCACGACTCTGACAATATTTTTCTAAAGGATGATTATTCACCTGACAGGTGTAGAGAATAATCTCAAATTGATTTTGATCGAGATGTTCAAAAACAGGTAAAGTTGAATAGGTTTCGGTTTGCGGGTTGAAGTGAGTGCTGAGAATTCCTAAGCGAATTTTATCTCGGTTTTCGGATCGTTTCGGAAAGGTATAATTCAGCTTATTTCCCTGACTTAAGATCGCAAACTCCATAATTTCCGCTCGTTTTATGTAAAGTTCTTTGAGATTTGCAGAACTAAAATAAAGCGGAATCGCATTCATTCTCCGCATAAAAACATTGGCGATATCTTGCCAAACTTTTGAGCTTTTATCGCTAAAAATTCGGCTGTGAAGATAGTCAATCCATCCTTTTAGATAAGAATAATAACGTTCAACTTCTCCCCGTTCCTGAAAAAATTGAGGAGAGGTCAACATAAACGTCAAATAATCATTAACAAACCAGTTCGGAATGGGAGCGTTTTGATACCATTGAGACGTGAGTTGATGGGGATAATAATACAACATCGTGGCGAGGAGATGTTGAATCGCATTTTGTTGATTCAAACCCTTAGAAAGATAGGCTATCCACTGATGAACGGCTGACTGTTCGGCTTCGGTTAGCGGTTCATTTTTAATCCCACTGTTGAGTAAAGTCTGGTGGATTTTTCCAGCATCTTCTGTATAAACACTATCCAATTTATTTAACGAAGTGTTCAGCCAAAATTGTGCTAAAGTTTGGCGAATTTTTCGCAGGTTTTCAATAACCGTTGGGTTGTTGGAGTTTTGGCGATATTGTTCTGATAAACTGGTTACTTCTGTTAAAATTTCGTTGAAGTTTAAATTTTTATCTCCCAATTGTTCCGAACTCAATAACTGAATAATCGCCTCTTTCACCTGCTGAGATTGACTGCATTTTAGCGCGGCTTTAATTTGTGCGATCGCCGCTTTTTCGTCTTCTACTCCTAACATCTGTTTTGCTGTATTTAACGCATAAAAAGCATAGTGTTCTCGCGCTTGTTTGGAGAGGGTTTCTGCTTTTTCTGGGGGAAGATAAGAATGAGAAATTTCAATAGCTTTGAGGGTATCTGTAATATTTTCACCCACTGAAATTAAGCGAGAACTTTCCGAACTTGAATGGAGACGATAACAAGCCAAAGGTTGAGGTTCATACACAACAGAATAATGTGCTGCGATGCGTTTCCACATTTCCCAGTCTGCTGCTGAACCCGCATCTTGAGAAAATCCTCCGAGGGTTTCATATACACTTCGTTTAACAACAATTGAAGCAAATTGAACCCGTTGCATTACCGCAATTCGTTCGATCCAGTTATCAAGAATTCCCGAATTTTCTTGTTCTAAAGCCGAAATTGAACGCTGTTTTCCTTCTGCATCAACATAATAATGACGACAAAAACCCGCACCCGCTTGGGGATATTCCTCTAACAATTCTCGCAATTTATGATAAAATTCTGGCAAAACCAAGTCATCTTGATGGAGGATATGAACCCATTTTCCTTTCGCACGTTGAATGCAATCATTCCAATTTCCAATTAAACCCAAGTTTCGAGGTTGTCGATAAAATGAAATGCGATTACCTGCAATCTGTTTAACGAATGGTTCTAAATCTTCATCGGGGGAACAATCATCAACAATTTCTATTTGCATTTCCTCGATAGCCAAGCTTTGATTGAGGATACTTTTAAGCGTTTGTGTAAGATATTCCCGATTGGGTTTATAAGTTGGGACTATGACTGACCAAAAAGGCTGATTATCTGGCTCAATACTTGGCTCAGTTTCAGAAATATTTAAGTTTTTTAAGTCAAATTCATTCTGACTTTCGGATGTCTTTTGTACGGTTTGCATTAATTGAGATTGAAGCTTTGAGTCCAAACAGTTAAAATAAGAACTGTTAACAATTTTTTGATACAAGTTATGGATATCATTTTGACTATTTCCTCGAAGTTTATTTACTATTGATAATTGTTCTGGATGAATCCGAAATTGAGACAAGCTTTTATTGACAAAACCGATTTTATATTGACTCATAATCCTGAACCACATTTCTAAATCAAGCAGTTGATGAAGTTCGGGATCGAACATTCCGACATTCTGAAAGACACTTTTGCGGATTAAAACGGTACTGGGTTCTCCGATTTTATTGATGGGATGATTTAATAAATAGGGAACAGCGAGGAGTTCTTTTCCCTCTTGTATTGATTTTAGATTCAGCCAATGTTTATCAATATCTTTAGCATAAACACTAACTTCTTGGCAATATTGATTGGATTCGGCTTCGGGAGAAACCAACATTTCACGACGAGAAAAGACCAATCCTATTTTTTCATCTTGCTCTGCTAAATTTACTAATTCTTCAATACAGTTGTTTGCTAAAATATCATCTTGAAATAGAAATTTTATGTATTTTCCTTGAGTTTGAGATATGGCGTAATTCCAATTAATAGCTAATCCATACTGACAATGACTGAAAATTTGAAAGTTCCCCGAGAATTTTGATTTAAAAGATTGAGCAATAGCTAAAGTGTTATCGGTTGAACCATCATCAGAAATAATAATTTCTAAATGAGGATAGGTTTGAGAGAAAACACTCTCTAAACATTCGACCAAATATTTCTCGCCATTATAAGTTGGAATACAGACACTCACTAAAGGATAACTCACAATTCGCTGATGTTTGTGAACTAAAGGAACTTCTGCTTTTTGAGCGGTGAATTTTTGAATAAAATGAGAACTACAACAGGGATCAGAATTGATTATTTTACTCCATCGTTGTTGGATTGTTTTTTGAGCATAATCCTGAATTTGACTCCGTTGCTCTGGGGTGAATTCTACATCCCAACTTTTGAATTCTTGATGGTAAAGCCGAACATGAGGAAGATAAATATTTCGATATCCATGAGCAGTTAATTTTAAACAAAAATCAACATCGTTGTATATAAAAGGGAGTGCTTCATCAAATCCTCCAACTTCCTCAAATACAGTTCGACGACAGGCTAAACAGGCTCCACTCACCGCCGAAACATTATTAATTAAGCTGATTTGTAAGAACGTATCATAATCGTTAATTTTAGAAATTCCCTGATAAAAGGAACTCGAAATTTGATTTTCACTCAAGACAAATCCGGCGTGTTGCAATGCTTTATCGGGATACAAAAGCAATCCAGTTCCCGCTCCTATTGAAGAACGTTTAGCTTGTTCAACCAAAGCCTCTATCCAATCGGAACTCTGGACTTTTGTATCATTGTTCAAAAAGATTAAATACTCTCCCTTTGCTTGGCTGACCCCATAGTTATTCAACCGAGAATAATTAAAGGGAATGTCTAAACGATAGGTCTTAAATTGATCTTGTTTTTGTTGTTTCCAAAAGTTGAAAATGTTTTGAGTTTCGGCTTCAACACTCCCATTGTCAATCACAATCACTTCATAGTTGGGATAGCTTGTATTCTGAAAAATAGAGTTTAAACACTGATGCAAAATACTGCCATAATCTCGCGTCGGAATAATAATACTAACAAGTTTAGAGCGATCAATTTCATAGCGAATACTGTAATACCCCGGAGAATCTTTTAAAGGAATAACTTTTCCGCCTTCATTGCGTCTTTGCATGGCTTCTGTTAATGCTTTGGTTGCGGCTTCATAAGCGTAAGGTTTAGCCGTTTGTGACATAGAAGCTGAAGCCGAGTGCATTCTCCAGTGATAAAGAATTTTCGGAATATGAAAGATTTTGTCTGTTTTTTCTGTGAGTCTCAAGACCAAATCATAATCTTGACTTCCTTCAAACCCAATCCGAAAACCTCCGATTTCATTGATTAATAATCGACGATAAACACCCAAATGACAGGTGTACATCCGCGAGAGAAATGAATCGGGACACCAATCGGGTTTGTAGGCGGCTTCTCTAAATTGATTATCATCGTCTATTTTATCTTCATCGGAATAAATCATGTCGGCTTCTGGATGTTGATTAAGTAGCCGCACAACTTCTTCTAAAGCGTCAGAAGTGAGTAAGTCATCGTGATCGAGCAACGCAATAAATTCACCCGTTGCAATTTCTAACGCCGAATTAGAACAAGCTGAAATATGACCATTTTCCGTTCTGAATATCGGTTTAATTCGAGTATCTTGTTGAGCGTATTCTTCTAAAACTGTTCGCACATAAGGGAAGGTTGAAGCATCATCAGCAATACACAATTCCCAATGAGAATAGGTTTGATTCAGAACCGATTGTATAGCCGCTCTTAAATAGGCTTCGGGTGGATTGAAAACGGGAACAATAATACTAATTAGAGGTCGAACATTAAATTTAGCTTGAGAACTCATATTTTTTTCCGGTAATAGTCTGAGATATGGCATTCAAATACTGTTTAAGTTTAAAGTTAAATTATGGAACTTGATAAGCCAGCCAAAATCCATTTCCGACTTTACTATCTGGATCTTCAACTCCAATCAATTTCCAATCAATGGGAGGTACATTTTCGACTCCTGAGTTTAACTTGGCAATAAATCCTCTCAAGGTTGTTGAAGTAAATTTCCAGTAATGATCGGAATAACAACTTCCGGGAGGTGCGGTTTCAATCGTCCAGTTTTCGTGGTAAGCTTGAATCAGTTTATCATAAGTTGATAACGGTCGATTATCACCCAATAAAGCATCCGGTTGGGGAACAATCATCACAATATATCCTCCCGGTTTAAGAACCCTTTCCCATTCTAAAAAGGCTTGTATCGGATTAGGAATATGTTCAAAAACATGACTAGATAATACAAAATCTTGGCTGTTGTTTTCGACGGGAATATTGCTCCCATCTCCGTAGAGATCAATTTGAGTTGGAGTTTCACCCATTTCTACTTGACTCTCTCGATAAACTTGTTCATCAAATTTAGGTGCAATATTAATCGCATTCACACCAAAAGGATTATGAGCCGCAGCCCCGAGTTCGACTCCAGATAATCCTTCCAATAAGTTTAAAGTGGGTTGATGCAATCTAAATTTCATCTTAAACTCTGATGGGTTAACGGCGAATTAAAAATCCTTTGGGCGCCCAGGTAAAACCAAATTTCTGCTCTCGTTGTTCATCCAGTTTATAATCGTAGGGATATTGGGAAAAATAGGTTTCTATCGCTTCATAAGGGCCTTCTCCCCATTCTGGTAAAACGGGATGACCGTTAACATTCCCATCTTCGACAATTAAATAATCTCCTGATGTTAAAAGAGGACGTAATAAGATCATTTCTTCTAAGACATGATCTTTGCTGTGGTCGCTATCCAAAATCGCAAAAACTCGCCCCGAAAATTCTTGTCTTAATCTCGATATTCTTTGAGCAACGACGGGATGAGTTGAGGATGAAAGCATCAGTTCAATGCGAGGATGTTGCTTAACCCGATGGTCGAGACTACTATGATCGTTATCCACCGAAAAAACTTTAGAAGTTTGAGGGATTTGATCGAGGAGATGAGCAAAAAATAACGTCGCTCCTCCGTAACGAGTTCCAAACTCAATAATTAAACTCGGTTTTAACTCAAAAATAATTTCTTGATAGTTCCACATATCACAAGGGGACTTGAGCGCACTCACTCCCGCCCAGGTTGTGGTTGTCCAAACATGACTATTGTAGTACCATAAGTGATAGGCTTCGGCCGCATAATTTTTCACCGATTTGGGCTTCAAATTCTGATGATGAATTTTGCCTAACAGTTTCATGGCAATCTCACAATTGGGAACATTTTCCAAAATTTGATGGCAAACTAGCTCGGCTTTAAAATAGTCTCCCGATTGAAAATAACTCACAGCCGACTTAATTGAAAACTCAAGTTCAAACATATAACTTTAATACAATTGCTTGTCTTTCTAAATAGAAATTCAAGTCAGCTTTTTTGGCGATTGAAGCTCAGATCAAGAATCACAAACGGTGATTTTAACTTGAACCCCTTCTGAGGGCAGGGCCGTTTCATTCTAGCCCTAAAACTTGATTGGTGGGGGGGGTGGAGAGGTAGGGAGGTAGGGAGGTGGGGAGATAGAGAGGATTTTTATTAACAAAAAGGTATTTTTAATTAGAAAAAAGTCCTCTCCCCACCTCCCCATCCCCCCATCACCCCATCCCCCCCCGGCAATTTTTAACTGAGAACGAAACGGCCCTGCTCCCGATATGGGGTTACAACAGATCGCGATCAAATGTTAAGGCTTCTTGTCCCGAACCCCAGAATTCGTGAAAAATACGTTAAGATTGGTAAACATAATAAAAAAGATACCAGAGTCCACAGGACTCCGAGCAACATTAGGAGGATAGACCCCGGTGAACAAACGGTGGAGAAACGCAGGCTTATATGCACTTTTAGCAATTGTTGTCATCGCCCTGGCAACAGCCTTCTTTGATAAACAACCTCAAACACGGGAAAGTTGGAAATATAGCACATTTATTCAAGAAGTCGAGAATAATCAGGTTGAGCGGGTCAGCCTCAGCGCCGATCGCTCCAAGGCTCTCGTTACCGCTGAGGACGGTTCCAAAATTATGGTGAACCTTCCCCCCGATCCCGGCTTAATCGATATTCTGACCGACAATAACGTTGACATTTCCGTAATGCCTCAAAGCGATGAGGGCTTCTGGTTGAAAGCTCTCAGCAGCTTGTTCTTCCCCATTTTACTGTTAGTTGGCTTATTTTTCCTGTTGCGTCGCGCCCAAAGCGGCCCGGGAAGCCAAGCCATGAACTTCGGCAAGTCGAAAGCCCGAGTTCAAATGGAACCGCAAACTCAAGTCACCTTTGGGGATGTAGCTGGCATTGAACAGGCCAAACTCGAACTCAGCGAAGTGGTAGACTTCCTGAAAAATGCCGATCGCTTTACCGCAGTTGGTGCAAAAATTCCCAAAGGCGTGCTGTTAGTCGGCCCTCCTGGAACAGGTAAAACCCTCCTCGCCAAAGCCGTTGCGGGTGAAGCGGGTGTTCCCTTCTTCAGCATCTCCGGTTCAGAATTTGTAGAAATGTTCGTGGGTGTGGGTGCGTCCCGTGTCCGCGACCTGTTTGAACAAGCCAAAGCCAACGCCCCCTGTATCGTATTTATCGATGAAATTGACGCCGTAGGTCGTCAACGGGGTGCGGGTTTAGGTGGCGGTAACGATGAGCGGGAACAAACCCTCAACCAGTTACTCACCGAAATGGATGGTTTTGAAGGCAATACCGGAATTATCATTATTGCCGCTACCAACCGTCCTGACGTCTTGGATGCGGCGTTAATGCGTCCGGGTCGTTTTGACCGTCAGGTGGTTGTTGACCGTCCCGACTACGCCGGCCGTCTGGAAATTCTGCGGGTTCACGCTCGCGGCAAAACCCTCGCCAAAGACGTAGACTTAGAAAAAATTGCCCGTCGGACTCCTGGCTTTACCGGTGCGGACCTGTCCAACTTGCTCAACGAAGCGGCTATTTTGGCGGCCCGTCGCAACTTAACTGAAATTTCGATGGATGAGGTTAACGATGCCATCGATCGCGTACTCGCAGGCCCCGAGAAGAAAGATCGGGTAATGAGCGAAAAACGCAAAACCCTAGTTGCTTTCCACGAAGCGGGTCACGCTTTGGTCGGTGCGTTGATGCCGGACTACGACCCCGTACAAAAAATCAGCATTATTCCTCGCGGTCGTGCGGGTGGGTTAACTTGGTTCATGCCCAGTGAAGATCGCATGGACTCCGGTTTGTTTAGCCGTTCCTATCTGCAAAATCAGATGGCCGTTGCTTTGGGCGGACGTCTGGCTGAAGAAATTATTTTCGGCGAAGAAGAAGTCACCACAGGCGCTTCTAACGACTTACAACAGGTGACTCGCGTGGCGCGTCAGATGATCACTCGTTACGGAATGAGCGATCGCCTCGGGCCTGTTGCTTTGGGTCGCCAACAGGGAAATGTTTTCCTCGGCCGTGATATCATGTCCGAGCGGGATTTCTCCGAAGAAACTGCGGCAACCATTGACGAAGAAGTTCGCAAGTTGGTTGATGAAGCTTATGCTCGTGCTAAAAATGTGTTGATGGAAAATCGTCATATTCTCGATAAATTAGCGGAAATGTTAATTGAGAAAGAGACGGTTGACTCCGAGGAGTTGCAAGACCTTTTAGCCAATAATGACGTTCGGGTTGCGGCGATCGCGTAGTCATCGGTACTCCGGCTTTTAAAGCCGGACTCTGCGATGACTCGCTTCCCGAGTTAATCGCAGTTTCCCCTTTTGCAACTTAATATTAATCGAGCTACTCTAGGAATTTCTAGGGTAGCTTTTTAACAGTGAACAGTTTACAGTGAACAGTGACCAGTGTTTTCAGTTATCAGTTTTACAGATAATTTTTGAACTTCTGAACTTCTGTAGGCGAAGCGGACTACGGAACGCGCTCACTCCTACCTTTTGCCTATTGCCTATTTTGAATCGTTTTCTGATTGAGACTGTTCCAGAAAAGCGATCGCTTCACTAAGATCTGTAAAATCCAACAATTCCTCACCCAAAGCATCCAACTGAGTGAGAGATAAACTCCGAATTTGTTGGGGAAGCTGGGGGGGAAGTTCACCAAACCGACGAGTTAATAGACGAATAATTAAATTCGCTTCTCCTTCTTCTCGTCCTTCTTCTCGGCCTTCTTCTCGTCCCCGTTGAACCCCTTGTTGAATTCCTTGTTGAAGAATATCTTGATAGATCACAGATTCTCGCATAATATCCTCCCGGAGTAATTGTTGAATCAGGGTTTTGTTATATCTTAAACCCGCTATAATTTGGACTGCGGCTAAGACATTTCGACGCTGTTCTATTGCTTCAATTTTAGCCACTTCTGCGGCGACTTGGGTTAACAATGTTTCTGGGGAATTGGTTTGGGCTAGAGGTGCTAAGGGTAACAAAGCCAACTCATTCAGGAAAATATCGGGGTTTTGTTCCCACATCCGTATCACTCGATAGCGATGTCGGGTTGTTTCCGTAACAAATTCTTCGGTAACGGTAAAGGGGGTTCGGAGGTCGGTTGCGTTTGAAATTCTAGATGCAAAATTTGCGAGGATGTTTCTAAAAACGTGATCGCATCCGCACTAATGGGTTCGAGACTCAGTTCGGTTTTAAGAACTTGAATATTTCCGGGATTCGTTCCCAGTAACCACCGTGCAAAAGTAGCCGGAGATTCTTCAGCAAGCCGTTTACAAAGGTTATCGTAAG
>JAYKHV010000150.1:0-4436 GCA_035285085.1 Lyngbya sp. | reverse complement strand
GTCAAACTGTCAGGTGCTCGTTGGAATCGAGAAAGTGTTCCTTTGATTCTTCGTCTACGATGTGCTTATCTTAATCGTTCACCCCTTTTGAGTATTTATGCTCAGTCCTAACTGGGATGCACCCGTTATCCTGTCAGCTTCCTGAGATAATTGAGCAGATTGTTAAGCGTCAGATTATTGAGGATGCTGCGGTGGAAGCGGGCATTAAAGTTGAGGATGAGGAACTTCAACAAGCGGCGGATCAATTTCGATTAATGAATCAATTGGATACCGCCAAGGATACTCATCAATGGCTAGAGACGCATCAGCTTTCGGTGAATGATTTTGAGAAAATAGTAGAGTTTGGCGTAATATCAGGTAAGTTAATGCAGCATCTTTTTGCGGATAAGGTGGAGCCTTATTTTTATGCTAATCAATTGAATTACGCTAGTACAGTTATCTATGAGATTGTGTTAGATGATCCTGATTTGGCGATGGAGTTATTTTATAGTATTCAGGAAAAGGAAGTCACTTTTTATGAGGTGGCACGCCAGTATATTACGGATGTGGAGTTACAACGTAAGAGTGGCTATTTGGGTAAGGTGACTCGTCAGGATTTAAGACCAGAGGTTAGTGCGGCGGTTTTTGCGGCCAAGCCTCCGCAGTTGTTAAAACCTGTGATGACGGCCAAGGGGGTTCATGTGATTTTTGTTGAGGAGATTATTAAGCCAGAGTTAGAAGCGATGTTACGTTTAGAAATCCTGTCTGAGTTTTTAGATGACTGGCTGACGCAGAAAAGGGAGCAAGTGGAAATCATTACCAAGTTAACAAGTTGATTATCTATCCACAACTCAATATTGTAATTTGAGGAAAGTGCATGAAATAGGTTAGTGTCTTTATTCATTTACTCTCTAGATTCCATTTTGCTGAAAACTTTATGCAGTAAGACTTAATTTTTTGTACTGAGTTTAGCGAGAATAGTTTCTGACGTTAACAAAAATAAAATTTACGCACTGACAAAAATCGTTTTTTGTGTATCATGAAAAACTGCTATCCACTGTTACTTTCCGCGAGATTTTCAGTAAAATGAGTCAGGTTGACCGAACATTTTCTCCCTTCATGTAGATTTTTCAATGTGGTTCAGATGGCGCAGTTTTGTTGTTACACAATCTTACTATTTTGTTAATGCGTAAATCCTAAAAAATTTCTGTAACTCATTCAGAAGGGTATGAAATTAATTAAGCTTTATGCAGTCTAATGTAGGGCTATGTTGAAATTAGCACTACCACGACCACCACCACCACTGTTCCCCTCAGGGCTAGGTTGAGGTTGACTAGGCGATTGCTCTGAAGAGGAACTCAATAGGGCAGTCACTACTGCTACCGCGACCCATCGGACAACTTTCCACACCCAGCCCCAGCCTCCTTTCACAGAAGTCATTTCCAGTTCTTGTAAATCGTTCAGATAACTTTCGGAAGCAAAACTAGCAGATTCGATGTCATTAATTTTAATTCTAGCCATAATTGACTCCATTAATAAAGTGATTAAGATTTTGTGAAACGTCACATTCAACGTCTCTTGAGATAACTGTAAACAATATTCATTCTCAGCGCAACTCTTAAACCCAACTTAAAAAGGACATAACAGTTACAATTATGTCCTCAAAAATCGCCCTTTTTTGATCCCTCTCAACGAAAAATCAACCTTTCAGCCACTCTCCCCTCCCAAAATCCCCCTAAATTCAGGACATAATTGATTCACTTTTGTCCGATTTTTTATGATTTACTTATTTTCATCTTAAGTATTTTGGACTATTGTCAAAGGAAGGTTGCCAATAGCCCAATCAAGTAGCCGATTGATCATCTCCACCCAAGAGAAAAACTTAATACCCCAAATTCAAATCACTGACTTTAATTGACAATGCCGTAGAAAACGCTCTTACTCGCTATGAACAAGTTTTAACTACAGAGGAAGTCAATCCAATTCAGGAAAGAGTATTCATCTAAATAAAGATGGATGAGGTCAACCCAATCTCAAGACAACTACTTTTACTTCATTAGGAGAATATCCGATAGCTAGAATTTCTACTATCAATCTACACAGGAATGATTTTGATTCTTCGATTATGTCTCTTGAAGAAAGGGAAATCAAATTATATTGAACCAGTAGATGATTTTCCCAATAGTATAGTTTTTGGAATTGCTGATGGAACAGTCGAAGAACCTTAAGTTTCTTTTGCACAAACCCTCGCTTAATTGGTTACCACAATTATTAACTTACCTACAAATAGGAGCCTATCATGTCTTTTGAAACCCAAAACTCGTCAAATCTAAACTCAGATAATGCCCAACAAATTTGTCCTCAACTCTTAGAAGAAATTGCCAACGATGACGAACTAAAAACCCTGACAGATGAAGAAATCAAAGCTGTTTTTGGTGGTTTTCGTTTCAAGGGACTAATTTATGGAAGCATAAGAATAAAAACTCTTTAGACTTCAATAATTACTCATAACTGTAATGCTTCTGAAATCATGGAATAACTGGCCAATCCCTTGCCTACTTGATTACCACAATTATTAATTTACCCACAAATAGGAGTCTATCATGTCTTTTGAAACCCAAAACTCGTCAAATCTAAATTCAGATGACGCTCAACAAATTTGTCCTCAACTCTTAGAAGAAATTGCCAACGATGACGAACTTAAAACCCTGACAGAGGAAGAAATAAAAGCAGTTTTTGGTGGTCTTCGTCCACTAGTTAAGCCAATGTATGGAGTTGTTCTAAAACCAAAACCACCATTCTGGGTACGACCGATATATGGACTGTCAGTACCTCAGATTTAATAAGAATATTCTTAATTCAATGTTGGCTTGTTATTTTGGCAAGCTTAGTCATGGTTAATTTTGTCGATTGAAGATGGGCTAAAAACATACAATCATTGAGGAGAATCAAATGAGCGAATATCGCCGTATTAGTTACGTTGTCTGGGAAATTACTCTAAAGTGTAACCTCGCTTGTCAACATTGTGGTTCGCGGGCTGGGGAAGCCCGTACCCAAGAACTATCGACAGCAGAAGCTCTCAACCTCGTCCAACAATTAGCGGAAGTTGGTATTCAAGAAGTTACCCTCATTGGCGGAGAAGCCTTCATGCGTCCCGACTGGCTGGAAATTGCCCAAGCTATCACCGAAGCTGGGATGATTTGCGGCATGACCACAGGAGGCTTCGGAATTAGCCGAGAAACCGCGCAAAAAATGAAAGATGCTGGAATTCAAGTCGTTTCCGTCTCAGTCGATGGCTTAGAAGCTACCCACGATCGCTTAAGAGGAAAAACTGGCTCTTGGCAATGGGCATTTAAGACGATGAGCCACCTAAAACAAGTAGGGATTCCCTTTGGTTGTAATACCCAAATTAATCGCCTCTCTGCTCCTGAATTTCCCCAAATCTACGAAAAAATTCGCGATGCAGGCATATTTGCTTGGCAGATTCAGTTAACTGTACCAATGGGCAATGCCGCCGATAATCATCAAATTTTGCTACAACCCTACGAATTGCTCGATCTTTACCCGATGATTGTCCGTGTCGTCCAACGAGCGAAACAGGAAGGGGTCGATGTCCAACCTGGTAATAATATTGGTTACTATGGTCCCTACGAACGACTTCTGAGAGGCGGCGATGCTTGGACATTCTGGCAAGGCTGTAGTGCTGGACTCTCCGCCTTGGGGATTGAAGCTGATGGAGCAATTAAAGGCTGTCCTTCTTTACCCACTGCGGCCTATACAGGAGGCAATATCCGCGATCGCTCTTTAAGAGATATTGTCGAACAAGCAGCAGAATTGCGCTTCAACTTAGGAGCCGATACACCCCAAGGAACAGAGCATTTGTGGGGGTTCTGTCAAACCTGTGAATTTGCTCAACTCTGTCGCGGGGGATGCAGTTGGACGGCCCATGTCTTTTTTGACCGCCGAGGGAATAATCCCTACTGTCACCATCGTGCCTTAACTCAAGCGAAAAAGGGAATTCGAGAGCGATTTTATTTAGAACAGCCCGCTGCTGGAGTGCCGTTTGACAATGGCAGATTTGTTCTGATTGAAGAGACACTTGATGCGCCTTTACCAATCAATGACCCTCTGCATTTTTCTTCTTCTTCTATCCAATGGTCAGATAGTTGGCAGAAAGAAATGAGCTTGGTCTAAACAGGACTTCAACCAAGAACTAACTTGTGGGAGCAATCACCCCCTGATTGCCCCAAGAAAACATCATAGTCCAGCTAAAATCATTTAATTTATTTAAATAAGGAGAATCTACTAATGGAAGATAATACTACTAAAAACGAAGGTAATTCTTCTCAAGAGCCGTTGCTACCTCGCTCGGCTTGGAATAATCAAATAGCTTTTTTAAGGGCCGTTTTTCGCGCAAAAAAAGCTTTGGATCTAGTTGAGAATGAAGCTGAACTATT